>NZ_VFML01000001.1:4536666-5177500 GCF_006715045.1 Amycolatopsis cihanbeyliensis | reverse complement strand
CACTGGTTGGTCACCGCCGAGATCTCCCGCGCGTGACTGAGCAGACCGGCGACGAACGCCTTGCCCGTCTCGGACAGTTCGTAGGGGTCCTCCGGGTCGTAGAAGGCATTGCTGTCCCCCTCGAAGAGGGAGAAGTGGGTGTGCATGCCGGAGCCGGGCTGGTCGGTGAACGGCTTGGGCATGAACGTGGCCCGCACACCCTGGGTGAGCGCGACCTCCTTGACCACGTACCGGAAGGTCATCACGTTGTCGGCCATGGTCAGCGCGTCGGCGTAGCGCAGGTCGATCTCCTGCTGGCCGGGCGCACCCTCGTGGTGGCTGAACTCCACCGAGATGCCCATCGCCTCCAGCGTCTCGATGGCGTGCCTGCGGAAATGGGTCGCGGTGGCATGACTGGCCTGGTCGAAGTAACCGCCGTTGTCGGCGGGCTCCGGCTCGCGACCGTCCTCGGGCAGGGTGGACAGCAGGAAGAACTCGATCTCCGGATGCACGTAGCAGGTGAAACCGGCTTCGCTGGCCTTGGAGAGCTGCCGCCGCAGCACGTGCCGGGGGTCTGCCCAGGACGGCGAGCCGTTCGGCATCGCGATATCGCAGAACATCCGCGCCGAGTAATGGCCGCCCTCCGGCGTCTCCCACGGCAGCACCTGGAAGGTGGCGGGGTCTGGCTTGGCGACCATGTCCGACTCGTACACCCGCGCGAAACCCTCGATCGCCGAGCCGTCGAAGCCGATCCCCTCGGCGAAGGCACCCTCCAGTTCGGCCGGCGCGATGGCCACCGACTTGAGGAAGCCCAGTACGTCGGTGAACCACAGACGGACAAAGCGGATGTCACGTTCTTCCAGCGTGCGCAGCACGAACTCCTGCTGGCGTTCCATGTCGGCACCCTATGCGGATCGTGTTAACGCCACGTTGCCTGGTACCCGATCCGGGCAACCTTGCGAAGAGTTCTTCGCACTCTGGGCTGACGGGATGGCGGACGAGCGGGAGACGTACAAACAGTTGGACGCCCGCAGCCTGCGGGGGCTGGCGCATCCGCTGCGCGTTCGGATACTCGGCCTGCTGCGCACGGAGGGCCCCGCCACCTCGGCCCGGCTGGCAAAGCGGTTGACCGAGGACAGCGGCAACATCAGCTGGCACCTGCGTCGGCTGGCCAACACCGGGTTCATCACCGAGGAAACCGACTTCGGGACCCGGCGAGAGCGCTGGTGGCGTGCGGTGCACGACCACACCCGGTTCGATATCGACGACGTCCTCGACGGAGACCCGCGGTCCGGTACGCACCCTGGTGCGCGAGGTCATCGAGCTCGACTTCCAGCGGGCGATCACCTACTCGGAACAGGTCTGGCCGCGTGAGTGGGCGGAAGCCGCCGGGTTCAACAGCATGGTCGTCCGGCTGACGGCCGCCGAACTGAAGGACCTGCTCGCCGAACTGCTCGGGACCATCGGCCGGCACCGCACCGACCGCGATCCCGAGAGCGCCGAGGACGTGCTGATCCATGTCCAGGGGTTCCCGCTACGTGGCGGGGGGACCCGGGCGCGGCCAACTCGCCTACGTGAACGGCAAACTCGTGCGCGTGAGGAGCAAACTCGTGCGCGTGGGCGGCAAACTCACGCGCGTGGAGGGCAAACACGCCGGGAGCGGATGCGCAGGGACATGACGGTGGCGAGGGCGCACAGGCCGCCGGCCACGTACCAGGCGAGGTTGTAGCTGCCCAGCTGGTCGCGGGCGAGGCCGGCGCCGAAAGCGGCCAGCGCGGCGCCGACCTGGTGCGCGGCGAACACCCAGCCGAACACGATCGGTCCGGTCATGCCCCACCACTGGCGGCACAGCGCGACCGTCGGCGGCACCGTGGCCACCCAGTCCAGGCCGTAGAACACGATGAACGCCCACATCGGGGGTTCGGTGGTCGGCGCGAACAGCTGCGGCAGCAGGATCAGCGAGGCGCCGCGCAGCGTGTAGTAGACGCCCAGCAGCCAGCGCGGGTCCACCCGGTCGGTCAGCCAGCCGGAGGCGACCGTGCCCGCGATGTCGAACACCCCGACCAGTGCGAGCAGGCTCGCCGCCGTGGTGTGCGGCATGCCGTGGTCATGCGCGGCGGGGACGAAATGCGTACCGATCAGGCCGTTGGTGGAGGCCCCGCAGATCGCGAACCCGCCGGCGAGCAGCCAGAACGTCCGCGACCTCGCGGCGTCGGCCAGCACGAGCAACGCCCGCCGGGCGGAACCCGCGGCCGGGGGCGGAACCGCCTCCTCGTGACCCTGCTCGGCACCGTAGGCCGTGGTGCCGACATCACGGGGGTGGTCCCGCAGCAGGAGCAGCACGATCGGCACCACCACCAGCGCGGCACCGGACACCGCCAGGGACGCGGTGCGCCAGCCGTGGTCGGTGGCCAGCACGGCGACCAGCGGCAGGAACACCAGCTGCCCGGCCGCGCCCGCCGCGGTCAGCACGCCGCTGACCAGCCCGCGATGCCGGACGAACCAGCGCGAGGTCACGGTGGCCACGAAGGCCAGCGCCATCGAGCCGGTACCCACCCCGACCAGCACTCCCCAGCAGAGCATCAGCTGCCAGCTGGCCGACATGAAAACGGTCAGCCCGCTGCCCGTCGCGACCAGCAGCAACGCCGTGGCGACCACCCTGCGCATGCCGAGGCGTTCCATCAACGCCGCGGCGAACGGGGAGAACAGGCCGTACAACAGCATGTTGATCGACACGGCCGCCGAGATCGTCCCGCGGGACCAGCCGAACTCCGCGTGCAGCGGGTCGATCAGCACACTCGGTGCCGCGCGGAACCCCGCCGCGCCGACCAGTGCGAAGAAGGCGGCGACAACGACCAGCCAGGCCCAGTGCGGGCGGCGCGAGCTCCCCGGCCCCTTCGCGGCCGTGGCGCCGCGGTCATCGAGGTGAACCACGCGGCACAGCCTGCCGCGCGGCGGGATCCCGAACGAGTGGCCTGGTTGCCAATATGTGCAAGAATCTTGCCATGCCTCTGCCGCACCGGGTGGTCGTGCTCGCGATCAGTGAGGTGGTGGGGTACGACCTGCACATCCCGCCCCAGTTGTTCCGCGCAGCCGAACGCGACGGCGAGCCGCTCTACGAGGTGCGGATCTGCGGTGTCGACGACCAGCCGGTCCGGGTCTCCACCGGGTACACGGCCGTACTCGAGCACGGCCCCGAGGTACTCACCGAGGCCGACACCGTGATCATTCCGGGCACCCGGGTCGCCGGCCCGCGCCGGCACGGCACCCTGCCGGGGCCGGTGGCCGATGCGCTGGCGCTGATCCCACCCGGTGCCCGGCTGATGTCCATCTGCACCGGCGCCTTCGTGCTCGGTGCCGCCGGTGTGCTGGACGGTCGCCGGGCCACCACGCACTGGGCACACGCCGAGGACTTCCGCCGCCTCTACCCGCGGGTGGAACTGGACGAGACCGTGCTGTTCGTGGACGAGGGCGAGGTGCTCACCTCGGCCGGGCTCGCCGCTGGCGTGGACCTGTGCCTGCACGTGCTGCGGGCGGACCACGGCAGCGAGGTCGCCAACACCGCGGCGCGCTACTGCGTGGTGCCGCCGTGGCGGGACGGCGGCCAGAGCCAGTTCATCGAGCGCCCGGTTGCCGAGAGCGACACCGGCAGCACCGCCACGACCAGGGCGTGGGCCCTGCGCCACCTGGGCGAGCGGCTCGACCTGACCACCTTGGCCCGGCACGCGCGGATGAGCGTGCGCACCTTCAGCAGGCGCTTCCGCGCCGAGACCGGGTTGCCGCCGCGGGCCTGGCTGACCCAGCAGCGGGTGCGGCATGCCCGGCATCTGCTGGAGACCACGAACCTGCCGATCGAGACCGTGGCCTCCGAGTCGGGCCTGGGCACGGCCGCCTCACTGCGGCAGCATCTCAGCTCGGCCATCGGGGTCGCCCCACTCGCCTACCGGCGCACCTTCGCGACGTCCCACCAGCGGCCAAGCTAACGTAGGGAGCATGCTCTGCCGCCGGACCGCGTTGGTGACCGCGCTCGCGCTCGGGCTGCTTGCCGGGTGTGCCTCCTCCCCGGACACCACCGGTCCGCTGCCGGAGGGGCGGGGCCTGGTGGCCGCCGCGGCGGATCGGCTCGCCGAGCTGCGTTCGGTGCGGTTCACCCTCGGGGTGAGCGGCACGGTGCCGGGAATGAACATCCGCAACCTGGAGGGCGCGGCCTCGACCGAGGGTGGCGAGTTCGGCTGGGCCAGCGGCACCGCCGACGTGCAGGACGGGCTGGAACGCGTCGAGTACGAGTTCCTGCTCCAGGGTGACACCCTGTACCTCACCGGTAACGAGGGTTCCCGGTGGGAGGAGCCGGTGCCCGCGCGGTACGCCCCGGCCACCGTGCTGGCGCCGGAAACGGGGCTGCGGCAGTTACTGACCTCCGCGCGGGAGCTGGAGACCGAGGGCAGGGAGGAACTCGAGGAGGTCGAGGCGTTCCGGGTCAACGGCGCGGTGAGCCGGGAGGTGGTCTCCGAGCTCGTGCCGGGCATCCAGTCCGATGTCGATCTGAAGTTCTGGGTCACCGCCGAGCAGCCCCGTGATCTGGTCCGGGTGTGGATGCAGATCCCGCCGCGCAAACCGAACGAGGGCGCGGTGATGCTGGAACTCGCCCTGACCGAGCACAACCTGCCCGTCCGGCCGTAACTCTCAGGGCGCGCAGCGGGTGCCTTCCGCGGGCAGGGTGCCGTCGACCAGGTACGCCGTACCCGCCCCATCCACACACTCATTACCCTGCAAGAACACCGTGTGCTGCGTCCCCTCGAAAGTCACCAACGCCCCATCCATCGCCCTCGCAAGATTCACCCCAGCCTCATACGGCGTCGCCGGATCATTCGTCGTCGAAACCACCAACGGCGACGGCACCCCATCCACCCGCGGCAACCCCGGCTCCGACGTACTCGGCACCGGCCAGAACGCACACGCATCCAACGCCGCCCCATCCGGCCGACCATCATCAAGGAACGGCGCGGACTTCGCCATCTCCCGCTGCGCGGCCAGTATCGCGTCCTTGTCGGTGATCTTCGGGTGGTCCACGCAGTTGATCGCGGTGAACGCGTCCTGGGTACTCGCGTAGTGCCCGTTCTCGTCCCGCTGGTTGTACCGATCGGCCAGCTCCATCAGGGTCTTGCCACTGCCCTGCCGGACCTCGGCGAGCCCGGTGTTCAGCTTCTCCCAGAACTGCTCGGCGTACAGCGCCTGGATCGTGCCGGTGGTCGCGTCCTCGTAGGACAGCCTACGACCGTCGCCCACCTCGATCGGGTTGTCGATCAGCGGCCGCACCAGGTCCTGATACGCCCCGGTCGCCCCGGCCGGATCCGAACCCAGCGCACAGTCCTGCCGCTGGACACACCAGTCAACGAACTCACCGAACGCCACCCCGAACCCTGCCACCTGGGCAAGTGTGCTCTCCAGCGCGTCCTGCTCCGGATCGACCGCCCCGTCCAGCACCATCGCCCGGACCCTGGAGGGAAAGGCCTCGGCATACGTGTAGCCGATCCGGGTGCCGTAGGAATAGCCGACATAGGACAGCTTCTCGTCCCCCAACGCGGAACGCAGCACGTCCATGTCCTTGACCACGTCACGGGTACCCAGGTTCGCCAGCATCCGCTCGCCGTGCTCGGTGTGCCGCACACAGCCCGCGATGAAGTCCCGTGCCTCGGCCTCCTGCTCGGCCACCCCTCGCGGGGAACCGTCGGTCTCCCCGTCATCGGCCCGGTCGGCGTCCCGCTGCGCGTCGGTAAGACACTCGACCTGCGGCCGGCTCGCCCCCACCCCACGCGGATCGAAACCCACCAGGTCGAACCGCTGCGCCAGGGCACCTTTTCGGGCCTGCACGCCGATACCGGCCGCGGCCACCATGCCGGAGGCACCCGGCCCGCCCGGGTTGAGCACCAGCGAACCGATCCGCGCGTCCGGGTTACCGGCCCGGTGCCGGAGCAGGCCGAGGGTGATCTCCTCGCCACCGGGCTCGGCATAGTCCAGCGGCACCCGCAGCCGCGCGCACTCGACACCCTCGATCCGGAAGGCGGCCGTGCTGTCCGCCGAGGTCGCGAACGGTGCGCAGGGACCCCACTCCAGGTTCTGCTCGTAGTACCGATCCAGCGGCGCTCGGGTGGTCGGCGCGCTGGAGGCCACCGATTCGGCCGTGGTCGGCGGTGGCGAGGTGTCCGTCGGCGCGGAGGACGGTGACGAGCAGGCCGCGAGGACGCAGGTCATGGCGGCCACCGCCGGGAGGGCGGTACGACTCTTCGGCACGGTCACCCGGGTGATCGTGCCACCGCACTCATTTCGCCGGGGTACAGCGGGTGCCTTCCGCGGGCAGGGTGCCGTCGACCAGGTACGCCGTACCCGCCCCATCCACACACTCATTACCCTGCAAGAACACCGTGTGCTGCGTCCCCTCGAAAGTCACCAACGCCCCATCCATCGCCCTCGCAAGATTCACCCCAGCCTCATACGGCGTCGCCGGATCATTCGTCGTCGAAACCACCAACGGCGACGGCACCCCATCCACCCGCGGCAACCCCGGCTCCGACGTACTCGGCACCGGCCAGAACGCACACGCATCCAACGCCGCCCCATCCGGCCGACCATCATCAAGGAACGGCGCCACCGCCTCGTAACGACGCTGGGCCTCGAGGATCTCCTGCTTGTCGGTGACCCGCGGGTCGTCCACGCACCGGATGGCGGTGAACGCGTCCTGGGTACTCGCGTAGTGCCCGTTCTCGTCCCGCTGGTTGTAGAGGTCGGCCAGGGCCATCAGCATGCCGGCCTTCCGCTGTTTCAGCTGGTTCAGCCCGGTGTTCAGCTTCTCCCAGAACTGCTCGGCGTACAGCGCCTGGATCGTGCCGGTGGTCGCGTCCTCGTAGGACAGCGGCCGCTCGCCCGCCGGGACCGGGTTGTCGATCAGCGGCCGCACCAGGTCCTGATACGCCCCGGTCGCCCCGGCCGGATCCGAACCCAGCGCACAGTCCTGCCGCTGGACACACCAGTCAACGAACTCACCGAACGCCACCCCGAAGCCCTTGCCCTGCGCGACCAGCGAATCCACGGCGTTCTGCTCCGGGTCGAGGGCGCCGTCCAGCACCAGCGCGCGCACATTGCCGGGGAACGCCTCGGCATAGGTGTAGCCGATCCGGGTGCCGTAGGAATAGCCGACATAGGACAGCTTCTCGTCCCCCAACGCGGAACGCAGCACGTCCATGTCCTTGACCACGTCACGGGTACCCAGGTTCGCCAGCATCTCCGGGCCGTGCTCGGTGCGCTGCGCACACTGCCGCGCGAACGTCTTCGCCTCGGCCTCCTGCTCGGCCACCCCTCGCGGGGAACCGTCGGTCTCCCCGTCATCGGCCCGGTCGGCGTCCCGCTCGGCGTCGGTGAGGCAGTCCACCTGCGGCCGGCTCGCCCCCACCCCACGCGGATCGAAACCCACCAGGTCGAACCGCTCGCCCAGTGGCGTGCCCTCGACCTGCTTGGCGGTGGAGGCCGCCGCCACCATGCCGGAGGCGCCCGGACCGCCCGGGTTGAGCACCAGCGAACCGATCCGCGCGTCCGGGTTACTCGCCTCGCGTCGAAGCAACCCGATCGTGATCTCCTCGCCACCCGGGTCGGCGTAGTCCAGCGGCACGGTCAGTCGCGCGCACCGCTGCCCGGTGGCCCCGAAGGTCCGCTCGGCGTTCGCCGAGGTCGCGTAGGGCGAGCAGGGCTCCCAGGTCAGCGGCTGGGCATAGAACCGGTCGAGGCCATCCGGCACCGGGCCGACGGGGCCGTTGGTCTCGGTGACCGTGCCGTGCTGCTCGCCCGCGTCGCTCGAGCAGGCGGTCAACGAGCTGATCAGCAGACCGATGGCCGCTAGACAGGAGGCGGGAAGCAGGTAGCGTTCGCGGGCGGGCACCACATGATGGTGCCATTCGGCAATACAGGAACTCGAACGCACCGTCACTGCGTTGGGGAAACAGACCAGACGGGACACGGGAGGCCACGGGTGGCAGCGTTGATGAGCCGGGTCGGCAAGCGGTTGCGCAAAATCATCCAGCGCCCGGCCAGCGTGGAACTGACCCGGTACGAGGCGCTACTGCCGGCGATCGAGAAGCGTGAAGCCGAGCTGCAGAAGCTCTCCGACGCGGAGTTCACCGAGGCCGCGGGCAAGCTGCGCGCGACCGAGCCGCCGGAGCGGGTCTCCTTCAGCGAGGAACAGCTGGTCACCCTGTGCGCGCTCGGCCGGGAGGCCGCCCGCAGGGCGCTGGACGAGCGGGCCTTCGACGTGCAGTTGCTCGGCACGATGGGGTTGCTCACCGGGCATGTCGTGCAGATGGCCACCGGAGAGGGCAAGACGCTGGCCGGGGCGCTGGCCGCAGCGGGGTACGCGCTACGGGGCAAGCGGGTGCACCTCATCTCGGTGAACGACTACCTTGCCCGGCGGGACGCCGAGTGGATGCGGCCGGTCTACGACCTGCTCGGGGTGTCGGTCGGCTGGGTGGAGCCGGCGCTGAGCCGCGAGGAGCGGCGCACCGCCTACTCCGCCGAGATCTGCTACGGCGCGGTCAGCGAGATCGGCTTCGACGTGCTGCGCGATCGGCTGGTCACCCGCGAGGAGGACCTGGTACAGCCCGAGCCCGAGGTGGCGATCGTCGACGAGGCCGACTCGGTGCTGGTCGACGAGGCCAGGGTGCCGCTGGTGATGGCGGGGTCGGTGGACGCGGGGGTCGCCGACGAGGAGGTGGCCACCATTGTCCGGCGGCTGCGGCTCGGCCTGCACTACGAGACCGACGCCGACGGTCGAAACGCCTGGCTGACCTCGGCAGGCGCCTCGGTGGTGGAGAAGGCACTGGGTGGGATCGACCTGTACGGCGAGGAGCTCGGTTCCGGCTCCGACCGGCTCGCCTCGATCAATGCCGCGCTGCACGCGCATGCCCTGCTCACCCGGGATGTGGACTACCTGGTCCGGGACGGGAAGGTGCAGTTGATCAACGCCTCCCGTGGCCGGGTGGCCGAGCTGCAACGCTGGCCGGACGGGTTGCAGGCCGCGGTCGAGGCCAAGGAGCAGATCCCGCCGTCGGAACGCGGCGAGATCCTCGACTCGATCACCGTGCAGGCGCTGCTGGCCCGCTACCCGCAGGTCGCGGGCATGACCGGCACCGCGGTGGCGGTCGCCGAGCAGCTACGCGAGTTCTACCGGCTCGAGGTGGCGGTGATCCCGCCGAACATGCCGAACATCCGGGAGGACGCGCCGGACCGCATCTTCGCCTCGCCCTCGCACAAGCTGCGCGCGATCGTCGAGGAGATCCGCGAGGTGCACGAGACCGGCCGGCCGATCCTGGTCGGCACGCAGGACGTGGCCGAGTCCGAGGAGCTGGCCGAGAAGCTGGCGAAGGCCGAGCTGCCCTGCGTGGTGTTGAACGCCCGCAACGATGCCGAGGAGGCCGGGATCATCGCCGAGGCCGGCAAGCATTCGGCGATCACCGTGTCCACCCAGATGGCGGGTCGCGGCACCGACATCCGGCTGGGCGGCGCGGCCGCGGCCGTCGGTAGCGCGGAACGGGAGCGGGTCGCCGAGCTCGGCGGGCTGCACGTGATCGGCACCGCCCGCTACCCGAGCAGCAGGCTGGACGACCAGCTACGTGGCCGCGCGGGTCGGCAGGGCGACCCCGGCAGCTCGGTGTTCTTCGCCAGCCTGAACGACGACCTGGTGCTCGGTTACGCCCCGGACGTACCGGGCGGGATCGAAGCCGAGGACGAGACCGGGGAGATCACCGCCGCGTCCGCCTACCGGCACATCCAGCACGCGCAGCGCGTCGCCGAGGGCGTCGATCTGGAGATCCACCGCAACACCTGGCGCTACACCCGGCTGATCGAGCGGCAGCGCGGCGAGTTGCTCGCCCACCGGGACAAGCTGCTGCGCACCCCGCTGGCCGCGGAGACCCTGGAGAAAGCCGCGCCGGAACGGTACGCGGAACTGGCCGAGCGGCTGGAGGCGGACGCGCTGGGCCAGGCCTGCCGGGAGATCATGCTCTACCACCTCGACCAGTTGTGGGCCGACCACCTCGCCTTTCTCACCGACGTGCGGGAGAGCATCCACCTGCGGGCGCTGGCGCGGGAGACCCCGATCGACGAGTTCCACCGCGCCGCCGTCCCGCAGTTCCGCAAGGTGCTCCCGGAGGCCGAGGAGCGTTCGGCGCAGACCCTGACCGAAGCCGAGATCACCGAGGACGGGGTCGACCTCGCGGCGTCCGGCGTGCGCAGGCCCACCTCCACCTGGACCTACCTGGTGCACGACAACCCGTTCGACTCCGACGCTGAGCAGGCATTGAAGAAGGTGCGCAGCATGCTCCGCAAGAAGCGCGGCTGAGCGAGCACCCGGTCGGCGTCGCCGCGACTCTCCGGGTACGGAAGAATGACCGCATGCCGCAACTGCGCATCGCGTTGGGTCAGATCAATCCTACGGTGGGTGACCTGCATGGCAACGCCGAGCTGATCGTCGAGTGGACTCGCCAGGCCGCGCACGAAGGCGCGCACGTCATGGTGTTCTCCGAGATGTCCCTGGTCGGCTACCCGGTGGAGGACCTGGCGTTGCGCGCGTCGTTCGCCAGGGCGTCGCGGGCCAAGGCGGACGAGCTGGCCGGGCTGCTGGCGCAGGCGGGTTGCGGGGAGGTGCTCACCTATGTCGGCTACCTGGACCGGGACGAGGTGGGTCCGCGCAATGCCGTCGTCGGGCTGTTCCGCGGCGAGGTGGTCCTCCGGCAGTTCAAGCACCACCTGCCGAACTACGGGGTGTTCGACGAGCGCCGCAACTTCGAGCCGGGTGACTCGCTGGACGTGGTGCGCCTGCACGGCCTCGACATCGGCCTGGTGATCTGCGAGGACATGTGGCAGGAGGGCGGTCCGGTCACCGCACTCGGCGAGGCCGGGGTGGACCTGGTCGTGGCGCCGAACGCCTCGCCGTACGAACGTTCCAAGGACGACATCCGGTTGCCGCTCGCGGCCAGGCGCGCCGCCGAGGCCGGAGCGCCGCTGGTGTACACCAACCAGGTCGGCGGCCAGGATGACCTGGTCTTCGACGGGGACTCCATTGTGGTCGGCACGGATGGCGAGTTGCTTGCCCGCGCACCGCAGTTCGTCGAGCATCTGCTGGTGACCGACCTGGACATGGTCGCGGGTGGACATACCGCCGAGGGTGAGCTGGCCGGCCTGCGGGTCCGGCGCCGCCTGCTCGGCGACGATCTCCGGGACCCGCTGCCGCCGTACCCACCGCTGGCCGGACCGGTGATCAGCGAGCCGCTCTCCGAGGAGGCGGAGGTCTGGGCGGCACTGGTCGTGGGGCTGCGCGACTATGTGCACAAGAACGGTTTCCGGTCGGTGATCTTCGGTTTCTCCGGTGGGATCGATTCCTCGGTGGCCGCGGCGCTGGCGGTGGACGCGCTCGGGCCGGACGCGGTGCACGGCGTGGCCATGCCGTCGAAGTACTCCTCCGAACACTCGCGTTCGGACGCGGCCGAGCTGGCCCGCAGGCTGGGCTGCCACTTCCGGGCCGAGCCGATCGAGAACATGGTCGCGTCCTATGTCGACCAACTCGGGCTGGCCGGCACCGGCCTGGCCGAGGAGAACGTCCAGTCCCGGGTGCGCGGGGTGCTGCTGATGGCGCTGTCCAACCTGGAAGGGCATCTGGTGCTGGCCCCCGGCAACAAGACCGAGCTGGCCGTGGGGTACTCGACCATCTACGGCGACGCGGTCGGCGCGTTCGCACCGATCAAGGACGTGTTCAAGACGCACGTCTGGCGGCTGGCCCGCTGGCGCAACGCGGACGCGGAGAAGCGTGGCGAGACTCCGCCCATCCCGGAGAGCTCGATCACCAAACCGCCCTCGGCGGAACTCCGGCCGGACCAGCTCGACACCGACTCGCTGCCGGACTACCCCCTGCTGGATGACATTCTGGACGACTACGTCGAGGGTGACCGTGGGCTGGATGACCTGCTCGCGGCGGGCTTCGACGCCGAGCTGATCGACCGGGTGGTGCGCATGGTGGACAAGGCGGAGTACAAGCGCCGCCAGTACCCGCCCGGCACGAAGATCACGTTCAAGGCGTTCGGCAGGGACCGCAGGTTGCCGATGACCAACGCCTGGCGCGAGTCCCACTAGGAGCCGAGTCGCGATGAACACCGAAGAACCGCGGGCGCAGACGCCGACGGTGCTGGCCGAACCGCCATGGTTGCAGGCGGTCTATCTCCTTGGGTTCCCCGCACTCGGTGCCGGGGCAGGCTGGTTGCTCCGGCGCCTCGCCGACTGGGCGCTCGGGTTGGCCTGGATCCCGTTCCAGGGGCCGCTGGAACTCATCGACTCGGTTCCCGAACCGCACCTGACCATCGGGGTGATCGTGGTCGGCGCACTGGCCGGGTTGGTGCTCGGTTTCGTCGCGCAGCACGAGAGCCTCACCGTCACCGTCACCCCCGACCGCGTGGTGCTGGATCGGGAGGACACCGAGCGGGAGTTCGACCGGGCACAGATCAGCGCGGTCTTCCGCGAGGGCGACCGGCTGGTGCTGCTCGGCAGGCGGGGTGAGGAACTGGCCAACCATCCCTCCGAGCTGAGCACGGCCCACTACGCGGCGGCCTTCCGCGAGCACGGCTACCCGTGGGCCGAAGGCGATCCCCATGCCGAGGAGTTCCGGCGCTGGGTTCCGGACCAGCCCGAACTCCCCACCGGGGCGAACGCCCTGTTCACCGCGCGGGACAAGGCGTTGGGCGGGAACAAGTCGGACGACGCGAAGGAACTGCGGGCTGAGCTCGCCAAGCTCGGCGTGGTCGTCAAGGACGGCAAGGGCAAGCGCCAGTACTGGCGGCTCACCGGCCAGGACTCGGCATCATGACGACCTCCGGCTGCACGGTGTTCGAGACCGCGCTCGGCCACTGCGCGATCGCCTGGGCGGAGGACCGTGTGCTCGGCGCCCAGCTACCGGAGGGCGACGAGCAACGGGCGCGGGCCCGCATGCGTGGCCGGTTCCCGCAGGCTCGGGAAGCGGACCCGCCGCCCGCCGCGCGGCAGGCGATCGACGGTGTGCGGGCGTTGCTCCGCGGTGAACCGAGCGATCTCACCGCGGTGCCGCTGGACATGACCGAGGTGCCGGATTTCCACCGGAAGGTCTACGAACTCGCCAGGGAGATCCCGCCCGGCCGGACCCGCACCTACGGGGAGATCGCGCAGAGTCTCGGCGTCCCGGGATCGGCACGCGCCGTCGGGCAGGCCCTCGGCAGCAACCCGTTCGCACCGATCGTGCCGTGCCACCGGGTGCTCGCCGCGGGCGGCAAGGTCGGCGGCTTCTCCGCGCGCGGCGGAACCGACACCAAACGGCGCCTGCTCGAGATCGAGGGCGTCTACCTCGAGGAGCCGACGCTGTTCTAGGAGGTCTTGGCCGCGGCGGGCTTCCACGGCTTGATCCACGGCGTTTCCGGCCAGCCCTCCGCCCCGGCCATCAACTCGAACGCGGTGGCACCGTCCACGGACTCGCGGATGATGTCGGCGTGCCCGGCGTGCCGGGCGATCTCCTCGATCAGGTGCAGCAGGACCCAGCGCACCGACCAGGCCTCGATGTCCTTCGGGTTCCACGGCGCGTCCGGCACCGGGACCGGCAGGCCGAGGTCGGGGATGCCGCGGATGACCTCCTCGGTTTCCGCCGCCGCGCGCCGGGAGTCGGCGAGGATCTCCTCGAGGGTCTCCTGCTCGTCGAGCCGGAAGTCGTTGCCGTACTTTTCCATCAGTTCCGGGCTCATCGGCGCGGCGCGCTGGAGCACGGTGTCCATCCAGCCACGCTCGGTGGCGGTGACGTGCTTGACCAGGCCGCCGACGCTCAGCGAGCTCGTGGTGGGGGTGGCCCTCGCCTGCTCGTCGGTCAGGCCGTACGCCGCGGTACGCAACACGTATCGCTGCTGTTCGAGAAAGGCGAGCAGGCCATCGCGCTCATCGGCGACGGGGCGGACGTTGCCAGGCATGATCCCTCCAGTTTCGACCGGCCCATCCGGTCCGACAGGGAGATCCTGGCACGGGCCACCGACATTTCCCGGCTACCAAGGAGACCGGAAGTAGGTCGACTCGGCCGACACGGCCTTGCCTGCGAGACAAGCGGGTCGGCCCGCTGGAGGTCGGATTGGTATCTACCGGCACGGTACGAGCCGATCACTGTGGGCGTATCCGGGACGCGTTCAGCAGGTAGGCGGCGCCGACGAACAGCAACCCGACCATGGTGACCAACTGCAACCGGACGAGCAGGCCGACGAACTGCCCATCGCCGAACGTTTCCAGCGCCGCCACCACGATCGCCGCGGCCAGCACGATCACGAAGGCCACCCTGGCCGCGGTACGCCACCCGCCGAGCCACCATCGTTCCAGGCACGCCGCCGCGGCCAGCTGGATCGCCGTGGTGACCCAGGCGGTGGCGAAATGGATCTGGTGGGCGACCGAAACCCTGCCCTCGGCGATCATGTCCCGGCACCGCTCGCCTGCGGAGGGCGCACAGTCCAACGTGAACAGCGCGCTGAGCAGCACGTTCAACCCGAAGATCCCGAGCAGTAGCACGACCACCCGCGGCCAGGTCTGCGCGGGAACCAGCCGCAGCAACGGTGGGACCATGAGCATGAAGGCGATACCGGAGACGATGTAGGCGGTCCGGAACAGACCCCGGTACGGCTCACCATCGGCGGTGGCCTCGCCGATCCGGGCGTCGATCGGGGAAAGCCCGGTGGGCAGGAAGAACTCCAGCAACCACGACCAGTAGGCGACCCCGCCGACCACCATCAGCGCCACGGCCACGTACAGGGCCGTTCGCACCCCGCTACTCATTCGCGTGGTCCGGCGGCCGGCGGCTGGTTGCGGGTAAGGCGCGTACGGCCGCCGCACCAGCGAACGCACATACCAAGGAGACCGAAAGCAGCCCGGCCACACAAGCTAGCTGACCTGGGCAAAACAGCTGCTTTCGGTCGGATTGGTATCTACCGGCACAATACACTCCCATTGCCTGACACCGGCTCGGATCACACGGTCGGTGTGATCGTTGGGGGTGATCTTAGCCAGCAGGGGCAAGGATGTCGCACCGCACCGGTCACCGGATATCGGACCGTGCCCCCACCCCCGCCGACCGGGCCGGGCCTGGCCTGGCCTGTGAAGCTCATCGCACGATCTTGGGTTCGCCTCGGCGTGGTGCGACGCTTCGAAGTGCACCCGCCGAACTACCCGGGGACCCTGGTACAGGGCCTCGAGGGAAGGAAGGTCGACGACGATGTCCACCCCCGAATCGAACCGTGCCAGCGCGGGCGAGCAGCCCGCCCCGTACGGCTCCGGCTCCGCAACCAGGGCCGGCCGGCCCGGCCGCCAGGTCCGCGTCCATCACCTGCGGGAGCTCAAGGAACGCGGCGAGCCCTGGCCGATGCTCACCGCCTACGACATGTACACCGCCGAACTGTTCGACGAGGCCGGCATCCCGGTGCTGCTGGTCGGCGACTCGGCCGCGAACAACGTGTTCGGCTACGACACCTCGCTGCCGGTCACCGTGGACGAACTGCTCCCACTGGTTCGCGGCGTCACTCGATCGGTGAAACACGCGCTGGTGGTGGCCGATCTGCCCTTCGGCTCCTACCAGCTTTCCACGGAACAGGCGCTCGCCACCTCGGTGCGGTTCATGAAGGAGGGCCGCGCGCACGCGGTGAAGCTGGAAGGCGGCAGGGCGTTCACGCCGCACGTCCAGGCGTTGACCGCCGCGGGGGTGCCGGTGATGGGGCATATCGGCTTCACCCCGCAGAGCGAGCACAACCTGGGCGGCTACCGGGTACAGGGGCGCGGAGCCGCGGCCGAGGAACTGCTGGCCGACGCGGTGGCCCTGCAGGAGGCGGGGGCGTTCGCGGTGGTCATGGAGATGGTCCCCGCCGAGGCCGCCAAGCGGATCACCCACGAGCTGCACATCCCGACCATCGGGATCGGCGCGGGCCCGGACTGCGACGCGCAGGTGCTGGTCTGGCAGGACATGGCGGGACTGCGCCGGGGCAAGGCACCCCGGTTCGTCAAGCGCTACGCCGACCTCGCCGGGGTGCTCTCCGGTGCCGCCACCGCCTTCGCCGAGGAGGTCCGCCGGGGCGAGTTCCCGGCACCGGAGCACTCGTTCCACTGATTCATATACATGAACAGTAGTCATGTATTTGACTACATTCGGTAGATACCTTACCTTTTTGCACACCTCGCTCCGAGGGAACCGGGCCGGGGCTCACTCGAGATGGCGGCGGGAGTGAGCCCCCACCCGAAAGCGGCGAGGTACGCGCGCGTCCGGCAGAGTGGACCAGCATGAACGAGCTGTACCCGCCGATCCAGCCGTACGAGCACGGCAAGCTGGACGTCGGCGACGGCAACACCGTGTACTGGGAATGCTGCGGTAACCCCGCGGGCAAACCCGTCGTCGTCCTGCACGGTGGGCCGGGCAGCGGGCTCGCGCCCCTGGCCCGCCAGCACTTCGACCCGCTGGCCTACCGCATCGTGCTGTTCGACCAGCGTGGCGCGGGCCGCAGCACCCCGCCTGCCGCCGAGGCGGTCGACGACCTCGCGGCGAACACCACCTGGCATCTGGTCGCCGATATGGAGCTGCTGCGGGAGCACCTGCGGATCGAGCGCTGGCAACTGTTCGGCGGTTCCTGGGGGGCGACGCTGGCACTGGCCTACGCGCAGACGCATCCCGGAAGGGTGACCGAGATCGTGCTGCGCGGGGTGTTCACCGGGCGGCGCGGCGAGCTCGACTGGATTTACCGGGGCGGAGCCGGGCAGCTCTTTCCCGAGGAGTGGGCGAGCTACCTCGCCCCGCTGGACGAGGCCGGGCGCGCGGATCCACTCGCCGCCTACCGGAAGCTGCTGGACCACCCGGACCCGGCCGTGCGGGAACGGGCCGCGGTCGCGTGGAGCGCGTGGGAAGGCGCGATCGTCTCCGTCGTGCCCCAGGAGAGTTTCCGGAGCAACTACGCGCGGCCGGAGTTCGCGGTGCCGTTCGCCCGGATCGCACTGCACTACTTCACGCACGGCGCCTGGCTCGACGAAGGACAGCTCATCCGCGACGCGGCCAAATTGCAGGGCATTCCCGGGATGATCGTGCAGGGTCGCTACGACCTGGTGTGCCCGCCGGTCACGGCCTACGAGCTGCACAGGGCATGGCCCGGCTCCGAGCTGCGCATCCTGCCGAACGCGGGGCACGCGGTGAACGACCCGGGGGTGCTCCGCGAGCTGCGGCTGGCGACCGACCGTTTCGCCGCGACCGCCTGAGTCCCGCCCGCGGGCCGGCTACCCCGCGCCTTCGAGGTGCTCCAGCAGCACGTCGGCGTGACAGGGCTTGGGCGCGCACCAGCAGCCGAGCGCGCGGCCGTCCAGCTCCCCGGCACGCAGGCGGCGCAGCAGGCCCGGCTGCCTGTCCAGATACTCGCGGTAGTGCCGGACCATGGCCTGCCGGTCCTGCTTGGCCTCCCGGACGAACGGGTTGGCGAACCCGGACTCCGGCCAGCCGTGCCGGGGACCGGCGTGCCCGACATAGGTGATCAGGTCGTTGCGCACCAGCCAGGGCACGAGCCGCCGGTGCGGTCCGGACTTGCGCACGTTGACCACCGCCGCCCGGCAGGCCAGTATCCGCTCGGCGATCTCCCGCTCCCCCGCCGTCCAGCGATCCGCCCCGGCGGGCAGGTCCTCCGGCCGGTCACTCATCGGCGGGCAGCCGCTCGAACCGGACCTTGCGCCGCGCCACGTCGACGTCGGTCAGCCGTACCATGATCCGTTCCCCTTCAGGGAGTCCCGCGCCGGCACACTTGCCGAGCACAGGCGGGTCCTCGATCAGCACCTCCGCCCGGGTGGCGTCGGCGCGCAGCACCACGGCGCTGAACCGGCCACCGACGTGCTCGGCGAGGATCCAGGACTCGACCTGGTCGAGGCAGGCTCGCTCCACTTTGGCCGCCAGCAGGTCCGATGCGCTCATCACCTCGGGCATGTCGACCAGCGCCGCGCGCACCCAGTCCGGCACCGGCCGTCCCGCGGTGACGGCGAGGCAGACCTCGGTGCCGAACCGGTCGACCAGCCGCCGGATCGGCGCGGTGACATGCGCGTACGGGCCACCGATCCCGGCATGTACGGCCAGTTCCGGCGGTCCGGAGTGGAAGCTGGTGTATCCCGCCCCGCGCAGCACGCGGGTGGTGCAGGCGTAGAACGCCAACGATTCCGGGCGGGCGGCGTCCATGGTGCTGAGCAGCTCGGAGACGCTGGTACCGGAAGGCCATTCGATCCCGAACGCGGCCGCGGAACGGCGCAACCAGTCCAGCGTGGCCTCATCCGGGGCCGGGAGCGTGCGCAGCACCCCGATTCCGGCCTCCAGCATGATCGAGGCCGCGGACATGCCGGTGAGCAGGGACAGCTCGGCGTTCCACGCCTCGACCTCGTTGCGCGGCCGCAGACCGAGGGTCCAGCCGTCCGCCTCACCGCCGTGGATCTCCTGCTCGGGCAGCTGCGGCTCGACCGCGCCGCGCCGGACCGCCAGCTCCCGCCGCAACCTGCCGAACTCCGCCAGCGCGGCCACCGGCCCCGGTGGCGTGCCCGCGTCGAACGCGGCCTGCACCGACTCGTAGTCGAGCTGCGCACTCGAGCGAATCAGCGCCCGCCGTACCCGGACCCGCTCCGGCTCGCCCCAGGCGTCGGTGTCGATGGTCCACCACACCGCCGGCCGTACCTCGCCGGGCAGCAGGCTGGCCGCACCCTCGGACAGTTCCGGCGGGTGCAACGGGATGGTCCCGTCCGGGAGGTACAGCGTCTGCCCGCGCCGCCGGGACTCCCGATCGATCGCGCCGCCCGCCGGCACGAAGGCGACCAGGTCGGCGATGGCGTAATGCACCCGGAACCCGCCGGAGCGGGTGCGCTCGATCAGCGTGGCCTGGTCGAGGTCCTTGGATCCCGCCGGGTCGATGGTCACGAACGGAAGGTCGGTGGCGTCCACCCGGCCGCCCGCGAACTCCGCGGGATCGCCTGCCACCGCCTCCGCCTCGGCCAGCACCTCGGCCAGAAAGCCCTCCGGCAGCTCGAACTCGGCGCGTAACGCGGCGAAGTCGCCGTCCGCGCCGGTCGTGCGGATCACCGAGGAAGGCACACCCTCACCCTAACTCGCTCGGCCGGGTCCATCGCTCGTTCGAGGCTCGGCCGTTCGGTGTACCTTGACGCACGAAAGAAATGAAAACCGATCCCATCTTCACTAGTGTTTTCTGGAGTCCGGCATGAAAGTTGCCTTCGTCGGCAAGGGCGGCAGCGGGAAGACCACGCTGGCCGCACTGTTCACCAGCTACCTTTCCGGCTCCGGCCATCCGGTGCTGGCCATCGACGCGGATATCAACCAGCACCTCGCGGTCGCCATCGGCGCGAGTGAGCGGCAAGCTGCGGCGCTGCCGACCCTCGGCGACCACCTGCCGCTGATCAAGGAACACCTGCGCGGCGACAACCCGCGCATCTCCAGCGCGGAGGCGATGATCAAGACCACCCCGCCGGGGAGGGGCTCGCGGCTGGTCACCCCGTTCGAGGACAACCCGATCTCCGCGGCCTGCTTCCGCGAGGTGAACGGGATCCGGCTCGGGGTCACCGGGCGGTTCGCCGAGGACGACCTCGGGGTCTCCTGCTACCACGGCAAGGTCGGCGCGGCCGAGTTGCTGCTCAACCATCTCCTCGACGGCCCGGGCGAGTACGTGGTGCTGGACATGACGGCAGGCGCCGACGCCTTCGCCTCCGGCCTGTTCACCCGGTTCGACGTGACCTTCCTGGTCTGTGAGCCCACCGTGCGCAGCGTCGGCGTCTACCGGCAGTACGCCGAGTACGCGCGGGACTTCGGCGTGCGCCTGGTGGTGGTCGGCAACAAGGTCACCGATGCCGAGGACGTGGACTTCCTGCGCGAGCAGGTCGGCGAGCACCTGCTCGGCTGGGTGGCCGGTTCGGCGCATGTGCGTGCCGCCGAGCGCGGGCGCTCCCGGCCGATCACCGAGCTGGAACCGCACAACCTGGACACCCTGCGCACGATGCTGACCGAGGTGGACTCGGTGACCAGGGACTGGGCGCGCTACCAGGCCCAGGCCGTGGAGTTCCACCTGCGCAACGCCAGGGCGTGGGGCAACGCCCGGACCGGAGAGGACCTGGCCGCCCAGGTCGACCCGGACTTCGTGCCCGCCCTCACCCCCACCAGCTGATCACGCAGGGCTGGTGGGGAGGTGGACGGTGATGCGGAGCCCGCCGTGCGGGCCCGGTTCGGCGCGGACCTCGCCGCCATGCGCGTGGGCGACCGAGCGCACGACGGAAAGGCCCAGCCCGACCCCGCCGTTGGCCGTGGTGCGCTCGGTTCCGTGCCTGCGGAACGGCTCGAACAGTGCCGGGATCTCCGCCGCGGCGACCTCGGGGCCGGTGTTGGTCACCACCAGCGCGTCCTCGCCGCCGGTCTCGACGGTGACCCACCCGCCCGGCTCGTTGTAGTGCACGGCATTGCGCACCAGGTTCTCCAGCAGCCGTTCCAGCAGCACCGCGTCCCCGGCGACGGTGCACGGCCGCAGCCGCGGACGCAGGGCGACCTCCAGCTCCGTGCCGAGGTCGCCGGTCCCGGCGAGCACCCGCCCGGCCACCTCGTCCAGCCGGACCGGCACCCGGCCCGCGAGCCCACGATCGCTGCGGGCCAGCGCGAGCAGCCCGTCGATCAATCGCTCGCTGCGCTCCCCGGTGTGCAGCAACTGGGTGGCGAGCCTGCGCAGCTCCGGCGTGGCCGCGGGGTCGGCCAGTGCGACCTCCACCAGGGTGCGCTGCACCGCCAGCGGGGTACGCAGCTCGTGCGAGGCGTTCGCGACGAACCTCTGCTGGCTGTCGAAGGCGGAGGCCAGCCGGTCCAGCATGCCGTCGAAGGTGTCGGCTAGCTCCTTGAGCTCGTCCTGCGGCCCCTCGTGGTCGATCCGCCGGTCCAGACTCTCCGCGCCGAGCCTGCGCGCGGTCGTGGTGATGTCGTGCACCGGCCGCAGTGCCCGGCCCGCGATCAGCCAGCCGAACCCGCCCGCGAGCGCCGCCGCCACCACCAGCGCCACCCCGGACTGCAGCAGCAGGGTGTTCAGCGCGGAGGCGCGGTACTCGGTGAGGGAGATGGTCATGGCCTCGGCCGCCTCGGCCCGCCGCAGCGCGATGCCGTCCGAAGGGACGGCCGGGGTCGCGGGTTGCGCGGTGATCGCGGGGTTCTGCTCCAGCTGGGTGCTGGCGAACCCGGTGGCGTCCGGCAGCCTGCTCTCCACCAGCAGGTAGTTGATCAGCAGCAGGACGAGGCCCGCGAGCAGGAACAGCCCACCGTAGATCACGGTGAGCCGGGTGCGGACCGAGAGCCTCACGAGCCGAACCGGTAACCCGCGCCCGGCACGGTGTGGATCAGTTCCGGTGCGCCCAGCTTGCGCCGCAGGGTCATCACCGCCACCCGGACCGCGTTGGTGAACGGGTCGGCGTGCTCGTCCCAGGCCTTCTCCAGCAGCTCCTCGGCGCTCACCACCGTGCCCTCCGCCCGCATCAGCACATGCAGCACGCTGAACTCCTTCGGGGACAGGGGCAGGAACCGCCCGTCCCGGGATGCCTGATGCCGGGGCAGGTCGAGTACCACCCCCGCGTTCTCCAGCACCGGCGGCAGCGCGGGCCGGGCCCGCCTGCCCAGTGCCTGCACCCTGGCGACCAGCTCGGCGAAGGCAAAGGGTTTGGTCAGGTAGTCGTCCGCGCCGAGCCCGAGCCCGGCCACCCTGTCCTCCACCTCCCCGGAGGCGGTGAGCATCAGGATCTTCACCTCGCCGCCGGAATCCAGCAGCGCCCGGCACACCTCGTCGCCGTGCACCCCGGGCAGGTCGCGGTCGAGCACCACCACGTCGTAGTCGTGCACCCCCACCCGCTCCATGGCGGAGGTCCCGTCGTAGGCCACGTCCACCGCCATGGAGAACCTGCGCAGCCCCTCGGCGACGGTGTCCGCGAGCAGGCGTTCGTCCTCGACGATCAGCAGCCGCAACCGGTGTTCCTCCTGTCGGTGTCGATACCGATCCCAGTCTTACCCGAGCCGGATAAGCGGGCGATAAGCGTTCGCGCTTAACGCGCCGAGATCACCCGATCCGTAGACATCGGGGCGGAACGGCAAGACCGAGGAGAAAGGACGGATCGGAATGCGCAGGTCCACCATCGCGGGTGTACTGACCGGCCTCGCCCTGCTGGTGCCGCTGACCGCGTGCGGCGGCGAGGACAAGGGGTCGGATGTGGCCTCCATCTCCGGCGACACCGAGACCAGTGAGCAAAAGGCGCCGGAGGACATGAGCGACCAGGACATCCAGGAGGCCATGCTCGAGTACGCGGGCTGCATGCGCGACCACGGAGTCGACATGCCGGACCCCGGTCAGGGCGGAGCGATGCCCGCGATGCCCGCCGGTGACGCCGACCCGAAGTTCGAGCGGGCGCACGAGGAGTGCCGCTCCGCGCTGCCCAACGGCGGCGAGCGTCCCGAGCTGTCCCCCGAGGAGATCGACGAGATGCGCAAGCAGGCGAAGTGCCTGCGTGAGCACGGCCTGGACGTCAAGGTCCCGACGGCGGAGAACCCGGGACTCGCCATCCCCATGGACTCGGACGACCCCGAGGCGAAGAAGGCCTTCGAGGAATGCGGCATGGGCGGCGCCGTCACCAGGATGGAGCCCGCCAAGTGACCGAGGAATCCGAGCAGCAGGGGGCAGGGCCGGCGGCCCTGCGCCGACGGCGGCGGACCAGGTGGACGATCGTCGCGGTGGCCGGGCTCGCGGTGGTCGGGATCGGCGCGACCGTGGTGCTGAGCAGCGCGCTGGCGGATACCGAACCGCCGCCGCCCACCGGCCCGGAGACCGCCACGGCGACCGTGCGCAAGACGGATCTCGCCGAGACCGAGACGGTCACCGGCGACCTCGGGTACGGGCCGCGGCGCCCGCTGTCCGGGCGGGCCGATGGCACGCTCACCGGCCTGCCGGAAACCGGGGAGGTCCTGGAACGGGGTGAGCAGGTGTACACGGTGGACGCCGAGCCGGTGGTGCTCTTCTACGGCGACCTTCCGCTCTACCGCGAGCTTTCCTCCGATGTGGACAACGGGCCGGATGTCGAGCTGGTGGAGCGCAACCTGGCGGAGCTGGGTTTCGGCGGGTTCGGCGAGCCGGACGAGAACGTCACCTGGGCCACCGAGCGGGCGCTGCGGAACTGGCAGGAGTCGCTCGGGCTGGAGGAAACCGGTGAGATCGGCCCCGGCGACGTCGCGGTGCAGCCCGGCGCGGTGCGGGTCGCCGAGGTCACCGCCGAACTCGGTGCGCAGGCCGGTGGCCAGCTCATGCAGGTCACCGGGAACGAGCGACTGGTCACCGCCGAGCTGGAGCTGAGCAAGCAGGACATCGCCAAGCCCGACTCGGCGGTCGGCATCGAGCTGCCGGACGGTGGCACCACCACCGGCAAGGTCGCCTCGGCCAGCCCGAAGTCCGGTTCGGACGATGAGCAGCAGGGTGCGCCCGGCGGTGGCGGGCAGGAGGCCAAACTGGAAGTGATCATCGCGCTGGACCAGGAGCAGGCCGCCGAGGGGCTCGGCGCGGTGCCGGTCAGCGTGACCTTCACCAGCGACACCGCCGAGGGGGTGCTGGTGGTGCCGATCGGGGCGCTGGTCGCGCTGCGCGAGGGCGGCCACGCCGTCGAGGTGGTCGAGAACGGCGAGAACAGGCTGGTCGAGGTCCGGCCGGGGCTGTTCGCCAACGGCCAGGTCGAGGTCACCGGGGATGGCCTCGCCGAGGGCATGACGGTGGTGACGACCTCATGACGGTGCTGGCGGTGCGGCAGGTCGGCAAGACCTACCCTGGCGGCGTGGTGGCCCTGCGCGAGGTGTCGCTTTCCGTGCGGGCCGGCGAGCTGATGGCGATCGTCGGGCCGTCCGGCTCCGGCAAGTCCACGCTGCTGCAACTGATGGGCACCCTGGACCGGCCGACCACCGGGCGGGTGGAGCTGCGCGGCCACGATATCGCGAGCCTGCCGGATCGGCGGGTGGCCGGGCTGCGCTCGGCCTGGATCGGGTTCGTGTTCCAGCAGTTCTTCCTGACCGACGGGCTGACCGCGGCGGAGAACGTGGCCACCGGCCTGCTGTACGCGGGTGTCCCGGCACGCAAGCGGCTGGCCAGGGCGAACCGCGCGCTGGAGCGGGTCGGCCTCGGGCACCGGGCCGGGCACCTGCCGACGGAACTGTCCGGCGGGGAGCGGCAGCGGGTGGCCATCGCCCGCGCGGTGGTGAACCGGCCTTCGGTGCTGCTGGCCGACGAGCCGACCGGGAACCTGGACAGCCGGACCGGCGCGGCCGTGCTCTCCCTGCTCGAGGAGCTGAACGCGGACGGCACCACGGTCGTCGTGATCACCCACGACCGGGAGGTCGCGGCCGGCCTGCCCCGGTGCGTCGACATCCTGGACGGCACGCTGCGGGCCGACACCGGCACGCCCGAGCGGGTGGAGGCGACATGCGGACCCTGACCCGTGAACGGGAGGAGCGGGCACCGGACCCGCTGCCCGGTTCGGCCCGGCTCGGCGCCGGGGACGTGCTGCGGCTCGGCCTGCACGGCCTGCGTACCCGGCCGGTGCGCGCGTTGCTGTCCGCGCTCGGGGTGGCCATCGGGATCGCGGCGGTGGTCACGGTGGTCGGGATCCCGGCTTCCAGCCAGCAGGCCCTGGACGATCGGCTCTCCGCGCTGGGCACGAACCTGCTGCGGGCGGGGCCGGGGCAGACCCTGTTCGGCGAGGAGGCCAAGCTGCCGAAGGAGGTCACCGACCGGGTGCGGCGGATCGGGCCGGTGCAGGGCACGTCCGATGTGGGTGCGGTCGACGCCACCGTGCGCCGCACCGGCCTGATCGACGAGCAGGAGACCTCGGGGATCTCGGTGCTGGCCGGGCGGCCGGACCTGCTGGAGGTGTTGCAGGCCCGGATGTACGACGGCACCTTCCTGAACGCGGCCAACTCCGGCTACCCGGTCGTGGTGCTCGGCTCGGTGGCGGCGCAACGGCTGGGTATCGGCGAGATCGATCCGCGGCAGCCGCCACAGGTGTGGCTCGGCGACCGCTGGTTCACCGTGGTCGGGATACTCGACGCGGTGACCCTGGCGCCGGAGGTCGACCGGTCGGCGCTGGTCGGCTGGGACGCGGCCGGGGAGTACCTCGGGTTCGACGGGCACCCCACCACCGTCTACGTGCGGGCACAGGAACATGCGGTACCGGACGTGCAGCAGGTGCTCGGGTCCACCGTGAACCCGGAGAAGCCGAACGAGGTCGAGGTCAGCAGGCCGTCGGACGCGCTGGCGGCCAAGGAGCTGACCAACCAGGCCTACAGTTCGCTGCTGCTCGGGCTCGGCGGGGTGGCGCTGCTGGTCGGCGGGGTCGGGGTGGCGAACACGATGGTGATCTCGGTGCTGGAGCGACGCAGGGAGATCGGGCTGCGCAGGGCGCTCGGGGCGACCCGGCGGCAGATCCGCGGTCAGTTCCTCGCGGAGTCGGTGCTGCTGTCCGCGCTCGGCGGGGCCTGCGGGGTGCTGCTCGGTGTCCTGGTGACCGCGGGTTACGCGCTGAGCCAGGGATGGCCGGTGGTGATCCCGGTGCCCGCCGCGCTGGGCGGGGTCGCGGCGGCGGCCCTGATCGGCGCGATCGCGGGCGCCTACCCGGCCGTGCGGGCCTCCCGGCTCACCCCCACCGAGGCCCTCGCCTGACAGCCTGTTCCCGAACTGGACCTTGCCGATCGAGACGAGTGGAAGAGCTCGACCGTGTCGCGAGTCTAGGAACAGGCACTGAGCGCCGGTTTCCCGAAGCGTGGCCGGCGGCGTTCGTCGGGGGCGCCGCCGGCCCGTCCGCGGTGAGTGACCCGGGTGGAGGGTCACTCACCGCGGAGAGCTAGTCGCCGTTCCAGGCCGCGTCCTGCGCGTCGGCCTGGCGGGTGCGTTCCCGCGCGATCTCCAGGGCCCGCCGCGCGGTCGCCTCGTCGGGATACGGGCCGAGCAGGTCGATCGACCGCGAGCGCTCCAGGTGCTCCACCTCGCCGGTGCGGGTGTTGTAGTACCAGCCCCGATCGGGGTTGGGATCCTCGGCTGCGTTCATTGTTCGAGCTTCGCACCCCGCGGACGCACTGTCACGGCGAGCCGGGTTCGTCCCGCTCGAGGAACGGGCCGAACAGGTCGGGAACGGCCCGCTCGGCGAAGGCCAGCCCGTCGCCCTGTGCGACGTCGAAGATGGAGTACGCCCCGCTGCCGGCCGCGGTCGTGGCGCTCAGCGTGATCAGCCCGGCCCGGCGCTGGAAGATCGACTGCCGCGCGGTCCAGCCGATGATCCCGCTGCGCTGCAGCGCGACGGTGCCCCGGCGCGCCGCGCCGGACCTGGCCACCAGGTAGCCGCCGGTGATGCCATGGCCGAGGTTGCGGTAGGCGTCCAGCGCGAGCAGCACCGCGATCGGCCCCACCACCAGCGCCCAGATCCACGCCAGGTGCAGCAGGACGCCGGTGAGCGACGCGCCGAGTCCGGCGAGGATCGCGGTCGGGATCAGCGTGCCCAGCAGCGCCCAGCGCAGCCGCCTGCCACGGGCCGCGCGCGGGTGCGGCGCCAGTCGCGCCGCCACGGTCGGCGCGACCTCCTCGGTCAGCACATCGGCGGTGACCTGGTCGGCGAACGCGCGCGGCACCGGCGGGGCCAGCGTCTTGAGGTCGCTCTTGCTGTCGCCGTCGTTCTGCCGTATCCCGGTCATCACCGCGTCCACCCGCGCCGCACCGACCAGCCGGATGCCGAGCGGCTCGACCACCTCGACCCCGCGCAACCTGCGCTCCTCGATGCTGATCGAGCGGGTGGTGAGCAGGCCACGGCGAATCCGCAGGGTGCCACCGGGTTCGCGGTCGAGGCGGTAGTCCCACCAGCGCTCGGCGAAGATCACCAGCGAGCCGATCAGCCCGACGACCACGGCGATCACCACCACGGTGACCACGGCGAAGACGATCGGTGCGCTGCTGAGCAGGTCGAAGGACCACTCGAGCACGCCCTCGCGCAGGCCGAACCAGCCGGAGGCGTTCAGCACCGCGCCGAAGGCCGCGGCGCCGAGCAGCGGGGCGACGAACGAGGCCGGCGCGTACCGGATCCAGGACCAGTCCAGCCTGGCCAGCACCGAACCGCCCGCGGGCTCGGTGCCGGGGGCGGGTTCGGCCGGCTGGGCCTGTTGTGCCGGTTGAGTGCCCGGATCCGGCCGCCTGCGCCGCAGGAGCTCGGCCCGCAGCCGCTCGGCTTCCGCATGGGAGACCGGGTCGAGCTTGATCCGGTCGGCGTCGTTCTGCTGCCCGGTACCGATCGTGACCACGGCCAGCCCGAACAGCCGCTGCACCAGGTTCGCCGCGATGTCCACGCTGCGAATGCGTTCCCTGGCTAGGGAACGGCGCTGGTGCGTGATGAAGTCGAACCGGCGCTCCAGCCGTTCCGCGGTGACCCGGTACCTACTCACCCGCCAGCGCACGTACTCCGCGACGATCCCGGCGGCGAGCAGCAGCACCCCGCCGAGCGCGACCCACGCCAGCGGCGTGCCGGAGGAGGCCGCGCCCACCGCGCCCACCACCACCGCGAAACCCACCCGGCTGATCGCGGTGACGTAGACGGTGCGCCGATCCAGCCGCAGCCACGGTTGCTCGGTCGCCGGGGCGGCAGCGCCCCCCGCCGGCGTCGGGGTTGCCGGGTCGCTGGCTTCCGTGGGGTCCGTTGACACACCCCCACCCTAAGGCCAGGCAGCTCGCCGGCGTGTTCCGTCGGGCGAGTCAGGGGCGGTAGCGGTACGGGATCTCGGTGGGGTCGCCGGTGGGGCCGAAGCCCTCGGCGTCGGCGGTTTCCTGGTGACCGTCCTTCTCGGACTCCGGCATCTCGTCGAACCAGCCGCGCCCGGCGGCGTCCTCGAGGTTCCCTGTGGGCTCGGGATTCCCGGTGTCCTCGGCAGGCTCGGTGTTCTCGGTGGGTGTGGTGTTCTCGGTGGGCGCGGGAAGCGGTATCCCACGTGGCGGGGTGTCCGCTTCGGTGTCCCGCGACGGCTCGGGCTCCGGTGCCTGCTGTGCCGGGGTCGCCTGCCAGGGCGGCGGAGCCTGCGGCTGCGAGGCCGGTTGCGAATGCGGTTGCGGTTGTGCCTGTGGTGCCGGGGGCTGTTGAGGTGGCTGGGGTTGCTGTGGTGGTGGCGGCTGGGCCGGTTGCCGTGGCGCGGGCTGCTGTGGGTGGGGTGACGCCGCACGCTCGTGCACCGTGCGCCACACCGGCTGCGGGCCGATGTTCATCGGGGCGGGGGTCGGCGACCGCTCCGCCTCCACGGCCCGACCGGCCTCCCGTGCCTCCTGCGGCACCGCCCGCGGCACGATCGGATCCAGGCAGGAGACCAGCACGGTGGTCTGCTCCGGCTGCTCGACCTTGCGCCCGCTGCGTTCCCGGTAGACCAGCTCACCCTCGACCCCGATCTCCACCAGATACCCGGCCTCGGCGAGTTGCTCCTCGTCCAGGTCGACCAGCCGCTCGTACCGGGACGGCACCACCCGGTACACCGGCCAGGACAGCCCGGCGTGCGTGTTGTGGAACTGGGCCAGCAGCTGCACCAGCTGCTGCTGCCACGGCAGGGACATGGACTCCACGAGCGAGCGCGGCAGCACGACGTACCCGGAGTCCACCCCCGGCAGCGCACGGGAGAGGTAGTCGGCCAGCGGGGTGCTGGACGCGGGCGGGCTCGTGTACCGCGGCGCAGGCGGGGGTCCGAACAGCTCCCGCGGATCGGCCGCCCCCTGACCACCCCCGGACTTCTTCCCCCGCTTACCGAACTTCTTCGCCACCTGGGTTCCCTCTCAGTGCCTGTTTCTCGGCGCGACACAGGCAGTCAGGCCAGTCAAGTCAAGGTCACCGGTCAGGCTCTCAGACACCCGGCCGGACCGCCTGCGCGACGAGCTCGGCCTCGTCCCAGGACACCGACCTGGTGTGCACCGGGACGCCACTCTGCTGCGCTTCCACCATCTTCCCGTCACCCAGATACATCGCAACATGATGAATGGTGCTCGGGTTCGATGGATCATACGCCCAGAACAGCAGGTCACCGGGTTGTGCCTGCTCAACCGGCAGCATGGCGCCCGCCTGGTACTGATCCCGCGACACCCGCGGCAGGATCACCCCGGCCGCTTCGTAGGCCCGCAGCATCAGCCCCGAGCAGTCGAAGGTGTCCGGGCCGGTGCCACCCCACACGTAGGGTTTGCCCTGCTGAGCGAGGGCGAACTCGATGGCGGTGGCGGCCGTCTCGCTCGGCGGGAGCGCGGCTCCCATGCCCTCGCCGCAGCCCGCGGCGTCGGTGACCTGCCCGAGGTTCTCCACCAGGTGCACCGCCATGGCTTCCCAGCGGTGGTAGCGGTCCGGGAAGGCGGAGCGCTCGACGGCCTGCGCGGCCGCGCCGGGGCGCAGGTCCTGCCAGTCCGGGATGCCCTCGAGCACGTCGTAGAACTTGTTCACCTGATAGGGCGGATTGGTGACCTGCGCGGGCGTGCCCCACCCCATCGACGGCCGCATCTGGAAGATCCCGAGCGAGTCCCGGTCCCCGTAGTCAAGGTTGCGCAGCCCGGACTCGGTCATCCCGGCCTGGATCGCCACCTGCCATGCCCGCGGCGACAGCCCGCGCTCCTTGCCGATGGAGATGATCAGCGCGACCGTACCGAGTTGCTCCTCGGTCAGGTTGGCCGCGTCGTCGGCCCCGCGCGCGGGGCTGCCCGGCTGGGAGGGTCCGAGCGCGGCCTCGCAGCTCAGGTTGACGACTCCCCCGCGCGACTCCCGGTCCTGCCGGTCGACGACCACGGCGACCGTGCCGGTGGTGACCAGCACGGCGAACATCGCCGCCGCCACCACCCCGACCAGCATCCCGGCGCGCATCGGCTAGTCCGCCCGTTCGTAATGCCCGACCCGCCAGCCCGCGTCGGTTTCGACCACGGTGAGTTTCAGTTTGGGTCCGTTCGTGGGCACGATGGCCTCGACCGAGCTGGTGTAGGACTTGCCGGCCGATGGCTCGCCGGTGACCTCGCTGGCCGGGATATTGGCCAGCTCCACCGTGGCCATCACCGGCAGGTACTCCTCGGTGGTGTACGGGCGGAGGCCGTCCAGCCACTGCTGGTTGGTCATCCCGTCCGGGTGGTTCACCCATGCCGCGGCCCACTGCCGCGCCACCTGCAGGGCGGCCGGGTCGGGGGCGGCCGGGGTCGGCGTCTCCCGCGGCTCGGTCAACCGGGTCGGCAGCGTGCTGGACTCCTCCGGCCCGGTCCGCGTGGACCGCCCGGGGCCGTCCCCGCTCGCCGTGGTGGACTCGCCGGCCGGGGCCGCCCCGGCTCCGCCGTTACCGTCCTGGTCGCCGAACAGGTGCGGGGCGGCGATCCCGGTGGCCACCACCAACGCGACGAACACGACCAGGGTGCCGACCAGGTGCCGGGGCGAGCGCAGCGGCCACCCCCACAGCCGCCGGTAGACGGCGGCCCGGCCGCGATGCGTACGAATCGGCATGGTCGGACACCTACCTCACGACTGAGTCGGTGTCGCGGATGTCCTCCCGAACCTCGAGGCCGCGGGAGGGGCGGTACAGCACGAACACCGGCTTGCCCGCCACCATCTCGGAGTCCGCCCGCCGGGGCGTGCCGCGCTGGCCGGGGATCGGCTGCTCCGGCTGCGGGGCCCGCCGGGGCACCGTGCCGTAGTCCGCGGCGTGCGCGTGCACCCCGTCCATCCGGGAGGGCACCACGACCGATTCCGACTCATCGCCGCGATCCCAGCGCCGGTCGGTCACCGGGGCCGTGTCCACCCGCCTGCTCGACGGTCCGGTGAAGCCCGCCGCGGCGAACTGTTTCGCCTCCGGCAAGGTGTGCTCGCCCGGCGCGCGACCCGGGGCGCGCCCGGCGGCCGCCCCGGAGCCGGCCGCGGGCAGTCCGGGTGCGCCCGTGGAGCCCTCCACGACCGCACCGGGCCCGGCCCAACCACCGGCGCGCTGCCCGGCGCCGCCGTCCACCCGCTGCGCGGTGGCGAACACAGCGCCCGCCTCCGGCCGGATCCGCCTGCCGCCGGCCGTGGCCCCGATCGGCCCGCGCTGCTCGGCGTTGCCCTCCACATCGTCGGAGTCCTTGACGTTCTGCCAGAACTCGTCCTGCGGGGTGGGTCCCTGCTGCCCCTTGCGGAGCCGCCCGAACAGCCCGCCCCGGGGCGAGGGAACCGCGGAGCCGACCATGCTGACCGACATCTCCACCATCTGCCACAGCCGCCGCGCCGGCCTGCCCACCAGGAACAGCAGGACGGTCAGCAGCCCGGCCATCACCATCTGGGTCAGCATGGACAGCGAGTTGCCCGCGTCGAAGATCGCCTGCAGCAGCAGCGCGTGCACCCCGGCGAGCACGGAGAGGATCACCAGGTTGAAGGCCACCGCGCCGACCACCTTCGCCACCCTGCGCAGGATGTCGTGGTGCAGCAGGGCCACCAGCCCGATCAGTGGCGCGGTCAGCGTGAGCAGCCGGACCACCACCTGCGCCAGCAACACCGCGGCCTTGGCGAACAGCTGGAACAGCGAGTACACCAGGCTCTGCGCGAAGCCGAGGAAACCCGCGCCGGTGCGGCTGCCGTCCTCGCCGGTGAAGTAGCCGGTCGCCGGGCCCAGCTGGGTGGCGATGTTCTTGTACTCGGCCTTCTTCGCGTCCACGACCTCCTGCTTGGCGTCGTCGCCGTTGCGGATCTCCCCCCAGGTGAACGCCTGCGCGTCCAGCAACGGCCTGCCGAACTGCTCGGCCTGCGGTGCCTCCGGGGAGCCGAACTCCCCGCGCAGCCAGTTCTTGTAGACGACCTCGTCGTGCAGGTTGGTCGGCAGCACGTGCCGGATCACCCGATCCTCCGACGCGTCCACGAAACCGGCCTGGATGTTGGTCGTGGTCTGCACGATGGCGTGGTCGATCTCGTCGTAGTAACGCAGCATCGCGAACGAGGAGGCCGCCAGCCAGGCACCGGCCAGCGCGAACAGCGCCCGCTTGCCGACCGTGGGCAGGTCACCCCGCCAGATGCTGCGGAACAGCATGATCGCCAGGATCAGCGCGGCCAGCCCGAACAGCTGGGCGTAGATGTTGTTGTAGACCCTCTCCGCACCGGCCTTCACCGCGTCGTAGAGCGGGCTGAGCAGCCCGCCCTCCATCACGGTGTAGTGCAGCGAGTTGGTCGCGCCGACGATGTTCTTGCCGATGTTGAAGAGCTGGTTGCCCGCCCAGGTGTCGATCGTGGTGTTCGGGTCGGCGATCCCGGACAGCGCCCCGCAGTCGGACTGGTAGGTGTGCCACACCAGCCCCGCGTAGCTGTAGTCCACATAGGCACTGCCCGCCTCGCCCTGCCCCTCCGCCGGGTCGAGCGCGCCGACCATGCCGGAGCCGGGCCGTTCCGGGTTGGGCGCCTCGCCGCAGCTCTGCGCCGCCGCGGGCGGGGCCGTGAGGACGGCCTGCAGCCCGATGATCACGACGGCCATCAGCAGCGCGGGCCCCCTGCGCCGGCCCGGACCGGCCGCGCATCGTCGGCGGGATCGGCCGAACCGGCGCAGCGCCCCGGCGAGCGCCAGCACGGACACGAGTACCAGCAGGGTGGTCATGCCGGCTCCTCCGCGACTCTGCCGCGCCCGCCTTGGGCACCGCGGCCCGACACCGGGGGGTGTCATGCTGGCTCCTCCGCGACCTTGCCGCGCCCGCCTTGAGCACCGCGGCCCGACACCGGGGGGTGTCATGCTGGCTCCTCCGCGACCTTGCCGCGCCCGCCTTGAGCACCGCGGCCCGACACCGGGGGGTGTCATGCCGCGTCCCGACCCGTGCCGCCCTTACCGGCGCGCGCGTGCCGGTCCGCGTCGGCGCGCGGCTCGGCCGCGGTCTCCTCGAGCACCTGCTCCTCGGTGAGCCCGACCTCCAGCTCGGCCGCCCGCTCCAGGTCCGGTTCCAGGTCGTCCTCCGCGGGCGGGGCCGGGGCACCGGCCCGCGACTCCTCCGCCCCGTCCGGGCCGGGTGGCTCGGGTGGCTCCGGGGTCCTGCCCGTGACCCGGGGGTCGATCGAACCGGGGGTGGTGTCCATGGCCGCGCGCAGGTGCTCGAGATGCGGCCCGGAGAAGTCGACCCGGATCCGCTCGACCCCGCCGGCACCGTCGCCGAAGATGAACTGGCGCGGCTCACGGTCGCGCTCCAGCACCCCGCGCTGCGCACCGGGCCGCCTGCCCAGCGCCGAGACCACCTGCTCGTAGCCGACACCGACCGGCACCTTGAGCAGCCGCAGGGCGTCGGACTGCGCGTCCTCGTCGTCCAGCCTGCCGACGAACACCGAGTCCAGCAGGGAGACGAAGCCCTGGATCCGCAGGAAGTCCGCCGGAATCTGCGAGGACAGCAGCACCCGGACGTTCCACTTCCGGGAATCACGGGCGAACCGGTTCATCAGCACCCGGCCGGTCGGCACCTCGGAGAGGAAGAACGCCTCGTCGATCCACACACCCTTGCGCAGGTCCTTCGGCTTCTCGTACACCGAGCGCTGGGTGAGCCAGGCGGCGAGGTTCAGCATCTCCACGCCGAGCGCCTCGGCGTCGGTCCAGTGCTCCCGGTTGACCCCGTCCTTGGGCAGGGTCAGGCCGGCCATGGTGAGCACGGTCATCCGGTCGTCGCGGGTCTCGGCATAGGGGTCGGCGTCGGCCTCCGGGATGAGCAGCGACATCCGCTCGCGCATCTCGTCCAGGAAGTCGGCCACGACCACGGCGTGCTCGTGGTGCTCGCTGGAGTCGCGGCGCAGCGCGTCGATGACCTGCCCGGGATCGGCGTCGTACCGGCCACCGACCGTGCGGACCGCGCGCAGCAACACGATCCGGCTCTGCGGCATCCTGGCCACCTCGTAGGGCAGGATGCCGGTCAGCACGTCGAGCACCAGGCGACGCCGGGTGGCCCCGGCCAGCGCCCGTTCCCTGCGCCAGGCCCGCTCCGGATCGTCCTCGTCCAGGAAGTGCTCCAGCTGCGGCTCGGCGACCACCCGGTACGGGTTGAGGATGCCCGGCTGGGCGTTCAGCAGGTTGATCGGCCGGGCATACGGCCGTACCTCCGGCAGGTCGCACAGCCTGGCCAGCGGGCCGGAGGGGTCCAGGATCGTCCAGTGCGCCCCGGCGCGCAGCGTCTTGTAGACGATCCCGCCGCCGAGAAAGGACTTGCCGCCACCGAGGCCGGCCACCATCGCGGTGAGGCCGGAGCCGTCCCGGATCTCCTGCGCCATCCACGGGTCCCAGGCCACCGGGCGCCGGGTCGCCGTGCAGGTCTCGCCGAGCAGGATGCCCCGCCGGTCCCCCACCTCGGCCGTGGCCGTCGGCACCGAGGAGGCGGCCCAGACCACCGAACCGCGCCGCATGTAGGCGCCGGAGGCCAGCGGCTCACCCGGGATGAACTCCCGCGCCATCGCGTACTGCGCCTCGGGGTGCTCGATGGCGATCTTCGGCTTGTACAGGTCGAGTAGCTGCTGGGCCAGGCGCAGCGCGTCCCGCTCGGTCGGTCCGGACACCGCGAGCCGCCACCAGGACCGCACCCTGGTGGCCAGCGCGGTGAAGCCGGAGGTCATCTCGTCGTCGATCTCCAGCACCCTGGACGCCTGCCTTGCCAGTGACTGCGGCGGCTCCAGCTCGTGCTCGTCGGTGTAGTGCTTGACCTGCGAGCGCACCTTGTTCATCTGCCGTTGCAGCTCGCCGGCCACCTCCTCCGGCTTGCGCACGTAGATCCGGGCCGACCACTCGACCGCGGCGGGCAACCGGTCGGCGTGCTGCACCCACGGGTCGTCGACCTCCGGGATCTGCAGCCCGTGCATCTGCCCGACGGTGAGCACCGCGACCTGCCGGGACAACCCGGCGTTGGACCCGGTACGCCCGCGCACCGTCACGGTCGGGGCGTAGGGGTCGCAGTGCAGGTCCGCGGCGTCGGTGAAGCTGGCGAGGTCCTCCGGTTCCCAGGCCGCCCCGGGTACCGCGGGCAGGTTGCGTGGCGCGGGCAGGCCGAGCGAGCAGGACCGGTGCATCAGCCAGGACATCTCCTCGGCCAGCGCGGGACGGCCCTCCAGCCCGGCCGAGCCGATCACCTGGTCCAGGTGCTCGACCTCGGAGTCCAGCGCGGTGAGCTCGGCGTCCACCGCCTCGGGCAGGATCCTGCGCAGCAGCGGGGCCGCGCGCTCCACCGCGCGGTCCATCACCCCGCGGGTCTGCACCTGCACCCCGAGGTAGACCTCCTTCTCCGCCATGGAGCGGCCCATCAGCTGCTGCTGCTCGCCGATCAGGTAGTCGTCGAAGGAGAGGGTGCCCGGGGTGTCCTGCGGGCGGCTTATGGCGTTGTGCACGTGCGCCTCGGCCCACATCCGGATCGGATAGGGCCGGGTGGTGACCCGCAGGTGCATCCAGCGGCCCTGCAGTTCGGCGTACTGGCCGGCGATCGCGGCCACCAGGTCCCGGCGCTGGGAGTCGGAACGAAAGGACCAGCGCTGCGGCGCGAGGCGGTACCAGGCGTAGACCTCGTTGCCGGTGCGCAGCAGGTGGCCGTCGATGCTGCGGGCGGCGATCGAGGGGGTGTAGGTGGGCACGGCCTGCTCACCGGGAAGCCGCCGCTGCTTGGTCTGCTTGCCCTGGTTGACCTGCTTGGACTGGCGTACCTGCTTGGCCTGGAGCTGGGGCGTCCCGGCCTGCCAAGCGCCGGAACCCGGGGACAGGTCCTGTTCCCGGTTCTGCTGCCGCCTTCCGCCGCGACCGAACAACGACTACCTCCCCACCGCGGGCCGTGTACGGCCCCGGCGTACTCGTGCTGTGTTACTACCGGCCCCCTCGCGGAAAGGTTGGCTTCTCCCCCTGCGCCCATGATGTTGATGTCCGCGCCCATGATGTCTCGGCCGTGGCCGGTCGGCACGCACCCGCACCTTGCTGGCGCTGACCGCGCCGCCGGCGCCGCTCGAGCGTGCCCGCGGCGTGTTCAGCTCGCGGGCCCACATCGCCAGCACGGCGCCGAGCGGGCGCTCGTGACTGATCTTCGCCGTGATCAACCTGGTGATCGCGATAGTGGCGATGAAAGCCCAGGCTGTCGAGAAGAACCCGAACTCGAAGCCGAGCTGCCGCTCGACCGTCAGCACCACCAGGAACACCGGGATCCCGACGCCCCACGCCACGTAGCGGGCCCGCCAGGGGAAAGTGGCCTTCGGCGGGCCGAGCCACACCGCATCGACCCGGTAGACCTCGTCATCGGTTCGAATCCGCAAGGCGAGTCCAGCTCAGCCCGTGAACAGACTGGCGAGCCATTCACCGACGTTCACGCCGAGTCCGCTCACCGCCAACCCCACGATGGCCAGCGCGATCACCACACCGGCAAGGCGCCGCATGACACCGGCGTTGTCGCCCTTCCCGCCGCCCAACCACAGCAGCAGCAGCGCGACGGCGAGCAGCACCAGCGGGATGATGTTGTCCAGGATCCACGTGCGGACACCGCCCGTGTCCAGTGGCTGCTCCTGGGCCAGTTCCATGAGGCTCGTCATGGTCGTCATCGCATACTCCCGGGTGCGCGGAGTGTGGTCGTCAAGTTGTCACTGCACTTGAACTTGTCACAGTACTTGCCGTTGTCACACAACATCATGGCGTTACGAGGGGTAGTGGTCAAAGGGCGTTCCGGTGAACAGGGCGTGCTTGTCCGAAGCGAATAACGGCCGGTCTCACTGAATCTCGTCGCCCTCCATCATGGCTGTCCGACCGTCAAGTATTAACCCTGGCCACCCGGATTTCGTAGTGTGCGGCTGAACTCACCCGGCAGCACGGATCAAACTCACTCTGGGTGCAACGGATCGCCCCGCTGATGACGCTGTGCATAGTGCACCATGCCCCGTTCGGGTGGCAGACCGGGTGCCGTCGTGTGAGTCGGGCGGGACCGGAGAGCCGGGACGGAGATCATCCGAAGAGGCGATCACGGTTACCGATCACTCGGACTCCGCGCATTTTTCGCGACTGTCGGTAATCACGTCCTCGGACCGGTGGAATTTCGGTAATCGTCACCCCGACAGGGCCACATTCCCGGCAGAACGCGAGCGTCTCTCACCTTTACCCCTGGCAGGTTCGCTCGTATGACAACTTTCACAAAGTTGTGAATCAGGTGTAGCTTCGAGGGGCAACCGTGCCCACTGGCACCCGGCAAGGGGAGGAAAACCGATGACCGAGACCGCCCCACCCGCCGCGGAAGGCCTTTCCACTGCCCGCCGGCGACCACTGGACCCGCCCGAGGAGGTCAGCCGGTTGCGCACCGACCAGCCGATCTCCCGGATGACCTACCCGGACGGGCACCGGGGTTGGCTGGTGACCGACTACGCGCATGCCAGGGCGATCCTGGCCGACCCCCGGTTCAGCGCGAAGGCGGAACTGAAACATCCGCCGGTGGCCAGCAGGCGGATACCGGCCGAGGCCAAGCCGGGCGACCTGCCGCCGGGAATGTTCGTCCACCAGGATCCGCCGGAACACACCCGGTACCGCCGCCTGCTCACCGGCCAGTTCACCGTGCGCAGGATGAACCAGCTCGCCCAGCGGATCGAGGAGATCGCGCGGGAGCACGCCGCGGCGATGCGGCGCACCGGGCCACCCGCGGACCTGGTGCGGGAGTTCGCGCTGCCCATCCCGTCCCTGGTGATCTGCGAGTTGCTCGGCGTGCCGTATGCCGATCGGGGCCGCTTCCAGCAGGACGCGGCCACGATGCTGAACCTGGACACCGAGTACGAGGACGCGATGGCCGCGCTGGGCAGGGTCTTCGGTTTCCTCGGCGAGCTGGTCGAACGCAAACGGGCCGAACCGGGCGACGATCTGCTCAGCGGGCTGGTGGCCGGGGGCGAGCTGGACGATCCCGAGCTGGCGGGCGTGGGGTTTCTGTTGCTGGTCGCCGGGCACGAGACCACCGCGAACATGCTCGCGCTCGGGACGTACACCCTGCTCCGCGAACCCGCACAGCTGGCGGCCCTGCGCGCGGACCCGGGGGCGATGGACAACGCGGTCGAGGAACTGCTGCGGTACCTCACGATCGTCCACCTCGGCACGCAGCGCACCCCGCTGGAGGACGTCGAGCTGGACGGCGTACTGCTCCGCCGCGGCGAAACGGTGCTGTTGCACCTGTCGACGGCCAACCGGGACCCGGATCGGTTCGACGAGCCGGACCGGCTCGACCTGGCCAGGCCGGCCGCCGGGCACCTCGCCTTCGGACACGGCGTGCACCAGTGCCTCGGCCAGCAACTGGCCAGGATCGAGATGCGCGCCGGTTTCGCGGCCCTGCTCGAGGAGTTTCCCGGGTTGCGGCTCGCGGTGCCGCCGGAGGAGGTCCCCATGCGCGAGGACATGGTGATCTACGGGGTGCACCGCCTACCCGTGCGCTGGTGACCCCCGACCCCCAAAAGCCCTGAACGTGGCGTTCGAGACGTCAGACGACCCAAAAGTGCCGTTCGCGACGTTGAACGTCCGGAAAGCCACGTTCAGGGTCCGCTAGCGGGAGTTGGCGAAGATGCCCTCCTGCGGGTAGGCACCCTCGGCGATGATCTGCCTGCTGAGCGAGCGGCCGAGCTCGCGCAGCCGCTCGGCCTTCTCCGCGCCGAGCGTGGCGAACGGGCCCGCGGCCGCGGCGTTGGTGTCCGCCTCCACCCGCTCGCGCAACTGGTTGCCCTGCTCGGTGAGGTTCCCGTCGGCGTCCAGCAGGCCCTCGCCACGCAGGTAGTCGACGGTGGCCGCCCACTGGTCGTCGGACCAGCCCCGCAGGCGCTTGGCGACCGACTCGAGGAAACCCTTGCCGGTCGCGGTGTGCGTCACCAGTGCGGTGAGCCCGTTCAGCCCGGCGCCGACCAGCGCGGCGATGTGCCCGTCCCCACGGAACTCGCGCAGCAGCGAGGCGGCGTGCCAGAGCACGAGGTGCGGCTCGCTCGGCCAGTCCAGGTCGGCGTGCGCGGCGTACAGCGGGCGCCCCTCCGGGATGCACAGCTCGGCGGCCTGCCGCGCCAGGTCGGCGGCCTCGGCCACCTGCTCGGAGTCCGCATCCGCACCGAGCAGCCTGCGCAGCGCGGCGTCGGCGGCCACCAGCCTGGCCTCGAGCACCTGCTCCGGGGTGGCCAACTTCCACGCCTCCGGGATGTGCTCGGCGACCAGAACCGGGTTGAAGTTGAAGAAGGTCGCGGCCACCGTGCCGGGGCCGACCGCGCCCATCGGGGCGGAACGGCTGGCGAAGTAGCACATCCGGCCGGGGCGCAGGCCCGCCGCGGTGAGCCGGTCCTCGGCCTCCGGGGCGAAGTAGACCATCGAGTGCAATGGCTCGAGCACCCGGTGGCAGCGGTAGGCGAGCTGCGCGGCTTCTTGGTGATCCATACCCCGACCCTATCGGCCCACCGGCGCACGCGGCTCCGCCCGACATGACCGGGCCCCGGACCGCCGCCGGAAAGTGGCGGCGGCCCGGGGCCCGGTTCTCCGTTGTCAGCAGCTCCCGCAGCAGCCGCAACCGGGACCACTGCACGAGCTACAGCAGTTACACCCACCCATCTCGGACCACCCTTTCGTCGGTGCGAGGACCTGGCCCTACCAAAGTAGGTAAGCCTTACCGATCCTCGTACCGCCTCCCGAGTGACACATGCCCAGGTGGCTATGTTTCGGCCCGCTCCGGATTCCAGTGCCTCACCCACAACCGGTCGGGGAGGCGTTCCTGGTGAAGTGGACATACCAGGCGACCCCGTCCGGGGTCGCGGTGACATCGATCCTCGGCACCCCGAGGCTGCCCTTCTCCCGCCCGTACGAGGTCCACCGCGCGTCGATCGCCCCGTACACGGCACGGGTACCGATGTCGTGCCGCCAGTACAACGTGCCGGGCGAACCGTTCTTGCGGAAGCGCACGTAGCGACCGGGCTCGCCTTCGGAGTCGGTGCTGGCCGTCTCCTCCGTGGTGGGATACCCGAGCCCACCGTCCTCCCTGCCCCGCTCCAGCCCACCGTCCACCTCGCGAACCGCGGGCCACCGGCGTCGCCCTTGCGGATCGCCGCGTCCTCCGTGGCCGGTGCGAGGTCTATTGTGGGAAGTCTATTGTGGACTGACTGCGGGCGGAAACGTCTGAAGACGTCGTCGAAACAGCCGTCCGGATCCCCGGAGGCAGCTCAGCACCCGGATACCCCACCGATCCCGGGGCCGGGAAAGGTGGGGCGGGCGAGTTGGCATGTAAGCCGGATTCTGTCCACGCGGCGGTACCGCGATGGGCGGCCATCCATCTCGGCCTGCCGTTGCCGACAGGCTCAAGCGGCCTACCCGCAGGCATCGGACGGGCCGCCCTCGAACGCCTGCGCAGGAGCGTTGCTCCCTCTTGGCCTTGCTCCGGGTGGGGTTTACCAAGCCGTCCCGGTCACCCGGGACGCTGGTGGTCTCTTACACCACCGTTTCACCCTTACCCCGCGTCGTCGGCGGGGCGGTCTGTTTTCTGTGGCACTTTCCCGCGGGTCACCCCGGGTTGCGGTTAGCAACCACCCTGCCCTGCGGAGTCCGGACTTTCCTCGATACCGCGCCGTGGCGCGCTACCGCGGCCGCCCTGCCAACTCGCCCGCCGTACCAGGATATCCCCGTGCCTGGGCCGGCCCGGCAGCCCCACCGGGTTCGGCGGCTCAGGACAGGTGCGAGATGTCGTTCACCAGCCGGACGGAGGCGTTGCCGTCCGGGTAGAACTCGGCGATCGACAGCGAGGCCAGATCCAGGTGCAGCCGGAAGAGCAGGGACTGCCCGGCGTCCAGCGCGATGCGCAGCACGGTCTTGATCGGCGTGACATGGCTGACCACGACCACCGTGCGCCCGGCGTAGGACTCGGTCAGCTCAGCCAGCGCACCGCGCACCCTGCGGTGCACGGCGTCGAAGCTCTCCCCGCCCGGCGGCGGCACCGAGGCGTCGCCGAGCCAGGCCCGGTGCAGCTCCGGATCCCGCTGGGCCGCCTCGGGGAAGGTCAGCCCCTCCCAGGCGCCGAAGTCGGTCTCGGTCAACCCGGCGTGCTCGGTGACGGGACCGCCGAGCGCGTCGGCGACGGCCCGGGCGGTCTGCCGCGCCCTGCCAAGGGGCGAGGTGATGACCGGGGCGGGCTCTCCGCCCACCAACAGGCCATCCATCGTGGACAACCGCTTGGCCGCGGCCGCCGCCTGCTGGGCACCCAGTTCGGTGAGCGGCACGTCGCCACGGCCGGAGTAGCGCCGGTCCACCGACATCGCGGTCTGCCCGTGCCGCAGCAGCAACAGCTTGGTCGGCGTCCCGACGGCACCCGTCCACCCGGCAGGGGAGGACCGGTCCGCGCTCGGCCAGAGCTCGGTCTGCTCCGGTTCCTCGCGCTCGGGCGCGGGGGTGGTCTCGATACCGGCCTGGGTGTCCATCGCTTCGTTGGCCAGCCGGTCCGCGTGGGCGTTCCGCGCGCGCGGAATCCATTCGAACCGGACCCGTTCGAACCGTCGCACAAGGTCGCGAGCCCGCACCGCGAGCGGCTGCAACGCCGCGTTCTTGATCTTCCAGCGGCCGGAGAGCTGCTCGACGACCAGCTTCGAGTCCAGCCGGGCCTCCACAGTGGACGCGCCGAGCTCGGCGGCGGCCTCCAGCCCGGCGATCAGTCCCTGGTACTCGGCGACGTTGTTGGTGGCCACGCCCAGCCCGGCGGAACGTTCGGCGAGTACCTGCCCGGTGGCCGCGTCCTTCACCACCGCGCCGTAGCCCGCGGGGCCGGGGTTGCCCCGGGAACCGCCATCGGCCTCGACGATGACCTGAAGTGTCGTCACAGCCCGGACTCCATGGTGCGCACCAGGATGGCTCCGCAGTTCTCGCAGCGGACGACCTCGTCCTCGGCGGCGGCCTTGATCTCGGAGACGGTGTTGCGGTCCAGTTCGAGCTGGCAGGCGCCGCATCGCCGGGACCGCAGCAGGGCAGCACCGATCCCCTTCTGCTCGCGCACCCGGCTGTACAGCGTCAGCAGGTCCTCGGGGAACCGGGGCAGCAGCGCGTCGCGATCGGCCTTGCGCTTGGCCTCGGTCGACTCGAGGTCGGCGAGCGCCTCATCCCTGCGCTTGGCCGCATCGGCGAGGTCCCGCTCGGCCTTGTCCACCTCGGCGCCGGTGCGCTGGGCGTCCTGCTCCAGCGCTTCCTTGCGCTCCATCAGATCCAGCAGGTCGTCCTCCAGCGCGGACTGGCGGCGTTGCAGGGTGGCCACCTCGTGCTCGAGGTCGGTCAGCTGCTTGGCGCCGACCGAACCGGACTCCATCAGCTTGCGGTCCTTCTCCCCGCGTGCCCGGACCGAGTCGACCTCCTTCTCCTGCCGGGCCACCTCCCGATCCAGGTCGGAGGCCGAAGTCTGCACGGCCACCAGCGCGTCCTTACGCTCCCGCAGGGTCTTCTCCGCCTGGGCGATCTCGGCCAGCTCGGGGAGGTTGCGCCGACGGTGCTCGACCCGGTCCAGGTCGGCATCGGCTTTGGCCAGGTCGAGTAGCTGACGCTGGACGGCAGATTCTGCCTTCACTGTATGTTTCTCCCTCAGCTCGCTCGCAGGTTCCACGGATCGGTGCACCGCGTGGAGACATGAACGTCGACGGTACCCGCACCGGCCGACTCGATGACGTTCGCTGCCTGCCCGCACCACGGCCACTCGCTGGCCCAGTGGGTGAGTCCGACCAGCGCGGGCACCGGGCCGGCCGCGCCGAGGTGCTCACCTGCCGGATGGTGCCGGAGATCGGCGGTGACATAGGCGTCCACCCCGGCGGCACTCGCCCGGCCCAGGTAGCTGTCCCCCGCCCCGCCGGAGACCGCGACGGTGCGCAGCAACCGGTCCGGGTCGCCCGCCCCGGTCACCCCTGGCCGGGTCGCGGGCAGCGCGTCCGCCACCCGGGCCACGAAGGAACCGAGACGTTCCGGCTCGACCAGCTCGCAGATCCGGCCGATCCCGGTGACGCCGTCCTCGTGCGGCGCGAGCGGACCCAGCACCCGCAACCCGCCGACGGTCTCGGCCAGCGCGTCGGAAACCCCGGGGTTGGCGGAGTCGGCGTTGGTGTGTGCGCAGTACAGGGCGATCCCCGCGCGGATCATCCGGTGCACCAGCCGGCCCTTCGCGGTGTCGGCGGCGACCCCGTGCACCCCACGCAGCAGCAGCGGGTGGTGCGCGACGATCAGCCGGGCGCCGAGCTCCTCGGCCTCGGCCACGGTTTCCTCGACCGGGTCCACACAGACCAGCACCCGGTCCGCGGACTCGGTCGGGTCTCCGCACACCAGGCCCACGGCGTCCCAGGACTCGGCGAGCGCGGGCGGGTAGGCCGCTTCGAGCGCGGCGATCACCTCGGAGACTGGCACTGACATGTCGCCGATCCTCGCATGTACGCTGCCTTGCTGTGCACGGTCGGTTGTCCTCGCTCCTGCTCGCCGCGGGCGCCTCGGTCGCGCTGGTGTGCGCTCCCCAGCCCGCCTCGGCACAGCCGAGCCAACCGCTGCTGCCGCTGACCGATCTCGCCGCGGAGCGCGCGCTGATCGCGAACGCGGTGGCGGCCGCGAAATGGGGTACCGGTGGGCCCATCGAGGACCCGGCTCGCGAACGGCGGATCCTGGCCACCGTGGCCGAGCGCGCAGCCGACATCGGCATCGACCCCGCCACGGCCACCCGGATCTTTCGCGACCAGCTGACGGCCGGCAAGCTGGTGCAGCGGGCGCTGCACGCGTACTGGACCGCCCACCCCGAGCGGCAACCGACCGCATGGCCGGACCTCGCCACCGAGGTCCGGCCGGCGCTGGACCGGATCACCGGCGAGTTGCTCGCCCAACTCGAGGCCACCGGCACCGCACGGGCCGACCGGACCTGCCCGCACCACCTGTTCCGCGCCGTACGTACGGTCGGCGAGGCACGCTCGCTGGATCCGCTGCACCGCACCGCGCTGGAGCGGGCCGTGCGTTCGGTATGCCACCCCGACGACACCTGACCCGGAGACCGCACTCGTGACCGACTCCCCCGTACCGCACGTCTGTTTCGTCTGCTCGGGAAACATCTGCCGCTCGCCGATGGCCGCGCTGGTCTTCACCGAGCACCTGCGCCGCGCCGGGCTCGCCGAACAGGTGCGGGTGAGCAGCGCCGGGATCGGACCGTGGCACGTCGGCGAGCCCGCCGACCCGCGGGCGCGGGCCACGCTGGACGCGCACGGCTACCGCGGTGAACACATCGCGGCACAGGTCGGTGCACCGCACCTGGACGCCGACCTGCTGCTCGCCGCGGACGCCTCCCACCGGCGCGACCTGCGCAGGCTCGCGCCGGACCCGGACCGCGTGCGCATGCTGCGGGAGTTCGACCCCTCCGCGCCGGACGGCGCCGAGGTGCCCGACCCGTACTACGGCGCCGACGGTGGGTTCGAGGAGGTGCTCGGCATGATCGAACGGTCGATGCCCGGCCTGCTCGACTGGGTGCGGGAGCACCGGTGAGCGCCGAAGGCGACGCCTCGCGAGCATCACAGGTCCGGCCCACGGGCCGAGGAGCGCAGCGAGAAGGAGCCAGGAAATGAGCGCCGAGCGGGCGGCCGCCGAGCGGTTCACCGGGCAGCGGGCCACCAGGGCCCAGCCGATCGGCGGCGAGGCTTTCGCGGTGACCCTGGCCGACGGGCGCAAGGTGGTGACCAAACGCGGCCAGGGCCGGGGTGCGGCCACCGCGGAGGCCGCCGGCCTGCGCTGGCTGGCCGAGTACGGCGACGTCCCGACCCCGGAGGTGCACGGCTGGGACGAGGAGTGGCTGGTGATCCAGCACGTCTCCACCGGGGTGCCGAGCACCTCGGCCGCCGAGCGGCTCGGTCGCCGGCTGTGCGCGCTGCACCGGCGGGGCGCGCCCGCGTTCGGCTCGGCTCCCCCCGGCGGGCCCGCCGACGCCTGGATGGGCCTCGCGCCGATGCGCAACGAGCCGCACGGGGACTGGCCCACGTTCTTCGCCGCGTACCGGATCGAGCCGTACGTGCGTTCCTGCGTGGACAAGGGCCTGTTCGACCAGGCGCAGGCCGAGGTGTTCGACCGGGTGTGCGAGCGGCTGCCCGAGCTGGCGGGCCCCGCGGAGCCACCGGCCCGGCTGCACGGAGACGCCTGGAGTGGCAACGTGCTCTGGGCCTCCGACGGGGAGGCCTGGCTGATCGATCCCGCCGCGCACGGCGGGCACCGGGAGACCGACCTGGCGATGCTGCACCTGTTCGGGCTCACCTCGCTGCAGTACGTGCTCGGCGGGTACCTCGAGGCCGCCGCGGACGCCGGGGCTCCGCTGCCCGCGGACTGGCGGGACCGCATCCCGCTGCACCAGCTCTTCCCGTTGCTCATGCACGCCGCCGTGTTCGGCGGCGGGTACGCCCGCCAGTCGCTGGCCGCGGCCGAGGACGCGCTGCGGCTCGGCTGACCCCGCGCCGTACCCCCTCCGCGGACCACAGCTTACCGTTGAGGGGTGCGGTTGAAGTTCCTGCTGCGGCCGAGCTGGCTGGCCCTGACGGTGTTGGTGTTCGCCTTCGCCGCTGCCTGCTACACCCTGCTCGCGCCCTGGCAGTTCAGCCGGGACGCCGAGCGGGAGACCCGCAACGCCGCGCTGCAGGCCTCGTTCGACGCCCAGCCACGGCCGCTGGCCGAGGTGCTGCCCGGCGGCGCGACCCCGGACGAGCGCACGCAGTGGGAACGGGTCACCGTGACCGGCAGCTACCTGCCGGGGGACGAGGTGATCGCCAGGCTGCGCACGGTCCAGGGCGAGCCCGCCTTCGAGATCCTCACCCCGCTGCGCACCACCGACGGCCGGGTCGTGCTGGTCGACCGGGGATACGTGCGGCCGGACGAGCGCAGCAGGGTGCCCGCGTACCAGCCGCCACCCGCGGGCCGGGTCGAGTTGGTCGGCCGGGTCCGGATCGACGAGACCGACCCGCAGCGGCGGGACGCCTTCGCGGGCGAGTCCACGGCCGGACGGCTGCACAGCTACAGCGTGGACGCGCGGGTGGTGTCCAGGGCCACCGGCCTGGACATCCGGCCCGGCTACCTGCAGCTGGAGCCGGACCAGCCGGGCGTGCTGGGCGCCCTGCCGCTACCGCAGCTGGAGGCCGGCCCCTTCTTCGCCTACGCCCTGCAGTGGATCGCGTTCGGCACGATGGCCCTGCTCGGCTGGCTGTACTTCACCGTTCGCGAGCTGAAGCCAGGGGGCGCGCTGGAAGGAAAGTCGCAGGACAAGCCGGCAAGGCGCAAGTCCGTGGCGCAGATCCTCGCCGAGGACGAGGAGAGCGAGGAAGCCGGGCGGCCGGGGACTACCGGCGGGGGCTCCGGCACCGACGCCGCCACGGACCGAGCAGGAGCGCGAGCGCGGCCGAGCTGAGTCCGGCCAGCCAGCCGACCACCCTGGACAGTTCCACGGCGCGGGTCACGTGGCCCGCGTCCGGGTTGCGGCCGTCGCCGAGCACCGGCAGTTCCTCCGTGCCGTGCCGGTACGCGGTACGCCCGCCGAGCCGAACCTCCAGCGCGCCGGCGAAAGCGGCCTCCACCCTGCCCGCGTTGGGGCCGGGGTGCGCCGCGGTGTCCCGGCGCCATGCCCGCCACGAGCCCGCGGCGGAACCGCCGACGACCGGAGCGGCGGCCACGGTCAGCGCGGCGGCGGCACGGGTCGGCAGCAGGCTGACCACCTCGTCCAGCCGCGCGGTGAACCACCCGAACCGGCGATGGCGCGGCGGCAGGGCGACCCGGTTCGGTGGGCCGACGGTGCGCACCAGCACGGTGACCGCGCGGGCACCGAGCACCCCGGGGATACCGGCCAGCGCGCCCCACACCAGCGGGACGACCACCACATCCGAGGTGTTCTCCGCGACCGCCTCCACCGAGGCGCGGGACAGCCCGATCGTGTCCAGGCCTGCCGTCTCCCGCAGATCGAGCTCGGACAGCCGGGTCCGCGCCGCCTCCAGGGTGCCGGTCTCCAGGTCGCGGGCGAGTTCGGTGCCGTCGGCGGCCAGCGCGGCGCCGCCCAGCGCCGCCCAGGTCGCGGTCGCCGTGCCCACGGCGCGCAGCAGCGGGCTGCGCCGGCCGACGCGTTCGGCGGCCAGCCCGATCAGCACGACCCCCGCGGTCAGCCCGCCGGCGTAGAGCACGCCGGGAACCGGCCGGTCGGCGTACAGCTTGCGCTCGGCCGTGCGTGCCAGCCGCGCGAACCCGTCCGCGGGCCCGCTCCGATTACGGCCGCCGATGGCGCCGTCGGCGAGCACCCCCAGCAACAGTCCGATCGCCCTCGCCCCGCTCACCCGGCTGACCGTACCGAACGGGGCCGGCGACCGGGCTACCGGTCCGGCGGGGTGAGCAGTTCGAGTATCTCGTCCCGGGCCTGCACCACGATGTCGGCCATGGCCCGTTCGGCCCGGCTCGCCTCGCCTGCCTCGATCGCGATGGCGACCTCGGCGTGCCAGGCCACCGCCTCGGGCCGCGGCTCGGGGGGCATCAAGCCGTGCCCTGTCCTTCCGGTGAGCACCTCGGCGACCACTTCGGACAGTTGGCCGAACATCGGGTTGCCGGACGCGGTCAGCACCAGGTGGTGGAACTCGATGTCGTGCCCGAGGAAGGTACCGAGGTCCCTGGCCTTGGCGGTGCCGGCCAGCCGGGTGGCCAGCGCGCGCAACCTGCCCCGCTGCTCGGGCGAGGCACGCAGGGCGGCGAACCTGGCCGCGCTCGGCTCCACCGCGCTGCGCAGCTCGGTCAGCGTGCGCAGGGCCTCCGCACGCCCCGGACCGTCCAGTTGCCAGCGGATCAACCTGGGGTCGTAGTGGTTCCAGCCCGCCGACTCGCGCACGGTCACGCCGACCCTGCGCTTGCTGGTCGTCAGGCCCATCCCCTCCAGTGCCCGGACGACCTCGCGGGCCACCGTGCGGGACACGTCGTACCGCTGCTGCAGTTCCTCGACCCGCAGCACGGCTCCCGGCTCGAGGGAGCCACGCACGATGGCGGAACCCAGTGCGTCCAGCACCCGCGCGTGCGTGCCGTCGGCCACCGCACCTCCAGTTTCTCCGGTTCCCCTCAGGTTACCCGCCTGTTTCGATTAAGTACTACTTTCTCTTGATTAAGTACTACTTTTGAGGTTCACTTCGCCCATGAGCGTCATCGTCGTCATGGGCGTGGCCGGCTCCGGCAAGACCACCGTCGGCACGGAGCTCGCGGCCGCGCTCGGCGTCGAGTACGCCGAGGCCGACTCCTTCCACCCCGAGGCCAACGTCGCCAAGATGTCCGCGGGCACCCCGCTCACCGACGCCGACCGCGCACCCTGGCTGTCGGCCATCGCGGGCTGGATCAGCGAACATGCCGCGACCGGCGGGGTGGTCAGCTGCTCGGCGCTCAAACGCTCCTACCGGGACGTGTTGCGCGTGGACGCAGGGGTCTGGTTCCTGCACCTGCACGGGGACCGGGAGCTGCTGGCCGGCCGGATGACCGGCCGCTCCGGTCATTTCATGCCGGTGTCCCTGCTGGACTCCCAACTCGCCGACCTGGAACCGCTGCGGCCGGACGAGCCCGGGCTGACCGCGGACATCGCGACACCACCGGAGGACATCGTGCGTATCGCACTCGGGAGGGAAAGCGAGGGCACCCCGTGAACACGCTCGCCGCCGCCACGTGGACCGGGCAGGACACCCGGCTGATCGCGGCCACCCTGCTGGCCATCGCGCTGATCGTCGTACTGATCACCAAGCTGAAGCTGCACCCGTTCCTGGCGCTGATCCTGAGTTCGGGGCTGCTCGGGCTGGTGGCCGGGATGCCGGTGGACACCCTGATCGACAGCTTCACCGACGGGGTCGGTTCCACCGTGGCCTCGGTGGGGGTGCTGATCGCGCTCGGCGCCATGCTGGGCAGGCTGCTCGCCGACTCCGGCGGCGCCGACCAGATCGTGGACACCATCATCTCCCGGTCCGGCCGCAGGCTGCTGCCCTGGTCGATGGCGCTGGTGGCCGCGCTGATCGGGCTGCCGATGTTCTTCGAGATCGGGCTGGTGATGCTCATCCCGGTGGTGCTGCTGGTGTCCCGGCGGACCGGGCGGCCGCTGATGCTGCTCGGGATTCCGGCGCTGGCGGGCCTTTCCGTGCTGCACGGCCTGGTACCGCCGCACCCGGGCCCGCTGGCCGCGGCCGGGGCGCTGGACGCCAACGTCGGCATCATCCTCGCGCTGGGTGTGCTGGTGGCCATCCCGACGGTGATCGTGGCGGGCCCGCTGTTCGGCAGGATCGCCGCCCGGCTGGTCCCGGACGCGACCGCGCCCGCGCACCTGGTTCCCGAAGCCGGTCCCGAGTCCCAGCGGGCCACCGCCGAGCAGCGCCGGGCACCGAGCTTCCTGGCCACCGTGTGCACCGTGCTGCTGCCGGTGGTGCTGATGATGGGCAAGGCGCTGGCCGACATCCTGCTGGCTGAGGGCGGCCACCCGCGCAGGCTGCTGGACTTCGTCGGCAACCCGCTGGTGGCGCTGCTGGCCGCGGTGCTGCTCGGCATGGTCACCCTTGGCCGCGCGGCCGGGTTCAGCCGTGGCAAGCTCTCCGGCACGCTCGCCGAGGCGCTGCCGCCGATCGCCGGGATCCTGCTGATCGTCGGCGCGGGCGGCGGTTTCAAGCAGACCCTGGTGGACGCCGGGGTCGGCGATGTGATCACCCGGCTGGCCACCGGGGCGGACTTCTCGCCGCTGCTGCTGGGCTGGCTGGTCGCCGTGGCCATCCGGCTGGCCACCGGTTCGGCCACCGTGGCGACGGTGTCCGCGGCCGGGATCGTGGCTCCGCTGGCCGCAGGCCTTGACCCTACGCACAATGCGCTGCTCGTGCTGGCCATCGGCGCCGGTTCGCTGTTCTTCTCCCACCTCAACGACGCCGGTTTCTGGCTGGTGAAGGAGTACTTCGGGCTGTCGGTCGGGCAGACGATCAAGAGCTGGTCGCTGATGGAGACGGTGATCTCCGTGCTCGCGATCGCCCTGATCCTCCCGCTGGGCACGCTGCTCTAGTGTCGTGACTCAGTAGTTCGTTGGTAGTTGTGGGGGTGGCGATGCCGAGCCCGAAGCGTGAGCCCGTTGTCCTGACCGTCCAGGAGCTAGCGTCCTGAGTGGATGGTCGCGCCGCCGGAAGACCGCGCAGGCGTTGGCGTTGCGGTCGCGGATCGTGTTGCGCTGCGCGGAAGGCGGCTCGATCGGTGCGGCGGCTGCGGACATCGGGGTTTCGCGGAACACCGTGTCGAAGTGGCGGTCGCGGTTTGTGGCCGACCGGCTGGAGGGCTCGTTCGGAGCGGAAGCGGTGTCAGCGGCCGCCTGCGTACCTGTCGAGGGCAGCAGCACGGCACCCAACACCACAGCCGTGCACAAACTCCATCCGCGACACAGCCGACGTTTCTCCACCCATCACCGCGCACCTCCTTCTCTTCTCACGTGGCGCGGAGCCGTGCTTTACACCGCATCGCATAAATTGTCACACCGAACACAGACCCACACCCACGACGTGAAAAAACAGAACCCAGACGCGCTACAGCAAAACCCCATAAGGGGTAGAATTTTCCGCCGACTCGACCGCCTCATTCTACAATGACCTCTCAGCCTGAATCACAGTCGGTGGATTCAGGCTAAGTGACCGCGCCCGTGCGCCCGTTCAGCCTTCCGCCAGGGTCCAGGCTTCGAGCATGACCCTGGCGATGGACGAGTTGCCGGGCAGCAGCATCCGGCCGGCTCCGCCACCGATCGGGGTCGGCACGGCGTTCCCGCTGCGGGTCTGGCTGTTCGCGAAGGTCTCCCGCAGTTCCTCCCTGGTGGCCCAGAGCGCGCTCTCGATCTCGCCGTCGGCCGGCAGCAGCGGCGCGGCGGGGTCCGCCCTCGCCACGAAGCCCAGCATGATCGAACGCGGGAAGGGCCAGGGCTGGCTGCCGAGGTATCGGACGCCGGCAACCTCGACCCCGACCTCCTCCCGGATCTCCCTGGTGACGCACCCCTCGAGGGACTCGCCGGCCTCCACGAACCCGGCGAGCACCGAGTAGCGGTGCGGCGGCCAGTTCGGCTGCCGCGCCAGCAGCACCCGCTCGCCGTTCACCCCGGAATCGTCGTGCACAAGGCAGATCACCGCCGGATCGGTACGCGGGTACTCCTCCCGCTCGCAGGAGTCGCACACCGCGGCCCAGCCGTACTGGACCAGGCGGGTCCGCCCACCGCAGCGGGCGCAGAACCGCGCCCTGCGATGCCAGTTGCGCAACGCGAGCGCAGTGGTGAACAGCCCGGCCGAGGTGTCGTCCAGGAGGTCGCCGTGCCCGCGCAGGTCCAGCCAGACCTCGCCGCCCGCGGCGGGTGCGGTGTCCGCGACGCCCCAGCTCCCGCGCATCGGCACCGACTCGACCTCGCCATCGGGGGTGCCGGGCATGCCCCAGTGGTCCACGCCCTGCCACTCGCCGAGGAACATCGCCTCCTCCGGCGGCCGGTCACCGTAGGCCGCCGCCTTGCGGGTGGCCAGCGTGGTCTCCCCGAACGGCACCGGCGTGCGCCCGGTGTCGTCCAGCAGCACCACCCTGGCACTCGACCAGCGCGCCAGCAGCCGCTCCGGGTCGGCACGCAACCACTCCTGGCGGTCCACAGTGGACCGAGCCAGGGCCGGCACGGTGCCGAGCCGGAACGGCTGGGCAGTCACGCTCCGCGCCCCACGGTGACGTTCCCGAGCGCGGACAGCTTCGGTTCGAGGGTGTCCGGGTCGCCGACCACCACACCGGTGAACCGCTTCGGCGCGAAGAACTCCAGCGCGGCCTCGGCGACCTGCTCGGCGGTGACCGCGGCGAGCCGTTCCGGATGCCCGGCGAGCCACTCGACCCCGAGGCCGACCGAGGCCAGCGCGGACAGTTGGCTGGCCAGCCCGGACTGCGAGGAGGTGGCGATCAGCAGCGAGCCGATGGCGTACTGCCGCACGGTCTCCACCTCCTCCGCGGTCGGCGGGACCAGGCCCAGCCTGCCCAGCTCGTAGCGGGTCTCCAGCAGGGCGGCCGCGGTCACCTCGCTCGCGGTGTCGGCGTCCACCTGCACCGTCGCGTTGTCCCCGGTGAACTCGAACCCGGAATGCGCGCTGTAGGTGTACCCCTTCTCCTCGCGGATGTTCTCCACCAGCCGGGAGGAGAAGTACCCGCCGAAGGCGAGGTTCGCCAGCTGCAGCGCGGCGTACCGGGAGTCGGTCCGCGGCAACGCCTGCGCGGAGAGCCGGATCTGCGACTGCACCGCCCCCGGCCTCGGCACCAGCAGCACGTCCCCGCCGGACAGCTCCGGCAACGCGGGCAGCACCGCGGCGGCGGATGGCGAGTGCCAGTCGGCGAGTGCCCGCTCGATGTCGGCCGTCACGGTGTCCGGATCGATGTCCCCCACCAGCACCAGGGTCGAGCCCCGGGGCAGCACCGCGGCCGCGTGCAGCGCCCGCACCCGCTCCGGGGTGACCTCGGCGACATCGGCGGCCTGCGGCACCTCGCGGGTGTAGGGATGGTCGCCGTACCGGCGGCGCTGCAGTGCCTCCCGCGCGATCACCCTGGGCTGGGTGCGGGCCACCGCGAGCCGTTCCCCGATCCTGGCCGACTCCCTGCGCACCTCGTTGTCCACATAGGACGCCTGGGTGAGCACGTCGGCCAGCACGTCGAGCAACGTGGGCAGTTCGCCTGCCAGCGCGCTGCCGTTCACCGCGAGCCGTTCGGGGTCCACCATGGTGGCCAGCTCGCCGCCGATCAGGGCCAACTCGGTGTCGATCGCGATCCGGTCCCGCCTGCGGGTCCCGGTCGGCAGGCTCTCCGCGAGCACCTCGGCGGTGGCCGGGTGCATCGGGGCGTCCCCCGCGAACGGGATGGAGAGCCGGAACTCCACCAGCGGGACATTGGCCTTGCGCACGGCCAGCAGCCGCAGCCCGTTGCCGAGCACGGTGTCCACATGGGCCAGGTCGGCCGCGGCGCGCTGCTCGCCGAGCGGCGGCACCTCCCGCGGCCCGACCTCCGTGCGGCCGATCTCCTCGGCGCTGCGATGCATCGCACTCGTCATTGGGCACCTCCCTGTGCCGGCTCGACCACGAGCACGGCCCTGGCGTCCGGGCGCAGCGCCTTCGCGGCCGTGGCCACATCGGACGGGGTCACGGCGGCGATCCGGTCGGCGAGGCCGTACACCAGCGCCGGATCGCCGTACAACAGCTCGAAGGAACCGAGCGCGAGCGTCCTGCTGATCAGGCGGTCGTGCTCGGCATGCAGGTTCGCGCTCCACCGCGCGGTGATCTTGGCCAGCTCCTGCTCGGCGGGTGGGGTGGTGGCCAGCGTCTCCAACTCCTCGTCCAGCGCGCCCAGCACCTGCTCGGGAGACACCTCGTGCGGGTACACCGCGGTGACCGAGAACGTGTCCGGGTCGCGCGCCTCGAACGGGCCGAACAGGCCCGCGCCCGCGTTGATGTCGGTGACCAGCGGCTCGCGGTGCACCAACCGCTGTTGCAGCCGGGAACCGTCACCGTCGGCGAGCAACCCGGACAGCACCAGGTTGGCGAGGTAGCCGTCCACCTCGTTGACCGGATCCGGCATCCGGTACCCCACGGCCAGCGCGGGCAGCGGGGCGTGCGGATCGCTGTGGCTGCCCCGCAGTTCCTCGCTCGGGCGCGGCTCGCCGAAGGAGGGACGCGGCGGCACCGGCCGGTACGGCACGTCCCCGAAATGCTTCTCGATCAGCTGACTGGCGTGGTCGACCTCGAAGTCACCGGCCACGGTGAGCACCGCGTTCGCCGGCGCGTAGTAGGTGTCGAAGAACGCTGCGCAGTCGTCGATGGACGCCTGCTCGAGGTCGGTGAAGTCGCCATAGCCGTTGTGCGCGTTGGGAAAGGTGGAGTACAGCACCGGGGGCAGCAGGATCCACGGGAACCCGCCGTACGGCCGGTTCAGCACGTTGAGCCGGATCTCCTCCTTGACCACGTCGATCTGGTTGGCCAGGTTCTCCTTGGTCAGCTTGGGCGCCCGCATGCGGTCCGCCTCGAGGAAAAGGGCCCGCTCCAGCCCCCCGGAGGGCAGCACCTGGAAGTAGTCGGTGTAGTCCGGGTGGGTCGAGCCATTGAATATCCCGCCACTGCCCTGCACATGCCGGAAGTGGGCGAGCTTCTCCAAGCTCTCGCTCCCCTGGAACATGAGATGCTCGAAAAGGTGAGCGAATCCGGTGCGTCCTTCCGGCTCGGAGCGAAAGCCCACGTCGTAGTGCACGCTCACGCCGACCACGGGGGCGGTCCGGTCCGGAGCGAGCACGACCCGCAGGCCGTTGTCGAGGGTGAGTCGGGTTAACTCGGGTACGGCCATGCGACCACCCTACGACGCCGGCGGCAGTGCACGCCCACGCCTACCGGCGGAGCGGGCCAGCCGCCCGATCAACTGCGCGACCTCGACGGATTCGCCGGGCCGACCGAGCGCGACGGCCCAGGGCAGCGGCGCCCGCTCCGGATCGATGCCGCGTAGCGCCCGCACCGCGGCCCGACCACGGCGGGTACGCGGCGGCAGCAGCAGGCCCCAGCAGGCGAGGGCGGCACCCGCCGCGGCGAGCACCAACCCTAGCTGGGCGTGACCGGTGGTGAGCGCGAGCACGACGGTCAGAAACACCCCGTAACCGACGATCCGCCACCCGGCCCGCACCGGGCGGGAGCCGTGCAGGTAGCGGTGCCGCACCAGGTCCGCCCGCACGGCGGAGCCGAACTCGGGCAGTTCGGGCCCGGCCGACCCGGCCAGCCGCTCGAATCCCCGGAGATCCTCCGGGGCCCGCTCGCGAAGGTCGAGCAGGGTCACGGCGAGGTCCACGGCGTCCGCCCGGCCCTCGACCAGCACCCCGGCCTGCCCCGGGCGCAGCTCCGCGGGCGGCGCCGAGCCGGGCACCGGACCGGTGCGGGCGGCCGCGTCGGCGCGCCGGAGCACCCCCAGCGACACCGCGAGAACCAGCAGGAACACCCCGAACAAGGCCCACGCCCACGCCACCGGAGGGGTGAGCAGGAAGGCGCCGGCCAGGGTCGGCGCGGGCTCGATCCGGGCGTTCGGCGGCACGGTTCGCGGCGGGAGGTCCACCGCGAGCTCGATCCGCTCCCCCGCGGGCACCCGCCGCTGGCTGAACCGGGTCAGGCCGGCGTGGTCGACCTGCGCCGCGAGGCACGGCCGCGGCGCACCCGGCGCACCCGCGGCGCAGTCCAGCGCCTCCGGGATGCGCGGCGCGGCGAAGGACCCGCGGACCAGTTCGAGGTCGGTGTCCCAGCCGCTCGCCGGGCGCCAGTGCACCCGCGGAAACTCCCCGCCGGTGACCGCCCCGTCCACGGTGTAGCGGACGATCGAGGTGCCACCGCCGAGGTCGATACCGAGCCGCTCTTCGGTCAGCTCGGCCGAGCCACTGCCCTCGATACGGACGTCCCGCACCCCGAGCACCCGCTGCCGCGCGTCGCCGTGCGGGAGCCGCAGGGACACCTGCCGTCGCATCCGTTCCCCCGCGGGCACCGAGACCGCCTCGGTGACCGCGAGCGAGCCGTCCCGGTGCACTTTCAGCTCGACCTCGACACTGCGCGGGAGGGTGGGCAGCGGCGGCGCGTCCGGCGGCGGAGCGGGTGCCGTGCCGAGCAGAGGGCCCGCGGCGAGCAGCGCGCAGGCGAGCGGTATCGCCGACGACACCGGCTCAGCCCGCGGCCGGGACGGCGGTGCGCAACGAGCGGAGGTGGCCGGCCTCGGCGAGCAACCCGTCCAGTGCGTTCAGGAACCGTGGCAGGTGGGTGCCGAAGCGGTGCAGGTTCCGTTCACCCTCGAAGCCGCCGAACCAGTGCACCCCGGAGGCCCCTTCCGCCTCCGGGTCGAGCTCGCAGAAGGCGCGCAGCCAACGCTCGGTCTCGCCGAGCACCACCACGTACGGCAACGAGCGGGAGAACACCAGTTCCCGGTCGCGTGCGGGGATGTCGCGCACGTCCACCTCGTGCAGGTAACGCAGCAGGCCGCGGAGCTGCCCGGCGAGCGCGCGGCCACGCCCGGTACGCCGCGGCAGCAGGCTCGACCCCGCGGTCAGCGCGAGCCCGGCCAGCAGCACCGCGACCCCGGTGAGCGCGTGCCCGACCGTGCAGGCGAGCACGAAGGTGAGGCCGGTACCGGCCACCGCGAACCCGGCGCCGAGCCAGGTCAGCGCCCCGCGCCCGGTCAGCGCGCGCGGGCTGAACCAGCCCTGGCGCACCACGTCCCGGTACATCGCCTCGCGGATCGGCAGCACGTCGAGGCGCCCGCCGACCCACAGCTCGCCCAGCGTGGTGCTGTCCGTTCCCGCCGGCAACAGGGCGTCCAGAACGGCCAGCTCGAAGGCGTGCAGGCTCTCGTCGGCCGGGCTGGGCCTGTTGCGCCTGCTGAATCGCCAGTCCGCGGTCCCGCCCGCACCGGGTACCTCGGTGATCCACAGGTAGTTGCGCACCGCGAGATCGAGCACCGTGGCACCGATGTCCACCGGGTCGACCGACTCGTCGACCACGGTGCCGACCTGACCGGGCAGCACACCGTCCGGGGACGCGAACACCGCCCGGTCCCCCTCGGCCAGCAGCACCCCGACGGGGCCGGGGTCGGCGACCGGCGCGGACGCGTCCCGACCGCGGGCCAGCCTCAGTGCGAGGGCGCCCGCGGCCAGCAGCAGGGCGAGCGCGCCGAAGGCGATGCCGCTGATCCAGGTGGGTTCGAACGCCCCGGCGAAGGTGGTCACGGGGTCGATGCGGGCGTCGGCCGGGACCGTGCCCGGCGGCAGCCCGACGACGAGCTCGAGCCGATCGCCGGTGGCGAGGCCGTCCTGTTCGAGCCGGACGACGCCGGTGTGGTCCACCCCGGCCAGGGTGCAGGCGCGTGCCGATCCGGGTGGGCCCGCGAAACAGTCGGTCACCGACATCTCCGGTGCCGGTGCGGCGAAGGAGGCCGTCACGGCTCCGAGCGCGGTGTTCCACCCACTGGCGATCCGCCAGCGAACCTCCTGCTCGCCGTGCGCGTCGGCGACCGCACCCCGCACCACGTAGCGCACCGTCGATTCGCCGGGACCGAGGCTGATCGAGAGGCCGCCCTCGGTGGCCTCGGCGTGCCCGTTCCCGGCCACGCTCGCGTCCTGGACGGTGAAGACACGTTCGCGCGGGTCCGCACCCGCGTCGGCCCGTACCCGCGAGGGCACCGACCTGGTCACCTCGCCCCGCGGCACGACGACCCGCTCGGTGACCGCGAGCGCGCCGTCCCGTTCCACCTTCAGCGCCACGTCCACGGACGGCGCCGATTCCCGCTGCGTCACGCCCGATCCGGCCAGCAGCAACGCTATGCCGACCATTCCCCCCGCGATGGCTGCCATGGCCGGGGACTGTAACGCAGTCGCTACTTCCACCCCGCGACCGAGCGTCACCATCCGGCGATCCGGACAGACGCTGAGCGGCGCTCAGCCCGGCGGTGCGAACGGGCCGGGCGGCTCCGGCGGTGTGCCCCCGGAATCCTGGGCGGGCGGCTGGTATGGGGACGGCCGGTACCCGGAGTGCCGGGCGTGCTCCCGCGCGCGCCGCTCGGCCAGTACCGCGGACAGGTAGGCCCACGGTGGCGCGTCCATCGGGATCGGGGCACCGATGGCGCGCGCGACGTCCTCGGCCAGCCTGCCACCGAGCTGCTGGCGGGCCTGCTCGTTCAGCTCACCGTAACGACCGAGGTACTGCCGCGCCGCCAGTGCGAGATCGTCCGACAGCCCGGTGAGATCGAGCCGGGAGGCCCACTCCGCCAGTGGCGGCGGCATCGCGATGACCGGCGCATCGCTCGCCGGCACCCGTTCCCTGACCACCAGGGTGCCGGCGAGGAAGTCGCCGACCCGCTTGCCGTCCTTCGAGCAGAAGGACACCACGAAGGCGACCGCACCGAGCAGGCCGAGCGCCCAGAAGTCGACGAAGAAGGCGGCAAGGGCGCGGGTGAGCGCGTGCCGCAGCCGCACCGGCCCGCCGTCGTCGCGCACCACGCGCAGCCCCAGGGCCAGTTTGCCGAGCGTGCGGCCCCTGCTGAGGGTCTCGGCGATCGTCGGGTACCCGACCACCACGAGCACGACGAGGACCAGCATGATCACGGTGAGCAGGGTGCCGTCCACCCCGCCGACGGAGTTGAGCAGTAGCAGCACCCCGAGCAGCAGCGCCGCCTGGAGCAGCACGTCCAGGCAGAAGGCGAGGCACCGGCTGGCCAACCGCGCCACCCGCAGGTCGAGCACGACCGCGTCGCCGGTGATCAGCTCGGACTGTCGGGGCACGGGTCAACTGTAGGGTTCGGGCGGACGTATCGGACCTCTCGGGTGGTGTCTGGTGGACGTTTCTGGTGGACGTTGATGTGTTCGTCGCCGAGCACGGGGCCGAATGGGACCGGCTCGCCGAGCTCGTGCGGCGCGCCGGCCGGTTGCGCGGCGAGGAGGCCGACGAGCTGGTGCTGCTGTACCAGCGCGCCGCGACGCACCTTTCGATCGTGCGCTCGGCGGCGCCGGATCCGGCGTTGCTGGCCAGGTTGTCCACCTTGGTGGCGCGCGCCCGCTCGGCGGTGACCGGAACGCACAACCCGGCGTGGCGCGAGGTCGGGCTGTTCTTCTCCCGGCGCTTCCCCGCCGCCGTGTACCGCGGCAGGCGCTGGTGGCTGGCCACCACGGCGGCCTTCGCACTGGTGTCGGCCCTGCTCGCGGTGTGGATCTCCGGTGACCCCCGGGTCCGGTCCAGCATCGCGGCCCCGGAGGAGGTCCGGCGGCTCACCGCGCCCGGCGGGGACTTCGAGTCCTACTACTCCAGCGGTCCGGCGACCGCGTTCGCGGCGCAGGTGTGGACGAACAACGCGTGGGTGGCGGCCGGCTGCCTGCTGCTGGGCGTGCTGCTGTGCGTGCCGGTACTGGTGATCCTCTGGTTCAACGCGCTCAACCTCGGGGTGTCGGCCGGGTTGATGGCCGAGGCGGGCAGGCTGGACGTGTTCTTCGGCCTGATCACCCCGCACGGCCTGCTCGAGCTCACCGCGGTGTTCGTGGCCGCGGGGGCCGGGATGCGGCTGGGCTGGACGGTGATCGACCCCGGCCGGCGCGGGCGGGCCGCCGCGCTCGCCCAGGAGGGACGTTCCGTCGTGGCCATCGCCCTCGGCCTGACCTGCGTGCTGCTGATCTCCGGGGTGATCGAGGCCTTCGTGACGCCGTCGGGCCTGCCGGGGTGGGCCCGGATCGGGATCGGCGTCACGGCGGAGGCGGCGTTCCTGGCGTACGTGTTCGTGCTGGGCAGGCGGGCCGCGCTGGCCGGGGAGACCGGTGACCTCGACCCCCGTTTCGCCGGCGACACCGCCCCCGCCACCGCCTGAAAACTGCCTGAACGTGGCTTTCCGGACGTTCAACGTCGCGAACGGCACTTTTGAGACATCTGACGTCACAAACGCCACGTTCAGGGCATATGGCGGTCCGGCAGTGGCTCGGTCAGGGCGGCTCGGATGCGGCCCAGCCGGGCCGCGATCTCCACGAGCGTGCCGGGGAAGACCGTCACGTGCTGAACCTGATCCGGCGGGCCGAGTTCCAGCCCCACCCGGCCCGCGTCGAGGTCCAGGTACGTGAGCTGGGTGGTGGACGGCACCCGCCCACCACCGTCGCTGGAGGCGACGTGGAGCTGGCCGAACCCGTGGTTCGGCTGGTGGAGCACGTCGTCCAGGATGCGGGCCTCCTGGCTGCGCGCGGGGGGTGGCTCGTACGGCTGGCCGCCCGGTTGGGTGACCTCGTCCCGGCGGACCGAGAACCCCAGGAACTCGGCGGCGGGCCAGCTCGGAAGGTTGCGGGCGAGCGTCCTGGCGCGGTCGTGTTCCCGCGCGGGCTTGAGCCATACCGTGCCATCCTGCTGGAACGCCACCACCGCCTCCCGCCCGCGCGCGGCGACCAGCAGGTGATGCCGGTCGCCTTCGGTGTTCACATGCGCCCAGTACTCGACCTCGGGCCGGTACAGCACGTGTATCGCGTCGTCCAGGGTGCCGGCCAGCTCGCGCCCGAACGCGAGGCCGAGACCCGCCAGCTCCTCCCATGCCTGCTGATCGGCGCGTTCGCGGGAGCGCGGCGGTAGGTAGTGCGCGCCACCGGAGAAGATCAGGTGCGGCCGGGCGAACCCGGCGCTGGTGCCGGCGACCAGGAACGCGGACAGGCTCAGTTCGATCGTGCGCCGCAGCACCCTTGCCGTCCCCTCCCTGCGTTGCTACTGCGGTTGTTCGGGTTCGCGGGTCTGCCCGATCACCGGCGGCACCGTCTTCCCCTCCAGACCGCCGTAGGTGCCCTCCGGGTCCGGCTCCCGCAGATACTCCGGCCGCTTGCGGTCCTCGTCCGCGCCCTTGCCCCGGCCCGCCCCGGCCGCGCCCACCGGCACCCCACCAGGACCACCACGGCTCCCGGCACCGGCGGTGCCGGTTCCAGCGGTGCGGCTGACGCTGTCGTTCACCGGCGGCACACCGCCGGTCACCCGGCCCGCCCCGGGTACCCCGCCCGCGCCGGGGCGGGCCGCACCGGCACCGGGCCCGCTGCCGCGGTACCCACCGCCGCCGGGCGGGCCCGCCGTGCCGTCAGGGCCGAACCCCCGGTGCGGGCCGCCCGCGCCGGTATCGGCGTTGAGGTTGCTCACCGGGGTGCCGGTCGGCCCGAACGGGTGGCCCCCGCCGCCCGGTGTACCGGCGGGAGGCGAGGTGGTCGCGGCCGCCGCGCGGGTACCGTCGTCGGCGCGCTGCGGGGTCACCTCGCGTGCGGGCTGGTCCGGGGCCGGCGACGACGGGGCCGGACCGCCCACATGGACCGGTGGCGGGGACTGGACCGGGCGATTGCCGGGCTCACCCAGCGGGGGCGGGTCCACCCCGCCACCCCCCGCTGGTGATTCCACAGTGGACGGGCGGGGCGGCTTCGGGCCGCCGCCGTCCCCGGCGCCGGTGGTGCCATCGGCCACGGCCACGGGCGCGCCGGAGTCGGCCAGCGGCGCGTAGGAGGACGGCATGGTGTGGCCGTTGTCCAGGCTGCTGCCGTGGTAGGAGGAGAACGCCTGCACGTTGGCGTCGCTGTCGGCCTGCCACCGGGCGAGCTTCGGCCCGTACACATCCTGGCCGGACTCGATCACCGCGACCACGTCGTCAACCGTGAACGGCGGCGGGTCCGGCGGCACCGGGACCACGCTGGTCCGCACCCGCTCGAACGCGCCGATCTGGTCGTTCACCGCCTGATCGGCCACCCGCAGGTGGTCGGCGTCGAACCGCGCCGCGTCCGCCAGCGGGGCCGCCGCGTTGGCCGCCGCCGAACCGGCCTCGCCCTGCCACCCTTCCTGAATCTCGCCACCCAGCGCGGCCACCTCGTCCGCGCACTGCTCCAGCTTCCTGCTCAGCTCCAGCGCCGCCTGCTGCGCCGCGCTCAGCCAGTCCGGCCCGGGACCGCCATGCACCTGGTCGTAGATCTCCGCGGCCGACAGCGGCGCCGGACCGACACCCGCGCCAATCCCGGTCATCAGTTCCGCTCCTTGATGTTCCCGATCACCGCCGAGGCCGCCTCATGCCCGGCCTCGCACGGATCAAGCTTCCCCACCCGGGGCTTGCTCAGTTTCAAGGTGAGATCCACCGTGGCCTCCCCGCCGACACCGACGACCACTGAGCACCTACCCTCCGGCCGCAGATCGAGCGAAGATGTCGCGACGGCGGGGTAGCCATCCGCGGGTGGCAGTTCCTCGAAGTAGGCGAAGGTGGACCGCTTCCCGTAGAGCACCGGCAGGCTCTGGTTGAGATGTGGGAAGACCACGGCCACGCTGCCACGATGTAGATCGTCACTCGACCAGGAGCACTCGGGACCGACCGGTGTGTCGAGGTCCGGCTTCGCGCTGGTCCCGGCGCCGAAGTAGTCGGTGATCTGCGCGCTGGTGAGGGCATCGCAGGGTGACCGCAGGAAGTGGCTGAGATCCAGCGGCGTGTCGACGGCAGGGGCGCCATTCCGCGGCTCGGTGGGCTCGGTGGGCTCGCCGGTGGCCGATTCCGGCACCGGGGCCGAGGTCAGCGATGCCGCCGGCTCGGGCCTGCCCGTAGCCGGACCCGAACAAGCCGCCAGGGCCACCGAAAGCAGGATCACCGGGACGAAGGGGAGCCAGGGCCGCATCAGAATCTGCCCCCGGCGGGCTTGTTCACCTCGGCGGCGGCTTCGTCCTCAGCCGTCGCATAGGCGTCCATCGCCGCCCGCGTCTTCTCCCACTGGTCGAGGCAGTATGCCTCCCGGGCTTTCAGCGTTTCCAGCAACGCCTCGCCGGATTCGCGGATCATCGCCGCGTTGTCCTGGCTGGCGTAGTCGGCCCCCGGGCCTTCAGCCCGCACGATGATGTCGGCGTTGCGCTGCGCCCACCGGAACCGCTCGGCGAGGCGTTCCCATCTGGCCGCGATGGCTCGCAGTTGCTCCAGGGTGAACACGAACCCCGGGCCGCCCGCCGCGCTGCCCTCGATGCCGCCCGCGACGGCACCGGCAGCGACTCCGGATGCGAGCCAGTTCAGCGTATGCTGCGTCTCTGGGTCCCGCCCGGTCACGGTAGCCACCCCCCATGATCACTTGGCGTAATCATCCGGTGTGCGAGAGTAGCCCATAACCTCCCGCCCGGGGGACCGTTTTCACGGTTCTTTATCCATACAGAAGGCTCGCTACCACCAAATGGCGGAATCAATTTTCCGCACCGACTACATCAGATTGCACGTCAATTGTTCACCCGCGAACACAGAAACCTCAACGCGCGGGCCACCGTTCGCACTCGTCCCGCCCGGCCAGCGCCCGTTCGATCGTCGCCTGCACGGACACCTCCGGATCATGGAACCTGTGCCTGGCCGGTCCCGCCCAGCCGGTGAAACTCAGCCCGAGCCAGAATCCGGCGGCCACCGAGGTCAGGCAGGCGCCGATGGTCACCAGGGTCACCGCGCCACCCCATCGTGCGTGGTGTCGATTTCCTCGGCCCGGGTGAGCAAATCGCATCCGAGCCCGTGCAAATACTCGCCGAGCGTGCGTACGTCCGCGGCACGCAGCACCCCACCGTCCTGTCTGGACATCACCTCACACACGACGAGCCCCAGGTTCCGGTTCACCGTGGCTACCCGCGCGAGCAGCTGCCGGTCCCGTTCCAGCACGAGCCTCACCCTCCGATCCTCGGTTGGTGCACCCCTGGTTCCATTCTTGATTCCGGGAAGCAACCGATCATCGGAAACACCAGCACGGCCCTTGATACACCTTTTCGGGGAATTACTTTCCGGTGATATCGCGGCGTATGCTGCGGCACATGGTTGGTTCCACACCGAAGTCACGCGCCCTGGGCGCCGCCCTGCGCCGGGCGCGGGACGAGGCCGGGCTCAGCGCTCGCCAACTCGCGGCCACCATCGGCGTCGCGCACACCACGATCAACCGGTGGGAGGCGGGCGACCGGGGGCCGCGGCCGACCGATGTGGCCACCGTACTCGCTGCCCTCGGCGCCTCCAGCCAACTCCGCGAGGAACTGATCGAACTCTCCCAGGAGAGCGAGGGACGGCACTGGGTCGAGGGCGGCATCCCCGAACAACGCAGGCAGCTCACCGCCCTGCTGGACTTCGAACGCGACGCCGACCGCATCGTGGATGTCGCATCCCTGCTGATGCCTGGACTGTTGCAGACCTCAGGCTATGCGCGGGCGATCATGATCGCGGCCGAGGTGCCGAAGGACGAGATCGACACCAGAGTCGCCATCCGGCTGGGCCGCCGGGATGTAATCATGCGGCGCGAGCCCGCCACTCTGCTCACATTCATCGAGGAGGGTGTGCTCCGGCGCGATATCGGCGGCCGGGCTGTCATGGCTGACCAGTTGCGCGCTCTGGTGGAGGCATCGCGTTGGACCAACGTCGACATCCGAGTCGTGCCTGACTCGGCAGGTTGGCATCCCGCGTTGGATGGACCGTTCGTACTGCTGGAGTTCGGCGACCGGGCGCCGGTCGTGCACATCGAGAACCGGCGCTCCGCGCTGTTCTTCCACGAGCCCCTGGACGTAGTTACCTACCAGCACGCCGTCGATAGACTATTGGAGGTAGCGCTGAGCCCGGCCGATGCGCGTGGACGCATCGCCGAGGCCCTCGAGGAACTGGAGACGGCACCATGACATCCCCGCGGGTCCCCCGAACCTGGCGCAAGTCAAGCCGCAGCGCCAACACCAACAGTTGTGTCGAGGTCGCGGTGGGATCGGTGGTCGGCGTGCGGGACACCAAGGACCGCCAGGCCGGGGCGCTCTACCTGCCGCCGGCCGGATGGCGGGCGTTCACCGACACCATCCGCCGCGAGCACTGACCCGTCAGAGGCGCCCGGCGGCTTTCAGGGCCAGATAGCGGTCGGCCAGGGCGGGCGGCAGGTCCTCGGGCAGCGCGTCCACCACCTCGGTGCCCCGGCGCCGCAGCAGCGCGCTGACCTGGTCGCGGTGTGCGAGTGCCCGCTCGGCGGCGGCCGCGTCGTACACCGCCTCGGCGTCCCCGCGTGCCCGCGCCAGCTCGGTCACCCTGGGGTCGGCCACGGCCGCCAGCAGCAGCCGGTGCCGCGCGGTCAGGGCAGGCAGCACAGGCAGCAGGCCCTCCTCCAGCGGCGCCGGATCGAGCCCGGTGAGCAGCACGACAAGCGACCGTCGTCGCGCCCTGCGCAGCACCTCGGCCACCATCCCGCGCGCGTCCGGCTCGACCAGCTCCGGTTCCAGCGGGGCCATCGCGTTCACCAGCGCGGGCAGCAGCCCCGGGGCCGCGACCCCCTGCACGCTCGCCCGCACCCGCCGGTCGTAGGCCAGCAGGTCCACCCGGTCCCCCGCCCGGGAGGCCAGCGCGGCCAGCAGCAGCGCCGCGTCCATCGCCGTGTCCAGCCGGGTCCCGTCACCGACCCTGCCCGCCGCGGTACGCCCGGTGTCCAGCACCAGCAGCACGTGCCGGTCCCGCTCCGGCCGCCAGGTACGCACCATCACATCGGCAGCCCTGGCCGTGGCACGCCAGTCGATCGAGCGCACGTCGTCGCCGATCACGTACTCGCGCAGGGAGTCGAACTCCGTGCCCTGCCCCCTGGTGAGCACCGCGTTGCGCCCGTCCAGCTCGCGCAGCCTGTCCAGCCGCCCCGGCAGGTGCCGCCTGCTGTGGAACGGCGGCAGCGCGCGGACCGTCCACGGCACGGTATGCGCGCCCTGCCGCGCGGCCAGCCGCAGCGGCCCGAGCGAGCGCACGGTGACCAGTGCGGCCGGGCGGTCGCCGCGCCTGCTCGGGCGCAGCGCGGTCACCACGGTGCGGGCCTCACCCGGCGGCACCGCGATCGCGTGCCGTTCCTCCTCGGCCCCGGCGCTGGGCGGCCAGGAGTCGCGCAGCGGCCCGCGCACCGTCCTGCGGCCACCGTTGGTCACCCGCAGGGACACCTCCACCCGCTCGCCGAGCCGCACCGAGCTCGCCCCGGACCTGCTGAACGCGAGGTCCCGGACCCGGCCGGCCAGCGCGAGGTCCACCCCGACCGTCACCAGCACCGCACCGGTCACCAGCAGCAGCCCGGTCCAGGACGGCAGCAGCAGGCCCACCACGAGCGCGCCGAGCAGGGCGAGCAGTCCGGTGCGTGCGGTCAGTGCCATCGGATCACCGGGGGACGGCTACCGCGGTGAGTACGCGTTCCAGCAGGCCGTCGGCGGTCTCGCCCTCCAGTTCGGCCTCCGGCCGCAGCCCGATCCGGTGCCGCAGCGCGGGCCGCGCCAGCGCCTTGACGTCGTCCGGCGTCACGTAGTCCCGGCCGGAGAGCCAGGCCCAGGCCCGGGAGGCGGCGAGCAGCGCCGTCGCGCCCCGCGGGGAGACACCGAGCCGCACCGAGGGCGCGGAGCGGGTGGCCCGGCACAGGTCCACCACGTAGCCGATCACCTCGGGCCCGATGGTCACCGTGGCGACCTCCGCCCTGCCCGCGGCCAGCTGCGCGTTCCCGGCGACCGCCCGCACCCCGGCCGCGCCGAGGTCGCGCGGGTCGAATCCGGCGGCGTGCCTGCTCAGGATGCCGACCTCCTCCTCCCTGGAGGGCGCGGGCATGACCAGCTTCAGCAGGAACCGGTCGAGCTGCGCCTCCGGCAGCGGGTAGGTGCCCTCGTACTCCACCGGGTTCTGGGTGGCGACCACGATGAACGGGTCGGGCAGCAGGCGGCTCCTGCCGTCCATCGAGACCTGCCGCTCCTCCATGGACTCCAGCAGCGCCGACTGGGTCTTCGGCGGGGTGCGGTTGACCTCGTCGGCGAGCAGCAGGTTGGTGAACACCGGCCCCTCGCGGAAGGTGAACTCGGAGGTGTGCGAGTCGTAGACGATCGAGCCGGTGACGTCGCCCGGCATCAGGTCCGGGGTGAACTGCACCCGCGCGGTGTCCAGGTCCAGCGCGGCACCGAGGGAGCGCACCAGCAGGGTCTTCGCGACCCCGGGCACCCCCTCGATCAGCACGTGCCCCCGGCACAGCAACGCGAGGATCAGCCCGGTCACCGCGGCGTCGTTGCCGACGACGGCCTTGCCGACCTCGGCCCGCAGCGCGACCATCGCGTCCCGCGCCTGGGATCCGCCCTCAGGCATTCATGACCTCACTCTCCACTGTGTCCAGTGCGTCGGCGAGCCGCACCAGTTCGGCATCCCCGGACGGTGGCGGACCGTACAGCAGCGCGGACACCTCGGCCTCGGCCCGCCCGCTCCGGCTCGCGACCGCCACGCTCACCGCCCGCGGTTCGGCGTCCACGGCAAGGCCGAGCGCGGGCCGCAGCCGCCGCAACGCCGCCCCGCGCAGGACGTCCGCCGCGTGCCCGGCCGCACCCGCCTTGCGATAGAGCCGTCCCGTCCCTTCCACGGTCTCGGCGCCGCGCACCACGACCGGCAGCGGTTCGGTCACCACCGGCCCGAGCCGGCGTGCCCGCCACAGCGCCAGCAGGACCACGGCCACCGCCACCTGGCCGAGGCCGAACAGCACCCCGGGCGGGGCGAGGTCGTACACCGATTCCTCCGCGGGCCGCAGCGCCGGGTCGCCGGGCGTGGGCAGGTACCAGACCAGCCGCTCGTGCCGCCCGAGCAGCCGCATGGCCAGCGCGGCGTTGCCCTCCTCGTCCAGTGCGGCGTTGGTCAGCGGGGTGGGTCCGCCGAGCAGCGCGACTCGGCCGCGTTCGGCGAGCGCCCCGGACTCACCCTCGCCGTAGCACGGCTCGGCCGTGCCGGAGCCCCGGTAGCTGACCCCACCGAGGGTGACGGTTCCGGCGGCCACCGCGTCGGGATGGGCGCAACCGGGCCGCCTGGGCTCGGCATCCGCCTCCCCGGACACCGTCAACGCGGGGGCCACCGTACTGACCGCTTCGCCGTGCGCGCCGACCAGAACGAGCCGCCGGGACCGGGTGCCGAGCGAGCGCAGGCGCTCCGGCCGCACCAGGTCCGGCTCGGTGACCAGCAGGGACGCGTCGCCGGTCAGCAGCTCGCCCGCCCGCGCCGCGGTGGTGACCCGCTCGACGCGCACCCCCTGCCGTTCCAGCAGGGTGGCCAGCGCCCGGCTACCGCCTTCCTCAGCCGAGCGCGGGTCGAGCGCGCCCGGGTCACCGCCGCGCAGCAGCACCAGCAGCAGGGACGCGGCGACGATGATCCCGACGGTGGCCAGCGGCGCCCGGACGGCCCGCCAGATCCCGCGCGCGTCCGGTGATACCGCGCTGCTCATCGTGTCACCACCACGGGCCTGCTCGCCCGTACCCGTTCCTCCAGCGCGGTGAGCGTCCGGTAGGCCCGCTCGGTCGCGCTCCGCCCGCCGTAGTGCACGTCGTCGAAGCGGACCGCCGCCGCGCGCAGTTCCTCCGCGAGGGCGGGGAGCCTGGCGCCCGCCACCGACGCCGCCTCGTCGGCCGTGCGCCCGGAACGCTCGTCCAGCACGCCCCGCTCCTCGAGGCCGCGGACCAGTGCCCGGAACCGCTCCCGAACGGCCTCGTCCCACTGCCCGGCGGCGACGGCACGCTCGGCCGCGGTGCGGTACTCGGCGGCGGAGCGCGGCCCGGTCGCGAAAACCGGGCCCGGGGCGCGGGTTCCGCGGCGCATCGGGCCCACCCGCAGCCGGATGGCGACGATCAGCACGAAGATCAGCAGGGCCAGTACGATCAGCCCGGCGGCTCCGCCCGGCGCCATGTCGCTGAGCAGCCGGAACAGCTCGGTCACCTGCCGGCCGAGCCAGCGGAAAGCCTGGTCGAGCGGGCCGGGTTGGGCCGCTGCGTAGGCCGGGTCGGCCAGCTCGGCCCTGGCCGCCTCCCTGGCCTCGTCCCGGCCGATGTCGACGGGGACGGTCACGACTGCGGCGCGGGCCCTTCCGGCGGCGGTTCGCTGGCCGCCCGCGCCAGCTCGATGTCCATCCCCTCGACCCGCATCCGGCGGTCGATGTAGACCAGCGCGTTCACCCCGGCGGTGAACGGGTAGGTGACCGCACCGGCGATGGTCGAGCCGAGCGCCGTGAGCAACAGGTCCCCGAATCCGATCGAGGCGCCCGAGACGGCCCCGAAGGGAACCCCCACCACCAGCGAGATCAGCATGCCGATCAGGTAGGCCACCAGCAGGATGCCGAAGATCCGCCACCAGGAGCCGCGCACCAGCAACGCGGAACGGCCGAGTGAAGGGATGACCCGCCCGCGCTCCAGCACCAGCGCGGGAGTGGCCAGGCTGAACCGCACGTACAGCCACACGCTGGCCAGGATCCCCGCCAGCAGGAACAGCAGCCCCGACGCACCGGTGAGCGCGAACAGCACGCCGCCGACGAGCACCCCGGAGAAGGAGATCAGGCCGAACAGGATCGTCAGCCCGAGCAGCGGCAGCAGCCGCGGCACCACCTCGGCGACGGTGTCGCGTAGCCCGGCCTGCCTGCCGAGCACGGCCCTGCCGACCACCACGGTGAGAAAGCCGGTGAGGAAGGTCTGCGCGACCAGCGCCACCGCGATGCTCAGCCCCGCGCTCGCGGCACTGCGCCCGAGCAGGGACATCACCTCGTCCTCGGTCAGCGCGTTGGGGTTGAACAGTATGTCGGACTGCAGCGCGTCGCGCAGCAACGACCAGCTGATCAGGACGCTGATGAACTGAACGACCGCACCGACGGCCGCCGCCGCGCCGAGCATCAGGGCCGGGTGCCTGCGCATGGTGGTGATCGAGCCGTCCAGGATCTCACCGAGGCCGAGCGGCCGGAGCGGAATGACGCCCGGCTTGCCGTGCCCTTGCCCCTGGCCCCAACCACCCCGCGGGGGTGGGGCGTGCGGCAACCCCTGCTCGGGCGGCACGTCGTTCGGGTCCTTGTCCGGGTCCGGGCGGGACCAGCCGCCGGAGTCTGTCATCGAGAATCTCGCCCCTATGTGGTCTCCGAAATGGCGGAGCTAAGCGTGGCAGAGCCTGTTCCCAAACTCGCGACACGGTCGGCTCGACCGGGCTCGGACTGGTCATAATAGTCAACTTCGCAGGTCATGCACCCGGCCTCGCCGCCCGTGGGCTGCGCCACGCGAGTTCTTCCGCTCGCCTCGATCAGCAAGGTTTCAGGTCAGGAACAGACTCTCAGAGCTAACCCGGATCGGCCAGTGTGAAACACCGGCGCTGTCCAAGCCGTGACCCGTACGGAATCCCGCCGAGTGGACCACGGAAGGCGGCAGGCTCGTTATGCTGCGCAGGAGCCCGCGCCGTGGATCAAACAGGCGATACGGCGGGTGGAGTCGAGCGATCGGAAGGACATGACGCAACCGCCGCAGGGGCCGTGGCCACCCCACGGCTCGCCGGACCCCCAGGGCCGACGGCCCGAGGGAGAGCCGGTCCCTCCGGCTCAGCACGGGCCGCCGTCCGGCCCGCTCCCGCCGCCTGCCGCCCGGCCGCTGCCACCCGGTCAGCAGCAGCCGGGAATGTCGCCGTGGCAGGGACAGCAACCCGGATTCGGGTACCAGTACCCCCAGCCCAAGCGCGCGAAGGGGCCGGTCATCGCCGCCTGCGTCGGCGCCGTGGGGGTGCTGGTGGTCGGCCTGGTGGTGGCCATCTCACTGATCGACGGAGGTGGCGACCGCGTGGCCGACGCCGGCTACGGCGGGATACCCACCGCGACCGGTGGCCCGCGGCCCACCGTCACACCGCCGCCCAGCAGTACGAGCAGCGGCACCACGGCGCGCAGCACGACCGCGCGGGAGCCGAGCTCGAGCGCGCCGACCCGCAGCGGACCGAGGAAGGTCCTGAAGCTGGCCGACCACCCGATCCTGCAGGATCCGGACGCCGGCCTGCAGAACCGCGCCTGCGACCTGCCCACGTGGCGGAGTGACCGGGCCACGGCGAAGTCGTTCTTCACCGCGGCGGGCCGCTGCCTCGACGCGGCGTGGGGGCCGTTCCTCGAGGCGTACGACCTGCCGTTCACCTCGCCGGATCTGCACTTCCCCACCGGTGGCGGCTTCCAGACCGAGTGCGGCAACATCCAGGTGGGCATCGCGACCGCCGCCTACTACTGCGAGAACAACCTGTACGTCCCGTTCGACGGGCTGCAGACCCAGCAGTACGGCAACAGCCCCGGCGTCTACCTCGCGCTGTTCGCCCACGAGTACGGGCATCACGTGCAGGAAGTGGCCGGGTTGATGGACGCCGCGTGGGAGAAGATCTACGAGGCGGGGCAGAACAGCGCGGCCGGCTTGGAAATGGCCCGGCGCAAGGAGCTGCAGGCGCAGTGCTTCTCCGGGATGTTCCTCGGCGCGCACGTGGATCGCGGCGGGACCATCACCCGGGAGATGTACAACAAGGCGTGGGTCGACCAGGAGACCAGGGGGGACGACACCTCCGGCACCCGCGATCACGGCAGCAATGCGCACTACGCGGCCTGGTGGCGGGCCGGCGCGAAGGAGAACCGGATCGTCGACTGCAACACCTTCGCCGCCCCCGGTTCCGAGGTCTCGTGACCCGCCGGGCCCGTTCCGGCGCCCCGCGTGACCATCAGATGAGGACGGCGCGCTGGCGGGGGCCGCGGGCCACCAGGAACGCGTACATCCCGCCACCCGCGCAGCTCAGCGCGAGCAGACCGAGGCCGACCGGACGCCGCAGGTCGCTGCTGCCCCGCGTGGTCGCGGCGATCCGCACGTCGATCAGGCCCGAGCCCGCCCCTACGGGCACGGCGATCTCCACCTGGTCCTCCCGGTCGTGCCCGCAGGCACCGAGCGTGCCGTTACGGGTCTCACCGTCCAGTTCGAAGCGAACGGTCTCCTCGGCGTCCGGTTCCGAGCAGGAGGCCCCCATGGTCACCGTGGCGGGTACGACGCGCTCGTTCCCGGGCTCGTGCCTGCCGAACAGGTCGGGGCCGAACCACCAGGCGCTGAACACCACGACCACACCGGCGAACGCGGCGACCGCCAGCACGTTCCATCCGAGCGGCGTCTGCCGCCCACGCTGACTCGATCTCCGCCGCACACCGCAATCGTTCCAGATGACGAAGGTGATGCCCAGGCGACGGCTTCAGGCGCCCGCCTCCTCGACCGGGGTGACCTTGCGCACGTAGAGCAGCCGGTCACCCGGCTCGATCGAGTCCGCGTGGGGCGAGTCCACCCGGTGGAGGGTGCCGTCCCGGACCAGCCCGAGCACCGTGTCCGGCAGGTGCCTGGGCGACCCGCCGTGTTCGGACGGCTCGACCGGCCGCTCGGCGATGGCCAGGCCGGTCTCCGGGGTGAGCAGGTCCTCCACCATGTCCACCACGCGCGGGGTGGAGGTGGCGATGCCGAGCAGCCGGCCCGCGGTCTCGCTGGAGATCACCACCTGGTTCGCGCCGGACTGCTTGAGCAGGTGGACGTTCTCCGCCTCGCGCACCGAGGCCACGATATGCGCCTTGGGGGCCAGTTCCCGCGCCGTGAGGGTGACCAGCACCGCGGAGTCGTCCCGGTTGGGTGCCACCACGATCGCGCGCGCCCGCTGCACCCCGGCGACCCGCAGCACATCGGCCCTGGTGGCCGAGCCGTGCACGGTGACGAGGCCACGCGCGCTCGCCGCGTCGAGGGCGTCCTGGTCGGTGTCGACCACGACAATGCGGTTCGGTTCGACGTCCTCGTCGCCCATCAAGGTCTTCACGGCCGCTCGGCCCTTCGTGCCGAAACCGATGACGACCACGTGGTCACGCACCTTTGACCTCCACTTCTGGACCCGGAACGCCTGCCGGGAGCGGTCGGTGAGCACCTCCAGTGTGGTGCCGACCAGGACGATCAGGAACAGCACCCGCAGCGGGGTGATCACCACCGTGGTCAGCAGCCGCGCCGAGGGGCTGCTCGGGGCGATGTCCCCGTAACCGGTGGTGGACAGCGACACCGTGGCGTAGTAGAAGCAGTCGAGCAGGGACAGCCCGTTGCCCTGGGTGTCGCTGTAGCCATCCCGGTCGAGAAAGATCGCCATCGCCGCGGCCACCACGACGAGCAGCGCGAAGGCGAGCCTGCGCAGGATCGCCCGGATCGGGCTGACGAGGTTGCGCGGCATGGTCACGACGTCCGCCGACGCCCTGTCCTGCTGCGCGGCCTCCAGGTCGCCGCGGATCAGGTAGGTGAGTGCCCTGATCACAGGCCGCTCCGGGCAGGCCGCTGGTCGACATCGGTCACGGGCGGGATCGTAACGGTCCGGGGCATACGCGGCTCACCTGCGCCGCCAGCGGTGTGTCCCCGGCCGCGGCGCCGCGGCGGACTCAGTGAACCGGGTAGGCGTCGACGATGGTCTGGCTGATGCTGCGCGGCCCCGCCTTTGCCTCCACCCGCACCGACACCGACTGACCCGGCCGGGGGAACAGGGTGGGCACGATGGTCAGGAACGTGCCGTCCGGCTTCGGCACGACGATCGCCCTGTGCCAGCGCTCGCCCTGGTCGACCGAGGCCCACAGGCGCAAGTTGCCCCGTTCCACCCGGACGGGGTCGACGAAGTTGGCGCTGGACACGATGCGTGCCCCGAGCGAGACCGGCCACCACGCCGGCAGCCTGCCCTTGGCATCGGTGCTCGGCTGGTAGTCGACGGCCAGCAGGCGCGGCTGGGTGTCCCACTGGTCCGGGTCGGTGGGCGCCCGTGAGGGGAAGGTCCAGGTGGTTTCCGTACTGGTGCCGATGGGCAGTTGATCGGTGTCCGGGCTCGCGGTGTGCTCCAGCCGGAACCGCGCCGGCTCGGGTGGCGTGCGGAAGTAGTCACTACTACCCTGCCGGGGCAGCTCGGTCCCGTTGCGGTACAGCCGCAGGGTCTCCTCGCCGGTCGCTTGCGGGTCCGCGACCTGCCCGCGATGCGCACCGTCGCTCAACTCGACGGGCAGCTGAATCTTGGTCGAGGTGTGCGAGCCGGCGTACACCGCGGGCGCCACACCCCGGTACCAAGTCGGGCGGCGACGCTCCCCCTCGCGATAGCTCGTGGTCGGCCCGCACAGGCTGGCGGCGTCCGCGCGCAGGTCGTGCAGGCACTGCCGCCAGTGCACGTCCGGGCTCGCGGTCCGCAACTCCACCCGGCGGGCCGGCCCGGCCACCGGGTAGGGGATGGCGAACGAGCTGGCCACCAGCTCGGTGGAAGCCCGCAGCACGTCGGCGTAGTCGTCCCCGGTTCCGCCGAGCGTGCGGTAGTCGGCATCGAGCTTCGCGAGTTTCCGCTGCTGCCGCCGGGACAGCCCGTACACGGGTGGGTCCGGCACCGTGGGGCCACCGAGCACAAGTGCGTACCGCCGCGCCTTCCCGCCGCGCGACTCGCCGTCCAGCCGCCAGCGGGTCTGGAACGCGACCTCGCCGTACCGGACCTTCGCGGTGGGTTGCAGGTACACCTGGCCGCCGGCGACTTGTTCGGGCGTGGCGTAGAACCCGTCCTCGATCCGACCAGAGCTCTTGGCGTCTTGGCGTCCATAGTGGACAGATAAACCGGCGACCGTCGTGTCCCTGCCTTGCACTCTCGCCGGTTCGAGCCGTTGGGCCGTACGCGCGTCAATGGTGTAGGAGATATCGTCCTGCACCATCACCTCCGGTGAGCCGGCCAGCGTGACGGTCTCCGGTTCGGCGTCGGTGGCCGGGGTCTTGACCTTCGTCATCATGCTGATCGGTCCCGGCGCCATCCGGGCGGTGCCCTCGCCGTTGCCGTCCAGCTGGAGGATCTTGAAGCCGCCGCCGTGGCGCGGGTGCATCTCGGCCATGTTGGCGAGCCAGACGGTGCCGCCCGCGTCCGGTTCGCCGTGTCGGTCGAGTACCGTCAGCTGCACGTCGTACCGCGCAGCCTCGGCATAGAAGCTCAGCGGCAGGCTCGCCGGTTCCCGCCCCGCGCCAGTCATCGTGACCGCGCCGGAGTACATGCCAGGGTCTCCGTTCGCCGGGGTCAGCGTGACCGCGACCCGCTCGCTCTCGCCCGGTGCCACGCTCAGGTCGGCCGGCCGCACGGTCACGATGTCCGCGGGAGCCGGCCTGCCCCGGGCGTCCCTCGCTGAATCCGCAAAGGACAGCTCGAGTGGTTCGGCACCGGTGTTGGTCAGGCTCAGCTCGATCGTGCGTGGCCGCTCGCCCTCCGGATAGCGCAGGTAACCGAAGTCCACCGCGCCGCGGTCCAGGAGCAGCGGGTCAGTCGTGGCGCCTGCCAGGTCGAGCAGCCCGGCACCCTCGAAGTGCGGTCTCGCCGGTTGCTGGCTGGCATCCGCCGTGGTCATCAGCGTGGTCTTGATCCGCTGCCTGCCCCAGTCCGGGTGCTGCTGGCGCAGCAGCGCGGCCGCGCCGGCGACATGCGGGGTGGCCTGCGAGGTACCGGTCATCTCGGTGTAGGTGTCGCCACCGCCCGCCTCGGCGGCACGGATGTCGACCCCGGGCGCGGTGAGGTCCGGCTTGGACCGGGTGCCGCCAGCGGTCGGGCCGACGCTGGAGAAATGCGCCGGAACGCCATCCCGGTTGGCGGCACCGACGGTCAGCGCGCTCGGCGCCACCCCGGGGCTTTCAATGGAAGAGGCGGCAGGCCCCGAGTTGCCTGCCGCGACCACGAACAGCGCGCCGGTCTGTTCGGTCAGCCGCTCGAGTGCCTGCACAACCGGGTCCGCACCCTGCCGCGCGCGTGCGCCGAGGCTCATGTTGATCACGTCGGCGTCCCGCTCCGCCGCCCACTGCATGCCCGCGATGATCCATGACGATTGACCACTACCGTCCGCGCCGAGCACCTTGCCGGACAGCAGCCGCGCGTCATGCGCCACCCCTTTACGCGCGCCGTCCGCCGCCACGCCGGTACCGGCCACAACAGATGCCACGTGGGTGCCGTGCCCGTTCGTGTCCGTGGCCGAGTCCTCACCGGTGAAGTTCGCCTCGGCCACGAGCTTGTCGCGCAGGTCGGCGTGCGTGCGGTCCACCCCGGTGTCCAGCACGGCGATATCCACGCCGGTACCGGTCAGCCCGCCGGCCCATACCCCCGGCGCGCCGATCTGGGTCAGGTTCGGGTCCAGCTCGCTCGCCTGGAACCGGCGGTCCAGCCATACTTTCCGCACACCACCCCGCGCGGCGAGCGTCGCTGCCAGCCCGTCCTGCTTGGCCACCCGCACCGCGACGGCGTCGATGCTGGGCAGCGGTAGTACCTCGCGCGTGCCCAGCGCGGCCGTCGGCCTGGCGCCCTGCACGATCAGCGGCAGCGAGCCGGTTGCCGAGTCCCCGTAGCCCATCGCGATCAGTTCGGTGACATTGAACAGTTCCAGATCAAGCACGCGCGGCACCAGGTGCGCGATGTCGTCGGGCACCACGTAGACGTCACCGTTCCTGCGTAGGGTCGAGTACGAGGCACCATCACCATTTCCCGGCCGCATCGATACCGACGGGGTACCCGCGACCGGGTTGTCCAGTGTCACCGTGTCCCCGGTGAGCAGGGTGACCGCCGCGCCCGCGCGCGCCGGTGCGGCGCCCGGATTCGGGCTCGGCCCGGTCGGGGCCGGCACGGCCGCGTCGGCGGCGTTGACCTGCGTAGCGAGGAGAACGGCCAGGCAACCGAGCAGCGCGACGACCCGGCCGCGCCCCTTCCGAACCAAGATCATGATCCACTAGTACGCCATCGGCAGGGAGAACGGAACCGGTTCGGCGGCGCATTGTCGCCATGTCCAGTTCTCGCCATGATGGGCGTCGTGCTCGAAACACTGGGGATCAACGAGTTCAGCGAAAGCGTGTATCGCGCTTTGCTCAGCGCGCCCGGCCGCACCACGGCCGAGCTGTCCCGCGAGCTGGAACGGTCCGACCGGACCGTTCGCAGGGCAGTCGCGGAGCTGGAAAAGTTCGGCCTGGTCAGCAGGCTGACTCGCCGGCCGGTTCGGTTCGCCGCCACCCGCCCGGACACCGCGATCGATCTGCTTATCGCCAGGCGGCAGACCGAGTTGAGCACGTTACGGCAGAACGCGCGGGCACTCACCGCCGAGCTGACCAGCGAGCACCAGCCGGACGAGCTGTTGCAGATCCTGACCGGCCAGCGAGCGGTGGCCGACTGGTACGCCAACCTGGTACACGGCTGCGAGCGGGAACTGCTCGTGCTGGACCGGCCACCGTACGCGGCAGGCGCGGACGAGGCCGAGTCGGGACTCACCTCGCGGCTGCACGACCGGCTCGAGGTGCGCAGCATCTATGCCCCGGAGGCATTCGAGCACCCTGGCGCGCTGGCGGCCGCGCGGCGAGCCGCGGGCAACGGTGAGCAGTCCAGGGTGCACCCCGCCGTGCCGCTGAAACTCGCGATCGCCGACCGCAAGGTGGCGTTGCTGCCGCTGGTGCTCGAGGACATGGTGGCCAGCGCGCTGGTGATCCGCCCGTGCGCGCTGCTGGACGCGCTCACCGCGCTGTTCGAGTTGCTGTGGCAGCAGGCCGGCCCACTGGGGCCGGCTCAACCGCAGGACGACCCGCGGGCAGGCGATTCCGACCTGCTCACCCTGCTGGCCACCGGCGCCAAGGACGGAACGATCGCACGACAGCTGGGGATCAGTTCGCGGACCGTCTCGCGCAGGGTCACCGAGTTGCTGCGTGCCCTCGGCGCCCGCACCCGGTTCCAGGCCGGTGTGCTGGCCGAGCGCCGCGGCCTGCATGGCTGAACAGAGCCGAATATGGCTGGCGACGGCTGGATCTGGCTGAGTCGCGCCGCGCGCAGGCGCGGGTGCGATACCGCGCTGTGCTCACGACCCGGGGACGGTGCGCAGCAACGCGCGCAGCCCTTCGGCGTCCAGCAGGTCCACCGGCCGCACCGTGCGGTCGGGACGCACGTAGTGGAAGGCGGCACGCACCCGCTCCAGCGGCACCCCCGCCAGGCCCGCCCAGGCCAGCCGGTACGCGGCGAGCTGCACGGACAGCGCGGGCAGCCTGTCCTCGTCCGGCAGCGCGCCGGTCTTCCAGTCCACCACGGTCCAGCCACCGTCCGGGTCGGCGAACACCGCGTCCATCCGGCCACGCACGGTCACCCCGTCCACATCGGTGCTGAACGGCACCTCGACCTCGTGCGGCGTGCGGTGTGCCCACTCGCTGGCCTCGAACGCCCGCTGCAGCGCCACCAGCTCCTCGTCGGCGGCGGGCTCGGTGTCCGCCGCACCGGGCAGGTCGTCGATCTCCAGCAACCGCTCCCCGCCGAACCGCCGCTCCAGCCAGCCGTGGAACGCGGTGCCCCGGCGGGCGAAGGTGTTCGGCGGCAACGGAAGCGGCCGGCGCAGCCGCCCGGCCAGCGCCTCGGGGTCACCGGCGAGCTCGACCAGCTGGCTCACCGAGAGGTTGCCGGGCAGCGCCACCCGGTCCCCGTTGCCGGTGGCACCCGCGCGCTCGGCCAGCAGCACCTCCGTGTCGGTGATCCAGCCGTCCGGGTCCTCCTCCTGCTCGGGCCGCACCGGGAGCTCGAGCGGCAGTGCGTGCAGTTCCTCCAGTGCCTCCTTGACCAGGTCGACGCCCTCGAGCACCGCGGAGCGCCGCTGCCCGAGCGGGTCATGTGGCCACACCGCCGAGCGGGTGCTGGCGACCAGCGGGTTCTCCTCGTCCGGGCCCGGCTGCGGGGTCCACCACTCCACGGTGCCCACCGGGTTCGTCCTGGCGGCTTCGCTGATCACCTCGTACAGCTCGGTCAGGAAGTCCGATGGCCCCTTGGGGCGCAGGCTGGTCTCGTTCCACCAGTGCCCGGAGGCCAGCAGGCAACGCTCCGAGCGGGTCAGCGCCACGTAGCACAGCCGCCGCTCCTCCTCGGCCTGCCGCTCGGCGAAGCCTTCCTCGTGCGCGCGCAGGGTTTCCAGCACTTCCTTGCGATCCTCGCCGCCACTCAGGCCCAGCCGCGGCAGGTCCTGCGCGTCGCCGCGCAGCGCCGCGGGCAGCGAGGTGACCGTGCGCAGCCAGGACGATGACCGCCGCTTGCCGGGGAAGGTGTCCTGCACCAGGTGCGGTACCGCGACCACCCGCCACTCCAGTCCCTTGGCCGAGTGCACGGTGAGCACCTGAACCCGGTCCGGGACCACCTCCACCTCCCCGGGCTCGAAACCGTCCTCGGCGTGCTCGGCGGTCTCCAGGTAGTCCAAGAAGGACAGCAGGGTGGCCGTCGGCGCGTTCTCCGCGTAGTCGGTGACCACATCGGCGAAGGCGTCCAGATGCGCCCGCCCCGCGCCCCCCGGCCTGGCCAGCGCCTCCACGTCCAGCAGCATCGTCCGCTCGATGTCCGCGACCAGTTCGGGCAGGGACTGGTCCAGCCGCCTGCGCAACGCCGAAAGCTCCCTGCCCAGCCTGCGGATGCGCCGGTAGCCGTCGGTGGAGTAGCGCTCGGAGTCACCTGGGTCGTCCAGCGCGTCCACCAGGCCGGTCTGCTCGGCCCGTTCGGCGAGGAACGAGGGATCGTCCGCGAAAGCGACCGGCGACTCGGCGGGCGCCTCGGCACCGGGCGGTGCGGCCAACTCGTTCGCGCGCCGCCAGAGCGCGGCCAGGTCCGCGGCGCCCAGCCGCCAGCGGGCGCCGGTGAGCAACCGGGCCGCGGCGCTGCCCGCCAACGGGTCGGCGATGACGCGCAGGGTGGCGACCAGGTCGGCGACCTCGGGCTCGTCCAGCAGTCCACCCAGCCCGACCACCTCGACCGGAAGCCCACGGGCGCGGAGCTCGGCCGCGACCGGGGCCATATCGGCCCGCCTGCGCACCAGCACCGCCGCGGTCGGCGGCGTGCCGGTCTCCTCCCGCTCGCCGAACCAGACCGAGGCCAGCGCGTCGGCGAGCCATTCCCGCTCGGCGCGCACGTCCGGCAGCAGCGCGCAGCGGATGTCGGCGGGGCCGGCACCCTCGCGCGCCCGCAGCCGCTCCACACCGAGCCCGCCGACCCGCAGCGGCTCGGCCATCGCGTTGGCCAGTACCAGCACCTCCTGCGGGTTGCGGAAGCTGGTGAGCAGGCCGTACTCGCGGGCGGGCGCCGGTTCGCCCTCGGCCCGGCGCGGGAAGTCGGTGGTGAACCGGGGCAGGTTCGCCGCGCTCGCCCCACGCCAGCCGTAGATCGCCTGCGCCGGGTCCCCGACCGCGGTCACCGGCAACGGGCGCTCGCCGCCGCCGAACAGGGAACGCAGCAACACCCGCTGGGCGTGCCCGGTGTCCTGGTACTCGTCCAGCAGCACCGCGCCGTACCGTTCCCGCTCGCCGTCGACCACCTCGGGATGCCCCTGCGCCAGCCGCGCGGCGAGCGACATCTGGTCGGCGAAGTCGAGCGCCCCCTCGGCCCGCTTCCGTTGCCGGTACCCCTCCACCAGCGGCAGCAGTTCCAGGCGGAACCGTTGCGCGGCAACGACTTCGGTCAGCGCCACCGGCATGGTCGCGCGCTGCCCCTTGGCCCGCGGCGCATGCTCGAGCACCCCGCACAGCCAGGTGGTGTACTCCCGCAGGCGCTGCTCGTCCAGCAGGTGCTCGCCGAGCTCGCCGGCCAGCGCGAGCACCTGGCCGGTGACCGAGGCAGGCACCCTTTCGGTCTCCAGCTCACCATCCCATGTGGACACTACCCGGTGGGCGAACTGCCAGGAGGCGGTTTCCGAAAGCATCCGCGTGCCCGGGCGCACCGGCAGTCGCAGCCCGTGCTCGCCGAGCAGTCGCCCGGCGTAGGCGTGGTAGGTCAGCACGGTCGGCTCGCCCGCGGCCAGCGCCGCCTTGCGCTCACCGCCGGGATCGATCCGGTCCAGCAGCCCGGACCCGGCCAGCCGGCGCAACCGGGCCCGCACCCGCTCGCCGAGCTGCCGGGCCGCCTTGCGGGTGAAGGTCAGCCCGAGCACGCCCTCCGGCCGCACCAGCCCGTTGGCCACCAGCCAGACCACCCTGGCGGCCATGGTCTCGGTCTTGCCCGCCCCGGCACCGGCGACCACCAGCGCCGGTTCGGGCGGGGCGGCGATGACCGCGGCCTGTTCCTCGGTGGGCGGGTGCAGGCCGAGCGCGTGGGCCACCTCCACGGGCGAGACCAGCGCCGTCGCCGTTGCCTGGGTCACGAGTCGGTCACCTGCCTCCCCTCCGGCCGCAGCGGGCAGGCGGTGCGGCCGGGGCAGCGCGCGCAGTCCGGGTTCTCGTTCGCCGCGTACTCCGGGCCCACCGTGGACGCCGCGGCGTTGCGCACGAGGTCGAGCCACCGCTTGCGGCCATCCTCGTCCAGCGCGGGCTGTTCCCGCTGGGTGGCACCGGTCTTGTGGTGCGCCTTGGCGACGTAGACCAGCTTGGCGCCGCCCGCCTTCCTCGGTGTGTCGGCGAACGCGCCGAGCAGGGCGGCGAGCTGGTAGCTGGCCAGCTGCGGGTGCTGCTCGGCGTCGGCCGCGGTCACCGCGGTCTTGCTGGTCTTGATGTCCACGATCACCGGCCTGCCCTGCCGGTCGGTCTCCAGCCGGTCCACCCTGCCGCGCAGCACGATCGTGGGTTCCACCGGCCCCTCGGGGTCATCGTCCGGGTTCCGCGGCCGCTCCTCGGCGGGGATCTCGATCTGGATGTCCTGCTCCACCGCGAGCTGGGTCAGCTCGGCCCTGCTGCCCTTCAGCCAGGCGAGGAAGTTCTCCACCATCTTCTGCACCCGGCGCCGCTCCCGCCGGGAGAACCACGGCGCGCCCGCGTCCACCTTGGCCCACGCCTCGTCCAGCGCGGCGCGTAGCTGGTCGTCGTCGGCGCCGCTGGCCGCGGCCTGGGCCAGCGCATGCACCAGCGTCCCGGTGACGGCGGCCAGTTGCACCGGATCGGTGCCACCGTGCCGCTCCAGCAGCCAGCGCAACGGGCAGCGAGCCAACGTGTCCACAGTGGATGGCGATACCCTGATGGGCTTACCCGGCGGGTACAGCGGGTCCTGTGTGGACACCGTGGGTAGGCCGTACCAGGTGTCCGGATGTGCCCCGGGCACCCCGCCGTCGGCGAGTTTCGCGAGCTGGCGCGCGGCCAGCTTGCGCCGCGCCGGCTCGGTGGTCTCGTCGCATACCGCCGCGCGCAGCTCGCCGACAAGCTGCGCGAGCACCAGGGATCGCTGCGGACGGCCCGCCCGCTGCTCCATGGCCGAGGAGTCGGCACCGCTCTCGGTGATGTCATCCAGGAAGCGGGAGGGCTGCTCGTCCTCCCCCTGCACGGCGCTGACCAGCAGGGTGGATCGTGCCCTGCTGGCGGCGAGGTAGAACAGCCTGCGTTCCTCGGCCAGCAGCGGGGCGGTGGCCGAGACGGTGTCCTCGTCCACCCCGGCGAGCAGGTCGACCAGCCGCTCGACCCCGAGTAACGAGCCGCGCAGCCGCAGGTCCGGCCAGCTGCCTTCCTGCGCGCCCACGACCGCCACCACCGTCCACTCCCGGCCGGCCGCCCCGTGCGCGGTCAGCAGCGAGACGCCCTCCCCCCGGGTGGCGACCGGTGCGAGGCTGTCCCCCGCGATCCGTTGCGAGCTCAGGTAGTCGGCGAATCCCGCGACGCTGGCCCTCGGCAGCCGATCGACGTAGTTACCGGCGGCATGGAACAGCGCGACCACGGCGTCGAGGTCCCGGTCGGCCTGCGAGCCGAGCGTGCCGCCGCGGGCGACCTGGCGCAGCAGCCGCCGTTCCAGCCCGCTGCCCTGCCACAGTTCCCAGAGCACCTGCTCGATCCCGGCGTCCCGGCGAATGCCCTCGGCCGCGCCGGCAAGCAACCCGGCGACCCGGCGCACCGGCGCCGCCTCGCCCTCGCCGAGCCCGGCCAGGATGTCGTTCTCCCGCAACGCTTCCACCAGCAGCTCGTCGCTGGAACGCTGACCTCCGGCTGCCACCTCCAGCCTGCGCAGGCCCCGGCGCAGCCTGCGCAGCGCCAGCGGGTCCGCCCCGCCGAGCGGGGAGGACAGCAGCACCTCCGCCAGTTCGGGGTCCAGCGACTCGGGGTCGGCCGCGGCACGCAGCAGGGCGAGCATCGGCCGCACCACCGGCTGCTTGGCCAGCGGGAGTTCCTCGGCGGCCGAGGCGATCGGCACCCCCGCGGCCCGCAGCGCGCGTTGCAGCACGGCGAAGGACCGGGTGGGCGAGCGCACCAGCACCGCCATCTCCGACCAGGGCACCTCGTCGATCAGGTGCGCCCTGCGTAGCTGGTCGGCGACCCAGCCGGCCTCCGCGGCCGGGGTGGGCAGCAGCCGCATCCGGGTGCTGCCCGCCTCGGCACCTGGTCGCACCTCGGTCTCCCGGTGCCGTGCGACGCCCGGCATGGTCCCGGCGAGCCGGGTCACCGCCGCCCGCACCGCATGCGACATGCGGTAACCGCGGGTGAGGGTCACCGTCCTCTCCCCGCCGGGGTCGGCCTCGGTGAGCAGCCGCGGATCGGCGCCCCGGAAGGAGAACACCGCCTGGTCGGGATCGCCTGCCAGCACGAAGTCCTCGGCCGCGCCGCCCAGCCTGCGCAGCAGTCGCAGCTGGAGCGGATCGAGATGCTGCGCGTCGTCCACGAGCAGGTGCCGGATCCTGGCCTGCTCCCTTGCCAGCAGTTCCGGATCTGAATCCAGCGCGAGCAGGGCCGCCGACACCAGCTCGGCGGCGTCCAGCGCGGGCGAGCCCGGGGTGCCGAGTGCACCGCCTCCCGCCCCCTGCAACAGGGTGACCTCCTCGTACTGCCGCCAGAACACGCCGGCGGAGACCCACTCTTCCCGCCCCTTCCGGCGGCCGACCTTGATCAGGTCCTCCGGGCCGAGCCCGCGCTCGGCGGCACGCAGCAGCAGGTCCCGCAGTTCCTCGGCGAACCCGGGTACCAGCAGGGCGGGGCGCAGCCGCTCGGGCCAGTCGGGTGCGCCGAGCTCCAGGTCACCCTCCAGCAGCTCCCGGATCACCACGTCCTGCTCCGGCCCGTTCAGCAGCCGGGGTGGCGCCAGACCCTGCATACTCGCCTGCAACCGCAGCACGGCGAAGGCGTAGGAGTGCACGGTGCGCACCATCGGTTCGCGGATGGTGCGGGAGGCGTGTTCGTCCTGAGTGGTCAGCAGGTGGGTGATGTCCGCGCGCAGGGAGTCGGCGGCGCGGCGGGACCCGGTGAGCACCAGCTGGCTGTCCACCCCGGCACCCGCCCGCGCGCGGGCGGCCACGGTGTGCGCGAGCAGGGTGGTCTTGCCGGTGCCGGGACCGCCGAGGACCCGCACGAACCCGCGGGGTGCGCCGAGCAGCCGGCGGGCACCCTCGTCCGCCCACTCGCGCGCCCCTTCCGGCGGCGCGGTGGGACGGACCAGGCGCGCTCGCGCCCTGGCGATACCCCTGCGCTCTTGCACGCCTGCGATGGAACCACGTTCCCCCGACACGGCCCCGCCCGCCACGCCTCGAAAGCCCTGAACGTGGCGTTCGAGGCGTCAGACGTCCCAATAGTGCCGTTCGCGACGGTGAACGTCCGGAAAGCCACGTTCAGGGCATCTCAGTCGGTGGGGGCGTCGAGGGGTTCGCCGGATTCCAGCTTGCGGATGTTCTCCCTCCCGGTGTCCTCCTCGGTCCGGCCGAGTCGCCAGTAGCCGGTGAAGGTGATCGCCCGCTTGTCGAACTCCCGCTCGCGCACCAGGTGCCTGCGGGCCAGTTTGACCAGGCCCGCCTCGCCCGCGATCCAGGCGTACGGGGTGCCCCCTGGCAACTCGGCTTCCCGCACCGCGGCCAGCAACCGCTCGCCGTGCGCCCCGCCGTCGCGGTGGATCCAGGTGATCCCGGAGCTGCCCGCGCTCGGCAACTCCTGCTCCTCCTCGGGACCCGCCACCTCCACGAAGGCGCGAGCGTGCGCCCCCTCGGGCAGTGCCTCCAGGATCGCGCCGATCGCGGGAAGCGCCGACTCGTCGCCGATCAGCAGCTGCCATTCGGCGCCCTCGGGCACCGAGTACAGGCCGTGCGGTCCGAGGACGGCCACCTCGTCCCCCGGCCGCGCGGACGCCGCCCAGGTCGCCGCGGGGCCACCGTCGGCGTGCAACACGAAGTCGATGTCGATCTCCCGCGCGGCCGGCCGGTGCGCACGGATCGTGTACGTGCGCATCGGTGGGCGGACCTCGTCGGGCATCGCGAGATAGGTGCGGTACCAGGACATCGCGTCGTCGACCAGCGGTGGTGGCAGCTGCGGCCGTTCCTGGTGCGGCAGCGGGAAGAACACCTTGACGTACTGGTCCGGCGCGGCGGGCGGCAGCGCGCTCAGGCCCTCCTGGTCACAGCCGGTGAAGCTGATCCTGGCCATATGCGGCGTCAGCCTCCGCACCCCGGTCACCCGGACGGCGCGGTAGGCAAGGGCCGTTCCGGCGTTCTGCGCGGTCGAGGTCATGCTGGCCTCACCCCAATCGGTCGTTTAGGTAAGGCTAACCTTCAATCAGGGGAACAGGCCAGGCCGGGTCTCCTCCGCGTCGGGTCGCGGGTCCGGTTGCCAGCGGTGGGTGCGCAGGTTCACCCGCTCCCCTTCGGCAAGCACCCCCTCGGCCCGCAACCGCTCCAGCTGCTCGCGCGCCAGATGCGGCGCGGGGGTTCCGTCGGCCCGCAGGATCCGGTGCCATGGCAGGTCGCTGCCGTCCTCGGCCAGGATGCGACCGACCAGGCGCGGGGATGGCGCGCCGGACATCGCCGCGATATCGCCGTAGGTCGCGACCTTGCCCGGGGGCACGGTGGCCACCGTCTCCCGCACTCGCTCGTGCAGTTCCTCGTCCATGCCGTCAGCCTGCCGCACGACCTTCCCCGCGCGCGGAACGCGTTCCCACCACGGCCGCGCTCACCGTGGCCCACTACCGGCGTCGCCCTCCCGGGGACAGCTCGGCGACGAGCAGCTTGACCAGCGCCCCGAGCCGCTGCCGCTGCGGCTGGCTTGTCGGGACGCCGAGCTCGGTCAACGGCGCGGCGGTGACCGGGCCCACGCAGGCGCACAGCACCGTCTCCCGCAAGGCCGCGAGGAACTCCGGGTACCTACCGTGCTCCCTGGCCAGAGCCAGCAGGTTCGCCGTGGCCGGGGCGCTGGTGAAGGCGAGCGCGTGCACCCGCCCGGCCAGCACGCCGTCGATCAGGTCCCTGGCCGGGGTGAGGTCGGCTGGCCACCGCCAGCGGTACGGCTGCACCTCCACCACCTCGGCGCCGGCCGCGGTGAGCCCGCCGGTGTGCTCGGGTAGCGGGGTTCCGTGCAGCTGCACGGCCACCCGCAGGCCGGCGACCCGCTGCCGCAGCAGGTGCCCGAACAGTTCGGCGTTGGTCTCCCCCGGCGCGGACCACTCCTCGGTGAGGCCGCGGCCACGCACCGCGCCCATCGCCTTCGGCCCGCGGACGAAGATCCGCGCACCGGCGAGGACCTCCCGCAGCCGCTCCTCGAGCCCCCAGCCCTCGGCGGCGTCCAGCCAGCCGCGGAATCCGGCGCCGGTGGTCACCGCGGCCAGGTCCACCGACCCGCTCAGCACGTCCTCGGTCGCCGCACGCAGCCGCTCGTCGTCCGGCAACGGCACGATCCGGATGGTCGGCGCGTGCCGCACGATGGCTCCGTGCCTACGCAACGCGCCGATGAACTCCTCGGCCCTGCGCTCGGCGGTGACGCCGATCGTGACCCCGTCCAGCTCACCCATAGCGCCCCACCACCTTTCTCGCCGCCTCGGCGACCTGCTCCCGCAGGTCCGCCGGCTCCAGCACCTCCAGCTCCGCGCCGAAACGCAGCAGCTCCCCGATCGCGGCGCGGGTCGGCTCGACCGGCAGGTCCACCCGCAGCCACCCGTGCTCGTCCGGCGGCTCGGTGGCCGCGCGCAGCGCCCGCACCCCGACGGTCCCGCAGTAGAACGGTACGAGGTCCTGCGCGAGCGGCGACATGCGCACCACCGCGATCCGCGAGTACAACCGCCGCTCGAACTGCTCGGACCAGTCCTGCCAGTACCGCGCGAGGTCGAAGTCCGCGGGCCGGTCGAACCGCTCGCCGAGGTCGGTGAGCTCCAGCACCCTGGAGACCCGGTACGTGCGATCGGTGCCCGCGCACCGCGCGGCCAGGTACCAGTTGCCGCCCTTCAGGATCAGGCCGAGTGGCTCCAGGGTCCTGCTGACCTCGCGGCTGCCCCACTTCCGGTAACGGACCACGATCCTGCTGGACCGCCACACCGCCTCGGCCAGCGCGGGCAGGTGCGGCAGGCTCTCGATTCCCCGGTGCCAGCCGGGTACGTCCAGGTGGAACCGCTCGGCCACCTTGCCTGCCCGCGGGCGCAGCTCGCCGGGCAGCGCGGCGTGCAGCTTGAGCTGCGCGGTGGTCAGCACCGTGCCGAGGCCCAGTTCGGCGGCGGCCACCGGCAGCCCGGCCAGGGACAACGACTGCGCCTCCTGCTCGGTCAGGCCGGTCAGCCGGGTGCGATAACCCGCCGCGAGCTGGTAACCCCCGGCGCGGCCCCGATCGGCGTACACCGGCACCCCCGCGCCGGACAGCGCCTCGACATCCCGGTACACCGTGCGCACCGAGACCTCGAGCTCGGCGGCCAGCTCCTCCGCCGTCATCCGCCCCCGGTTCTGCAACAGCAACAGCACCGAGAGCAACCTGCTCGCCCGCATGGCTCGGATTATCCAGGAAATCCTGACATAAGCTGACAGGTATGACGAGCACACTGTGCCGCATGAGCGAGAACACCTTCACCATGCGGAGCTGGGACGAGCGGGTCGTGAGCGGCGAGGAGGGCGAGCCGCGGTTCGCGCACGCCCATGCCACCTTCACCTACACGGGCGTCATCGAGGGCAGCTCGGCGTGCGACTACCTGATGTACTACGCGGGCGAGGGCTTCGCCGGCGATGGGCAGACCGCGCCGGGTTTCGAGCGGATCGAGGGCAGTGTGGACGGTCGCGAGGGCAGCTTCGTGGTCCGGCACACGGTGCGCTACGGCGCGAGCGGGGTCGAGGGCACCTGGACCGTCGTACCCGGCTCAGGAACCGGGGAGCTGGCGGGGCTCGGCGGCAGCGGCACCATCGCGGGCGCGAGCGAGATCATGGACTACACGTTCGACTACTCGTTCAGTCGGGAGTGAGGATGCTGGTGGTCGACCGCGAGCAGGTGCTCGCCTACCGGATCCTGGCCCATGGGCTGCATCGCACGGGAACCGATCCGGCGGCACCGGCCGTGTTCGATCTCGGCGTGCAGGACATCGGTCAGCGGGACTCGGCCGCCGTGGCGCTGGCCGCCAGGACGAGGGAGCCGGTCCCGGCGGCATCCCTTGTGGACGACCCGCGGTTCACCCTGGCGTGGTCGTATCGCGGCGCGCCGCACTACCACCGCGCGGCCGAGTTCCCCGGCCTGGTACCCGCGCTACTGCCGCTGACCGAGTCCGACGCGCGGGCCAGGATGACCTGGCGCGACCAGGAGGTCGCCGAGGCGGGGATGCCCGCGGCCGAGGCCCTGCTGACGGCCGCCCGCGCGCTGCGCGAGGTGGTCCGCGAGCCGATGCCCAAGGGCGCCGCGAGCACGGCCGTGACCGGGATGGTCCCCACCGGGCTCTCCCGGTGGTGCCGCGGCTGCCAGGCCATGCACATCTTCGAGCAGGTGATGCGGTTGGCCGCGCCGCTGGCCGGGATCCGGCTGGTGGCCGGGGCCGCGCCGGCCACCCTCGCGCCGCTGGCCGGGCGGCCGCCCGTGCCGGCCGAGCCGGACACCGCGGGCGTCACCCGGATCGCCGCGGCCTACCTGCGACTGCACGGCCCGGCGACCGCGACCGAGGTCGCCGGGTTCCTCGGCACCACGAAACGGACGGTGACCGAAGGCGGGTGGCCGGAGGACCTGGTCGAGGTACGGGTGGACGGCCACCCCGCCTACCTTCCCGCCGGGCAGGTACCGGAGCTGGAGAATCCGCCGGAGCCGGGCCTGGTGCGGTTGCTGCCACCGTGGGATCCGCTGCTCCAGGCCCGTGACCGGCTGGTGCTCGTGCCGGACAAGGCGTGGCACAAGGAGATCTGGAAGGTCATCGGGAACCCTGGCGCGCTGCTGGCCGGCGGTGAGATCGCCGGAACCTGGCGCACCAGGTCGGCGGGCAGGCGGCTCGACGTCACGGTCAATCCACTGTGGATGCTGACGCGGGACGTGCGGGCCGAGGTCGAGGCGGAGGCCGACCGGGTGGCCGCGGTGCGCGGGTTCGCGGTCGCGCGGGTGAGCTGGGAGGAGTAGCCATCCGCGGGGTCTCCGGAATGGCCACCCTGGTGGCACGCCGCCGGTCATCGCGGCTGGACAGGTAACGGCTCGGGTACGCGAGCGGCAAACTCGCGTACCCGAGCGGCCAACGCGTGCGCGTGAGCGGCCAACACGCGCGCGTGGGGCGCAAACACGCCGGCTGAGCTGGGGATGTCAGGTGTTCAGGTCGCGGTTGGTGAACGCCCAGGTCCCCGCGGCCACCAGCGCGGCGGAGATCAGCACAAGGATCCCGGCGTCCGCCCACTGCATGCCGTTACGCAACGGCTCGCCGCCGCTGTAGTAATAGAACGGCGAGAGGTTGCGCAGCCACTCCGCGCCGAGCTGCCCGGCGAAGTTGTTCGCCGCGTAGCCCAGCACGCCCACACCCGCGGTGACGCCGAGCGCCAGCGAACGGCTGCCGAAGGCACCGCCGAGCGCGATGGCCAGGGCACCGAAGGCGCTGCCGAACAGGGCCAGGTTGAGGCACTGCGCGGCGAACCCCTCGATGCTCACGGTGTCCAGTTGCGCGGCGTCCCGGATGGCGAGCATCCCGAGGAACAGCACCACCGCGATCGCCAGCGCCCCGCAGGCCAGTGCCGCGAACCGCTGCACGAAGAAGCGCGCCCTGCCGACGGGGTGGGTGAGCAGCACCTCGAGCTTGCCGGACTCCTCGTCCCCCGCGATCGCCCTGGAGCCGGTGGCCACGCCGTAGCCGAGGGTCAGCAACGGCACCAGCAGCCCGAAGATGCTGGACCCGAGGTAGCCGGCGGCCGAGGAGATGTCGTTCAGCTGGAAGGCGTCCTTGAGCCCCTGCGGGAAGTCCTCCAGGAAACCGGCCATCGAGCCACCGGACAGTTGCGGGTAGAAGCTCGCGTACATCGCGGCCACCGCGGTGATCCCGACCGTCCAGCCGAGCAGCGCACGCCGCTGGTCCCACAGGGTCTTGGTGTAGACGTTACGCAGTAGCACGGTTCCGCCCTTCCTGGCCCGCGGCCGAGTAGTAGTCGAAGAAGAGCTCCTCGAGGTCGGGCTCCTCGCACAGCAGATCGGTGACGGTGTGCCGGGCAGCGGCCTTGACCAGCGGGTCCGGGCTGCCCGCGATCGTGCAGCGGACCTCGTTGCCGCGCACGGTGAGGTCCTCGACCCCGGGCAACCCGCGGAACGCCGCCTCGTCGGCAGGCTCGCGCAGGGTCAGCCGCACCTTGCGCACGGACCGCTCGCGCAGCCGCGCCACGGTGTCGACGGTGATCAGCCTGCCCTCGCGGATAATGCCGACCCGGTCGGCGACGGCCTCCACCTCGCCCATGATGTGCGAGGACATGAACACCGTCTGGCCTCCCGCCCTGGCCTCGGTGACCAGCCGCAGGAACTCCTGCTGCACCAGCGGGTCGAGGCCGGAGGTCGGTTCGTCCAGGATCAGCAGGTTCGGCTCGTGCATGAACGCCTGTACCAGGCCGACCTTCTGCCGGTTGCCCTTGGAAAGCGACCTGATCCGCGCGCCCGGCTCGAGCCCGAGGCGGGTCATCAGCTCGGTGATCCGCGGCCTCGGCACCCCGCCGCGCAGGTTGGCCAGGAAGGTCAGGCACTCGTCGACCCGCTGCTGGCCGTCCACCGTGAAGTCGCCGGGCAGGTAGCCGACCTGCCGGCGCAGGGTGACGCCGTCGGCCCGGGGGTCGAGCCCGAGCACCGTGGCCCGCCCGCTGGTCGGGCGGATGAGGTCGAGCAGCAGCCGGATCGTGGTCGACTTCCCCGCACCGTTCGGGCCGAGGTAGCCGAACACCTCGCCACCCTCGATGTCCAGGGACAACTCGACCAGGCCACGCCTGCTGCCGTAGGTCTTGGTCAGCTTCTCGAGCTGGATTACTGCAGCCATGCCAGGTATCATAGTCAGTGTTCTGAACTTTGCGAACACTGGGAAGTGTTAGGATTCCGTCAAGAACGGAGGAGTCGTGACCGACGACCTCAGCGCCGCGGCCGAGGAGATGGCCCTGGTCCTGACCAGGCATGGGATGCAGCGAATGACCGCGCGGGTGCTCAGTGCCCTGCTCTTCGCCGAGCAGGAGACGATCACCGCCGGGGAGATCGCCGAGCAGCTGGGGGCCAGCGCCGGCTCGGTCTCCGGCGCCATCAAGATGCTCAGCCCCACCGGGCTGATCGAACGGGTGCCGATGCCGGGCAGCCGCCGGGAGCACTACCGCTTCCCGGACGACGGCTGGCCCCGGCTGATGTCCAGCCAGAACGAGATCATCCGGACCATGCAGGACGCCGCGGAACGGGGGATCGAGATCGTCGATCCGGACAGCCTGGTCGGCAGGCGGCTGACCGACATGCGTGACTTCTACGAGTACCTGATGAAGGAACTGCCCGCGGTCATCGAGCGCTGGCACGAGCAGCGGCGGGGGGAGGCCTGATGCCGGGCACCGTCGCCGCCCTCCGCGGGAAGGTCTTCGCACGGCACTCCAACCCGTGGAGCGCATGGACCCGCTGGTTGACCACTCCGCTGGTGCTGGTTCCGGTATGGACCCGCAAGTGGAGCCACGCCGGGATCGTGGCAGCCTGGATGGTGGCCAACGCCGTGGCGTTCCCGCCGCCGAAGCACGAGCGGGCCTTCGCCACCCGCGCCATGCTCGGTGAGGAACTGTGGATCACCGAGCGACCGAAGGACGCCGCCATGCTGGTGAGCGCGGGCAGCTCCGTGCTGCTGCTCGCCGCCCTGATCGCCGCCCGCAGGCACAAGGCCGGCGCGGCCGCCGGCGCGGCGGGCGGCTCGATGGCGCTGACGATGTACTACTGGAAGCAGATGGTCGCCTACCGCGAACAGTCCTCGACCCGAACCGGCCACTGTGCGTGACCGAGATCGGTCAGCGAATCAGCCGCACCGGTACCGCCAGGTCGAGCCGGGCCCACGCCCGGTCGGCGGTGACGGCCAGGCCGCCCGCAAGGTCGGCGGCAAGGCCGAGGCAGGCTCGGTCGGCCAGGGACAGCCCGGCGGCGCGGGTGGCTGGCCACAGCCGGGCGGCGTTGATCGCCGCCGTGGTGTCGAACGGGGCGACGGTCGCGCCGAGCGCGACCAACGCGGCGGTGTCGTCCTCAGCGGTGGTGCTGCCCAGTTGGGTGAGTTTCTGCACCACCTCCGAGTAGTTGATGGCCGAGATCACCGATCCGGGCAGCAACTGGGCGACCTGCTCGTGCCCGGGCTCGGTGCGCAGCAGGGCCAGCATGGCGCTGGCGTCGAGGACCGCCGTCACGAGGTCTCCGGCCCGGCGAGCTCGCCAGCTGTGGCGTTCGGGCTGACGTCTTCCCTTGCGGCCTCAGCGCGACGCTCGGCGAGCAACTCGTCCACCGCGCTGCCGGTGGCCTCGGCCGTCGCCGCGGCAACCCGGCCCTGCACCCGTCGCAGCAGGTGACCCCACTCCTCCAGGACCACACGGCCGCCTTCCACGTAGGCCACGAGCCGCTGCCCGGGTTCGATTCCAGCCGCCCGCCGCAGCGGGGCCGGGATCGTCACCCGGCCGTCCGGGCTTGCGGTCAGCTGGACCTGCCCTTCCTGTTCATCCGCCGTCGCCATGGTCCTAGCATACCCGCCAATTTCGAGCAGACTCGCCATATAACCAGCACGATGGCGGATGCTCGGGCTCTCGCCAGCACGTCCCGCTCCACCCGTTCAGGCGGCGTGGGCCGAGCGCGACGCCTCGACGTAGCGGCGCAGTACCAGGTCCGCCACGTTCGGGTGGGCACCGAGCGGGTCGGCGACCACCTCCGCCCCCGCGCGCTCCAGCTTCCGCTGGAACAGGCCCGGCGCCAGCAGCCAGGATGCCACCGCGACCCGCCTGCCCGTAGCCGCCGCGGCCGCGACGGCCTCGGCTACCGAAGGGCGCGCGGTGGCGGCGTAGCCGACCCGCACCGGCGCCGCCAGCCGCTCCGCCAACGCCTGCACGGCGATATCCACAGCGGACAGTGCCCGATGGTCACTCGAGCCGGCGGCGGCCAGCACGATCTCGTCACCGCGCCGGTATCCCGCGGCCAGCAGCCGCTGGTGCACCACGTCGAGCAGTTCCGGCGCGGGGCCGAACGGCTCGGCGATCGTGACCGCGCGGTGCCCACCGGCCGCGACCTGGTCCGGGATGTCGGTGCGTACGTGGTAACCGGCCGCGAGGAAGGCAGGCACCACCACGGCGGGGCCGCGCATCCCGCGCAGCGCGGTCGTCACGTCGGGGGCGCGCACATCGGCGTAGGCCACCCGGACTCCGCAGCCCCGTGCTCGCACCATGGCGGCAAGCCGCTCGGTGACCACGGCGCCCGCCGGGTCGCGGGTGCCGTGCGCGGTCAGCAGGATCACGCGGACTCAGCTCCCTCCACCTTGTCCACCGCGAGCCGGTACCCGCGCTTGACCACGGTCTGCACCAGGCTGCCCTCCCCCAGCGAGGTGCGCAGCCTGCCGATCGCCGTCTCCACCGCGTGCTCCTCGCCCCCGCCGGGCAGGGCGGCGGTGAGTTTCCGCCGGGAGACGACCCGGCCCGGTTCGGCGGACAGTGCCCGCAGCACCGCCATCGGCGCGGGCGCGACCTCACGTAGCTCACCGTCCACGACGGCCGCCTGGCCGCGCAGCTCGATGTCCCTGCCGGCCGCCCGCAGCCGGGGCGACCGGTCACCGAGGGTCTGCCCGAGGGTGCGCGCCAGCGCACCGATCCGGGAACGTTCGGGCTGCACCACGGGGATACCGAGCGCGGCAAGGGGCCCGGCGGTGATCGGGCCGACACAAGCCACCACCACCCGCCGGGAAAGCGCGTCCACCAGCGCCGCCCGCCGCCCGGTCCGTTTCGCCATCGCGAGCATGCTCGCCGCCGCGGGTGCGCTGGTGAGCGGCATCGCGTCGATCGAGCCGTCCAGCACGGCGTCGATCAGCCGGTCCAGCGGGCCGGGGTCGGCAGGCCCCACCCAGCGGTACACCGGAATCTCGATCACCTCGGCCCCCGCCGACCGCAACGAGTCCACGAAGTAGGGCAACGGCTCCCCGTGCAGTTGCACCGCGACCCGCCGCCCCGCCACCCCCGACTCCAGCAGGTGCTGGAGTACTTCGGCGTTGCTCTCCGAAACCGGCGAGTACTTCTCGGAAAGCCCCACCGCGCGCACCGCACCCTTGGCCTTGGGCCCCCTGGTCATCAGGCTGGTCTCGCGCAGCCTGCCGAGCAGTTCCTCGCCGACGCCCCAGCCTTCCGCGGCTTCCATCCAGCCGCGGAAGCCGATCCCGGTGGTCGCCACCACCGCGTCCACCGGTTCGGCCAGCAGCCTGCGGGTCGCGGCGTGCAGGTCGGTGTCGTCGGCCAGCGGCACGATCCGGATGGCGGGGCCGTACCGCACGGTCGCGCCCTTGCGCACCAGCAGGGCGCCGAGTTCCTCGGCCCGGCGCGCGGCGGTGATCCCGACCGAGAAGCCCGCCAGTGGCGGGATGGCCGGCCCGCCGGTCATGGCGAACCCACGTGCACGATGCCCCCGGCGAGCGTGACCGGGTAGCTGCGCACCCGCACGTTCTCGTCGTCGAGGCAGGTCCCGGTACGCAGGTCGAACCGCTGCTTCAACATCGGTGAGGCGACGAACGGCACACCCTCGCTCTCGCCGAGGATCCCCCTGGACAGCACGGCCGCCCCACTAAACGGATCCACATTGGACAATGCGTAGACCTGGTCTGCGCCGAACCGGAAGACCGCGACCTGCTCCTCGCCTGGCAGCAAGGCCGCCACCCCGCTGCCCGGAATGATCTTCTCGAGTCGACACACCGGCGTCGTCATCGGCTCACCACCTCGGGTACTCCCAGCAACACCGGGACCCGCTGTTCCCGCTCGGTACGGAAGGAAATGGAAGGGTCGGGCGCGCCGGGCGCGTTCACGAAGGAGGCGAACCGCTCCAGCTTCTCCGGGTCCTCCAGCACGCCACGCCACTCGTCGGTGTAGTTCTCGACATGCTTGGCCATCGCGGCCTCCAGGTCCTCGCAGATGCCGAGGCTGTCGTCCACGATCACCGCGCGCAGGTGGTCGAGCCCGCCCTCAAGCTCCTCGATCCAGGACGCGGTGCGCTGCAACCGGTCCGCGGTACGCACGTAGAACATCAGGAACCGGTCGATGATCCGGATCAGCTTCTCGTCATCCACATCGGACACCAGTAGTTCGGCGTGCCGGGGCAGCATGCCGCCGTTGCCGCCGACATAGAGGTTCCAGCCGTTCTCGGTGGCGATCACCCCGAAGTCCTTGCCCCGCGCCTCGGCGCACTCCCGCGCGCAGCCGGAGACCCCGGCCTTGATCTTGTGCGGGGACCGCAGGCCGCGGTAACGCAGCTCCAACTCGATCGCCATCCCGACCGAGTCCTGCACCCCGTAGCGGCACCAGGTCGAACCCACGCAGGATTTCACCGTGCGCAGCGCCTTGCCGTAGGCGTGGCCGGACTCCATCCCGGCTTCCACCAGCCGCTTCCAGATGTGCGGTAGCTGGTCCACGGTGGCACCGAACAGGTCGATCCGCTGCCCGCCGGTGATCTTGGTGTACAACCCGAAGTCCTGGGCCACCCGTGCGATCACCATCAGCCGGTCCGGGGTGATCTCCCCGCCGGGCACCCTGGGCACCACCGAGTAGGTCCCGTTGCGCTGCATGTTCGCCAGGAACCTGTCGTTGGTGTCCTGCAGGGTGGCTTGCTCACCACCGAGGATATGGCCGTTGCCGAGGGTCGCCAGGATCGAGGCCACCGCGGGCTTGCAGATCGCGCAGCCCTGCCCGGTTCCGTACCGGGAGATCAACTCGCTGAAGGTGCCGATCCGGGTGGCCTGAATGATCTCGAACAGCTCGGCCCTGGACTGGCCGAAGTGCTCGCACACCGCGGTGGACTGCTCGACCCCGCAGGAGTCCAGCAGCTTGCTCAGCATCGGCACGCAGGAACCGCAGCCGGTTCCGGCCCTGGTGCAGGACCTGAGCTTGCCGACGGTATCGCAGCCCTCGGTCAGGATCGCGCCGGTGATGGCTCCCTTGGTCACCGCGTTGCAGGAGCAGATCTGCGCCGCGTCCGGTAACGCCTCCACGCCCACCCCGCCGCCGTCGGAGGGCGCGAGGATCGCGGCGGGTTCGGCCGGCAGTTTTCGGCCGACCAGCGGTCGCAACAGGTCGTAGTCGCCGACATCGCCGACCAGCACCCCGCCGAGCAGGGTGGCGGAACCGGTGCCGTTCTCGGAGACCACGAGCTTCTTGTAGGTGCCGGACATCGCGTCGTTGAACACGACCTCCAGCGCGCCCTCGGTGGTGGCGTGCGCGTCGCCGAAACTGGCGACGTCCACGCCGAGCAGCTTGAGCTTGGTGGAGAGGTCGGCGCCGGGGAAGGTGTCCCGCCCGCCGAGCAACCGCGTCGCCACCAGTTCGGCCATCGAGTAGCCGGGGGCGACCAGGCCGTAGCAGCGGCCCTCGACGGCCGCGCACTCGCCGATCGCGTAGACGTCAGCCGCGCTGGTGCGGCAGGCCCCGTCCACCAGGACGCCGCCGCGCTCGGCCACGGCCAGTCCACCCGCCCTGGCCAGCTCGTCGCGCGGGCGCACCCCCGCGGAGAACACCACCAGGTCGACGTCCAGCTCGGTACCGTTGCCGAGCCTGGCCAGCATCCGCTCGCCGTCGGTGCTGATCTCCTCGGTGGAGGTGCCGGCGTGCACGGTGACGTCCAGCTCGGCAACCAGCCTGCGCAGCAGGGCGCCGCCACCCTCGTCCACCTGCAGCGGCATCAGGCGCGGGGCCATCTCCACCACGTGCGGGGAAAGCCCCATGTCACGCAACGCCTTCGCGGCCTCCAGGCCGAGCAACCCGCCGCCGACCACCATGGCGGCGGGGCGGCCGTTGACCGCCCGCGCCCGCTCGGCCGCCGCCCGGATGGCGTCAAGGTCCTCGATGGTCCGGTACACGAAGCAGCCGGGAAGGTCGTGCCCTGGCACCGGTGGAACGAACGGCCGAGAACCGGTGGCGAGCACCAGTGCGTCGTAGGGCCGCTCGCCGCCCGCGGTGACAATCGTCCTGCGTTCGGTGTCGATACCGGTCACCGGGTCGCCGAGCCGCAGTTCGACCAGCTCGTCACCGGCGTAGTCCGATCCCGCGAGGGTGAGCCGCGCCGGATCCCATGTATCCACATAGGACGACAACGCGACACGGTCGTAGGCGGCGCGGTTCTCCTCGGCGTGTACCACCACCCGCCAGGTTCCCCCCGGGTCACCGGCCCGCAGGGTTTCCACCAGGCGGTGCCCGACCATCCCGTTCCCGGCGACCACCAGCGTTCGACTCATCGGCTACCTCCTGCTCTCATCCTCGCCATGGCTCATGTCCGCGCCGCTGCCCGCGCGTTGCACCGGTGTTACGGAGAACTCCCCTCGCAGCTCAGCGATGGTGCGGAAGTGAGTGCCATCGCTCACACCCCCGCGTAGGCAAGGCTGGGCGCCCGCTCCACCGCGAAACTCCGGCGCAGGTAGAACCACCAGGTGGTGGCGACACACACCGCGTAGTAAGCGAGGATCGCGATCAGCGCCGAGGTGAGGCTCCTGTCCTCGCCCTGCAGGGAGAACTTGAACACCAGGTTGACCAGCACCCCGCCGAACGCACCGATCGCGCCCGCGACCCCGACCACGGCACCGGCCTGCCGCTTGGCGGACCTGATCACTTCCTCGCCGGCCGCACCCGCCCTGCGCCGGGCCTCCGCCGAGAAGATCATCGGGATCATCCGGTAGGTCGAGCCGTTGCCGATCCCGGTGAGCACGAACAGCAGGATGAACGAGCCGAAGAAGAGGACGAAGCTCCGCGTGCCGACGCTGATCAGCACGCCGACCGTGCCGATCGCCATACCGACGAAGTTCAGCAGGGTGATCCGTGCCCCGCCGACCCGGTCGGACAGCCAGCCGCCGAGCGGCCGGGTGACCGAGCCGATCAGTGCGCCGAGGAAGGCCAGCGCGACGAAGCCCTCGAACTCCACGAAGCTGATCTTGATCAGGGAGGGGAAGGCGAACGAGAATCCGATGAAGGATCCGAACGTTCCGATGTAGAGGAAGGACATGATCCAGGTGTGCTTGTTGGCCATGGCCAGCCGGTAGGAACGGCCGTCCGGTTTGGCCGAGGTGAGGCTGTCCATGAAGAACCAGGAGCACGACGCGGCCAGCACGATCATCGGCATCCACATCAACGCGGCGTAGGCAAGGGTGATCCCGGTGCCGATGCTGATCACGACCGGCACGAACAACTGGGTCACCGCCACGCCGAGGTTGCCGCCCGCCGCGTTCAGCCCGAGCGCGAGTCCCTTCTTGCCCTCCGGGAAGAAGAACGAGATGTTCGCCATCGAGGAGGAGAAGTTGCCACCGCCGAAGCCCATCGCCGCCGCGGTGAGCAGGAAGAACCAGTACGGCGCCTGCGCGGTGACGGCGATCGCCAGCAGTACGCAGGGAATCAGCAGCAGGGACGCGCTGATGGTGGTCCATGCCCGGCCACCGAGTTTCGGGATGGCGAAGGTATACGGCACCCGCAACGCCGAACCGACCAGGTTCGGCAGGATGAGCAGCCAGAAGGTCTGCCCCACCCCGAAATCGATCCCCACGTCGCCGAGGCTGACCACGACGATGCTCATCAGGATCCATACGTTGAATCCGAGGTGCTCGGCCAGGATCGAGAAACCGAGATTGCGCCACGCGGTGCGTTTCCCGCCGCGTTCCCAGAATTCCGGGTCCTCCGGCTCCCAGTGGTCGATCCATCGCCCGTTCCGAGACCGCTTCGTGTCGTCCGCGTGCTGCTCTTCGGCTACCACGGTCATGGGGTATCTCCTTTGTGCTCGCGCGGGGAAACGGGAAGAAGTCAGGAGCTGGCGGCCAGCCAGTCGGCGATGCCGCATACCGCGTCCCGGCAGCTACCGCAGCCGGTGCTCGCCCGGGTGGTGGTGACCAGCTCGGACACCGAGGTGGCTCCGGAACGCCAGGCCTCGACCAACTTTCCCTTGCTCACCGAGTTGCATCGGCAGACCACGGCGGACGCGGGCAGGTCGGCCGGGCTGGTGGCCGGGGTCGCCGCGGCGGGCAGGGCCCTGCCGAGCAGCACCGCGAGCCGGTCCTCCGGCAGCGGGACCCCGCGTTCGTAGAGCTGCACCACGGTGGCCGCGGCGTCGGGCACCCCGAGCAGGATGCCGCCGGTCGCCTTGCCTTCCCGCACCACGAGTTTGGCGTACCTACCGCGGGCGGGGTCGGTGAGGCACAGCACCTCGGCTTGAGGATCGGTGACCTCGGTCTGTGTCTCGCCGAACGAGGCCAGGTCGACGCCCCGTGCCTTCAGCCGGGTGAGTACGGCCGTGCCCCGGTACCGGGAGGCGGTGTCCGTCCCGGTGAGCAGGTCGGCCAGTACCGCTGCCTGCTCCCAGGCCGGCTGCACCAGCCCGGACACGGTGCCGGGATGCTGGGCACAGTCGCCGATGGCGTGGATCCGGCCGTCGCTGGTGCGCAACGCGTCGTCCACCAGCACCCCGCGGTCCACCGCCAGCCCGGCCCCCTGTGCCGGCCCGATCTCCGGCCGCACCCCGGCCGAGACCACCACCAGGTCGGCCTGCACGTGCGAGCCGTCGGCCAGCTTCAGCCCGTCGCCCGGCAGGTACCGCGCGGCGGTGACGCCGAGCCGGAAGTCGATACCGCTCGCGCCCAGCGTGCCGGCGAGCACCCGGCCCGCCTCCGGGTCCAGCTGCCGCTCCATCACATGGCCGACCGGATGCACCACGGTCACCAGGTTCCCCCGGCCGGCGAGCCCCCGAGCCGCTTCCAGCCCGAGTAGCCCGCCGCCGAGCACCGCGACCGGCGCGCCCACCGCGGCCGCGTCCAGGATGCGTTCGCAGTCCTCCAGCGTGCGGAACGCCACCGCGCCGGGCGCGAGCGCACCGTCCTCGGCACGCAGCCCCTCCACCGGGGGCAGCCAGGGTGCCGCGCCGGTGGCCAGCACCAGTGCGTCATAGTCCACTTCGGACCCGTCAGAAAGGTCGACCCTGCGCCGGGCGCGGTCGATGGCCATGGCGGACACCCCGAGCCGCAGGTCCACCCGGTTCCGCGTGGCCCAGTCCGGATCGTGCAGCCGCACCGTGTCCTGGCTCATGGTTCCGGCCACCACCGCGGAGAGCAGTACCCGGTTGTAGGCGTGTTGCGGCTCGTCGCCCAGCACGGTGAGCGCGACCCGCTCGCCCTCGGGGTCGCGGTGCCTGATCTCCTCTGCCAGCCGTGCTCCCGCCATGCCGTACCCCAGTACGACCACCCTGCGTGCGCTCATCGGGCACCCTCCTTCGCGGAGATCCGGACGGCGCAGACCTTGAACTCGGGCATCCGGCTGGTCGGGTCCAGCGCCGGATTGGTGAGCAGGTTCGCCCGCTGTGCCCCGGGAAAGTGAAAGGGCAGGAAAACCAGGTCGGGCCGCATCGAGGGCACCCGCCGAACCCGCGCGGTGGTGCTGCCCCGGCGCGAGGTGATCTCGGCGAGGTCGCCTTCGGCGAGCCCGGCCCGCGCGGCGGTGTCCGGGTGCAGCTCGACATAGGCCTCGGGCACGACGGTGTTCAGCTCCGCGACCAGGCGGGTCTGCGCGCCGGACTGGTAATGCTGCAGCACCCGCCCGGTGGTGGCCTGCAACGGGAACTCGGCGTCCGGCGGCTCGCCGGGGCCGGTGTGGTCCACCGGAACGAACCGTGCGCGCCCGTCCGGGTGGGCGAAGGAGTCCAGGAACATTCGCGGGGTCCCTGGATGGTCCTCGCCGGGAACCGGCCAGTACAGGGCCTCCCCGGCGCGCAGCCGGTCGTAGCTGATGCCGGAGTAGTCCGCGGCCCCACCCGCCGACGCCGTGCGCAGCTCGGTGAACACCGCTTCCGCGTCGGCCGGGAACGCCTCCACCGGTTGCCCGAGCCGGGTGGCGAGCCCCGCGAGCACCGCGAGATCGGTGCGTACCTCGTCAGGCGGGTCGATCGCCTTGCGGCGCAGGAGGACCCGACCCTCCAGGTTGGTCATCGTGCCGTCCTCCTCGGCCCACTGCGTCACCGGCAGCACGACGTCGGCCAGTGCCGCGGTCTCCGAGAGCACCAGGTCGGCGACCACAAGAAAGTCCAATGCGGACAGTCTCTCGGCGACGTTTCCCGAATGGGGCGCGGACACCGACACGTTGCTGCCGAAGACCAGCATCGCCTTCGGCCCGGCCTCGGTGCCGAGCGCGTCCAGCAGTTCGTAGGCCGATCGGCCCGGCCCCGGCAACGAGTCCGGGGACACGCCCCATACCGCGGCCACGTGCTCCCGCGCCGCCGGGTCGTCCAGCTTGCGGTACCCGGGAAGCTGGTCGGCCTTCTGCCCGTGTTCCCGGCCACCCTGGCCGTTGCCCTGCCCGGTGAGGCAGCCGTAGCCGGAGCCCGGCGTGCCGGGAAGGCCGAGCGCCAGCGCCAGGTTGATCCAGCCGCTCACCATGTTCACGCCGTCCGCGTGCTGCTCGGTGCCGCGCGCGGTGAGCACGTAGGCATTGCGGGCGGCGGCCAGCCGGGCCGCGACCCGGCGCTGGTCGGCCGCGGACACCCCGGTCACCCGCTCGACCCGTTCCGGCCACCAGGACGCCACGATCCGCCACGCCTCGGCGAAACCGGAGGTCCGTTTGTCCAGGTAGGACTCGTCGAGGTGGCCTTGGGCGACGACGGCGTGCAGGATTCCCAGCGACAGCGCGAGATCGGTGCCCGGGGCGGGCGCGAGATGCATGCTCGCCCGCTCCGCGGTGGGCGTCCGGCGCGGGTCCACCACGACCAACCCGCCGGCCTGGATCGCGCCACGCAGGTGCTGGGTGAAGGGCGGCATGGTCTCCGCCGGGTTGGCCCCGACCAGCAGTACCGCGTCGGCCCCTGCCAGGTCGGTGACCGGGAACGGCAGCCCGCGGTCCAGGCCGAACGCCCGGATACCCGCGGCGGCCGCCGAGGACATGCAGAACCGGCCGTTGTAGTCCACCTGCGAGGTGCCCAGCGCCACCCTGGCGAACTTGCCGAGCAGGTAGGCCTTCTCGTTGGTGAGCCCACCACCGCCGAAGACGGCGACCCCGTCCGCGCCGTGCCGGGCCCTGATCTCGCTCAGCCGGGCGGCGATCAGGTCCAGCGCGGCATCCCAGCTCGCCGGGCGCAGTTGCCCGTCCACCCTGACCAGTGGGGTGGTGAGGCGGGCCGGGGAGTCCAGCAGGGCGGCCGAGGTCCAGCCCTTCTGGCACAGCCCGCCGTCGTTCACCGGGAACCGGCGCGGGCGCACCTCGACCGGCTCGGCGCCGGACAGCGTCATCCCGCACTGCAAGGCACAGTACGGGCAGTGTGTGTCCCGGGGGTCCCGGGCGTCGGTCGTGACCTGCCGCGTGCACGGCGCCGTCAACGTCACGGATACCTCCAGCTCATCGGCGGCGGTACCCGACGTTAGGTAGCTCGTGTTACCCGAAAGTGCCCGCGTGTTTCAGGCATGCGACATTGCACTGGCAGTCGGCCGCGCTCCCGGTGAGCGAGCTACACCAGGTCGCTGACCTGCCGCACGGCGCCCAGCAGCCCATCCAGGGACTCCCTGGTGGAGCGCGGGTCCAGCGCGTGGTGCGCCAGCCGGAACAGCACGGCGCGCAGCAGCAGCTGCGGCCAGTGCGGCAGGTGTGTCCAGCGTCGCAGCAGCCCGGGATCGGCACCGCCCCACGCGAGCGCGTCGATCGCGACCACCGCTGCGCCCCAGTCGGCGGGGCGGTAGCAGGGGATGAAGTCCACGATGCCCGGTGACGCGTCGCCATCGAAAAGGGCCGTGCCGAACAGCTCCCGGTGCACCAGTTGGTCCGGCTCCGGTACCTGCCTGCGCGCCCCGGCCAGCACCTCGAACCAGCGACCACCCTTGTGCTCGTCCAACTCGAGCTCGCGCTCGCCCCAGGCCGCCCGCTCCGCCTCGGTGGAGATGTCCGTGCGGCGGGAGAGGAAGTCCGGCCTCGGCAGGCCCACCGTGGCCTGGTGCAGGCGTACCGCGGCGAGCACGGTGTCGTCCGGCCGGTGCGCGGGGGCACCGGAAACGTACTGGCTCGCCCGCCAGCCCGCGACCAGCCAGCGGCCGTCCGTGGCCCGTACCGGGCGGGCGACCCGCAGGTCCGGTGCGGCCCCGACGGCAGCGAGGGTGCCGGCCAGCCATACCGCCCGTGCCCGGTCGGTGACCGGGCTGAGCACGACCTGCCCGCACAGCCAGCCGCGACCGTCCGGCAGCGGCTCAGCCCCCGCCAGGCTCACGCCGAATGCCGTGCCGACATGCTCCGGCGGGCACTCTGCGGAGGGGACCACGGCGAGACGGTACCCGGGACGGGCACATTCCGGCAGATCCTCGCGGTGGGCCGCGCGGGAACAGGCGTTCAGGGCCGGGGCGGCGACCAGACCCTGCCGGTGATCCGCTCGTACACCTCGACGTAGCGCTCCCGGGTCGCGGTCACGATCTCCTCCGGCAGCTCCGGTCCCGGCGGGGTCTTGTCCCAGCCCATGCTGAGGCTCCAGTCCCGCACGAACTGCTTGTCGAAGGACTGCTGGGGCTTGCCGGGCTGCCACTCGTCGGCCGGCCAGAACCGGGAGGAGTCCGCGGTGAGTATCTCGTCGCCGAGGGTCAGCACCCCCTGGTCGTCCCGGCCGAACTCCACCTTCGTGTCCGCGACGATGATCCCGCGCGCCGCCGCCCGCTCGGCGCCCTGGGTGTAGATCCGCAGGGTCAGCTCGCGCAGCCGTTCCGCCGTCTCCCTGCCTTCCTGGTCCACCACCTCGGCGAAGGTCATCGGCTCGTCGTGCCCGCCGTCGGAGGCCTTCGTGGTCGGGGTGAAAATCGGCGCAGGCAGCTTGCTGCCCTCCTCGAGGCCATCCGGCAACTCGACCCCGGAGACCGTGCCGTACTTCTGGTACTCGCGCAGCCCGAGGCCGGTCAGGTAGCCGCGGGCGATGCACTCCACGCCGATCATCGTCAGCGGGCGGCAGCGGATCGCCCTGCCCGCGAACTCCGGCGGCACGTCGATGGCGGACAGCAGGTGGTTGGGCACCACCCCGGCGAGCTGGTCGAACCACCACACCGAAAGCTGGGTCAACAACGCGCCCTTGTCCGGAATCGGGGTGGGTAGCACCACGTCGTAGACCGAGACCCGGTCGGATGCCACCAGCAGGATGTCCCCGTCCAGCTCGTACAGGTCACGTACCTTGCCGGAGTGCACGTGCTTCATCAACCATCCCGTCTGACGTGGTGAGCAAGGGCCTCACCACCGGAGGGTAACGACCGGCCGAACCGTCGAGGCCCCTGGTACGTGGTGCTGCCCGCGGAACGCGGCGACGGGCGGGCGAACCGGTCCCCGTGCCCCGCTGGAATGCCGAAGGTGGTGTCCGGCATGCCAGCGGCGTGCAGACCACGAACGGCTACCACTCGAATCGACAAACCACTCGATCGTGGTCGAACGGGTGGTCGATGTATGCGGTATCCTGGCTTTGTGACCAGGACTTTCGGCATCGACACCTCTCGCATGGGCGAGGAGGAACTACTGGCCGCGCTGGGCGAGATCGAACAGCGGCGGCGGGTGGACTATGCCCGAGAGGTGGCGGTCCTGGCGGAGTTGGACGGCCGCACCACCGCCGGGCGGCGGGGGTATCGGGATGTGGCCGTGTTGGCGCGGGAGATCCTGCGCATCAACGCTTATGACGCCCGGCAACGGGTGACGCACGCCCGAACAGCGGTGGCCCGGCACGGCCCCACCGGTACCCCGCTGAAGCCGGACCTGCCCGAGGTGGGTGCCGCCGTGGCGGAGGGCGCGATCGGGCCCGAACATGAGGAGGCCATCCGCGCCACCATGGCCAGGTTTCCGCAGCCGGTGAGCCTGCCCGATCGCGAGCACGCCGAGGCGCTGCTGACCACAGCCGCCCGGGAATACGAACCCCACACCGTGACCGCGCTGGGGCGAGAGATCGTGGCCCGCCTGAACCAGGACGGAAACCCACCCACCGAACACGACCTGACGCGGCCCGCCCGGTTTCTGGACTGGCGCGACACCCGGGGTGGACGGCTACGCGGCACCTTCGAACTCGACCCGGAGACCGCGGCGTTGCTGACCGGCCTGATCGAACCCCGCGCCAAGCCCCACAGCAGCCCCGAGGAACCCGACCGGCGCAGCAAACACCAGCGGCAAGGCGACGCGCCCGCCGACATGCTCCGGGCCGCGGCCCGATGCCCGGACGACGGACCCACCGAACCCGGCGAACCCGTCACCGTCATGGTGTCGATCACCCCGGACGACCTCAAACACGGCACCGGCCACGGGCTCCTGCACGGGCAGGAATCGCACTCCGCCACCCAGATCCGGCGCATAGCCTGCGATACCTACGTGGCGCCCGCCCTACTGGGCAGCACCGGCGAGATCCTGAACATCGGGCAGAAACACCGCACCATCCCCCTCACCATCCGCCGAGCCCTGATCCTGCGAGACAACGGGTGCACGTTCCCCGGCCACCGCCGCAAACCCAAACAATGCCAAGCACACCACGTAACTTTGTGGGCCAACGGCGGCCCGACCGCACTACACAACCTGACACTGCTATACCCCCATCATCACCACAACCTGATCCACCACACCGAATGGCACATCCGCATCCGCAACGGGCTACCAGAGTTCATCCCACCCACCTTCCTGCACCCGAAACAAAGACCCAGACGCAACCTCCTCCACCACGAAGGAACAACCACCTGACGTCGTTACCGTGACCGGCTTCGTCAGGACGGCAAAGGATGGAACGGAGTGGTTGCGGTGAGGTACACCAGCACGTCGAACCACTCGGCGAGCGATCCCCCGTCGAGGTAGAGCTCGGGATCGTAACGCGGGCCGATGAGCCGCGCCCTGGTCGGCGCGTCCAGCCAGGCGCGGGCGGGCGAGTCCGGATCGGCCCGCAGATCGAGGTAGTAGGCGTCGATCCCGGCCGCACCGAGCGCCGCCTCGGCGTGATCGGGTGGCGGCGGGGGTACGGGCTGTGCGCCGGTGCCGTGGTGGAAGGTCAGCCCGATCGAGACGTACCGGCACCCATACTCAGCCCGCAGCCGGGTGCCCATGTTCACACGCTCCACGGGCGGCGAGTCCCGGGTCAGGGTGTGCGCGATCCCGCCCCAGTAGACGATCTTGTCCCCGGTACGCCGCTGCCAGGCGAGTGTGTTCTCGGCCAGTCCACGTTCGATCTCCGGCATGCTGCCCAGTGGCGCCGCCGGATCGGCGGGCCGCTCGGGATGGGCGATCCGGACCGGGTCCTCGGGATGCGCCTGGTTGAATTCCCGTACCCACCGGACGGCCGCGCGGATCTCCTCGGTGCGCCAGAACGATCGTGCCCCGGACAGCAGGTCCGTGAGGTCACCGTCGCCGGTACGGACATACCGGTCCAGCTCGACGCTGGCCTGCTCGTCGCCTTCCAGCGCCAGTGTGCGGAATCCGTGCCACTCGACCAGCACGCGCAGGATCCGCTGCGCGACCGCGGACAGCTCGGTGGTGAGCCGGGACGCGGTGCCGAGCGCGACGATCGTCGCGTCACCGACGAGTTCACCCAGCGGCAGCAGGTCGGTCAGGGACGCCTCCGGATCGAGCGTGCGCAACGGGTGCGCATGCGCGGCGATCCAGTTCATGGATGTCTCCCCCAGTCGATCCACGGCCGGGGCCGCGCCCTGGCAGGCGCGGCCCCAGCCGCGCTCAGTATGTCGGCAGACTGGTGTCGATCTGGTTCGCCCAGGCCAGCACCCCGCCACCGAGGTGGCTGGCGTCGGAGAACCCGGCCCGGTGCAACGCGGCCAGCGCCTCGGCCGAGCGTCCACCGCTCTTGCAGTGCAGCACGATCGGCTTGTTCTGCGGCAGCTCGGCCAGCGCCTCACCGGAGAGGATCCGGTCCTTCGGGATCAGCTTGGCGCCCTTGATGTTCACGATCTCGTACTCGTGCGGCTCGCGGACGTCGATCAGCTGGAAGTCCTCACCCGAGTCGAACTTGGCCTTCAGCTCGGCGGGGGTGATGGTGTGCCCGGAGGCGGCATCCTGTGCCTCGTCGCTCACCACACCGCAGAACGCCTCGTAGTCGATCAGCTCGGTGATCTTCGGGGTTTCCGGATCCTTGCGGACCTTGACCTCGCGGTAGCGCATCTCCAGCGCGTCATAGCTGATCAGCCTGCCGAGCAGCGGTTCGCCGATCCCGGTGATCAGCTTGATCGCCTCGTTCACCATGATCGAGCCGATGGAGGCGCAGAGCACACCGAGCACGCCGCCCTCGGCGCAGGAGGGCACCATGCCGGGAGGCGGCGGCTCCGGGTAGAGGTCGCGGTAGTTCAGGCCCCTCCCGTTCGGCGCGTCCTCCCAGAACACGCTCACCTGGCCCTCGAACCGGAAGATCGAGCCCCACACGTAGGGCTTGCCGAGCAGCACGGCGGCGTCGTTCACCAGGTACCGGGTGGCGAAGTTGTCCGTGCCGTCCAGGATCAGGTCGTAGTCACGGAAGATGTCCAAGGCGTTCTCGCTGGTCAGCTGCTCGGTGTGCAGCCGGACCTGGACGAAAGGGTTGACCTCGGCAACCGACTCCCGCGCCGACTCCGCCTTCGGCTTGTCGATATCGGACTGGCCGTGGATCACCTGGCGCTGCAGGTTGGACTCGTCCACCACGTCGAAGTCGACCACCCCGAGGGTGCCGACCCCGGCGGCGGCCAGGTAGAGCAGCGCCGGGCTGCCGAGCCCACCGGCTCCGATGACCAGGACTTTCGCGTTCTTCAGCCGTTTCTGCCCTTCCATCCCGACGTCCGGGATGATGAGGTGCCTGCTGTACCTGGCCACCTCGTCCTTCGTGAGCTCGGCTGCCGGCTCGACGAGCGGGGGCAGTGCTGACATCGGGTCCTCCATCTCGCGCGGGTCTCTGGCGCAGGTTGGCCTCTAGTATCCCTAACGCGTCGAGCGGTCCGCTTTCTTCCGGATGTCCACCATGTGGACACCCCGGGGGCTCACTCCGCCTGCGGGTTCGGCCAGGCGTTCGGCTGGCAGACCTTGCCGTCCGCCGGCACGGCACTGTAGTTGCTGGGATCGACCTTGTTCAGGTCGGCGACGTAGTCGTTGGAGACCCCGAAGGTCTGCTGCATCATCACCGGCGCCAGCTCATCGTTGGCGGGGCAGCCCTCGTGGCCGTTCCCGAACGCGTGACCGACCTCGTGGTTGATGGCGTACTGCCGGTACTCGGTCATGGCGCCGTTGAACGCCTTGCCGCCGCGCACCCAGCGGGCGAGGTTGATCACCACCCGCTTCTTCAGGCTGAGGTTGCAGGAGGACTCGTACTTGATGGTGAACCCGCACATGTCCGGCCGGTGCGTCGTCTCCGGGCTGGTCAGGCTCACCGTGAAATCCGGCGGCGGATCGGTGTTGTCCACCCGTTGCACGGATATCTCGTCGCTGCCGACCCAGCTCCGCGGGTCGGAGAGGGTGGCCTCGACCGAGTTGGCGAAGCTGTCGTCGCCCGCGTAGCTGGCCGGGTCGATACCGTCCTCCACCGCCACCGCGTAGGTGTAGAGTTCGCCGCCGGTGCCGACCTTCTCGCCCCTGCCCTCCGGCACCGGGACCACGTGCCAGGTGCCCTTGCCCGCCTGGGTGTAGTCGCCGCCCTCCGGCAGCTCGGCGGTGGGGATGTCCAGCCCGACCGGCTCGGCCCTGTTCTCGGTCACCACCGGCTCACCGCCCCCGGTCGCCGAGACGCCTTCCGCGCTCTGCTGCTCGGCCGGTGCACCGCCGCCACTGTTCGCGGTGTCGTACACCACCAGCGCGGTGAGGACCAGCAGCACCGGCAGGGCGTACACCCGCCAGCCGTAGGTCCGGACCGCCTTGGACAGCTTCGACCGGCGGCGGGGCTCGCCGCGCTTGGTCGCGTCCTCCTCGGTGGCCTTCGGTCGCCAGGAGGCCCGCAGGGGCTCCGCCGTGGTACGCCGCAGCCCGGGCCGATAGCGGTCGTCGAAGGAACTGGCCGTGGACTGCTCGGAACGCGGTGACCTGCGGGGCAACGGTGCGGACTGCGCCCGCTGACCATCGCCTCGCGCTCCGTGCGTCACCCGGTCCACAGAACCAGGCTGCCATACGCTGGCGGCGCAGCTCTCGGCGACTGGCGGATCACACGCCGATTTCATGTGGCTTACTCAACGGTCGGGTTGTTCAGGTCCACAGCCTGCGTCGCCAACACCGTGAGCTGCGACGACCGCTCGCGCGGATCCAGCGGCCCGCGGTCGCCGGGTCGTTCCGAACAGCCCTCTTGGGTAACCCGAATGGACTAGGACAGGGTTACCAGGAGCCTTCCCGGACGCTTTCCCACATACCCAGCACCGCCCTGGCCACCGTGCTCGGCCGCTCCATCTGGGCGACATGGCCGGTGCGCGGCAGCACCAGCAGCCGGGCACGCGGCAGCAGCCGGGCGGTGCGGACGGCCCTGCGGACCGAGATCACCCGGTCCTCGGTGCCCCACACCACCAGGGTGGGCACCCCGACCGCGGGCGCGACCGACCACAGCGACCGGGCACCCGAGCTGAACCAGGTGCGGAAGATACCGAGCGTACTGCGCGCCAGCGCGGGCGCAGCCCAGGCGAAACCGGCCCGCGCGCCGTGCTCCTCCACCAGTTCGTCGAGGCGCTGGTCCGGAAACGTCCCGGGGTTGGCGAAGCACAGGTTGATCACCTGCATGGCCCGATCCCTCGGCCCGAGCCGGGCCAGCCGCCTGCGCACCGGCTTGCCGACGAACGGGAGGTAGGCGAGCGCCATCCGCGGATCGGAAAGCCGGCGCGGATCGGGGCGGCGGTCCGGCATCGCGGGTGAGATCAGCGTCAGCGTGCGGACCAGCTCCGGGTGCCTCGCGGCCAGCAGCAGCGCGATCGCGCCACCCATGGAGTTGCCGACCAGGTGCACCGGACCGGCGTCGAGCCCCACCAGGTAGGCCCGCAGCGTCTCGGTGTGCGCGTCCAGGCTGAAATCGAAGCCTCGCGGGGGCTCGGAGAAGCCGAAACCGGGCAGGTCGAGCGCGGCCCCGGGGGCGAAAGGGGCGAGCTGGCAGCCGAGGTCGGTCCAGTTGGTCGACGAGCCGCCGAGGCCGTGCACGTACACTGCGGTGTCGTTGCCGGTCCCCTGCTCCGGGTCGCCCTCGGTGCGCGGTGTGCGCCGGACGTGCAGCTGGACGCCTCCGACGTCCTCGAACCTGCCCGGCCATACCGTGACGGTCGAGTCGAGCGACGGCAGCGGGGTGCTCGACAACGGCACATGGGTCAACGGTGCGCGGCCGGTTGACCGCGCCGTGGGAGCCGCCGTCGAGGGCGTCAGTGTCTCGGGCACCCATCCAGGATGCCTGATTCCCCTGAACCCTTGGCGTACCCGCTCTACCGGCGAGTAATGTCAAGGCGGTACCCGCGCTGGTAACCCCAAAACGGGTAGCGGTGCCCGGCGAGTACAAGCGCCCGGGTGCGGATCGGACTGGAGGCAATATGACGGAAGCGGCCCGCCTGCGATCGCACGACAGCGAGGGCACCGGATCGGCACAGTTCGGCCGCGGGGTACGGCTGCCACGCACCGAGCGGCGGGCCCAGCTGCTGGCCGCCGCCCAGCAGGTCTTCGCGGCCAACGGCTACCACTCGGCGGCGATGGATGACATCGCCGAGCAGGCCGGGGTCAGCAAGCCGGTGCTGTACCAGCACTTCCCCGGCAAGCTCGACCTGTACATCGCGCTGCTAGAGAGCCACGTGGACCACCTGGTCGGGCGGGTGCGGGAGGCGCTCAACTCGACCACGGACAACAAGCAGCGGGTACAGAACGCGGTCGGGGCGTTCTTCGACTTCGTCAACGGGGACGCGGGCGCGTTCCGCATGGTGTTCGAGTCCGACCTGCGGGGCGAGCCCGCGGTGCAGACCGCCGTGGACCGGGCGACCTCGGCCAGCGTGGACGCGATCACCCAGACCATCACCGCCGACGCGGGCCTCGACGAGGACAGGGCCCGCCTGCTGGCCGTCGGCCTGGTCGGGTTGAGCCAGGTCAGCGCGCGGTACTGGCTCGCGCACCACAGCGAGATCAGCAGGGAGGAAGCCGTGGCGCTGACCTCCACGCTGGCCTGGCGGGGTATCGGCGCGGGCTTCCCGCTACAGCAGCAGCCCTAGTCGTCCCGGCTACCGGGCCGTTACCGGGCCGCCGCCCGGACCAGCCGGGCGATCCGCTCGGTCACCTCGCGGGAGCGTTCCTGCGGCAGCATGTGCCCCACTCCGGGGAAGCGCACGAACTCGGCCTCCGGCAGCTCCTCGGCGAGCACCATGGCGTGCGGCGGCGGGCACAGCCGGTCCCTGCCGCCCGCCAGCACCACCGCCGGTATGCCGCGCAGCGCGGCGAGCGCCACCCGCCGGTCGTGCACCGCCATCGAGTCCCGGAAACCGGCGATGCTGGCGGGGTGGGCCAGCACCACCTGCTCGGCTACCGAGGCCACGTCCGTGCGCCGCGGCCTGTCCCCGAAGACCAGCCAGCGGGCGAACGGCCGGACCAGGCGGGGCGCAAGCGGCAACGCGTCCCGCCGCCGCCTGCGCAGGAAAGCGGTGATCCGCTGCTCGATCCTGGCCGCGCCGCCGCCGAACAGCCCGGGCAGGCCGAGGGTGACGCGGTCGAGGTCGCCGGAGGAGGTCGCCACCAGGCCGATCGCGTCCACCCGGCCGGACACCAGCTCCGGGTGCCGCTCGGCGAGGCACATCAACGTCATCCCGCCCATCGAATGCCCGACCAGCACCAACCTGCCGTGCGGCACGCGGTCGGCGATGAGTTCGGCGAGGTCGTCGGCGAGCCGCTCGATGGTGGCAGTGCCCGGTCGGGCGGGCGCCGAGGCGCCGTGCCCGCGCAGGTCGTAACGCAGCAACCGGAGCGGATCCCCGACCTCGCCGACCGCGCGCGGCAGCCCGCCGGCCACCGCGTCCCAGGTCCGATGGTCCTGGGTCCAGCCGTGCACCAGCACCAGGGTCAGCGGCGCCTTGTCGTCTCCCGCGCTCTCCACGTGCAGCGCGGTGCCATCGCTGGTCACGAAGCGGTGTGCCTGCGCGGGATCCCACGGCGCCGGGTCGCGCCTGCGCCGCGCGGGCGCCGGTCGGGAACCGAGGGTGGTCATCGGCTGTGCTCCTCGCTGCCGCGCGCTCACTGGGCCGGCAGCAGGAAGGAGCGGCGCCACAGGCGCATTCCCGGCGCGCCCACCAGGCCGTTCTCCTGCAGGAAGGGCATGATCCGCTCGCCGGCGTAGCGGATCGTCTCCTGCCAGTGCGGGTTGTTCCAGGCGGCCTTGACACCCTCCTTCGGCGCGATGCCGACCGACTTGTAGATCCGGGGGTTGACCAGCGCGCGGGTGACGAAGAAGGACACCAGGGCGATCAGGAAGCGCTGGTAGGGCAGCTCCGCCTTGGACAGCTTGGCCATCCCGCGGGTGACCTCCTCGCGGGCGAAGGTGACGTGCCGCGCCTCCTCCAGCACGTGGATCCGGTTCACCATGCGCACCAGCGGCTGGATCTCCGGATCGTTCATCTGCTCGCGCTGCAGCCGGTCCAGGATCTCCTCGGCGACCAGGATGGAGCCGTACAACGCAGGGCCGTACCCGATCGCCGGCAGGATCTTGGCGAGCTGCCGCAGCGCGGGCACCGGGCCGTACACCGGGACACCGAAACGTTCGGACATCCGGGCGAACATCGTCGAGTGCCGGCACTCGTCGGCGATCTCGGTGAGCGCGTACTGCGCGTGGTTGGTGGTCGGGTCGGTGTTGTACACCACCTTGAGCAGCATCTGCATCAGCAGGACCTCGAACCAGATGCCGGAGGTCGCCACGCTGGCAAGCTCGTGCTTGCCGAGCTCGATGCGCTGCTCGGGGGTGAGTCGCTCCCACAACGACGTGCCGTAGAGGCTGGACCGGATCTCCGGGATGTACCGCTTGCCCTCCACCAGCGGTGCACCCCAGTCGATGTCGACCTCGGGATCGTAGAACTTGTTCGCCGAGGACTTCAGCAGTCGCTCGGCGGTCTTCTCGCGGCCGGCCTCGTTGAGAGTCCGCGTCATTGCCGACACCGCCTTCCGGTACACCTGAGATAGCTGACACGCCTGTGTGTAACCATTGGTAACAGTTACCTCTGGTAGCATGCTGCGCATGGGCGATCGTGTCAAGCGCAACAACAGGCATTCCGGCAAGCCACGGGAGGAGTCGGGGACCACCGGCGACGCCCGCAGGGACCGCTGGCGCAAGCACCGGATCGCCCGGCGCGCCGAGTTCGTCGAGGCCGCGCTGAGCGCCCTCGCCGCGCACGGGCCCGAGCTCGGGATGGACGACGTCGCGGCGGCGGCCGGGGTCACCAAACCGGTGCTCTACCGGCACTTCGAGGACAAGGCCGACCTGTTCCTCGCCCTCGGCCAGCGTGGCACGGAGATGCTGCTGGAGCGGCTGATCCCGGCGATCAACACCGAGCTGGCCCCGCTGCCGAGGATTCGGATGGCGATCGACGCGTTCTTCGGCCTGATCGAGGAACACCCCAACCTGTACCGCCTGCTGGCGCGGCGCTCGTTCGCGGACAAGACGATCGACGCCGACGTGGTCGCCGAGGACAAGGAGATCATCGCGACCGCACTGACCGCACTGTTCGGCGACTACATGCGGACGTTCAGCATGGACTCCGGCGCCGCCGAGCCGTGGGCCTACGGGCTGGTCGGCATGGTGCAGAACACCGGCGAGTGGTGGCTGGAACGCCGGTCGATGAGCCGGGACGCGATCGTGGAGTACCTCACCCAACTCATCTGGGCCGCGATCGACGGCCTGACCAGGCAGCAAGGGGTCACCCTCGACCCGAACCTGCCACTCGAGGAGAACAAGGTCGTCCAGCTCTCCGCGCAGCGCGAGCGCACCGAGTCGACCGACGCAAGCTAGCAAGGAGGCCGGAAGTAGGCCGACTCGACAGAAGCGACTTTGCTTGCGAGACAAACGTTCGGCCTGCTGGAGGCCGGATTGGTACCTACCGGCACAGTAGGAGGCTTTTATGAGCGAGCACGACCAGCACGAGGACCACGAGGACCACGAGGACGGCTACGCCGGTCCGGCGACCCTGGTCGTCGAGGACACCGAACTCGAGGTCGAGGTGGAGCTGCGCGGGCACTTCCAGCCGATCGACGGCTACTACCACTGGTACGGCAGGGTGAGGCCGAACGAGCGACTGTCCGCGCTGGCCGGTGGCAGGAAGAAGCCCGCCGAGATCCGCACCCCCGAGGGCAGCGCCAAGGGCGAGATCTCCGATCCGGACCCCTGGGACCGCTACCGCCTGACCGGCACCAGCACGCCCCCTTTCACCGTCCCCACCACCCTCGACCAGGTCGAAGCCTAACGGGCGACGGCGCAGGCGGAAGCCCTGTGCAGCAGCCACTCCAGCGGGCCGCGGCGGAACCACGTGCGCCACAACACGGCGAAGAGCAGCGCGCCCCCGGTGAAGCCGGCGAGGGAGCGCAGGGAGAAGACGGACTGGTCCCGCCACAGCAGCCAGATCACCAGGAAGTGCCCCGCGTAGGCGGTCAGCGCCAGCGAGCCGACATCCCGCAGCGGCCGCAGCCATCCGCCGAGACGCTCGGCCAGCAGCAGGCACCCGCCGATCACGGCCAGCGCGACGCCGATGCAACCGAGCAGGTCCACGGGAGTGAACGAGTGCCCCCTGGACACCAGCAGGTAGGCGGGGGACGTGGTGGGGGTGGTGCCGAACAGCATCCACTCCCCCGCCGCGAAGTACTCCTCCGGTCGTAGCCCGGCCGCGGCGGCGGGCGCCTCGAGCGAGCGGTACACCGCCTGGCTTCCCCCCAGCAGCTCGCTGCCGAGCCAGGACACCAGGTACGCGGCCGCCGCCAGGCCGGCCCCGCCGAACAGCAGCACCCTGCGCACCTGGTGCGCACGCAGGTCCAGCCTGCCGATCGCCATGCCGGCGAGCACGAAGGCCATCAGGCCCGCCGCCGGGTAGGTGCCGGTGAGCAGCAGGATGCCGGTCGCCTCGGAGATCCCGCCGAGCGAGGTGAACATCTCCAGCCGCACGTCCGGCAGGTTGAACAGCAGGTCCCGCGGCGCGACCATGGCCCGCAGGACGTGCGAGAGCACCGGCAGGACCGTGGCGGCGAGCACCGCGAGCACCGCGAGCTGGCGGCCGGGTAGCCGCAGCAGCGGGATGGCGAAAAGGAAGCAGACGCCGTAGTAGGTCAGGATCATCTCGTAGCCGGTCCCCAGCTCGAGCAGCAGCAGGCCGAGCAGGAGCAGCAGTGGCGCCCGTACCGCCAGCCGCGCCGCGACCGTCCTGCGGTCCGACCCGGTCTTCGGCCGGTCGCCGCCGGCCATCAGCGCGATGGAAACCCCGGCCAGCACCGCGAACAGGGCCGTCGAGCGCCCGGAGAACAGATCGAAGAAGGCGGCGACACCCTCGCGCGGCACCGGGCCGAAGTGGGTGGCATACATCCCGAGGACGGCGACCCCACGCGCCACATCGATGCCGGTCAGCCTGCCCCGTGGCGGGGCAAGGGCCACACTGCCGCCACGTGCTACGGAAACGCCGTTCACGGCGTGAGCCTACGACCGGTCATGTTACCGGTGCGTACCGACTACCTGATCGGACCGGCTATCCGCCGACGGCGAAGCCCACCCGGCGCGCCTCGGATGGCGCGATCTCCACGTAGGCGATGCGATCGGCGGGGACCAGGAAGGTCCGGCCCTTGTCATCGGTGATCCGGAGCAGCCCCTCGGTGGAGTTCAGCGAATCGGAGACGAGCTGCTCGACCTCATCGGGTGTCTGACCGCTGGACACCACCAGTTCCCGTGGCGTGTCCTTGATCCCGATCTTGACCTCCACCTGCACAACCTCCGCGCTCGTTCCGATGTCCTCGTGTCCAGGATCCTGTTGTCCAGGCTAACGCTGTCCAGGCTAACCGAGTCCCAGCACCTGCATCCGCTTGGTGTGGCCCTGCTGCAACCGCCGGAAGAGCCCGGCGATTCCGGACAGGTCACCCGAACCGCTCACGATCAGCTCGGCCAGCCCGTCCCGCTCGGCCACCACGTACTGCGCCTGGGTGAGCGCCTCCCCGAGCAGCCTGCGCCCCCACAGGGCCAGCCGGTCCCGCTGGGTCGGGTCGTGCTCGATCGCGGCGGCGACCTCCCGCTCGGCGAAGGCCGAGTGCCCGGTGTCGGCGAGCACGGTGAGCACCAGCCGACCGGTCTCCTGGTCCAGCCAGGTGGCCATCTCCCGGTAGAGGTCGGCGGCCAGCCCGTCCCCCACGTACGCCTTGACCAGCGACTCCAGCCAGGACTTCGGCGCGGTGGAGGCATGGAAGGCGTCGAACGGCGCGACGAACGGCTTCATCGCGTCCTCGACCGTGACCCCGTGCTCGGCGAGGTACTTCTCCAGCAACCCGTAGTGGCCGATCTCCGCGGACGCCATAGCGGCCAGCGCGGCCCGCCCGGACAGCGTCGGCGCCGTTCGCGCGTCCTCGGCCAACCGGTCGAACGCGGACAGCTCGCCGTACGCGAGCACGCCCAGCAGGTCGGTCACGCCACCGCTGATCTCGGGGTCTTCCTCGCTCACGCCTGACACCGTAGTGGTATGCGCCAACTCACCGACGAGAGCAAGGACACGCCGGGCAAGCGACGGTGCTCACAGCGTATGCCGGTAGCCAAGGTACACTCGCGAATGATATTGACAGTTAGCTCCGCTTGCCGGCGCGTCCTCTGGGAGCACACAACCTGGCGCCGCCGCCGGCGGGGCACGTATCGCGTGAAGGCCGCCGCGCCCGCGGCCGGGCCTTGGCCAGCGGTACCCAGTGCAAGGAACAGTGTGCGTGCACGCCTCTTCGCCGGGTTCCCGCGTGGGAGACACATCGAGCCCCTCGCGGTCGAGTGACGGCATAGAGCCAGGCAGTGCGCGCTGGTATGAGAGAGGCGATCATTCTGACCGCGAACCAGACCCCATCCACCACCGACCCCGCGGATCCGGTCGAGCTGGAACACAGCGAGAACGGCCTGCCGGAGGACGACCCCTCACACCCGTTGCAGGCGGCCCCGGTCGTCCAGCCGGAGGCGCCGGCGTTCGCCGAGTTCGACGTCCGCCCCGAGATCATCCGCGCGCTCAACGAGGCCGGTATCGAGCGCACCTTCGCGATCCAGTCGCTCACCCTGCCGCTGGCCCTCGCCGGCGACGACCTGATCGGCCAGGCCCGTACCGGGATGGGCAAGACCCTCGGTTTCGGCGTCCCACTGCTGCAGCGGCTCACGCTCCCCGGCGACGGCACCCCGCAGGCGCTCGTGGTGGTCCCCACCAGGGAACTGTGCCTGCAGGTCACCCATGACCTCACCGACGCGGGCAAGCACCTCGGCATCCGCACGCTGGCCATCTACGGTGGCCGGCCGTACGAACCGCAGATCGAGGCCCTGCGCAAGGGCGTGGACCTGGTGATCGGCACCCCCGGCCGGCTGCTCGACCTCGCCGAGCAGCAGCATCTCGTGCTCGGCAAGGTCCGCGGCCTGGTGCTCGACGAGGCCGACGAGATGCTCGACCTCGGCTTCCTCCCGGACATCGAACGGATCCTGCGCATGGTGCCCGAGCAGCGGCAGACCATGCTGTTCTCGGCCACGATGCCCGGCCCGATCATCAACCTCGCGCGGACCTTCCTGACCCGCCCGACACACATCAGGGCGGAGGAGAACGACGCGGGCGCGATCCACGAGCGCACCGCCCAGTTCGTCTACCGGGCACACTCGCTGGACAAACCGGAACTGGTGGCCCGCACGCTGCAGGCCGATGGCCGGGGGCTGACGATGGTCTTCACCCGGACCAAGCGGACCGCCCAGAAGGTGGCCGACGACCTCGCCGAGCGCGGGTTCGCCGCCGCGGCCGTACACGGGGACCTCGGCCAGGGTGCCCGCGAGCAGGCGCTGCGCGCGTTCCGGACCGGCAAGGTGGACGTGCTGGTCGCGACCGACGTCGCCGCCCGCGGCATCGACGTGGACGACGTCACGCACGTGATCAACTACCAGACGCCGGAGGACGAGAAGACCTACGTGCACCGGATCGGCCGCACCGGGCGAGCCGGCAAGACCGGGGTGGCCATCACCCTGGTCGACTGGGACGAGGAACCACGCTGGAAGCTCATCTCGGAAGCGCTGGACCTGGACCGGCCGGAGCCGGTGGAGACCTACTCGACCTCGGCGCACCTGTTCACCGACCTCGGCATCCCCACGGACGCCACCGGCAGGCTGCCGCTGGCCAAGCGGACGCGAGCCGGGCTGGACGCCGAGCCGGAGGAGCAGTGGGGCGGCAAGCGCAAGGGCCGCTCGGAGTCCACCAGCCAGTCCGCCGGTCGCCGCAAGCCACGCGGGCGCACCCGCGGCGCGGGCACCGCCTCGACCACGGCCACCGGCCCGAGCGGTGACTCGGAGCAGGCGAGCACGAACGGCAGCAGGCCCGAGGACGCCACCGGCGAGTCCCGCCACCGGCGGCGCCGCACCCGCGGCGGAAAGAACACCGGCGAGGCTTCCGGCGGGCCGGACAAGTCGGATTCCGCGACCACCCGCTCCACACCGAGCCGGCCGACCGAGGGCGAGAACAGCGCCGAGCGCCCGGCTCCCCGGCGCCGCAGGCGGCGTCGGGGTGGGGTACCCAACAACAGCGACACACCCGCTTCGGCAGACTGAATGGCGTGACAGACTCCCGCGGTAGGTCAGAGCACATCGAGCCGGACGCGGAACCGGAACCGGAGCCGGTGTCCGCCGAGGACGCCGCGAGCGGCGGGGAGGCGGCCGAGCCGTCCGCCGAGCGCTCGGGGCCCCGGCACTCGGCCGCGAGGTCCAGCCGTTCGCCGTGGAACCGCAAGCGGGACCGGGTGATCGCGACCGCGATCGTGGTGGTCTGCGTGGTGGCCGGTGTACTGGTCTGGGCGTCCGGCGACCAGCGAGCGACCAGCCTGCAGACCGCGCCGCCGCCGGAGCCGCTGCCCGCGGCGCCCACCGAGGTCCCCGGATCGCTGACCGAGATGTGGCGGGAGCCGAGCGCGGCCACCCACGCCCCGGTCGTGGCCGGCCCGACCGTGATCACCGGCTCGGCCGGCGCCGTGGCCGGCCGCAACGCGCTGACCGGCCAGGTGCGCTGGCGTTATGCCAGGGGGCTCGAGCTGTGCACGGTGGGCACCGAGTGGTCCGAGGCACTGGCGGTGTACCGCAAGGAGATGGGTTGCAGCGAGGTCACCGCGCTGGACACCGAGACCGGGCGGCGGACCGGGCAGCGCAACGGGGACGCCGAGCCGGGTACCCGGCTGGTCAGTGACGGCAAGCATGTGACGACGACCGGCGACACGCTGCTCAACACCTGGCGCAACGACCTGGTGAAGACACTGGAGTACGGCCGGGTCCCGGCACCGGTCAACCCGAACAAGCAGCCGCGTACCGGGTGCGGCTACGGCTCGGTGGCCGCGGCCGGCGGCAAGGTCGGAGTGATCGAGCGCTGCCCAGGGGACAGTGCCGACCGGCTCACCGTGCTCGAGTCGGTGCCCAAGGACAGCGACAAACCGGAAGAGGTGTTCAGCGTCCAGGTGGCGGGCCGCTCGGCGCAGCTCGTCGCCATGTCGGATGAGGTCGCCGCGGTCGCGCTGCCCGCGGAGAAACTGCTGGTGTTGTACGGCCCGGAGGGCACAGAGCGCTCGGCGTACCCGCTCGACCTGCCCGCGGCCGACCTCGAGGGCGACCCGCCCGGCGGGGTGGTCTCCACCGCGCACGGCGCGCGGGGGATCTACTGGTTCACCGGATCCAGCACCATGGCGCTGTCCCGCACCGACCTCACGCCACAGTGGACTGTTCGTGGCACGCGCGGGCCGGGCACGGTGTTCGCCGGGCAGTACGTGGTGCCGATCAACGGCGGGCTGGCGGTACTGGACGAGGAGAACGGAAGGACCGTGCGCACGGTGAGCGTGGACCGGCGCGGCTACGGCGGTCCGGTGTTCCTGGACGCCGCCGGGCCGGTACTGCTCGAGCAACGTGGCGAAACCCTGGTGGCCCTGCGGTGAGGGCCGCGGGCCCGGGCGAAGGCGCGTCGCAGCTTTCGCCGCATCACGGCACGCGGGTGGAACTGCGGGGCCGGTACGGCCCGATCGCCGCGCTGCGCGGGCCGGAGCCGGAGAACCCGCTGGCCACGGCATTGCTGGTACCCGGGTACACGGGGTCCAAGGAGGACTTCGCCCCGCTGCTGGACGGCTGCGCGGCCGCGGGCGTCCACGCGGTCGCGATCGACCTGCCGGGCCAGTACGAGTCCCCCGGCCCGGATGAGGAGTCCGCCTACCTGCCCGCCGAGTTGGGCACGGTGGTCGCGGAGGTGGCCGGCGCGCTGCCCGCACCGGTGATCCTGCTCGGGCATTCCTATGGCGGGCTGGTCGCGCGCGGCGCCGTGCTGGCCGGCGCACCGGTCGCCGGGCTCACCCTGCTCGGCAGCGGACCGGGCCGGCTGCCGAACGGCTTCCGGCTGGACGCCCTGCGCACCGGGGAGCCCGAACTGCGAGCCAACGGGCTGAGCGCGGCCTACGGTGTCCGGGAGCGGCTGAACGCCACCCTGCCCGGGTGGGCGGCGGTTCCGCCCGAGCTGAAGGAGTTCCTCCGGGAGCGGTTCGTCGCCTCCAACGCGAAGGGCCTGCTGGGGATGGCCGCCGGGTTACGCGCCGAGCCGGACCGGGTGGACGACCTCGCCGCGGTGCTGCGCCGCGACGGCCTGCGCTGCCTCGTCGTCGCCGGTGCCCAGGACGACGCGTGGAACCTCCCCGCACAGCGGGAGATGGCGCGCCGCCTCGGCGTCCCGTTCGAGCTGGTCCCGCGGGCGGCGCACTCCCCGAACACCGAGAATCCCGCCGGCCTGCTGGGCATCCTGCTACCCGCCTGGACCTCCTGGCTCCGCTGAGAGTTCGTGTTTGCCGCCCACGCGCCCGAGTTTGCCATCCACGCGCCCGAGTTTGCCGCCCACGCGCCCGAGTTTGCCGTTCCCGTACGCGGCGCGACCGGTCAGTGCCACCAGAACAGCCACAGGGGTGCCACGACCAGCAGGACCACGGCCAGCGCGGCAAGACCCGCGAGCCTGCCGGTGCCACGGTCGACGACCCGCTGGGCGAGAATCGCCAGCCCGGCGGCCAGCAGGTGACCGCAGGTCATGAACGCACCGGGACCGCTGGAAGCACTGGCCCAGCCGAGGACCTGGGCACCGAGCACACCGACCGCGAGCACGGCGAGCCCGGCGGCGAGCGAACCCGTCAACCCGCGCCACCATCGGCCGGAGGTGCGTCCTGGGGCGGCCAAAGGTTCGGTGACCTCCTCCTGACGGTCCGGCGCGGTGGTCGGCACGGGGATCGGCACGGTGGTCGGCACGGCCTCCAGCTCGGTGGTGTCCTTTCCGTACATCCGGCTTTCCATGATCCTCTCGGTGTGTCCGGGACGGTGTCGCCACGCTCAGGGCGCCAACAGGTCCCACGCCTGCGCGGCGGGCGCCGCCTGCTGCCCGGCGGGGCAGCTCGGCCGGAAATCGCACCATGAGCAGTGCCTGCCGGTCCGCACCGGGAACAACTCCTCGGCGTCACCGCCTTCGCTCAGCGTATCCGCAGCCTGCCGCAGGTCGGCCGCCGACTCCTCGGCGCGTTTCAGCTGGCGGCGCAGGCTCTCCTCGGTGTGCTCGGCGGCGGCGACGGTGCCGCTCGGCAGGTGGTGCAACTCGACCTGGCGGCAGGGCATCCGCAACGTCCTGCGCGCGGCCACCGCATACAGGGCGAGCGCCTGCGCGCTGCGCGCGTCCCGCGACTCCGGAACCCACCTGCCCGTCTTGTAGTCCACGATCACCAACTCGCCTTCGCGCTGGTCGATCCGGTCCGCGCGGCCCTCGATGATCATCGACGGTGGCCCGTCCAAACCCTGCGAGCTGGCCGGAGCCGAGACCCAGCGCTCGACCCCGATCGGCTCGGTAACGAGATCATGCCGCTCGACGTAGTCCGTGACCCAGCCCTTGGCCCGCTCGCGGTACCGCTGCGCCTGCTCGGCGTCGGCGAACCCGGCGTCCTGCCACTGCTCGACGACCAGCGCCGCGGCCCGAGCGGGAGTCCGCCGCTGTGCCGGCAGGTCGTACAGCGCGCGCAAGGCGTTGTGCACGACGGCGCCGAGCGTGCTGTGCGCCCACGCGCCGGTGCGCTGCGGTGTCGGACGGTCCACATAGGCCATTCGGTAGCGGCGCGGGCAGTCCTCGAAGGTGGCCAGCTTGGAGGGCGTGACCTTGGTCAACCGGCGCGGCTGCTGTCCCCCGAAGTCGAACCCCATCTGCGACATCTCTTCACTCTGCCAGAAGGCCCCGACACCCTCAGCTACCGGCGACGAACCCGCGCACCGAGTCGGCGACCAGCTCCACCGCGATCGCCGCCAGCAGCAGACCGGCGATCTTGGCCAGCAGGGTGATCCCGCCTTCCTTGATCAGCCGGATGATCACGCCCGAGTAGCGCATGCACAGGAACAGCACCAGATGCACGGTGACGATGGCGAGTCCGAGCGCGATATAGGCGCCGGTGTGCCCCTCCGCCTGCCGGACGAACACAATGGTCGCCGCGATCGCGCCCGGCCCGGCCAGCAGCGGCGTGCCGAGCGGGACCAGCGCGACGTTCACGTCCTCGGCCGCCTCGGGTTCCGCGCTGCTCCTCCCGGTCAACAGTTCCAGCGCGATCAACAGCAGCAGCAACCCACCCGCGCCCTGCAGGGCGGGGATACCGATACCGAGATAGGCCAGAATCGCCTGTCCCGCCACGGCGAACAGCGAGACCACCAGGAACGAGACCAGCACCGCCTGCCGGGCCGCGCGCGCCCGCGCGGCGAACGGCTTGCGGCCGACCAGGCTGAGGAAGACCGGCACGGTCCCCGGTGGATCCATGATCACGACCAGGGTGATCGAGGCCTCCATGAACAGCTTGAGGTCGAAGTAGTCCTGGATCGGCATCGGCTCAGCCCACCATCACGCGAGCCCCGGTGGCGCGCTCGGCGAGGGCGTGGAAGACCTCGGGGTCGGTGGTCTCCTGGCCGATCGCGATGGTCTTGTTCGTCCCGTGGTAGTCACTCGATCCGGTTCGCACCAGCCCCAACTCGCCTGCGAGGCCGCGCAGCACCGCCCGGGTCTCCGCGTCGTGGTTGGGGTGGTCCACCTCGAGCCCGGCGAGGCCGTGAGCGGCGAGCGCCGCGATCACCTCCTGGGTCACCGTCGGGCCGCGGGAGCCGGCGAACGGATGCGCCAGCACGGTCACCCCGCCCGCCTCGGCGATCATGTCGATGGCCTGCTCGACCGGGGTGTCCTCGCGCGGAAGGTAGTAGCCGCGCCCGTTGCCGAGGTATTCGGCGAACGCCTCGTCCACGCTGCGCACCACCCCGGCCCGCACCAGCGCCTGGGCCAGGTGCGGGCGCCCGGCTGGGGAGTCCGGGGGCAGCAGGCCCAGCACCTCCTCCGGGTCGACCGGCAGGCCGTTCTCCGCCATCCGCACGGCCATCCCCCGCAGCCTGCTGCGCCGCTCCACCCGCAACCGGTGCTGCTCGGCGACCACGGCTGGCGCCGCCGGGTCGAAAAGGTAGGCCAGCAGGTGCACGCTCACCCGCCTGCCGTGCTCGTCCACGGAAAGGCAGGAGAGCTCGGCTCCGGGAACGAGGGTCAGGCCCGGCGGGAGCGCCTCGATGGCGGGCTGCCAGCCGGCCGTGGTGTCGTGGTCGGTCAACGCGACCACGTCGAGACCGGCGCGTGCCGCGGCAGCGACCAGTTCGGCCGGACTGTCGGTGCCGTCCGAGGCCGTGGAGTGGGTGTGCAGGTCGATGCGCATCGCATCATTCTTGCCGAGCCGCTTCCACGCACCCGCGCCGGCCGGGATGTGTCAGCCCACCATCCGCTTGCCCCGGGCCGCGCGCTGGGCCTTGATCATCGAGAACCGCTCGGCCTGCTTCTGCTTGTCCCCGAACACCAGCTCGGAGATGGTGTCGTAGAAGTCCTCCGGCCGGGGGAGATAGCTGATGTGGTTCAACGCCTGGATCTGGCCCGCCGACTCCACCACGGTCGTGCCGTAGCCGAGCATCCTTCCCCAGAAGGAGCGCTGGTAGGTGAGGTCGGTCACCTTGCTGATCGGCATCATCAGCACCTTGGTGGTCCAGACGCCCTTGGTCATGATGAACCGCTTGTCGGTGACCACCAGCCGCTCCACCCACCACTCGACCACGTAGTAGGCGAACCGCAGCACCACCACCAGCGCGGCGTACCAGAGCACGTTCTGCAGCACCCACATCGAGGGGGGCAGCAGGTAGGACACCATCACGCAGACGGCGATGAGGGCGACTGCCTCGAAGGCATCCCACAGCAACGAGGCCCAGTGACGCCGGATGCGGATGACACGGCGCTCGGTTTCGAGCAGGTACTCGTCTGGGTCCCGTGGCGCGAACATAGTCCCAGGCTACTCGTGGCGATCAGCTGAACACATTGCTCACGAAGGTGATCACCGATTCGGCCGCGTCTTGGAGGTAGCCGAGGATGTTCCCGACGAGCCCGGCTGCCCCGTTGGGTTCGGCGATCACGAAGAAAAGCACCAACGCGACGCCCGCGAATATGAGGAGCTTCTTCACGTTCACGATGCTCCGATCTCGTCTCTGTCCAGACCGACGACGACAGTAACAACTAAGTTTGTACCGCACTGCGCTGCGCTACGGGAGAAAAGTCCCGCGCTTGGGTCAGTGACCGGGTCGAATCCTAGCGGATGAACACACTGCGTGATCAACTGCGGGGGTATTTTCGGGGCTCGCGGCCTGCCTGACGGCATTTGTCCGCTTCATCCCAACCAGGCACTCCCGAAGCGAGGCCGGGCGTGCGCACGGTGAGTCACGGCGCTCCCGGGGGAATCCGCCGACACGATCAGCGGATCCTCGACCCGGTTTAGCACTTTCGGTGATATCGACGATTACTCCCAGTTCCATTCGTCAGCACATAACATGAGTGGCGCAGATAACCACCGGCGCAGGCAGGCGATACGGGAGGCCACTATGACCGACGTCACCACCGACGACTCCCCGGTTTTCGACCCGTTCGCCGCCGGCTTCGCCGAGGACCCGTACCCGCACTACGCGGAGCTGCGCGAACGTGCGCCGGTACACCGGCATCCACTCGGGTTCTGGGTGATCTCCCGCTACGAGGACGTGTTCGCGCTGATGCGCTCCGGGCTGTCGGTCGAGGACCGCAACGCCGCCGAGGGTCCGCTGCAGCAGCTCTACGAGGACGCGGGTGTCGCGGACACCCGGCGGGTCGACGGCAGGTCGATGCTGGACCTGGACCCGCCGGACCACACCCGGCTGCGCAAGCTGGTGTCCAGGGCGTTCAGCCCGCGCACCATCGCGGCGCTGGAGCCGGAGGTGACCGCGCTGGTCGACGACGCGCTGGCGACGATCGCCGAGGCCGGGCGGGTGGACCTGGTGGAGGCACTGGCCTTCCCGCTGCCGTTCACGGTGATCTCCCGGATGCTCGGCATGCCGCCGACCGACCACGAGCGGCTGCGCGAGCTCACCGGCACCCTGGTGCGCGCGGTCGAGCCGGTCAACGATCCAGCCCTGCTCAGAGCTATCGCCGCCGCGGACAACGAGGTGGCCGGGATGATCGAGGAAGTGCTCCGGTGGAAGCGCCGGAACCCGGCCGACGACCTGCTGAGCGCGCTGATCTCCGCCGAGGAGGACGGGGACGTGCTCGGCGATGACGAGCTGGTCGCCCAGGTGGCCCTGCTCTATGTCGCGGGGCACGAGACCACGGTGAACCTGATCGCGGGCGGAACACTGGCCCTGCTGCGCAACCAGGACCAGCTCGACCGGCTGCGCGCCGATCCGGGTTTGGCCGACAACGCCGTGGACGAGCTGCTGCGCTACGACAGCCCCGTGCAGAGCAGCAGGCGGGTCACCCTCGCGCCCTGTTCCATCGGCGGGCAGGAGATCGAACCGGGCATGTTCGTGCTGGCCAACCTCGCGTCGGCGAACCGGGATCCGGACTTCTGGGGTCCGGACGCCGAGCGGTTGCGCCTGGATCGGCGCGGCGCCCGCCAGCACGTGTCCTTCGGTGGCGGGCCGCATCACTGCCTCGGCGCCGCGCTGGCCAGGCTGGAGGGCAGGGTCGCCATCGGCCGGTTGGTGCGGCGGTTCCCGAACCTCGCGCTGGACGGCGACGTGGTGTGGAACGGCAGGCTCAACCTGCGCGGTCCGGAGCGGCTGCCGGTGCGCACATGACGCTCGTTCGCTGCGTGGGCGGGATCCTGCACGACGAGGCGGGCAGGCTGCTGCTGATCCGGCGGGCGAACGAGCCCTCCCGCGGGCTGTGGACCCTGCCCGGCGGCCGGGTGGAGACCGGCGAGAGCGACGCCGAGGCGGTGGCCAGGGAGCTGCGCGAGGAGACCGGGCTGGAGGTGCTGCCCGGCGAGCTGGTGGGCACGATCGTCCGCGGTCGGTTCGAGATCCACGACTACCGGTGCACCCCGCGCGGGGGCGTGCTGCGGCCGGGCGACGACGCGGCCGACGCCCGCTGGGTCGACGGCCCCGCCTTCACCGCCCTCGCCAGCGACGGCCGGCTCACCGAGTCCCTCCCCCATCTCCTCCGCACCTGGCGAGCCCTGCCAAGCCCACTGCTATGAGGGGTTGCGGAGGTGAAACTTCTGGATCTTGCCGGTGGAGGTCTTGGGGAGCTCGGTAACGAATTCGACCTGGTCCGGCACCTTGTACCGGGCAATGCCGGCACGCACGTGCTCGAGCAGGTCCCCGGCGTCCGCCGTGGCACCCGGACGCAGCACCACGTACGCCTTCGGCCGCTCGCCCCACTTCTCGTGCGGCACGCCGACCACCGCGACCTCGTGCACCGCCGGATGCGAGTCGATGGCGGCCTCCACCTCGATCGTGGAGATGTTCTCCCCGCCGGAGATGATGATGTCCTTGGCCCGGTCCCGCAGCTCGATGTAGCCGTCCGGATGCCACACGCCCAGGTCACCGGAGTGGAACCAGCCGCCGCGGAAGGCCTCCGCCGTGGCATCGGGATCGGCGAAGTACCCGGACATCACGTTGTTGCCGCGCATCACCACCTCACCCATGGTGGCGCCGTCCCGCGGTACGTCCGCCATGTCCTCGTCCACCACCCGGACGCCGTCGGTGACCACCATCCCGACTCCCTGCCGGGCCAGCAGCCTGCTGCGCCGCTCGATATCCAGGGTGAGCCAGCCGTCCTGGTACTCGCAGACGGTGTACGGCCCGTAGGTCTCGGTCAGCCCGTACACGTGCACCAGCCGCGTGCCCAGCTCGGACATCCGCCGGATCACGGTCGGGCTCGGGGGCGCGCCGGCCGTGGTGACCAGCACCTCGCGCGCCAGCGGGTGCGCGCCGTCGTGACTCGCGATGGTGACCAGCACGGTCGGCGCGCCGTTCAGGTGGGTGATGCCCTCGGTGTCCAGCAGCCGCCAGATCTCCACGGGGTCCACCGAACGCAGGCATACGTGGGTCCCACCGATCGCGGTCACCGCCCAGGCGGTGCACCAGCCGTTGCAGTGGAACATCGGCAGGGTCCACAGGTACCGCGACTCCGGGGTGTGCCGGGAGTGCACCACCTCGGCCAGCGCGTTCAGGTAGGCCCCGCGGTGGTGGTACATCACACCCTTGGGCCTGCCGGTGGTGCCCGAGGTGTAGTTGATCGAGATGGTGTCCCGCTCGTCGGCGACGGCCCACGGCAGCGGCTCGGCGCTGCCCCGCTCCAGCAGGTCCGGGTAGGAGATGCCGCCGACGGCGGGATCGGGTGCCGCCCCGGAGGCCGGGTCGAGCACGGTGACGATCTCGTGGACCGGCAGCTCGTCCAGCACCGGCGCCACCGACGCGTGCAGCCCGGCGTCCACGACCAGCACCTTCGCCCCGGAGTGCCGGAGGATGTAGCTGATCTCGGCGGGCGCCAGCCGGGTGTTGATCGCCACCAGCACCCCGCCGGACAGCGGCACCGCGAAATGCGCCACCAGCATCTCCGGGATGTTCGGCAGCAGGTACGCCACCCGGTCGCCCGGCGCGACCCCCACCGCGCGCAACGCCCGCGCCACCCGGGTCGCCTCGGCGGCGAACTCCCGGTAGCTGGTCCGGCGGTCGCCGTAGACGATGGCGGTCTTGTCGCCGAACACCTCCGCCGAGCGCTCCAGAAAGGCGAGCGGGGTGAGCGGCGTATAGCAGGGGTCCGCGGGGGCAGCAAGGTCAGCCATGGCAGCAATGGTCACCGGACCGGAATGAGGCCACAACCGCCGACCGGAGAGTGAGCTACGGCAACCAGGCCATCCGCTGGCCGTGCGGATCCGTGCGCGCAAGCGCTTGCGCGCGGACCGTGCCGTCCACCCAGGTGGCCAGGCCCAGCACGGCCTGGCCGGTGTTGCCGAAGGCGAGGTCGTCCCGCCCCGGCAGCACGTAGGCCATCGCGTTCTCGTAGGAACCCTGGCTGATCCACCACAGCGGGCGCTGCGCTGCCAGCCTGGCCAGCGCGTCGACGAACTCCTGCCGCCGGTGGTCCGGCAGGTAGGGCAGGGTGTGGCTGGTGAGCACCATCAGCGGGAGCTCGGCGGGCAGCCGCCCTGCCGCGGCGGGCAGGTCGTCCACCGCGTCCCCGGCGATCAGCTCCGGCGGACTCTTGCGCTGTGCGAGCGCGGCGGTGCGCAGCAGCCGGATCCGGTCGGGTTGGTCGGCCCAGACGCAGGCCTCCAGCCAGGCCAGTTCTTCCTCGTCCCCGGCATCCACCGGTGCCCGGTCCAGCCCGAGCCGGGCGCCGACGTTCAGCTTCTTCGGCAGCTTCGGCAGGGTCGCACCCGGCGCCGGTTCCAGGGCGCAGTGCAGCCCCACCGCGGCCTTGGCCGGGCCCGCGACGAGCTGCTCGCCGCCGTCGCACTGGTAGCGGTAGCCGAACTTGTCCAGGCCGAGCAGCAGCCCGGCACTGCAACCCACCTCGAGCAGGGCGACCTTGCCGCCTGCCTGCTTGGCCGCCAGCGAGATGGCCGGATAGAGCAGCGCGGCGCGGCGGACCTCGTTGGTCTGGGTGTAGCGGGTGGTGACGATCTCCCGTACCTGCTCGGCCCGCTCCAGCAGGAAGGTGCGGAACATCGGCCAGGTCTCGGCATCCACCCCGTCGAACCCGCCGAGCGAGGGGTAGTAGCGGGACAGCGGGTGGATCGGGTCGGCCTGGATCAGCCGGTGCGCGGCGGCCAGCAGCAGGGTCGGGTGCGCGTCGCTGGGCGGGGCGGCCGCGAGCAGGCTGGCCACCGCGTCGTCCTCGGCGGCCTTGGCCGCAAGATGCTGGTACAGCGGCGAGCCCGACGCCTCCCGCTCGGCGAACCGGGTCAACCGCTGCTTGATCTCGCTGAGCAGGTCACTCATGCGGCACCGGACGTCCCGGCTGCTCGCCGCCGCGGGCCTCGCCGTAGGAGCGTTTGGGCACCATCACCTTGCGCCGGAAGGTGCACACGATCACACCGTCCTGCTTGTACCCGCGGGTCTCCACGTACACCACGCCGCGGTCGTCCTTCGACTTCGAGGGCGCCTTCTCCAGTACCTCGGTCTCCCCGTAGATGGTGTCGCCGTGGAAGGTCGGCTTGACGTGCCGCAGCGACTCGACCTCAAGGTTCGCGATCGCCTTTCCGGAAATGTCCGGAACCGACATGCCGAGCAACAGCGAGTAGATGTAGTTCCCGACCACCACGTTCTTGCCGAAGTCGGTGGTCTCCCCCGCGTAGTGCGCGTCCAGGTGCAGCGGGTGGTGGTTCATGGTCAGCAGGCAGAACAGGTGGTCGTCGTACTCGGTGACCGTCTTGCCCGGCCAGTGCTTGTACACGGCGCCGACCTCGAACTCCTCGAAATACCGCCCGAACTGCACGCGTTCCTCCTCGATTTACCGGCCGCAGGTAACACCGCATCGACCTCAAACGACGTCCCGTGATGTTGGGGAGTACCCTTGACCATCGGTGTCGGCTACGTCAACGCGAGTAGGCACACCCCACACAGCCACGGCCGAAGGAGGTGAGGAACGCGCGATGAGTAGTAGCGATAGTCCGCTCCCTAGTAGCACCAGCGTTCCTGCCCGACCGGCCGGCACCGTTTCTCCCTGGTGACCCGGTAGGACCTGGCCGGGACCGCTGGTAGTGCCGGGGCGGATCCCTCCGCCCTAGAGCCCGTCGTTGCCGTTCCACGACGTGACAGCCAGGAGAACCCATGCCCACGATTCCCTCCTTCGGCGGCCTGCGCGGCCGGGGCAGCAGCAGGCTCAACCGGGTGCAGCCACCGATCCCGGTGCCACTGTCCGCCTACGTGGTCGACTGCGCTGTCTACCTCGACGGCAAGCGGCAGCCCGGTCGCTGGACGCACTCCGCCGCGATCGAGGACGTGCGCGGACGCGGCGAGGGCTTCGTCTGGATCGGCCTGCACGAGCCGGACTCCGAGCAGATCCAGGGCATCGCGGAAACCTTCGGCCTGCACGAGCTGGCCGTGGAGGACGCCGTGCACGCGCACCAGCGGCCGAAGCTGGAGCGCTACGACGACACGCTGTTCATGGTGTTCCGCACGGTGCGGTACGTGGAGCACGAGTCGCCGACCACCGCGAACGAGATCGTCGAGTCCGGCGAGCTGATGGCCTTCCTCGGCCCGGACTTCATCATCACCGTGCGGCACGGCAACCACTCCGGCCTCGCCCGGTTGCGCAGGGATCTGGACGCCGATCCCGAGACACTCAAGCCGGGACCGGCCGCGGTACTGCACGCCATCGCCGACCACGTGGTGGACCACTTCCTCGATGTCACCGACCGGATCGAGGACGACATCGACGAGATGGAGACGCAGGTGTTCGCGCCGCGGTCCCCGGTGACCTCGGAGCAGATCTACCTGATGAAGCGCGAGGTGCTGGAGCTGCGCCGCGCGGTGATGCCGCTGGCCACCCCGCTGCGCAGGCTGTCCGAGGGCTACACCCGGCTGATCCCGGACGAGGTGCGTTCCTACTTCCGCAACGTGCACGACCACCTGACCAACGTGTCCGAGCGGGTCGCCGGCTTCGACGAGCTGCTCACCACGCTGGTGGACGCCACCCTTGCCAAGATCACCCTGCAGCTCAACTCGGACATGCGCAAGATCACCGCCTGGGCGGCGATCATCGCGGTGCCCACCGCGCTCGCCGGGATCTACGGGATGAACTTCGACTTCATGCCGGAGCTGCACTGGCGGTACGGCTACCCGATGATCGTCTCGGTGATCCTCGGGCTCTGCTTGTTGCTCTATCGAATATTCCGGAAGAACCGATGGCTCTAGGGCGCCCGGCGCCCTTCCCCGGCTCGTTTCTTCCCCACGACCGCACCGGAGGAGTATTCGTCATGCCCCGCATCCTGACCAACCTGAAGTTCTGGGGCCTCACCGCTGCGCTCACCTGGATCGTGCTGGTGATCGCGGTGATCGCGAAGAACCCGGAGTTCGCGTACGGCCCCCGCTGACCGGCTGAACCGCGGACATGCCCACGGCACTGGTGGTGGCCGACGAGGTGGACGAGCGGCTGTACGGCGGCGCCGTCCGGTCCTTCGACGTCCACCTGGTGCTCGGCGCGGGCGACATCCCCTTCGACTACCTGGAGTTCCTCGCCTGCGCCGTGGACCGGCCGCTGGTGTTCGTGCCCGGTAACCACGATCCGGACCTGAGCGGGTTCACCCGTTACGGCGGGCTGTCCATGCGGGACGGTTTCCCCGCGTCGTGGCCCGGTCCTGCGGGCGGGATCAACGCCGACGGCCGGGTGGTGGACGTGGCGGGCCTGCGCATCGCGGGGCTCGGCGGCTGCGTCCGCTACAACGAGGGTCCGAACCAGTGGACGCAGGCACAGCAGGCACGCAGGGCGCGCGGGCTGGAACGCGCGGCCCGCAGGCGGGCCCGCAAGGACGGTGGCGCGGTGGACGTGCTGCTGGCCCACTCGCCACCGCGGCATGTCGGCGACCGCGAGGACCCACCGCATCACGGCTTCGACTGTCTGCACCGGACGGTCCGGCGACTACGGCCGCGGTGGTTGCTGCACGGCCACATCCACCCGCACGGCGAGCACCTGCCCGCGCACCGGCTCGGCGGGACCGAGGTACGCAACGTCGTCGGGTATCACCTACTCGACCTGGGGCGGACCCGAGCGGAGGCGTGACATGAGAGCCATGCACAATCCAGCCGACGGGGGCAGCCCGGAGCTCGCGGAGGGCTGCTCGTGGCGGCTGGATGCGAGCAACGCACGGGCAGTACGGGCGCCGGCGTCGGTGCATGGCGCTCATTGGGATGGGAACTGACATGCGAGACACCGGCTTCCCCCGTGCCGACGCCGAGCACGACTTCCTGCGCGCCCGCCGCCGCCAGGTGCTTTCCCGGCTGGCGACCTGGCTGCGCAGGGAGCCCGACGACGTGAACATCATGCTGCCCTACCACGAGGTGGTGGACGCGCTCGGTTTCCTCAGCGAGCGCCGGATCGGGTTGCGGGTGATCAAACTCGACACGATCGTCGGCAGCGTGGACCGGGGCAGGGATTTCGACCGCCGGTTCCGCCCCACCAGCGGCAGGGTGCGCGAGCGCTGGGAGCGCCTCGCGCTGGCCACGCGGCGCGGGGAGAGCATCCCGCCGATCGAGGTGTACCGGGTCGGCGAGCTGCATTTCATCTCCGACGGCCACCACCGGGTCTCCGTCGCACACGCCGCCAGACTGTCCACAATAGATGCGTACGTGACCGAGGTACGCACCAAGCTCGACCCTGGCGGGATCCGCTACCGCGGGGACCTGATCGTCAAGGACTACCGCAGGCTGTTCCTGGAACGCGTGCCGCTGACCGGGCAGTCGCGGGCCGCGATCCTGGTCACCGACCCCTGGGACTACGCCCAACTCGGCGAGCACGTCGAGGCATGGGGGTTCCGGCTGATGCAGGACGAGGGCAGCTTCGCCGATCGCGCCACCGTGGCCGCGCGCTGGTACGAGGAGGAGTACCTGCCGGTTGTCGGCATGCTGCGACAGGCCGACATGATCGGCGACCGCACCGAGACCGAGGCCTACATGTGGGTGGCGAGCGAACGCTACCGGCTGATCCGCACGCACCGCTGGGACGACGAGGTGCTCCAGGCGGTGCGTGCGGGGCAGCGGTGAGCCCGCCACTCAGAAGCCGTGGTCCTGGCGGTTGGGGCTGTTGGGTATCTGTGGGTCCGGTTGGTCCTCGTACGGCATGTCCGGGGTCGGGTCGGCCGTGGGCTCCTCCCCCGCGATGATCCGGCCGATGTTGTCCAGCGAGGTACTGCCCTCCTCCCAGTAGGCCGGGCTGTGCCCGTAGGTGGGACCATCGCCGTCCCCGCTACCGGTGTCGAACACCCGGTCAGCGCCGTACGCCTCGCTGTTCGGATCGGCGCCGTACCATTCGTCGACGCCGTAACCTCCGACCATGTCCTGGTCCGTCCGGCCGGAGTACACCTCGCCCTCGCCGTCGGCGGCGTTCACGTCGAGCTGGTCGGCGGTCTCCGCTCCGCCGCCGGTGGCACCGACGAACGCGATCGAGTCGGCATCGATGCCGTCCTCGTGTGCCGCGGTGAGGCCGAGGGCGGCTCCCCCATAGCTGTGCCCGATCACCGTGTTGTGCGAGGCAGGACCCTCATGCGTGGCTCGAAGTCCACTTTGGAACTCCTGCAGGTCGCCGACAGCCGACCGAGCGCTCTCATCGGAGGTGACCCCGACCCAATCGGGTGCGTCGTAACCGAACCACACGATGGAGGCCGTGTTGCCGCCCGCGGCGCCCTGCAACCGCTCACCCCGCTCCAGCCAGGCGTCCTCGTTGCCGCCGATGTCACCGTTCATCGCCGAGTTCATCCCCGGGACGGCCGTGGACACGTTGTCCGCGGTGTCCGGGTTGCCGTAGGACAGCGCGAAGCGCCCCAGGTTCTCGCCGTCCCGGACGTCCTGCGCGTCAAAGGCGAGCAGGTACACCTCCTGGTCGGCCGCATGCGGGTCGCCCAGCTCGGACTCGAGGTCCTTGATCGCGTCCAGCCGGTCCTGCGACCGCTGCCAGACCTCGCTGCCCTCCGGGTACTGCTCCTGGCGCTGCTCGAGGATGGCGCGGTGCTCGTCCAGCACGAACCGGTTGGCCCGGTCCCGCACCTCGGCCGGGATCCCGTCCAGGTTGCCGAGGGCGGCGCTGTCGGTGAACAGCAGGGTCTCCTTCTCCAGCGGAGAAAGGCCGTTCCACCACTTGTTGACCTTCGCGGGATCTTTGCCAGTGGGGATCGGCGGGATGCCGTCACCGACCTCCGTCATATCGACACCGATCTGCGCGGGCAGGTGCTTGCGCACGGCGGAGGCGCCGTCCTCGTCGGCCTCGGTGGCCTTGCGCACCGCGTCGTCGATCTCGCCCTGCAAGGTGTCCCGCGCGTTCTCCTGGCTATCCGTGCTCATCCCGGTGGAGGACGGGCCGCCGCTCACGGTGTTGATCCGCACCACCCCGTCCGCGCCGACCTCGAGTTCCTTGTCCGCGCCGTCCACCGCGCTGGCCGCTTCCCGCTTCGCCTCGTCGATGGTGTCCGCCGCGTCGGTGATCTTGGGTGGCAGCTTGTCGATCTCGTCGGCGGCGTCGTTCAGCAGGTTCCGCAGCTTCTCCAACCCGGACCGGGCCGCCTCGCCGGCCTCACCTTCCCAGCCGGAAAGGGCGCTGATCTGCTCGCCGACCGCGTCCGCCCGGTCCCGCAGGTTGCTCGCCTGGTCGGTCCAGGCGTCCGCGATGGCGTCGAGCTCACCGCGGTCGAACTCCTTCAGCTGCGCGTAGTCGACCATGTGTCAGCCCTCCAGGAACCGGAACGGTTCGGCGTTGTCGGCCTCGATCTCGTCGTAGCTGTCCGCCGCCAGCACGATCTTGTCGCCGGCCAGCGAGATCTTCGCGAGCATCGAGTCGGTCGCGTCCTCCCACTGGGTCTCGCAGGTGTTCAGCGCGCCGCGGATAGCGAATCCGTCCAGGGATCCACCGGTGGACACCGCCGAGTTCGTCCCGCTCAGGTCCGAGCTTCCGCCGGTGTCTCCCGATCCGGTCTTGCCGCCGTCCGCGGCGTCCATCAACGCGTTGCCCGCCTTGCGCAGCTCGCCCTGGGTCACCCCGATGTCAGCCACTCTTGCTCCCGTGCCTTCGGTTCGTCATCCGCCCTGGGACCACCCCGGTGGCAACAGCGTTCCGATCCAGGACATTGACCGCGTAGCGCGGCGGTAGCGGCTTGATAGCGTCGCCCGCGTGGACTTCCGGATCCTGGGGCCGGTCGAGGTGTGGCAGGACGGCGAGGCCGTGCCCATCTCGGCGCCGCGGCAGCGCGCGGTACTGGCCGGGCTGCTGGTCCGCCCCGGTGCGGTCGTCACCACCGGCACCCTGGTGCAGGACCTCTGGGGAGCCACACCGCCGCGCAGCGCGTCGGTCACCGTGCGCAACTACGTCCAGCGACTGCGCCGCGGCCTGCCGGAACCGGTGCTGGAGAGCGCGCCTTCCGGCTACCGGCTACGGATCCGGCCGGAGCAACTGGACGTGCACCGCTTCGGCACGCTGGTGGACTCGGCCCGCGCCGAGCCGGATCCCGGCCGGTCGGCGGAGCTGTTCGAGCAGGCACTCGGGTTGTGGCGGGGCACACCGTTGCAGGATCTCGGGGATGTTCCGGTGCGCGCGCTCCAGGCGCCGAAACTGGAGGAGCAGTACCTCGCCGCCCTCGAGGACAGCATCGAGGTGGGGCTTCGCCTCGGCAGGCAGGGTGAGTTGGTGGCCAGGCTGACCGAGCTGACCGCGGAGTACCCGCTGCGGGAGCGGCTGTGCCGCCAGCTGATGCTGGCGCTGTACCGCACCGGGCGGGCGGCCGAGGCGCTCGGTGCGTACCGGCGCATCCGCGGCACGCTGGTCAGCGAGCTCGGCATGGAGCCGGGCAGCGAGCTGCGCAGGCTGGAGCAGGCCATCCTGCGCGAGGACCCCGAGCTGGACGCCGAGGGCGAGGTCGACCGGCCGGGCCGCGCCCCGGTACCGGACGCCCTGCCCGCCGGCACCGCCACCTTCGTCGGGCGCGCGGCCGAGCTCGCCGACCTGCGTGCGAGGTTCGCGCGGCCGGGCGCCTCCCAGCCGGTGTGTTTCGTGCACGGTCAGGGTGGTTCGGGCAAGTCCACGCTCGCCATCCACACCGCCCGCGAGCTCGCGGCCGACTTCCCGGACGGCGTGCTCTACGTGGACCTGCACGGCGCGACACCGGGCGCGCAACCGCTCTCGGCGGCCGAGGTGCTGCAGGTGTTGCTGCGCACCCTCGGCGGAGCGGACATCGACCCGCGGCAGGACCTCGCGACCATCGTGCGCACCTACCGGACCCGGTTGCGCGGCAGGCGCGTGCTGGTGGTGCTGGACAACGCGGCGAGCAAGGCACATGCCCTGCCCGCGATCCCGGACGAGCCCGGCTGCGGGGCCATCGTCACCAGCCGGTCCCTGATCGCGGGCCCGGAGGGCGCGACCAGGGTGCACCTGGACGCCTTCGGCACCGAGGAGGCCGTCGAGCTGCTTCGCCGCCTCATCGGATCGTCCGCGGTGGACTCCGATCCGGCGGCCGCGGCGCGGCTGGCCGACCTGTGCGGCCGACTTCCGCTGGCCCTGCGGCTGATCGCGAGCCGAGCCGCGTTGCGTCCACATTGGCCACTGAGCTCCTGGGTGGACCTGCTCGCCGACGAGCGCAGGCGGCTGGACCAGCTACGGCACCAGGACTCCGACATCCGGGCGAGTTTCGCGGTCGGCATCGAGCAGCTCGAAGCCGACGGCAGCGATCGTGGCCGGGACGCGCGGCGGCTGTTCGACGCGTTCGGGCTGATCGACGGCTGCGCGGGGACGCTCGGTCTGGCCTGCGCGCTCACCGGCTGGCGGCCGGAACGGGCCGAGCCCGCCCTCGATCACCTGGTGGACGTCGGGCTGCTGGCAAGTCCCGAGCCGGGCCGGTACGAGATGTACGACCTGATCACCCTGCTGGCCAGGGAGCGGGCCGAGTTCACCCCGGAGGCCGAACGCGCCGAGCGGCTCGGCGCGGCCATGCGCTGGTACCTCGCGGCGGCCCGGCACTGCTGCGCGCTGGCCACCGGCGCGCGGGAACTGCCGGGGATGCCGGATCGGGAACCGGTGGACGCCAGGGACACCGTGCGGTTCGAGAGCTGCGAGCCGGCACGCCGCTGGCTGGACCGGGAGATCGGCACCCTGGTCGCGTTGCTACGGCAGGCGGCGCGGGAGCGGCTGCCCGGCTGCGTCGCCGCACTCACCACCTTCGCGCGGGCGCTGACCTGGTACTTCAACTCCTCGATGCGCTGGACCGAGCGCAGCCAACTCGGCGAGGCGATGCTCACCCTCGCCCACGACACCGGGGACACCCGGCTGGAGGCTGCCGGGCTGGCCCAGCTGTGTGTCACCGAGGCCCAGCGCGGCAACCTGGACGAGGCCGACCGGCTCGGCAAGCGGGCGGCGGACCTGCTGGCCGATGCGGGGGACGCCGACCAGGACCGGCTGATGCTGCTCAGCAACCAGAGCGGGGTGGCGATGCTGCGCGGCGAACCCGAGCGGGCCGCGGCGTTGAGCCGGGTGACACTGGAGCACGCCACCGCGGCCGGGCACGACCACCTTGTCGCCTCCTCGCAGTGCAACCTGGCGATGATCGCCATGCGCGGCGGCAGTTCTACCGAGGCCGCGTCGCGGTTGCGCGAGGCGGTGCGGATCAACCGGCGGATCGGCCACGTGACCAACCTGGTGGTGACCCTGAACTCGTTGATGAGCGTGTACGCGGCCACCGGATCGCACCACGAGGTACTGGCCCGCTCCGTCGAGGCGCTCGAGCTGCACGGCAAGCTCGGTGGCGGCTACCTTGCCGCGGAAGGGCTGTTGCAGCTGGCCCGCTCCCTGCACGAGCTCGGGCGCACCGGCGAGGCCCGCGAGCGGCACCGGGAGGCACGGGAGCACCTCGCGGGCGTCAGCAGCAGGGAGCGGATCGGGCTGGCCGATTTGCTCGAGTCGCTGGAATTCAGTTAGCCGCGTTCAGCAGGTCGGCCCGGGCGCCGTCCAGGTGGTGCCGGGCCAGCACCACCACCCCCGCGACGGCGGCGGCCCCGCAGGCACCGAGCACGGCAAGGATGCCGCCGGCGATCCCGCTGGCCTCACCGAGCAGGCTCAGCCCGATCGCCGTCGCGGTCAGCGGGTTGACCACGGTGTGCGCGCCCACCACCACATCCGGTGGGCCGCTGGCGTAGCCGAGCTGGACCAGCCAGGAGCCGATCAGGAAGGCCACCACGATACCGATCAGCGAGGCCACCGGAAGTGCGTCGAGACCGTCGGTGCGCGCGGTGTAGGTGACATCGCGGATCAGCACGACCACCAGCCCGTAGGCGGCCCCGGCCGCCGTGGCCACCGCGAGGCACCGCAACATGCCGTGACCGAGAAGCGCGACCAGGGCCAGCGCCGCGACCACCGCCGCGACCAACCGCCCGGCCTCGATCACCACCGAGGGTGGCAGGCTGGTTTCGGCGACCGTGGCACCGGAAACCGAGACGAGCACCGCCACCGCACCCCCGGTCAGCAGGACGGCCACCCAGCCGACCGAGTCCAGGCCGGCCCGACCGGTGACCGCGTTCAGCACGGCGATGATCGGCAGGGCGAGCACCACGATCGGCGCCACCACCGACACCGGGGCGAAGGTGAGCGCGAGGATCTGCAGCACCGCCCCGGCCGCGAGCACCAGCACACCGCGCAGCCAGGAGTGGTTCCGGGCCAGCCTGCCCAGTGCCCGCAACCGCAGCGTGCCGCCGCCGGTGGTGCTCCGTACTCCGCTGTGCTGGAGGTGCGCCCCGACGGCGTTGCACGCGGCGCCGAGCACCGCGAGCACGATCGCCAGCGCGGTCATCGGGTACTCACCGGTTCCGCTCGGGGCATCGTCCCGCGGTGCGCCAGCGATATCCGCAGCAACCGCACGGCGAGCACGACCAGCAGCAGAACCTCCATCCCGAAAAGTACCCGTTGCACCAGCCCGGAAACCGGGCGCAGGTCGAGCACCGCGGGGAAATGCCACCAGGGCAGCAGGTCCGGCAACCGCGCGATCGGGTAGGCCAGTGCCACGGCGACCCCGCCGATGGCCAGCCCGCGGGTGGTGCGCGCGGTCACCTCCCACTCCGGCCGCGCGGCGAGGTCTCGGGCGAGGCAGAGCCCAGCCAGGGGCAGGCCGGCGAACAGCGCGGCACCGGCGATCTGGTGCACCAGGCCGGCGAAGGTCTCGATGCGTGGGGAGTTGTCGGTCGGGAAGATCGCGCAGAGCGCCAGCGCGAGGCACCACACCGCGAACAGGGCCGCGGTACGGGCCCGCAGGCGCACCCCCGATCGTGCGATCCCGGTGAGCAGCGCCGCGGTGGCGATGGCCACCAGGACCAGCGCCCCGGAGAGCATCTCGCCCTCGTCCACGAAGGCATAGAAGCTCATCGCGCGGGAGAGGGGGTCGACCTGCTCGGCGAACCGCAGGTTCAGGTAGGTCATGGCCAGCAGCGACCGGGCGAGGCCGAACAGCGCGAGCACCGCGAGCACGCAGCCGAGTACCGGTAATACCCGGGAGGCCCGCCCACCGCTCATCAATCCCTGCTCGCCCATCGTGGCCGCGATCCTGCCAACCAACCGCTGAGAGCGGGCTCAGCGCCGCTCACCCGAAGCGGTGATGCGGGCGGGATCCCGGTGCCGCGCTCCCAGGTGGACAGTGCGGGCTGCCCGAGGATGGGTTCCGAACAGGGAGGTCGGCATTGGCACCGCGAAGCATTCCAGCGATCCGGCGGCTCCAACTGGGCCGCGCACTACGGGAATGGCGCAACACCGCCGGTCTCACCATCGACCAGTGCGCGGGCGATTTCGATATGTCCCGCAGCACGCTCGCCCGGATCGAGAAGGGCCAGAACACGGTGCATCCGATGGTGGTGCGCGGGATGCTGGAGCTGTACGGGGTGCCCGAGGAGGAACGCGCGATCCTGGTGGAGGTCGCCAGGGAAGCGGTCCGGCGCAACCGGAACCTGATCGAGGGCGTCTCGGCGGACAGCTACCCCGCGCTGGAGTCCGAGGCGGTCGCGGTGCGCAACTTCGAGCTCGCACTGGTTCCTGGACTGCTGCAGACCGAGGACTACGCCCGGGCCTTGTTCGTGGTCGGCGACACCAGGGAACGCAACCGCAACCTGCGCATCCGGATGAGCCGCGGGCAGCGGCTGTCCGAGGAGGAACCGCTGCGGCTGCACACCATCGCCGACGAGCTCGCGCTCACCCGGCCGGTGGCCAAGCCCGCGGTGCTGGCCGCCCAGCTCCGGCGCCTCGGCGAGCTGGCCGAGCTGCCGCACGTCACCCTCCAGATCGTCCCCGCGACGGTCGGCATGCACCCGGGCATCACCGGCGCGTTCAACATCCTGACCTTCCCCAAGGACACCGTCGGCGACCTCGGCTACGTGGACCACGCGGGCGGGCACCTGCAACTGGTCAAGAAGGTCCAGGTGGACGAACTCGAGGTCAAGTTCAACCAGCTTGCTAGGATCGCCCTTGGTGAGCGTGAGTCACGAGACCTGACCGCCCGGCTCGCGCGCGAGTTGAGCAGTTGAGGTGGAGCCGTGAACCTGGACAGGGCGACCTGGCGCAAGAGCAGCCATAGCGCGGGTGAGAACACCGCCTGCGTCGAGGTGGCGTTCGGCACCGCATCCGTGGCGGTCCGCGACTCCAAGAACCCCAGCACCGGCGTCCTCGTGCTTCCCGCCCGCGCCTGGTCGTCCTTCCGGCAGTCCGTGCGTCGTTGACGTCTCAGTGCCTGTTTCTAAACTCGCGACACGGTCGGCTCGGCCGGGCTCGGACTTTCGTCACCACAGTCACCTTCGCAGGTCGTGCGCCCGGCCTCGCCGCCCGTGGGCTGTTCGCCGCTGAGCGCTGTGGCGCGGAGCGCCTCCGTTTGGGTGGTGGTGGGAGACGGGCGGGCGAGTTCTTCCACTCACCATGAGCAGCTATCTCCAGCTCCGGAACAGACTCTCAGGCCACCACGAAGAATCCCTCGCCCGCGGCCGCGTCCCGCAGGGCTTTGTCGAAGACCGCGAACTGGCGGCACTCCGGGTCGGCCGAGGCGACGAGTTGCGCGGTCGCCAACTGGACCGCGTCATAGGCACGCAGCCCGTGGATACCGGTGAGCCGGGCCGCCGTTTCCAGCACCAGCGGTGAGGCCTCCACGGCCGGGAACCGCGGCGGCTCCTCCCGGGTGCCGTAGTAGTCGGCCTCGAAGGCCGCGATGAGCAGGTTCGCGTCGGGCGCGCTCAGCAGGCCCGCCCTGCGCTTGCGCCAGATCGCCGAGGGCACCTCGACCCGCGCCAGCGTCGAGACGACCAGGGCGGGCAGGGCCCGGACACGCTCGTATCCCTCCTCCGGAACGTAGAGCTTCACCAGCGCCGAGGAGTCAGCGAAAGTGCTCAATACTCCCCGCGCCCCTCGCTGACCAGGTCCGACAGCGGCGTGCCCGAAGCGGCGGCCCGCCCGGCCCTGGCCACCGCCTCCGGATCCGGCCGCTCTCGCGGTGCTCCCGGCGACGCCAGCAGGCCCGCCCTGGTCAGCCGCTCACGCAGCCGCTGGCGCTCGTCGCCCGCGGTCTCCGGGTTGGTGGCCGCGTCCAGCACGAACGTCAGGTACTCGTTCATGCTTCTCCCCTCCTGCTCGGCCACCTGCCGCACTCGTTCCACCAGTTCATCGGGCGCGCGCCAGGTAACTTGCATGCATGCATGCTAGCATGACACTAGCATGCATGCATCGGCAGTTACGTCTCTTGGGTGAGGTTCCTCCCGGAGGACGGGTCGAACAGCTGCACCTTGTCCGCGTCGAACCAGACGTCCAGGTTCTGGCCCTCCCTGGCCGCCGAGGCCGCGGACAGCCGGGTGACGATCTGCGAACCGCTGGCCGGCACGTCGGCGGCACCGGCGTCGGCGGCCAGCTCGGCCAGCTCGGCGCTCGAGGCCAGCTCGCCCTCGAGGGTGAAGTGCGCGTACTTCTCCGAGCCCATCGACTCCAGCACGTCCACCGGTGCGGTCAGCGTCGTCCCGCCACGCTTGACCTCCTCGTCCAGCAGAGCGGCGTCCTCGAAGTGCTCCGGCCGCACGCCGAGGATCACCTCGCGCGGGGCGTTCGCGCCCTCCAGCAGCCGCCGGACGCGGTTGGTGAGCGTGACCGGGCCGAGCGGGCTGCGCAGCTCACCGTCGGCAAGGGTGGCCGGGACGAAGTTCATCGAAGGCGAGCCGATGAACCCGGCCACGAACAGGTTCGCCGGATGGTCGTAGAGGAACTGCGGCGAACCGATCTGCTGCACGTAGCCTGCCCTGAGCACCACCACCCGGTCGCCGAGGGTCATCGCCTCGGTCTGGTCGTGCGTGACGTAGAGGGTGGTGGTGCCGAGCTGCTTCTGCAGCTTGGACACCGAGGTGCGCATCTGCCCGCGCAGCTTGGCGTCCAGGTTGGACAGTGGCTCGTCCATCAGGAACGCCTTGGGGCTGCGCACGATCGCCCTGCCCATCGCCACCCGCTGCCGCTGGCCGCCGGAGAGGTTGGCCGGCTTGCGGTCGAGGTGCGGGGTGAGGTCGAGGATGCGCGCGGCCTCGTCCACCTTCTGCCGGACCGTGGCGTCGTCCACCTTGGCCAGGCGGAGCGGGAAGGCCATGTTCTCCCGCACGTTCATGTGCGGGTACAGCGCGTAGGACTGGAACACCATCGCGATGTCCCTGTCCTTGGGCGCCTTCTCGTTCATCCGCTTGCCGTCGATGCGCAGCTCACCGCCGGAGATGTCCTCCAGCCCGGCCACCATGTTCAGCGTGGTCGACTTCCCGCAACCTGAGGGGCCGACCAGGATGATGAACTCGCCGTCCGCGATATTGATGTCCACTTCGGACACCGCAAGCGCTCCGTCGGGGTAGCGCTTGGTCACTTTTTCGAGAACGATCTCGGACATTGTCAACTACCCCTTAACCGCACCGGAGGTCAGCCCCGCGACGATCCGGCGCTGGAAGAACAATACGAACACGATGATCGGAATGGTGATCACCACGGCCGCCGCGGCGATCGAGCCGGTCGGGTCCTCGAACTGCGAGTCCCCGGTGAAGAACGCCAGTGCCGCCGGCACCGTGCGGGACGCCTCCGTGGACGTCAGCGAGATGGCGAACAGGAAGTCGTTCCAGCACAGGATGAACACCAGGATCGCGCTGGTGAACACGCCCGGCGCGGCCAGCGGGGCGATCACCCGCCGGAACGCCTGGCCCGGGGTCGCCCCGTCCATCTTCGCCGCCTTCTCCAGCTCCCAGGGGATCTCCCGGAAGAAGGCCGACAGCGTGTAGATCGCCAGCGGCAGCGCGAAGGTGATGTACGGCAGGATCAGGCCCGGCCAGGTGTCGTAGAGGCCCAGCGCCTGCTCGATGTTGAACAGCGGGGTCACCAGCGAGATCTGCGGGAACATCGCGACCAGCAGGGAGACGCCGATCAGCAGCCGCTTGCCGGGGAAGTCCAGCCTGGCCACCGCGTAGGCGGCCATCGCGCCGAGGGTCACCGCGATGGCCGTGGCGATCAGCGCGATCCCGATCGAGTTGACCAGCGCCCGGATGAACTGGTCGGTGACGAAGATGTTCGCGTAGTTCTCCAGCGTCCATTCCGCCGGGATGAAGTTCCCGTCGTCCAGCGTGTCCTTGGTCTTGAACGACAGCGAGGCGATCCACAGCACCGGGACGAGGGCGTAGGCCACCACCAGGATGTCGATGAACGCCCACCGGGCCTTGCGGCCGGTGGTGATCGAGGTTCCCATGACCATCAGCGCTTACCTCCCTGATCGCTCCCCGGTGCGGCGGTGCCGAACAACTTGATGAAGATGAACGCGATGAGCGCGACCGCGACGAAGATCAGCACGGACATCGTCGACCCGATGCCCATGTTCAACCCCTGGAGCAGGTTGTTGTAGGTGATCATGGAGACCGATGAGGTGTCGTTCTGCCCACCGGTGAGCACGAAGATGTTGTCGAAGATGCGGAAGGCGTCCAGCGTGCGGAACAGCAGGGCGACCAGGATCGCCGGCTTCATCACCGGCACCATCACCTTGATGAACCGCTGCCAGGCGTTCGCCCCGTCCATCGCGGCGGCCTTGAGCAGGTCGTCCGGCACCAGTGCCAGGCCCGCCATCAGCAGCAACGCCATGAACGGCGTGGTCTTCCACACCTCGGCCAGGACGATGACGAACAGCGAGGTCCATCGTTCGGCGAGCGGCGCGCCCTCCGCGAGCAGGTTCGCCAGGTACCCGACGTCCGGGGTCCAGGCGTAGTACCAGGAGAACGCCGCCGCCACCGTCACGATCCCGTACGGGATCAGCGAGACGGTGCGGATCATGCCACGGGCGAGCAACGTGCGGTGCATGATCAGCGCCAGCGCCATACCGAGCACCAGCTCGAGCGCCACCGAGACGATGGTGAGGAACATGGTCGTGCCGAACGCGGTCCACCAGTAGGAGTCGGACAGCACGGCGACGTAGTTGTCCAGCCCGATGAACTGGCGTTCCTCCGGGAAGCGCATGTCGTACCGCTGCAGGGACAGCCAGATCGAGTAGATGATCGGCCAGGCCGCCACCGCGAGAATCACCAGCACGGCGGGTGCGCACAGCAGCAGCGCCAGCCTGCGCTCCGCCTTTTTGCCCTCGCTGAGTGCCGGTTTGCCCTTGGGTTTCGCGGGAGTGGCCGGAGCGTCGGTGACCGTCTCACTCACGGGATGATCCCCTTCGAATCGAGCGCGGCGCCGAGCTTGTCGCGCAGTTCCTCCGCGGTGGCCTGTGGATCGATCTCCGAGGGCGGGGAGAGCACCTTGGCCATCACAATGGACAGGTTCTGGTACACCGGGGTCAACGGGCGGACCGCGGCGTCCTTGAGCGCCTCGAGGATCGTGTCCTTCATCGGGTACTTGGTCGCCATGCTCGGGTTGTCCTCGGCGTCCGCCGGCCGGCTCGGATCCAGCGGCACCGGGTCGGAGTAGAGCGCCTCGATGGTGGGCGGCACACCGTCCTGCAGCGCGGAGAACTTCTGGTTCTCGGCGCTGCGCAGGCACAGCGCCGCCTCGAAGGCCTCCGGCTTGTGTTGCGAGTGGGAGCTGACCGCGAGGTTGTACCCGCCGATGGTGGTCTTGCTCGGGATGGACGGGTCCACGGCGGGGTAGCGGGCCCACTTGAAGTGCTCCAGGTCCTCGGGCTGCTCCGAGGCGTAGGAGGCGTAGACGAACGGCCAGTTGAGCTCGAAGGCGCCGTCGCCACGCTGGAAGGCCTGGCGTACCTCGTCCTCCTTCATGTTGGTCAGCGAGGGGTCGGTGATCCCGGAGGAGGTGACCTCCTTGAGCAGCTCGAGTGCCCGGATCGCACCCTCGTCCATGACCACCGACTTGCCGTCCTCGGAGAGGATGCGCCCGCCCGCGGACTCGACCAGGGTGTTGTAGACGACCACCAGGCCCTCGTACTGGGCGCCGGTGAACAGGACCTGGTGCGGCTTGCCCTGCGCCTTGAGCCGTTGCGCCTCCGCGATCATCTCGTCCCAGGTCGCGGGCGGCTGCGGGGTGATCCGGTCGTCGTACCAGAGCAGCTGGACGTTGGTGTTCTTCGGCGCGGCGTAGAGCTTGTTCTCCCAGGTGGCGGTCTCCAGCGGGCCGGGAAGGACGCCGCTCTCCACCCGGGCCTTGTCCTGGCCCTGCCACTCCTCGATCCAGCCCGCCTCGGCGAACTCCGGCACCCAGGTGACGTCCAGGCCGAGGATGTCCAGCGCCTCGTCGCCCGCGGCGAGTCTGCGCACCATCTGCTCCCGCTGGCCGTCGGCACCGCGGGGCAGCTTGTGGTAGACGACCTCGTAGCGACCGTTCGCCTGCTCGGTGCAGTTGTCGACGACGGTCTGGAAGTTGTCCTCGGGCGCGTAGTAGACGTTGATCTTGAGGCCGCCGTCCGAACCGCAGCCGGCGAGCAGGCTCCCCGTGAGCGCGGCGGCGCCGAGCAGGACGACCGGGCGCCTGCCGCGTCCTGGCCGGGTCCCTGCGCTGACCTTCCCCATCGAGTCTCCTTCCCAGTGCGCACGCGGCGGCGCGGGCGCCCTGGGCCGGACACCCCGGCGCGGCGGGAAGGACCGCGCCAGCACCCCGTCGTGCGTGACAAGCCGAATGGTGTGGAGGACCACCCCACTCAACTGGTGCGCAGCAACTTATTCCCGCCGGTCACTGGAAGCAAGCAACAGCGGTAACGATTCAGCGGGTGTCCTGGTGATCCGTCCAGGCGGGTGATACCCGGGAAAGGTTCTGGTTGGAAGATTCTTATGCGGTGCCGGGCCGTCCCATGGCCAGCTTGGCGAGCAGATCGCGGCCCCGCTCGGCGTTGCGCGGCTGGCACAGCACGTCGTAGCGGCCCGCGACGAGCTGGCTGGCGGAGGAGAAGTCGCGCCTCCCCTTGGTCGAGGCGTAGCTGATCGCGGCGAACACCAGGCCGAACAGCACACCGGAAAGCAGACCGACCAGAATGGGCGCGAACGTGTTGCCCCCCGAGGTGCCGAACATCCCGAGCAGCAGGCCGACGAACAGGCCGAACCAGGCACCGGACACCGCCCCGGTACCGAGCACCTTGCCCCAGGACAACCTGCCGATCACCCGCTCGACCAGCATCAGGTCGACACCCACAATGGTGACGTCCTGCACGGCGAAGTCAGAGTCGGCGAGGTAGTCGACGGCCCGCTGGGCCTCCTCGTAGGTCTCGTATGAGCCGATCGGCCAGCCGGTCGGCGGCGTCGGGAGGCGCGGCTGGCCTCCCGCGGGACGACGTCCTGCGGACGAGAACGGACCGGTCACGATCAATCACCCATGCCTTGCTCGAACGGATGTTTCCATCCTGCCAAGGTCGATGTAACCATGCGAACCCGGCACCGGCAGCCGCCAACAGCCGGGTACCCGACCTCAGTACCGACCCACACTAGTGTGTTGCGTCTGAAATTGGTGCTTTAGGTTGCTATGGTTCGTTGATGGTGTGATCTGAACGTTCCTCGGTGGAGTTCGTGTTGAGTGATGACGAGCGTGACCGGTTGGTCCGGTGGTCACGGGGATCGCCGCGGGTGGTTGTGCGGGCGCGGATTGTGTTGCGGTGCGCTGAGCCTGGGGTGACGAACAAGCAGGTCGCGGCCGAGCTGGCGGTGGTGCCGAACACGGTGAATAAGGGGCGGCGCCCCTGCCAAGGTCGATGTAACCACGCGAACCCCGGCCCCAGCACCGCCTCAGACTTGCCCGTTCGAGTGACAGCATCCCAACGTGCGGCGTCCGGAGACCGCAGTTCGCCATCACTTCGCAGAAACCCTCAACAGTCGGGGCTTGACGACGCAGTCACGCCATGTCGTCGCAATTCTTCCATGACCTGCTCGACATGCCGCGCCAAGCCTACCGCTCCGACGCACCGCGACGAGGTGACTCGGGCCGAGTTTAACTGCCTACCGCCAACTGGCAGCGGCAACCAGTCGGACCAAATCGTCGGTTCACGACCCATACATAAAATGGTCTCCAACCCGATCAGACCCAGCGGTAAAGACGATTACCGCTACGAACCACAAGTTGCAGTACGGCGAAACTCCAACTGAACAGAACCGTGAAAACCGGAGACCCGACCATGATGACACCAGAGCAGCAGCAAGCTCAGTACCCGATCACATAATCGTAGGACCTGATCACCAACCAGATCACGACAACTCGTCGGCCAGCAGAACGAGCTTTCAGGGTTTGAATTGAATTGATCGACTGTACTACAATCAGCAAGCAGTAAAATCTATACCAAATTCACGCATGATCGCAGTAACCGAATCTAAAAAGTAGTGATCAAGCGACTCGCGGGACAGCTTATAATTTCGCCAAATAATTCTCAATGAAACACCGCGATCAAGGCTTGAATGAATGCAGTCGGCGAGTGCATCCAAATTTGATCCAAAGTATCCACCTGGACCATTAACCGCCTCACCCAATGCGCAGAAAAATTTCTGACTTGTAGTTATATACGTGCCATCTAAATCCGCAACCTTATCAGATCCACGGCAGGCAGCATCACTATTCAAGACAAACCAAGAATTTTGAACTACGTGCAACCATGCATCCAGACAGCCTGTCGACAATTGAATCCATTCGCCCTCTTCTACAGCAGGACCCAACGCCCATCTTCGCCAAATTCTTGCAGCCTCGGGATACTCACAACGATTATCAAATACATAACATGAAACGCTTGAAATCTTACCGTCTGAGGATTTTACAACTGTGTCCCCGAGCGCCACTCGACCAATGAAGTACTCGCCGATCTTACCACTCTCACGACTCAAGATCTGCAAGTTCGCATCCTCAGTCCTTCGCCTGCCTTTGTCGAGGCTATGCACACCCCGAAAGACCACTTCCGGCGACCCTTGTTCCTGACTGACAAAGAACCCATCTACTTCTTCGGCCGCGAGAAGCACATCTCCAGAATCCTCGTCGACCACCATGTATAACGGAAAATCTGCCTCAATCACAGCAGACAACTTACCACACATGTTTTCATCCTCAGCTACAATTTAAGCAGCAACGAAAACTTCTACACCAGTTGGCGAATTCCGATTACTTGCCCCATCCCGAATCAGGGAAGTGAGGTGCACCGAAGCGTTGAATCTTCTGGTAGTGCGTAGACGTCCAACCGTAAACTTTGACACCGTTATCCAACTCCTTTTCCAAAATTCTTTCGGTCTCCGGCCGACCAGGTACGCGATACTCTTTAGCTCCTGCCCACCACCGATGCTCGCGCCCCGCATACGTGTCATGCGAGGTTAGGCGCCCTGCCTTCACATCATCATAGGCCGAAGCAATTTTGTTGTTCATCCCCCTGGGCAGAGGATCCGACAGTTTCCCGTTAGGGCAATTGCTGTTGTGAACGAGCAATGAAGGCCCGCCCGCCAGCACATGGTAGGTGTGGATGCCTTCGATGGTGAGGTTGTGGACCGTGCGTGTCGCCGTGTGACGGCGGACGGACGCGACCCGCACCTGCTCGCCATCGCGAGTGAGGAGCTCGTCGCCCGGGTCGAGCTCAGCCGCAGTAACCCAGTCATCGTTTGTGCCCGACGTGACGGCATCGACACTGGATACCGCGATGAGACCGCCGTGCTCGTCGACCCAGAACGGGTGATCCTTCGTGGCGACTATCGTCCCGGTCTTGTCGCCACGGTCGACGTCGACCGTGATCTCGACCAGGTCCTTCCGATCCCGGCCGACATGCGTGGCCACGACCCGACGTGGACCGGACTCACCCGTCTCCGGATCAGACGCCCACACCACGTCGCCAAGCTCAAGATCCTCGATCGGCTTCCGCGTGCCATCGGCCAGCAACACCATCGTGCCCGAAACAAAGCTGTTTCCTGGGCACCCTGCCCGACGCCCACCGCGCCCCGCATCAACGCTCTTGCCGATGAGCTTTCCGCCGGTGGCAGCCATACCACCAATCGGGACCATCGCGGCACACGAGAGGCTCGAATTGAGGGCATCACCCTCAGCCCCGTACCAGATGCAGTTGACGCCATCCGCGGCTTCCCCCAGGCCTGGGATAAGACCGGCAAGGTCAAGTATGGCGTGTGCAACCTCCGCCGGCGTCATGCTGACGGTGGGCACACTCGGCTTAGCACCACAGTATTTGACCGAGGTACACGACGATTTCCTGGAAGGTTTACTCGCAGCAGCCGGGCGAGACTTTCTACGCGGACTACTTTCGCCGCCGATCCTCGGCTTGATATCGGGCCGCTCGTTACGACCGTTCGCCTCAGGATAGGGATCCCGGTGACCAGTGCAACTGTGCCAGTCACACCGCGGAGCCAACCCCGTCGGGTCGGAGAAGGTGATCGGGTTGTTACTGGAATAGGTGTAGCCGTGCATCTGCTGCGGATCGCTCGGATCCATCAGCGGGTCCACCGACAGGAACCGGCCCAGCGCCGGGTCATACTGCCTGGCGCCCAGCGTCACGAGCCCCGCCGACTCGTCGATCGTGCCACCGACGAAACCCTTCTCCCCAGGGAAGTCCACCTCGGCACCACGACGCCCGCCGAACGGCAACTGCCGACGCTGAGTCACCTGCATGGCCTGCGCGTCCACAGCGAACCGAGCCGTGCCCTGATGGTCACTCAGCAGCCAGGTAACCCCGGCACCATCCGTACGCATCGCCACCGTCGAGGACCCGTGCTGGTAGTACCTCGTGGTCGTCGTCTCACCACTCGCCGAATCCCAGCTCAGCTCCTGCCCCGGCAGGTACAACGTCGCGCCGTCCGGGGTTCGCCGCAACAGCCGCTCACCGTTCGCGTCATAGGCGAACTCGGTGACCTTCTCTCCCTCAGTGGTCTTGACCAGGTTCCCCTCGGCGTCCCACTCGAGATCCTGCTCGTTACCCGCGACCTGGCGACGAACGGTGTTCCCGGTTTCGTCGTAGCCGAATTCCTGCAGGCTCGTACCGCCTGGCCCCTCAGTGGCCACCGAATTCAGCTCGTGCCCACCATCCGGGTAGGTGTAGCTCTGGACGGTGTCGCCGTCCGCGGAGTGGTCGGTGGCCGACACCCGGTTGCCGACTTTGTCATAGCTGAACGACTTCCAGTACGGAGCCGGGCCACCCAGCGAGCCTGTCGACGGATCAGCTGCGCAGTCGCTGTTCGGGGTCCATGCCTCGGTCATCCGTCGCAGGTAGTCGTACCGGAAGCACTGAACGTCGGCCTGCTGCTCGCGCGGGGTGTCCGCGATCGAGGTGATGTTGCCCGCCGGATCGTAGGTGTAGTTCACATCCGACTGCATCGGCTGGGGCAACTCGGCATCCACGATCGTCCGCGCCAGCCGACGGGTGTGCTCCTCGTAGTAACGCGACAGCCAAGTACGTTTACTACCCGCACCGAGCTGCACCCGCTGCACCTCGCCATACCGCGTGTACTCGGTGCCGGTGACGTAAGGGGTTATACCTTGGCCATTCAGCCCGCCACTGGTGCTCAGGGGATTACCAAGATCGTCATAGCTCGTGCTGTACGATTCCGTAGGCATGTCGCCTGCAGCCGCATAGTCGATGCCACGCAGGCTGCCGTCCTGGTGATACGCAGCATAGGACGTATACGTACCGGCAAGCTCTTCCTCGGATTCCGGGATCACCACCTGTGTTTTCAGCGGCCGGAATAGTCCGTCGTAGACCGACACCTTCTTCGTGTAGGGCTCCCCGTTGATCCAGCGGATCGACTTGGCCAACTTCCCTTTGCCCCAACTAGCAGTGTCGTACACCCATTCGGCGCGTTTTGGGCCATCCAGCGAACCCTCGTGCAACGCGGTCTTACGTCCCAGGACGTCGTAGGCGTAGGCCAAGGTCGTATCGCGCGCGTCGGTACTGGTGGTTACCTGACCGGCAACGTCATAGGACTTGGTCGTGACCCCCTTGTCGGGGTCCTCGATCGTGGTCTTGCGTCCACGCAGGTCGTACTCGTACCGCCACACGTTCCCGCCGGGGTCGGTGAGGCTCGCCAACTCCCCTGCCGGCGTATGGGTGTACGCGGTGCTGTCGTAGTCGCCCTCCGGGCTACCGGAGTGGTACTGCCGCAACTCGATGGTGCGACCGCGCGCGTCGTTGACAATCGTGGTCGCGGTCCCACCCTGCGGCGGGTCGATATGTACCCGGTCTCCGCCGTAGTGGACCTCGGTGCGCCACTTCTCGATGCCGCCGCCCTTGAACACCTTGGCGACCACCCGGCCCGCACCGTCGAACTCCTGCACAGTCAAGCCAGGGATCTCGGCATCAGTGGCCGACCACAGCTTGTCGTCCAACGCGGCGTCGTTGAAATACGGCTTGGTGCTGTAGTAAGTCCGGCCCGCCGAGTCATAGCGAGTGTCGGTCAGCAACCGGCCGCCACCTGGCGCGGGCGTTTGCGTCTGCCGGAGCCGCAGCAGGCCATCGTAGAGTTGCTTGCTGGTGGTGTAGAAACCGTTGGGACCAACCTTCGTGGTGGTCACCACCGACGGCTCGTCGCGCGAGATCCGGTAGGAATACTCGTAACTACCCCGGTCGTGTTTTGACCTGAGCCGGATCGGCAGCCATACGTCGGTTTTGCGTCCCAAGGCGTCATAGGTGACCTCAGTGGTGTTGCCGTTGGCGTCCACGACCTTCACCGGCTTCCCCCAAGCGGGGTCGAGCGTGGTTGTCGTCGCATGTCCCTTGGCATTGGTTACGACGGTCTTGGTCACCGGGCCACCGGCAGTCGAGGTGTACTCCGTCGTCGTGCTCCGGTTCAACGCGTCCTTGACCTCGGCCGGCCGGCCGTACCCGTCGTAACTCACGGTCTCCGTGGTGACGTAGGTGGCCTCTTGTGCGGTGCGTTCGCTCAGCTCCTCTGTGCGGGTAACGTTTCCCTTGGTCGGCGCGGCACCGAACGTCTGGCCGTCGTAGGAATTTCGGGTTCCCGACACCGCGTCATCCGGGTAGCTGGGTGTGGCCCCGCAGTGTGCCGACACGGTCTCGGTCTGCTTCGGGAAGGACAGCAACCATCGGTCGGTGTTGCGTGCGTAACTGGTCCGGGTGCAGAGATCGTCTTCCGGGTTTCCGACCTCGCCCAGGTCGTCGACCTCTGTCGGCATGCCTTTGTCGTCATACTCCGTCTCGATGCGGGTGATCCGGTTACCACCGGTCTCGAGTGGGGTAATGGTCCGCTCTACCCCGGTGTTGACCAGGTATGCTTTTAGATCACCTCGGGTGGCCGTTGGGCCCTGCCAGCTGGGTTCGGTGATGGTCTTCCCCACCACCGGTCCGCCTTCGCCGTTGTAGGTGATGGTCTCCAGCTGGACGCCGGACAGCCAGTCGTGGTCCGGATAGCTACCGCCTTCGGAATCGGTGACCGAGACCGATCGTGTGCCGTCCGGCAACTTGTCCCCGTTCAATCCACGGAAGTACCGGTTCTCGGTGAGCGTGACCGGCCCGTCGTGGCCGCTACCTTTCCGAATCCGGACCCGGCCGAAGCCGCGGAACTCGTTCCACGTCTTGTCCTCGTCCTCGGTCAGCTCGGAACGGCCGTAGTGCCACGCGGCACCATCCAGGTACTCGTAGCTGGTCACATCACCGACCGAGCTGCCGAGCCGGTCGAGCTGGGTCACCGACTCCACCACATACTTGTGGAAGTAGTCGGTCCGTTCGGCCGAGTACGGCGCGGACCAGGTGACCGGGAAGCAACGCTTGCTGTTCGTCTCCGGCTTGTCCGGCAACGAATCAGCCGAACAATCCGGTTCGGCATACTTGATCGAAGTGACCCCACCGGACTCGGAGACGATCGCGTTCATCCGATAACGGATCAACGCCGCGTGCCCATCGATCGCCTTCACCCGGTTCGGTTTCTTAACTCCTTCGAAGGTCACCTCGGGCAACTCCGCGGTACCTCCGACGTGCCCGGTGTGCGTCACGCCCGCAAGCCACAACGCGGGTTTCTCCCCGTCGCCGGGATCCGGGTACTCGTGCCGCAGCGTCCACGAATCCACGTCACGGTAGCCATCATCCTGCCGAACCTGGGTGGTGATCTTGCTCAGCCGTTTAGTGGACCAGAAGCTCGGGGACTGCTGGTAGTCCTCGCAGGTGTCGCCGTCGCAGTTCAACCGCCACGGCACTTCCGGCCAGTTCTCCTCCTTGTCCGGCGTACAGGTCGAACCAGGCACACATCGATCGGCCGTGCTGAGCAACACCCTGCCGGAGGCCGGAGTGGGCTCTCCCGCACGGAGTCCGTACTCGATCCGTTCCAGCCAGCCACCCCGAACATAGGAAGTCGGCGTGTCGTTCTTGTTGCGCCCGTACTTGTTGCTCTCCGTCTGATATGTGTATGTGATCATATTGCCGTTGGCGTCGATCACCTTGTCCAGGTTCCAGCGGTATGCCTGGGTGCAGAACGAGTCGTCGAAACCACCTGCGTGGCAAGGCTCGCCCGCGTCGTCACCATAGACCGGTACTGTCCAGGTCGACTTTGCTGCGGATTTCGAGCCATAGAAGTACTGGGTTCCCTCGGTATCAGTGACCTTCCAGTACTCCCCATTGTTGTCCCCGTTCCCGGCTCCGGTCAGTCGCTCGATCCGGGAGCCGTCGTCCTGCTCCGGCCGCCATACCCCGGTGCCCTCATCCCGGATTAACCTGGAACCGGACCCGCCGAAGGACAGCATGGCGTTGTCGCTGCGCCAGCACAGGTCGAACGGGTTGTCCTTGGGTTCGCCTGGCAGATCCTCGGCGCAACTGCCGTAGCTGCGTTCGATGAAGCCCGGCCAGAAGCTCCACCCGTCGCCGACCCAGGACGCCTGCGTGTTGCTGGCGCTGGTGAGCCCGTCTACCTTCGACGAGGAGTAGGACAGCGCCAGTTCCGGGGTCAGCTCACCCGGTGCGGGCGGCACCCGGAGCGGGTAGGACCAGGCAAAACTACCAGTCTGCGCCGAAACGTCCCAGGTAGCGGATGGCGACAACGAGGTCGCCGTGTGCGTGCCGCTTCCCGCGTTACCACCACCGGGATCGCCCGCAGGTTGGTCACCATGTAGCGCGTCCCGACTCACCTCGTCCGGCAGCCGTGGCTCCATCGACTGCTCGGACACCGGAACCGAATCCGTATCCGGCAACGGCACCGACGGGCCACCGGCGGCGGTCGCCACGGACGGGGCGCTGACCGCGACGAGCACGTTCGCCGCGATGACCGCCGCCAACGCCACGGCCCGTTTACGACCGACGGCCCTGCGACGGTTGTCTCTCCGCAGTGGTCTCACGATTCCTCCCGGATCGGGATCAGTCAAAGGAAACGGCAACGATTAGTCACTTATTTCCGGATAGGAGTTGAGCACGCGCAGGGGAATCAACTGCACGTCGCCGGTTCCGCTCGTCGCTACCCGGCCTTCCCCTTCGATGCGCCATACTTGCTCGGAGTTTGGTGCCTGGACCAGGGTTCCGGTAGCTATCTGGGTGGGCAGCAGCTTCAACGCGGCCCACGGCAGTTCCATGACCTCGTGGTGACCGTGCCCAGTGCCTTGCAACTCTTCTTCAGTGGCGATACCGATACGGGCACCACCGGCGACCAGGCGAATAGTGACGGCGTCGGAATGGTTCGGCGCATCTGGCGCGCGCAGCAGGCTTCCTTCGGCGAAAGTCGGCACCATCGGATCAGACTCATCGGGATAGGATTGATACAAAGAAGATATCCGGTCACCGGAAAGGCCACCGGTATACAGTCGGACGTCATCTACCTTTCCTGGCCAGAAGCCGTCGGCCGCACCATCGGCTTTACCTCGACCAATTTGCAGGCTTCCTTCCGCGTTCCAAGTGTTCTGCACCGTTCCATCGTCGATCCGGTTACTGTTGACATACAGCCAGATTTTATTTGCCGGAGCATCGTAGATGCCAACGAGATGGACCCACGTGTTTAATTCCGATTCGCGAATCGACAGTGCCGCATCCGTAACTTGTGCACCGTCTGAATCTGACTCGGGCATCTCGAATGCCCAGAGGCCGAGCCGGGTCTCCGCGTCCTGTACATGGCCCAGTCGGAACTTGCTGGTACGGTCGCCGTCCAAGCTGACAGCGGTTGGCTGCCCACCACGTTCGTCGAGGTAGACCCAGGTGGACACCGTGAAACTGGTATCGGTGCGTAGGTCTACCCCGGTAGTCGATACGTGGTCATCTACACCGTCCAGGGAAACGGCGTTGCCCGTGCGCCCCTCGGTGAACTCGGCTCCGTTGTGCAGGGTTCCGGTCCGACCGCCGATCGCATCGGCTGCCTGGTCGCCGGAGCTTTCGTCCAGCTTGTGGTTGTGTATCAGGCTCAGATCGCGGCCAGCCTGTAGCCGGACCTCATCCGCGAACAGCGCGCGACTGTACAGCTTCACATCGTCGATCGCACCCGGTAGGTGATTGATCCACTGGTCCCGCCATCGGGCACGGCCGATGTTCAGCTCACCCTCCGCCTTCCATGCTTCGGTGAACTTGCCGCTCCCGGCCAAGACACCGTTGACGTAGAGTCGAAGCTCACCTGCGGGCTGGTCATACACCGCGGCCAGATGCGTCCACACCCCGGCCTGCGCCCGCTGCTCCGAGTGCACCCGAGTAATCGCGCTCGGATAGACCGTATCCGGTCCGTGCATGGCGACAGCGAACGTACCGGCATTGTGCGCCAGGTTTAATGCCGCTGTGTGCTGGCCATTCTGGCTGACCACCGTTTCCCATCCGGTTGACGCTTGGTCGAGCTTGACCCAGGCCGACACGGAGAAGCTTTGCGAGGTGTCTACCGCGGACGGTGCGCTGACGTACTCGCTCTCGCCGTCCAACTCGGCTGCGAGATCACCGGCATCAGGATTGTCAGTTTGACCTTCGGTCCAGGACGGATAGTTGTGCAACGTGCCGTGCTTGTCCGCATCCGCCGAGTTCCGGGCGTTGCCGTCCAACTTCCATGAAGCGGCTACCACGTCGTCCTGCTTGACGATGCCCTTGACCTCGGCTTCGTCCAGAGTCCGGCTGTACACCCGAATCTCATCGAGCGCACCCGGCCAATAGTCGACCTTGTTGCCACGCCACATGCCACGACCGATCACCAGCGGACCGGTGGCGTTCCAGCTTCCGTCGAGCGTGCCGGTGTCGGCCAGTTCTCCATTGACATACACCGCAACCTCGTTGGTTGTCGCGTCGAACACCCCGGCTACGTGCGTCCACTGGCCAATTGACGCGGTACCTTCACCCGACCAGGCGGTTCCGACCACACCATCCTCCTGGGTCGGGTCCATTACCAGGAACATCCAGCCACCGGCGCGTTGCTGAAGCATAAAGCCGCTGTTCACGGTTCCGTCCTGGCTGACCATGGTCAGCGAACCGTTCTCGGGCGCCAGCCGGTCGGGCTTCACCCAGCCGGCGACCGTGAAGCTGCGGTCCGTGCGTACCGCTGGACCGTTCGTGAGGACATGGTCATCCACGCCGTCGAGCTGAACCGATCCACTTACCGCACCTTCCGGCACGAACGTGGCGCCGTTGGTGAGAATTCCGGCATCGCCGCCAGCGACCGCGTTTCGCGCGGTCGTGCTACCGACCGCGCCGCCGTCCTTGTTCTCATCGAACTTCCAATGTCCTATCTGGACGTTGTCTTGAGAAACCAGTGCTTGCACGTCTGTCGCCGAGAGTGCCCGATCGTAGAGTGCGACCTCGTCAATCGCGCCCGACCAGGGATCGACCATTCGACCTTGCCAGATCCCGCGCCCTATCCGTACGGGGCCAACGGAACTCCAATCGACGTAGTATGGAACCGAGTCCACCAAGACACCGTTGACATAGAGGGAGGCGGCTTTCTCCTCAGCGTCATACACGCCGGTCACGTGCGTCCACTTGCCTGGCTGGATCGGCTTGGTCGACATCGGATGATCGCCCAGAACCTTCGCCGCAGCGTCCGGTGGTACGTCGCCGCCAGGAAGCATGAACCGCCATCGGCCGTCTTCCATGGTCTGAAGCACGAACCCACTCGTGTACTCGCCGTCCTGCGAGACTGCCGTGCGAATCCGGTTTCCTGGGTCGTCGGCCCGCATCCAGGCCGAGGCCGAGAAGCTCGCGTTCGTACGCAGCGTGTTCGGGGCGGTGATGTCGTCGTCAATGCCGTCCAGTTGGATACCGGCGCCGACCGCGCCCGGGCCCCAGGTCGCGCCTCCGTTCACCGTGCCGTCGCGGTCACCGAGGAAGGCGTCGTCGGTGGCATCTCCGTCCAGCGACCAGTGCGAAGCCGGACCGTTGCCGGCTCGGACGTAGAAGTGATATACGCGCATCGGACTGCGTAGACCAGCACGGTCCACGCTCTGCACATACAGATCGACCGGTCCGTCCCTCGGCGGCTCGATCCACACTTTCGCGTCCCCGCCAAGGGCGTCGGCGTCCACCCTGGTGGTCGGTGGATCGGTGAACCCGTACAGGTAGTGGTCGACATCGCCGACACCGTTAGACGTGAAGGTGAACCGATCCCGAACGCCAACGCCGCCGTGCCAGGCGTTGTCTTCCTGGTAGAGGCGTCCGGCGACGCCCGGCTGAGCGTCAGGAGCCTGTCTGTCCACGGTGAAGGACGGTCCATCGGCACTCGGGCCGCCGAGGGCTCCATCATGCCCGTGCACCGACCAGTTGACTGTCTGGCCGTGCTTGTCGCTCACATCGAGTGATGTCCCGTAGGTCGATCCGGAAGCGAGCCACTGTTCTCGATGGACGGTCTGGCCGGACGGTTGCATCGTCGCCGTCCAGTTGGCCCGCAGCTGGCCGCCATCCGGGTCACTCAGCCTGCCCTGCAGGGTGATCTGGTCCCCGCCGTAGTAGCGCTTGCCCTCGCACCACCGGCAGGGATCGGGCAGCGTCGGGTTGGTTCCCACCCAGTGCGGCGCGTTCGGTTTGCGGTTGAAGGTCACCGACAGCTTGGGGAAGAAGCGTACACCGTTCTCCTGCTTGACGTGGAACCGTTTCCAGGCCGCGTCGTTGTTGTTTCCTTCGTCGCCGTAAGAGGCTTTGATACCGAGGTGGATATCACCCCAGCCGGCGTCCGCGCCCTGCTGGACCGCGCTCTTGGCGTCCATGCCGATCCAGGTGGGGCCGCAGGACTGCCCAGCCTTCGCCGTGGACCGGGCGGAGGAAAGGTGCCGGTACCACTCCGGCTGGTTGTTCCAGGTGGTTCCCGTCCCGATCGGGCTGGTCAGGTGCAGGTACATCGGCGGGACCTGGTTCGGATCGCAGGTGTGCGAGTGCTTCCACACCTGATAGATCTGGAACTCCGCCCGCTGGATTCGCGAACCTCGCAGCACCCCGGTGGGGAACCGGAAAACGGAACGGTCAAGGTACTCGCTCGGCCAACCGGGGGCGTGCCCGACTCTGGCGACTCCCTTGTAGCGTTCGTCGTCGTCGCGCGGGGAAAGATTCCAGTGCGAGTTGTTCGGATGCGAGCGGCGAACCAGGGTCCAGGCCGACTTTTCCGGAGCAACGGCGCTGAAGTCCGGATCGATCACCAGCGGGAACTTCGCTGTCCGGTCAGTGAGTAGTTCCTTGTCCGGCAAGAGGGATACGCCGTCCGCGTCGACGCGCACGCCAACGGCGGCGTCCTTGGGTCGAGGCTCGGCCGCGGAGCGCGGCGAGGCTACGGCCGCCTTCCCTGAGGAATCCCACATGCGGGGCGCAGGGGCGTGGAATACCGTGGTTCCGGCCTCGTCCACCGCCTTGATGTTGCCCGCCTCGTCCGCACTGACCCGCACGCCTTCGGTACGCAGGTTGAAGTCGATCTCCTCGAGCTCCGGGTTGGCTGCCGCCTCAGGGGTCTTCACTACCAGCTCGTGCGCGAAGCCGCGTAGGCTGGCACGCACCCGCAGGTCCACCCCGGGCATGACTTCCGGATACGTGGCCGAATCCCCGGAGAGCACCGGCTCGGGCAGTTTCTCCGGCCAGTTCAGTGCGAGTTCCTTGCCGTCATTGACGATCCTGGCCAGGGCCGCATCGCCACCCGCGGAGAACGAGGTCCCGACCGGGGATGCCTTCGCGGCGATCGTGCCGTCGGCTCGCCGCTCCAAGGTAGTGTCTACGTCTACCCATTCGCCGTCCTTGCGTACCCGTTCCGGCATCACCGACTGTTCCAGGGTGAGGTTGCCCTCCGGATTGGCGAAGACCTTGGCTGTCTCCGAGGTCAAGCTGGTCACCTCGACCCGGGCGCCCTGCTCCCGTGCCGCGGTGAGCGCGGTTGCCTCGTCCGCTGCTCGGGTCACCGGCTCGGCCGCGGGCGGCGCCGCGGCGGCCGGTACGGCATGCATCGGCGTGATCCATACGGCGCTCAGGGCGAGCACAGCCAACGAGCGCAGCATCCAGCCACGCGCCCCTGCTCGGCGCAACATAAAGACAACTCCCCTAACCCCGGTCCGCGCGGGTCCCCCGACAACACGCGACCTTTACCTGATGAATGGCAGTCTCCCGGCAAGATCCGCGGCGGGCAGCCGCCGGTTGGCGGATATGCCGGTAACGAGTCGCTATCGCGACACCGATCGGCGTGCGTCAAACGGCCTAAAAGGATGCACTGATCGACCCACTCACCGGACCAGCCGAGTCCGGGTAGGACCGGTACAGGTCCGCAACATCCTCGTCAGACAAGCTGCTGACGTACAGACGAACGTCGTCGACCTTGCCGGGCCAGAACTCTTCGGCGGCACCGTTGGCCTTGCCCCGGCCGATCTGCAGGCCACCGTCCGCGTTCCAGGTGTTCCGCACCGTGCCGTCGCCGACCCGGGTCCCGTTGACGTACAGCCAGATCCGGTTAGCCGATGCGTCATACACTCCAACAAGGTGGACCCAGGTATCCGTCTCCGATTCCCAGGTCGATACCGCCTTCGTGGTAAACAGAGCACCATCGGTGTCCGACTCGGGCATCTCGAACACCCACGATCCGAGCCGGTGTTCCCCGTCCATCACCTGGCCGAGCCGGAACTTGCTGGTGCGGTCACCGTCGAGGCTGACGGCGGTCTGCTGGCCGGGCTTCTCCTCGAGGTAGACCCAGGCCGAAACGCTGAAACTGGTATCGGTGCGCAGGTTGACACCGGTGGTCGACACGTGGTCGTCCACGCCGTCGAGGGAGACCGCGTTACCCACGCGCCCCTCGACGAACTCCGCCCCGTTGTGCAGGGTCCCGGTCCGGCCGCCGGTCACGTCGGCGGCACGGTCGCCCGAACTCTCGTCCAGTGGGAGGTAGTGCACAGGGCAGTGCGTGCTGGCCTCGGCCACCGATGGTTCCGCGGCGGCGTGCATCGGTGTGATCCATACGGCGCTCAGGGCGAGCACAGCCAACGAGCGCAGCGCCCAGCCACGCGCCCCTGCTCGACGCGACATAAAGACAACTCCCCTAACCCCGGTCCGCGCGGGTCCCCAAGAACACGCGACTTCGATGTTCCGGGCTGGGAGTCTCCCGGCGAGACAGGCGGCCTGCAGCCGCCAGTTGGCGGATGCGGGGTAACGAGTCGCTATCGCGACAGCGGTCGTCGTGCGGCAGATGGGTTAACCCGGGCTGCCAGCCAGCTCAGCCGCGGGACTTGTACTCGCGCAGCAGTCCCCGGCTGATGATGGTCTTCTGGATCTCGCTGGTGCCCTCACCGATGAGCAGGAACGGTGCCTCGCGCATCAGCCGCTCGATCTCGTACTCCTTGGAGTAGCCGTAACCACCGTGGATGCGGAACGCCTCCTGGGTGACCTCCGCGCAGTACTCGCTGGCGATCAGCTTGGCCATCCCGGCCTCGACGTCGTTGCGCTCGCCCGCGTCCTTGAGCCGCGCGGCGTTCACCATCATCAGGTGCGCGGCCTCGACCTTGGTGGCCATCTCGGCGAGTTTGAACGCGATCGCCTGGTGCTCGGCGATCGGCTTGCCGAAGCTCTCGCGCTGCTGGGCGTACTCGACGGCGAGTTCGAAGGCCCGGATCGCGATCCCGCAGGCCCGCGCCGCGACGTTCACCCTGCCGACCTCGATTCCGTCCATCATGTACGAGAAGCCCCTGCCGGGCTGCGTACCGAGCACGGAGTCCGCACCGATCCGATAACCGTCGAACACCGCCTCGGTGGTGTCCACACCCTTGTAGCCCATTTTCTCGATTTTGCCGGGAATGGTGAGACCCGGCGCGACCTCACCGAATCCCTCCGGCTTCTCCACCAGAAAGGTGGTGAGATTCTGGTGCGCCTTCTCCGCACCTTCCTCGGTGCGCACCAGCAACGCGATGAGATTCGAGGTGCCGCCGTTGGTCAGCCACATCTTCGAGCCGTCGATGACGTAGGAATCGCCTTCCTTGCGTGCCTTCGTCTTGATCGCGGCGACATCCGAACCGAGGTCCGGCTCCGACATGGAGAACGAGCCGCGTACCTCACCGGTCGCCATGCGCGGCAGGAACCGCTGCTTCTGCTCCGGGGTGCCGTGCCGGTTGATCATGTGCGCCACGATGAAGTGCGTATTGATCACGCCGGAGACGCTCATCCAGCCGCGGGCGATCTCCTCGACCACCAGCGCGTAGGTCAGCAGCGACTCGCCGAGCCCGCCGTACTCCTCCGGAATGGTGAGACCGAACAGGCCCATCTCCTTCATGCCCTCGACGATCTCCGCCGGGTAGGTGTCGGCGTGCTCGAGTTCCTGCGCGTGCGGGATGACCTCCTTGTCCACGAAGCTGCGAACCGTGGACAGGATCTCCTTCTGCACGTCGGTCAAGCCGGCGGTCTGGGCGAGGCGGGCCATGCATGCTCCTGGAGGTGGCTCGGCGCGGCAGGTTACCCGTCAGTATGACGGGAAACCGCACCCTCCGCCGGTTCGGGGTGGGCAGCGCCACGCTCCGCGGCGTCCTCTCCCTGCCGCGACTGCGGGGGCACGGCGGCCTCGGCGATGTGCTCCCGGCTGGCCTTGTCCAGAAAGCGCAGCAGCTCCACCGGGAACGGCAGGACCAGGGTGGAGTTCTTCTCCGCCGCCACCTCCACCACCGTTTCCAGCAGCCGCAACTGTAGCGCGGCCGGGGTGTCCGCCATGGCGGCCGCGGCCTGGGACAGCTTCTCCGAGGCCTGCAGCTCGCCGTCCGCGGCGATGATCCGACCACGCCGCTCCCGCTCGGCCGCGGCCTGCCGGGACATCGCCCGCTTCATCGCCTCCGGCAGCGCGACATCCTTGATCTCCACCCGGTCGATGTGGATCCCCCAGCTCAACGCCGGCGTGTCGATCATCAGCTCAAGGCCCTCGTTCAGCCGTTCCCGGTTCGAGAGCAGGTCGTCCAGGTCGCTCTTGCCGATGATGGAGCGCAACGAGGTCTGCGCGACCTGCCCCATCGCGAAGCGGTAGTCCTCGACCCCGACGATCGCCGCGACCGGATCGATCACCTTGAAGTACACGACCGCGTCCACCCGGACCGTGACGTTGTCCCTGGTGATGCCGTCCTGCGCGGGCACCGGCAGGGTCACGATCTGCATGTTGACCTTGCGCAGGTGATCAACGACCGGCACGACGAGCCGCAGTCCCGGTTCCCTCGGCAGCCGGTGCACCCGACCGAACCGGAAGACCAGGCCGCGCTCGTACTGCTTGACGATCCGGATCGAGGAGGCCGCAAGGAACACCAGCAGCCCGGCGAGCAGAACCAGAACGGTGAGCACAGTGGGCATGACAACTCCTGGGTTTACACCCCCGAATGGTTCATGGTATTAGTGCACGCTCTCCCTGGCCAGCGTCCGGATAACCGGTCGACAGGCGCGGAACGCTGAGCCCGTGACCGAGTTGATCGTCCCGCCCGCGTTCGCCGAGCGCGTCGGCGCCATGGCCGGTGACCGGGGACGTGCGTGGCTGGCCGAACTGCCCGGTGTGGCCGCGCGGTACCACCGGGCGTGGTCGCTGACCCCGGACGGCCCCACGATGCACGGCTACACCGGCGTCGTGCAGCCGGTGACCAGGGCGGGCGGCGGCCGAGCCGTGCTCAAGATCTGCTGGCGCGACGAGGAGACCCGGGACGAACCGGTCGCGCTCACCGCATGGGACGGCGCCGGCGCGGTGCGGCTGCTGGACGGCGATCCGGAACACGGCGTCCTGCTGCTGGAACGGCTGGACGCCGGGCGCGCGCTGGACGGCGAGCCGATCGGCGTGGCCGTGGCGGTGGCGGGCGGGTTGTTGCGCAGGCTCTCCGTGGCCGCGCCGCCACTGCACCGGACGTTGCGCGCCGAGGCGGCCCGGTGGGCCGCCGAACTGCCCACCGACTGGGAGCGTCTCGGCAGGCCGCTGCCACGTGCCCTGCTGGACGCCGCCGTCGCCATCTGCCGGGTGCGTGGGCCCCGGGCCGGTGCGCTGCTGGTGAACGAGGACCTGCACTACGAGAACGTGCTGCGGGGCGGCCGGGAACCGTGGCTGGTGATCGACCCGAAGCCGATCGCGGGTGACCCCGAGTTCGGGGTGATCCCGTTGCTGTGGAACCGGATGGGCGAGACGACGCTGGACGAGCGGTTCGCGGCGCTGGTCGCCGCCGCCCGGCTCGACCCGGCGCGGGCCAGGGACTGGACCCTGGTGCGTGCGGTACTCAACTGGCTGTGGGCGGTCGAGGACGAGGAGGAGGGCGGCTGGCTGCACACCGCCGTCGTGCGGATCGCCGAGTGGGCCTTCGCGCGCTGAGCGGGAGCGGGGAAGAAACCGGCACGAACTACCCTTCCGTAGCATGGGGAGTGAACATTCGGTTTGCCCCCAGAGAAGGTCGGTGCTCGAGCAGTGACCAGCACGCAGCAGCTTCCCAGTGTCGACGACGTCCACAACGCGTTGAAGAACGTCATCGACCCGGAGATCAAGAAGCCGATCACCGAACTTGGCATGGTCAAGGACGTCGTGGTCGGCGAGGACGGCGTGGTCAACGTCGCGATCTACCTCACGATCGCGGGCTGCCCGCTGAAGGACACCATCACCAAGGACACCACCGCCGCGGTCGAGCAGCTCGACGGCGTGCGTGAGGTCAAGGTCGAGCTGGACGTGATGAGTGACGAGCAGCGCACGGAGCTGCGCAAGTCACTCCGCGGCGACGCGGCCGAACCGGTGATCCCCTTCGCCCAGCCCGGCTCGCTGACCAGGGTGTACTGCGTTGCCTCCGGTAAGGGCGGGGTCGGCAAGTCCAGCGTGACGGTGAACCTCGCCGTGGCCATGGCGGAGCGCGGGCTCTCGGTCGGCGTGGTGGACGCGGACATCTACGGTCACTCGGTGCCGCGGATGCTCGGCGCGCGGGATAAGCCGACCAAGGTGGAGAAGATGATCATGCCGCCGCAGGCGCACGGTGTGAAGGTCATCTCGATCGGGATGTTCACCCCCGGCAACACCCCGGTGGTGTGGCGGGGACCGATGCTGCACCGCGCGCTGCAACAGTTCCTCGCCGACGTGTTCTGGGGTGACCTGGACATCCTGCTGCTCGACCTGCCGCCGGGCACCGGGGACATCGCGATCTCGGTGGCCCAGCTCATCCCGAACGCCGAGTTGCTGGTGGTGACCACACCGCAGCAGGCCGCGGCCGAGGTGGCCGAGCGGGCGGGGGCCATCGCGCTACAGACCCGGCAGCGGATCGCCGGGGTGATCGAGAACATGTCCTGGCTGGAGACCCCGGACGGCTCGCGGATGGAGATCTTCGGCTCCGGCGGCGGGCAGACGGTGGCCGACTCGCTGTCCAAGTCCACCGGCGCCGAGGTTCCGCTGCTCGGTCAGGTTCCGCTCGACCCGCGGCTGCGCGAGCAGGGCGACATCGGCACCCCACTGGTGCTGTCCGAGCCGGCGGCTCCGGCCTCGGAGGTGCTGCGCACCGCGTCCTCGAAGCTCTCCACCCGGGCCCGTGGCCTCGCCGGTCGCATGCTGAACGTCACCCCCACCTGACAGTATGTAGTTCGTCAGGTGGCGTCGGGGTCCACCGGGGGCTTCTCGCCGGGCTTGAGGGGTTCGGCGGACTTGGTGGCTCCGGGATAGCCGTTCGGCTTGTAGTGGTCCCCACCGTTGCCGTTGATGTTGTTCATCCCGAGCGGGTCGGTGTCGCCGTCGAAGAGGTGCTGGGTCACCACCCGCTTGGGGTCGAAGCTGCGCAGCTCCCGCAGGTCCTCGATCGGCTTGCGGAACTCGTCGTACTCCGGCCCCATCTCGTCACGCAGCTGCTGCCGCGCCCCGGTGGCGAAATCGCGCACCTTGCGGACGCTCTTGCCCAGCCAGGCCGCCGCATCGGGCAGCCGCTCAGGGCCGAGGATGAACAGCCCGGCGATGATGAGCACGAGGATCTCGCCCCACCCGACGCTCTCGAACACCGCGAACCTCCGCCTCGCCGACGCGTATGCCAGCACCAGGGTACCGCCAGGAAACGCCGTGCGGTTCCGGCAATCTCAGTCACTGCCGAGCGTGACGTCCACGGTCAGCTTCCGGTTGGCCCGCACCAGCTGCACCGGCACGACCTCGCCGATCTCGTACTCACGCACCGCGACGGTCAACTCGGCCGCGTTACGCACCGGCCGGTCCCCGACCTTGGTGATCACGTCGCCCTCGGCGATCCCGGCGTTCGCCGCGGGCCCACCCGCGGTGACGTTGCGGATCTGCGCGCCCTCCGAGGTGTTCGCCGACACCGACGCCGCGTTCACCCCGAGGTCGGCGTGCTTGACCGCCCCGTCCCGGATCAGTGCCTCGCTGATCCGGACCACCTGGTCGACCGGGATGGCGAAGCCGAGACCGATGCTGCCGCCCTCACCCCGGCTGCCGACCGTCCTGATCAGTGAGTTGATCCCGACCAGCGCACCGGTGGAGTCCACCAGCGCACCGCCGGAGTTGCCCGGGTTGATCGCGGCGTCGGTCTGGATGGCGTCGTAGGTCACCGGCGGGTCCCCGTTCTCCCCCGGTGCGGTCACCGGCCGGTTCAACGCGCTGACGATGCCCTCGGTGACCGTGTTCTCCAGGCCGAAGGGCGAACCGACGGCCACGACCGAGTCGCCGGCCGCGAGATCCGCGGACTTACCGACCTCGATGACCACCGGGTTCGGCACGTTCACCTTGATCACCGCGAGGTCGGTCTTCGGGTCGGTGCCGACGATCCGCGCCTCGGCGCGGGTGCCGTCGATGAACACCGCGGTGATCTCGGCCTGATCGTCCCTGGTCGCCGAGGAGACGACGTGGTTGTTGGTGACCACATAACCGTCCGAGTCGAGCACGACCCCCGAGCCGACCTGGCCGTCCTGACCGGACTTGACCTCGATCGAAACCACGGCCGGGGCCACCCGGCCGGCGATATCGGCGACCGAACCCGCGGGGCGTTCCTTGCCCGCCTGGGCCTCGGCGATGTTCAGCTCCCCGGTCAGCGAGTCACCCGCGCTGGAAAGGAACCAGCCGACCACCCCACCGACGGCGCCGACCAGCAGCGCGACCGCACCGAGCAGGGCCAGCGCGGTGGGCTTCACCCTGCGGCCGAACAGCACCTCGGGCAGGCTCAGCAGCGCCCCGCGGGGCCGTTCGGCGTTGTCCTCGGCGTCCTCCTCGGAGCGCACGGCGGGACCGCCGAGCACGGCACCCGCGCCGGGGTCTCGCCACGGATCCCCCTGCCGGGACCACAGCGGGTGCTCGGACTCCTCGGCCGGGCTGCCCCCGTTGCCGTCCTGCGGTCGCTGCAGCACGACCCTCTCGGCTCCCTGCGGGCGGCGGAACGCCTCGGCCAGCGACTCCGGGGGCGGCGGCGTCATGGCCATCCCCTCGGCCCTGCCGTTGCGGCTGTCCGGCGAGTACAGCTTGTCGAACGAACCCTGTACGCCCCGCGGGCGACCGAAGACGGCCGCCTGCGTCTGATCCACCGGGGGACGGTTGACCGGGCGAGGCCCGAGCCGGTTCTCCCGCGCCGCGGGATGTTCCTGGTTCGAGTTCGGCTGGTTCATCGTTCCCCGGGATGTGTCGGTGCCTCGAGCTCCGCCAAGCGGACGCGTGCCTGACTGGCGTGACCATACGCCAGCTCCGGATCACCAAGTCTGCCGCGATCCCGGTGAAGTAGGCGTTGCGCAGGAACAGCCGCTCAGGGCCGGTTCGCTCCCACGGGCACCGGCACCTCGCGCGTGGCGTCATCGGCGTCATCGGCCGTGGACGACGTGCTCGGCGAGGTGCTGGTCGGTGTGCTGGTCGCGGCCTGCCGCGGCGGCCCCTGCACCCCGAACTGCGCACGCAGCACATCCTGGGGCGGGACGCCGGATCCGCCGCCCGTCTCCTCCCCACCGGAGGTGGCGACCAGGGCGAGCGCGCTCAGCACCAGCCCGGACACCACCACACCCGCGCCCTGCGCCGCGCGCTTCGACACGTTCAACCGCGCTCCGTTGCCGAGCACATTCGGCGAGTTACCGAGCGGGGCGGTGCTACCGAGCGGGGCTGACTCCACACCGGCCGGGGAACCGGACGAGCTCGAGGAACGCAGACCGGCGACCCGGTCCGGGCGCTGGATCGCGACCAGCTGGCCGTCCTCGGTGATCGCCAGGTTGTCCGGCGTGCTGGAGACATCGGTGTGCTCGGGTATGGACCGCAGGCTCGCCAGGAAACCCGCCGACATCGTCGGCGCCTCGGCCGAGGTCACCGCGGCGCGGGCCTGCCGCTGCGCGGTGACTTCGGCCGCGCAACCGGGGCAGCGGGCCACATGCGCCGCCGCCCGCTCATGCGCGCCGAGGGAAAGCTCTCGATCGACGAACGCGACCACGGCGTCCGGTAGCAGGTGCGATTCGGGGAGTCCCCATCCCCGTGCTTCGCTCATACCCGAGCCTCCGCGTAGGTGAGCGCGGGCGCGGTGTCGGCGTTCGGGGCCTTACGACGCTCCAATGCCGCGCGGAGCGCCTGCCTTCCGCGGTGGATTCTGCTGCGCACGGTGCCGAGCTTAACCCCAAGGGTGGCGCCGATCTCCTCGTAGGACAGCCCCTCCACATCGCAGAGCACGACCGCGGCGCGGAACTCCGGCGGGAGCTCGTCCAGCGCCGCCTGCAGGTCGGGGTCCAGGTGGGTCCGGGAGTAGACCTGCTCCGGGCTCGGGTCGTCACCGACGATGCGGTCGGTGTCCTCGGGCAGGCCCTCCATGCGCACCCGCGAGCGGCGACGCGCCATGTCCAGGAACAGGTTCGTGGTGATCCGGTGCAGCCACCCCTCGAAGGTGCCCGGCTTGTACGAGGCCAGCGAGCGGAACACCCGGATGAAGGTCTCCTGGGTGAGGTCCTCCGCGTCGTGGACGTTGCCGCTGAGGCGGTAGGCGAGCCGGTAGACGCGGTCGGCATGCTCGCGCACGACCTCGTCCCAGGTCGGCGGGGTCCACGTCGACTCGACCTGCTCCCCGACCTGAGTCACGGCGGCGGCATCCGCCGGCAGCTCAGCACTCTTCGGACTCTTCTGCATCGACAGCGAAGGCACCTCCATAGGGCGGATCTCCCAACTACTCAGCCCAACGCGGAGCCTGCCCCGCGTGTTCCCGCCTGTGTGACTCAGTTTCGCCTGCTTCCTTATGGTTCTAGTGAGATCGGGCTGAGAGCAGCCTGAGAAGGTTTCCCCTTTCCGCCGGTCCCGCTCGGATACCTCGGTACGCACCGCTAATGTTTCCGCGTGACCTCCGAGACACACATCACCGGTTCGGCCGATCTGGGTGACTACATCGAGGGTTACCTGCCCGAGGACGAGGTTCTGCAGTCCGCCCGCGCACAGGCCGAGGACCTGGGCTGCGTCCCGCTCAGCCGCGCGGGCGGTGCCGCCCTGCGCTTCCTGACGGCCGCCTCGCGGGCCCGGGCCGTGGTGGAGGTCGGCACGGGCACCGGGGTGAGCGGGCTCTACCTGCTGCGGGGCATGGCCGAGGACGGCGTGCTCACCTCCATCGACATCGAGCCGGAGTACCACCGGTCGGCGCGGCAGAACTTCCTGGCCGCCGGCTACCCGCCCAGCCGCACCCGGCTGATCATGGGCAGGGCGCTGGACGTGCTGCCCCGGCTCACCACCGGGGGCTATGACCTGGTGTTCATCGACGCCGCCGCGCCCGAGTACCCCGGCTACTGCGAGCTCGGCGTGCAGTTGCTGCGGCCGGGTGGGGTCATCGTGTTCCAGGGGGTGCTGGCGGAGGGCAGGGTGACCGACCCGGCACGGCGGGACGCGGAGGCACTCGCGCTGCGCGGCCTCACCCGCGCGGTCCGGGAGGACGAGCGGCTGATGCCCGCGCTGCTTCCGGTGGGCGCGGGGCTGCTGGTGGCCGCGCATACGACCGCCTGACAGTACGTCTGAGAGCCCGTTTCTGAACTGGACTTTTACTGCTCAAGGCGAGTGGAGGAACTCGCCCGCCCGTCTCCCACCACCGCCCAAACGGAAGCGCTCCGCGCCGCTGTGCTCAGCGGCGAAGAGCCCGCGAGCGGGGAGGCGGGGCGCATGACCTGCGAACGTTATGGCCGTGACCGGAGTCCGAGCCTCGCCGAGCTGATCGTGTCGCGCGTTTCCAGGCAAACGTTGACCGCCGCCACCGCGAGGGTCGCCAGCAACAGCCAGACGGCGGTGGTGCCGACCAGCCACCCCCAGCCCGCGTGGCCGTAGACCACGCTGCCGACCGTCCCGCCGACGCTGCTGCCGAGGTAGTAGGCCAGGGTGTACAGCCCGGAGACCTGCCCGCGCGCCTCCGCCGGCGCCTCGGCCGCCGCCCAGCCGTTGGCCACCGCGTGCGCGGCGAAGAAGCCGCCGGTGAGCACCACGAAGCCGAGCACGACCAGCGGCAGCGAGTCGGGGATGGTCAGTACCGCCCCGCCCACCGTCACCAGCAACGCGGTGACCAGCGAACGAGCCCTGCCGAACCGGGTGACCAGCCGGCCCATGGTCGCCGAGGAGACCGCGCCCATCGCGTAGGCGAGGAACACCAGCGCGGCCGCCGCGGGCGAAAGGTGCAGCGGCGGGCCGGTGAGCCGGAAGCCCGCCACGTTGTACAGCGCCACGAAGGAACCCATGGCCAGCAGCGCGACCGCGTACTGGGCGAGCAGCACCGGGCCGCGCAGCGCGGTCCCGAGCCCGCCGAGGACGGAGCGGACCCGGTGCCCGCCGCCGGTCCGCGGTGCCTCCGGGTCGCGCGGCAACGCGAGCACGGTGAGCAGCGCGCAAAGCAGCGCGATCGCGGTGACCACCGTGAGCGCACCCTGCCAGCCCAGCAGGTCGGCGGTGAACCCGCTGGCCAGCCTGCCCGTCATGCCGCCGACGGTGTTACCGGCGATCATCACGCCCACCGCGGCGGCGACCCCGCGCGAGCCCGGCCCTTCCTTGCCGAGCTGCTCGGCAAGGTACGCGGCGGCTACCCCAGGAAAGCCCGCGATCGCCACCCCCTGCAACGCGCGTACCAGCAGGAACAACGGGTAGCTCTGCGCGAGCGGGAGCAGCAGCGCCAGTACCGCCGACCCGATCACCGAGGCCAGGATGATCGGTCGCCTGCCGACCAGCTCCGACAGCGCGGCGATCGGCAGCACCGCGACGGCCAGCGCGCCCGTGCCGATGCTGATCGCCAGGGACGCGCCGCCGGGTTCGAGGTGGAAATACCCGGCGAGCTGCGGCAGCACCGGTTGCGGGGCATAGAGCAGCGCGAAGGAGGCGACTCCCGCGGTGGCCACGGCGACCATCACCCGCCGGGCCCTGGCGGGTGTGGGTACTGGCGCGGCGGCAGCGGTCACGAGCTCGACGCTAAGCCGGGCTAATCAATGCGTCTAATACGCGGTTGAAGCATCATTCATACCGTGACGGATGAGAAGGCGGATTGGCAGCTCGCCGGGGATCTGGCCCCCGGGCTGGCGCTGCTCGGAGTGCTCGAGCGCACAGGGAATCTCACTCGGGCGGCGGAGCTGCTCGGCATCCCGCAACCGACCGCCAGCAGGCGGCTGGCGGCACTGGCCGAGCGGGTCGGCGCGCCGCTCACCGCCGCGCACGGCAGGGGGATCCGGCTGACCAGGGTGGGCGCGCTGCTGGCGGGTACCGCGGAGCAGGCGCTGACCGTCCTGCACGGTGGCATCCGGCAGGTGCGGGAGGAGATCTCGCCGGAACGCGGCCGGGTGGTGCTGGGCTTCCTGCACCTGCTCGGCCGCTCCTACGTGCCGGAGCTGCTGCGCCGCTTCCGCACGGAGCAACCGGGGATCCGGTTCGGCCTGGTGCAGGGCTCCCGGCAGGACGTGCTGGACGGCCTCATCCGCCACACCATCGACCTCGCGCTGGTCGCCCCCGTGCCGGTGCACGATCCCGCGCTGCGCGGGCACCGGCTGGACGAGCAGGAGCTGTTCCTTTCCGTACCCGCGACGCACCGGCTCGCCGGGCGTGCGGCGGTCGCGATGAGCGAGCTGAGCGCGGAGCCTTTCGTGCTGCTCGAGCCGGGCTACGGCCTGCGGCAGATCACCGACCGGCTGTGCGCGGCGGCGGGTTTCCAGCCGGAGGTCGCCTTCGAGGGGCAGGAGTCGGACACCGTGCGCGGGCTGGTCGCGGCGGGGTTCGGGGTCGCGTTGCTGCCCCGGTTCGAGCCCTCGCCGCCCGTCGGCGTGGTCGAGCTACCGCTGCGGCCGAGGGTGACCCGCTCGATCGGGCTGGCCTGGCCCGCCGATCAGGAACCGACCCCCGCGGTCGCGGCCTTCCGCGAGTTCGTCACCGGTGCCCAGCCGGAGACCAGCTCGACCAGCGTGCGCGCGGCGAACCCGGTGCCGCCGGGCACCACCTCGGAGTAGTTCCTGTCCGCCCGCGCGGGACCCGCGATGTCCAGATGGGCCCACGGCAGCCCGGCGGTGAACTCGCGCAGGAACAGGGCCGCGGCGATGCCGCCCGGCCCGGAGGGAGCCTGGCGCAGGTCGGCGATCTCGCTGCGCACGGCCTCCGCGTAGTCCTCGACCAGCGGCATCCGCCACCACGCCTCGCCGGTGCGCTCCCCGGCGTCCCGTACCCGCTCGGCCAGGGTGTCGTCGCTGGCGAACAGGCCACCGGTACGCAGGCCGAGGGAGACCTTCATCGCACCGGTCAGCGTCGCGACGTCGACCACGGCGTCCGGCGCGTACCGCTTGATCCCGTAGGCCAGCGCGTCGGCGAGCACCATCCTGCCCTCGGCATCGGTGTTGGTGACCTCGGTCGTGGTCCCGCCGTAGTGCCGGACCACGTCGCCCGGGCGGTACGCGGCGCCGGAAACGTGGTTCTCCGCGGCCGGGACCAGCGCGGTCACCCTGACCCCCAGCCGCAGCGCCGCGATGGCCCGGACGGCGGCGATCACCGCGCCGCCGCCGGCCATGTCGGTGCGCATCATCGGCATCCCTTCGGCGGGCTTGATCGAGATACCGCCGGTGTCGAAGGTGATGCCCTTGCCCACGAGCAGCAGATGTCCCGTGGCGCCGCGCGGGCGATAGGCCAGCTCGATCAGCCGCGGCGGGCTGGCCGATCCGCCACCCACCGCGAGCATGCCGCCGAACCCCTGCTCAGCGAGCCAGCCCTCGTCCCGCACCGTCGCGGTGAGCCCGGGCAGGTCGCCTGCCAGGCGCTCGGCGACCCCGGCGAGCCACCCGGGGTTCTTCACGTTCGAGGGGGTGTTGGCGAGATCACGGGCGAGCGCGGAGGCGGCGGCCAGCTCGCGGGCCCGCGCGGCGACCTCGGTATACGGCTGGATGGCCCGGTCGTGCGGGGTGAGCACGCGCAGGGTGCGCGCCTGCGGCGGGTCCGGTTCACCGCTGACCACGTAGCGGTAGCCGCCGAGCAGCGCGCCGGTCAGGAAGGCATCCAGTTCCCCCGCGCTCGACTCGGCAGGCAGCTCGGCCTGGACGGTGCGCGGCGGGCGGGCGCCGGCGTCGCGCTCGGCGGCGAGGTGGGCGTTGACGGCGCGGATGAACGCCGCTCCGCCCGCGCGCGACGAGGCCGGGTCCCCCGCGCCGATGCCGACCAGCCACCGTGGCCCGCTCCCGGGGTCCGGCACGGTGTGCACCTCGCCCGCCTTCCCGGTGGCGCCAAGGCGCTCGATGAGCTCACCGTGCGGCGACCCGTTCGCGGCATGCTCGTCGGACTGGCGAACGAGTGCGGCCAGCGGCGCAGCGCGCCGTGCGGTGCCGGCCACCTCGACCTCGAGCAACCGGGTAGGGACAGGCGGCAGCGGTGAACGCGCCATCGGCGGCCTCCAGATATCGGTTGGCGGCGCGCAATTCCGCGCGCGCCGGAAAGAGCCAGGTTGGCGGAATCCCAGCGCTGGCAGGAAGCTGGCAGGAAAATGTCGGGTTCGGCTCAGCCAGTGGCCTCCTGCAGCGCAGCTCCGAGGTCCTTCGCCTCTTCGGCCGACAGCTCGACGACGAGACGCCCACCGCCCTCGAGCGGCACGCGCATCACGAGGCCCCGCCCCTCCTTGGTCACTTCGAGGGGTCCGTCTCCAGTCCGAGGCTTCATGGCCGCCATAGCGTTCCCTTTCGTCTCAACCGGCGCGCCCGGCTCGCGCTCGCCAAAGCAACCGGGTTGTGACCATTCTCCCCTATCACTGAGCGACCGCGAACGCGGACCGATCTTTTCGTGTTGCATAGGTGCTGGTATGCGCTTCACAGGGGTGCCACACTCGCTGACCGACCCACTTTCAGGAGGAAATTTCGTGACGACCGAGGACGTACTGCTGACCGCCGACACCGACGGTGTACGCACGCTGACGCTCAACCGCCCCAAGTCCTACAACTCGTTGACCGTCGAACTCAAGGAGCGGCTGCTGGACGCGCTCCGCGCCGCGGCCGCGGAGGACACGGTGCGTGCGGTCGTGCTCACCGGGGCGGGCAAGGCCTTCTGTGCGGGTCAGGACCTCAAGGAACACGTCGGGCTGCTGCAGGCGGGGGACTCCGCGCCGCTGCGCACGGTCGCCGAGCACTACAACCCGATCGTCCGGACCATCGTGCGGATGCCGAAGCCGGTGATCTCCGCGGTGAACGGCTCCGCGGCCGGCGCGGGCGCCGCCTTCGCCTACGCCAGCGACCTGCGGATCGCGGCGACCTCGGCGAGCTTCCTGATGGCGTTCGCGAACGTCGGCCTCGGCCCCGACTCCGGCGCCTCCTGGACGTTGCAGCGGCTGGTCGGCTACGGCCGGGCGGCGGAGCTGATGCTGCTGGCCCGGACGGTGGACGCCGAGGAGGCGCTGCGGATCGGCCTGGTCGGCGAGGTCGTGCCGGAAGGGGAACTGGCCGAGCGGGCGCAGCAGGTCGCGGCCAGGCTGGCCGCCGGGCCGACGGCCGCCTACGCCCGGATCAAGGACGTGCTGACCACGGCCGCGGAAAGCACCCTGGACGAGGCGCTGGCCGCCGAGGACGCCGCGCAGGCCGCGCTCGGCGCCACCGCGGACCACAGCGAGGCCGTCGAAGCCTTCGTCGCCAAGCGCCCACCGAACTTCACCGGCGCGTAGACGCCGTTCACGAGGCGCGGAAGCAGCCATGGACGTGGTCGTCGACCATGCCGGTGGCCTGCATCATCGCGTAGCAGGTGGTGGGCCCGACGAAGGTGAAACCGCGCTTCTTCAACGTCTTGGCCATCGCCTTCGACTCCGGCGTCACCGCGGGCATCTCCGCCATCGAGGCCGGACGCCGGTGGCTGCCGGGGTCGGGGGCGAAGGACCAGAGCAACTCGTCCAGCGGCTGGTCCAGTTCCACGGTCGCGCGGGCGTTGGTGACCGCCGCCTCGATCTTGGCCCGGTTGCGCACGATCGACGCGTCCGCGAGCAACCCGCTGACATCGGCGTCGGTGAATTGGGCCACCCGTTCCGGGTCGAACCCGGCGAACGCCCTGCGGAAGTTCTCCCGCTTGCGCAGGATCACCAGCCAGGACAATCCGGACTGGAACGACTCCAGGGTGACCCGCTCGAACAAGGCGCTCTCCCCGCGCAACGGGAAACCCCATTCCTCGTCGTGGTACGTGGCGTAGTCGGGGGCGGAATTGCCCCAGGAACACCGCGGTACGCCGTCCGCGCCGATCAGTTCCATCAGGCCCCCATCCGGTAGTGCTCGGCGAACCGAGCGAAGTGGCGTAACGAGTACCACAACCCCGCGGAGAACGCGGGCTTCACCACGGGCCAGCCGAGTTTGCCCAGCGGCCCGAACGGCAGGGTCAGTTGTTCGGACCAGATCAGCACGGACCGGTGGGGCCCGTTCTCCCGCACGTGAAAGGTACCGGTGCCGCGGACCACCTTGCCGAGATGCCGCACCGTGCAGCGGATCGGCGGTTCCCAGTGGGTGATCTCCATCGTGTCGGTGAAGCCGAGGCGGGCCACCCCGGTGAAGGCGGCGAGCCGCGAGCCCACGCTGCGCCCGTTGCCCTCGACCACCCGTACCTCCGTGCCGAGCATCCACTCGCCCTGGCGCTCCCAGTCGGTCAGCGCCAGCCAGGTGGTCCCCGCGGGCGCGGCGACGTCGACCGACACTCCCACATCGGTCATCGAGCCGCCTCGCGTTCGGCCTCCAGTTCGACGATCCTGGCGCGCAGGTCGTCGATCTCGGTGCCGAGTCGCCGCAACACCCAGTCCACTTCGGACATCTTGTACCCACGCAGCACGAGCTGGAACTTCACCGAGGTCACATCCTCGCCGGTCAGGTCCTCGGCGGGCAACCGGGTCGGGGAACTGCCGGGAGCCAGCGGCGCGAGCTCCTCCCCCCTGCCGAACACGACGGCGGCCAGCAGGAACACCACAGCCGCGACAAGCAGCATGACGATGAGGTAGATCAGCGCGGTGGTCACCCGACGATCGTGGCACACGCCACCGGTGGAGGGGATCAACCCCGCGCGGCGAGCACCTCCCGCATCGGCGGCCGATCGGCCACCAGCACCCGCTGGGTGTCCGGCAGCCACTCCCCCGCGACCTGCACGAACTGGGTCAGCCCGGCGGCCTCGCCCACGTCGACACCGCAGCGGTCCAGCGCCGTGCCCAGGATCTGCCGCGCCATCACCCCCAGTTGCAGCAGCGAGCGGTTGCGGTGTTTACGCACCCCGAGGTTGACCTGCGCGAGCGCGTCCAGCCCGTACCGGGACTCGGTGTCCAGCAGCAGGCCGATCTCCACCCCGTACCCCGCGGCGAACGGGACCGACTCCAGCAACCGCCTGCTGGCCGCGTACTCCCCGCCGAGCGGCTGCACCAGCCCGGACAGCGCGGGGCGCAGCGCGGCCAGCACCGGGCGGGCCAGCAGCTCGGTCACCCGGCCGCCGCCGGTGCCTAACTCGTCACTCTCCAGCCGCAACGGGCGCCGGTAGAAACCCTTCACCAGGTGCACGTCCCCGGCCAGCAGCAGCGGGCCGAGCAGCATCGGCACGAAGTCCGGATGCGGCTCGACCAGATCGGAGTCCAGGAACACGAGGAGGTCACCGCTGGTCGCGGCGAGTGACCGCCACAGCACCTCGCCCTTGCCGGGCAGCGGTTCGAACTCCGGCAGCACGTCCTCCCGGTGCACCACCCTGGCCCCGGCGGCGGCCGCGGCCTCGGCGGTGCGGTCGGTCGAGCCGGAGTCGGCGACCACGATCTCGTCCACCAGCGTGCCGAGCAGCGGGAGCACCGAACCGACCACGGCACCGACGGTGTGCTCCTCGTTCAGCGCGGGCAGCACCACCGAGACGGTCCGGTCGCCCTTGGCACGCATGAGGTCCCGGTGGGGCCAGCGCGGATCCTGCCAGGTGCGCCGGGCGAACCACGCTTCGTCCATGCCCGCCTCCAGCGCTCGTGACCTCGTATCCGCCGATCGTGCCATGCTGGACGGAGACCACCGCGGGAGGGATCGTGCTGCACACGCTCATTCGGCTGTCCCTGGCCCCGCTTGCCAGGCTGGTCTACCGGCCCGAGGTGTCCGGGACCGAGCTGGTGCCCGCGGAGGGCCCGGTGGTGCTCGCGGCCAACCACCGGGCGGCCGTCGACACGGCGGTGCTGTCGCTCGTCACGCCGCGCCGGGTGCGGTTCCTCGGCAAGGCCGAGTACTTCACCGGCACGGGCCCGCGGGGGCGGGCGCTGGCGGCGTTCCTCGACGCGCTCGGGTACGTCCCGGTGCGGCGGGGCGATGCCAAGGCGGGGCTCGCCGCGCTGGAGGCAGGCCGCAAGGTGCTGGAAGCGGGCGGCGTGTTCGGGATCTACCCGGAGGGGACGCGCTCGCTGGACGGCAGGCTGCACCGCGGGCACACCGGTGTCGCCGCGCTCGCGCTGGCCACCGGCGCGAAGGTGGTGCCGGTGGCCCTGCACGGCACCGAGCGGGTGCGGCCCGCGGGCGCCCGGCTGCCGCGGGTTGCCAGGGTGCGGGTGCGCTTCGGCGAGCCGCTGGGCTTCTCCCGCTATGCCGGGCTGGAAGCCTCGCCCGCGATCCGGCGCGGGGTGACCGACGAGATCATGTACGCGCTGATGGAGTTGTCCGGCCAGGAGTACGTGGACAACTACCACCAGCGCCCCGGCGAGGCCGCCGCGTAGCTACGCACCGTCCATGCCGGCGAACTTGTCCAGCAACACGGCCGGATCGGGGTCGACGGCGAGCAGCTCGCGGGTGCTCGGCCGGAGGAATCCCTCGACGAGCATGTGGTCGACGAACTCGACCAGCTTGCGGTAGTAGCCGCCGGTGTCCACCAGCCCGATCGGCTTGCCGTGCAGGCCCAGCTGCGCCCAGGTCCACACCTCGAACAGCTCCTCCAGCGTGCCGGCGCCACCCGGCAGCGCGAGGAAACCGTCGGACAGCGCGGACATCTTCGCTTTGCGCTGGTGCATGTCCGCCACCACATGCAGCTCGGTCAGCCCCTCGTGGGCGACCTCGGCCCGTACCAGTTGTTCCGGGATGACCCCGAACACCGTGCCGCCCTCAGCCAGCGCGGCGTCCGCGACGACCCCCATGATGCCCACGCTCGCGCCGCCGTAGACCAGCGTGATGTCCCGCCTGGCGAGCATCCCGCCGAGCGCGGCGGCCTGTTCCATGTACTCCGAGCCGCGGCCGTCGGACGAGCCGCAGAACACGCAGATGCTCTTCACTAGTGCGTTTCCTCCCACGCGCGATAGGCCTCCAGCACGATCTGGACCGCGTCGTCGATGTCGTCGGTGAGGTGCAGCAGGGCCGCGTCCCGCGCACCGATCTTGCCCTCGCTGAGCACGGTGTCCCGGATCCAGTCGTGCAGACCGCCCCAGTACGAGCTGCCGAACAGCACCACGGGGAACTTGGTCACCTTCTTCGTCTGCACCAGGGTCAGCGCCTCGAACAGCTCGTCCAGCGTGCCGAAACCACCGGGCAGGCAGATGAAAGCCTGGGCATACTTGATGAACATGGTCTTGCGGGTGAAGAAGTAGCGGAAGTTCACCCCGAGGTCGACCCAGGGATTCATGCCCTGCTCGAACGGCAGCTCGATCCCGAGCCCGATGGAAAGGCCACCGGCCTCGGACGCCCCGCGGTTGACCGCCTCCATCGAGCCGGGACCGCCACCGGTGATCGCCGCGAACCCCGAGTTCGCCAGCGCGGCGCCGATCTTGCGGCCCGCCTCGTACTCCGGATGCTCCCGCGGGGTGCGGGCGGAGCCGAACACGGTGACCGCCCTCGGCACCTCCGCCAGCGCGCCGAAGCCCTCGACGAACTCCGCCTGGATCCGCAGCACCCGCCACGGGTCGGTGTGCACCCAGTCGCTCGGGCCCCGCGAGTCGAGCAGCCGCTGGTCGGTGGTGCTGTCCTCGGCCCGCCGGGACCGCCGGAGCACCACCGGCCCCCGGTGCCGTTCCGGCGGGTGCTCGGCGTCCTCGACCTGGCCCTCGACCTGCCGATCGGTCACTTCTTCGTTCCCCTGGTCACTCACCCGGCCCACCATAGTCAGCGCCGCACTTCGACAAAGGCGCGCAGCACATCGGCGACCGTACGGATCTCGGCGGCCGCCACGTGCTCCTGCCGGGTGTGCGCCAGCGTGGGGTCGCCGGGGCCGAGGTTCACGGCGGGCATACCGAGCGCGGCGAACCGCGCCACGTCGGTCCAGCCGAGCTTGGCAGCCGCGTGCCCACCCGCCGCAGCCACCAGCTCGGCCACCACCGGCGCGTGCAGCCCCGGCAGCGCGCCACCCGATACGTCCACAACGGACAGCTCGAAGCCGTCGAGGACCTCGCGCACATGCCGCTCGGCCTGCTCGGGGCTCCGGTCCGGCGCGAAGCGGTGGTTCACCGTCAGCACGGCCTCGTCCGGAACCACGTTGCCGGCCACCCCACCGGCCACCCGCACCGCCTGCAGGCCCTCGCGGTAGGTCAGGCCGTCGATGTCCACCACCCGCGGCCGGTACTCGGCGAGCCTGCGCAGCGGTTCGGCCAGCCCGTGGATCGCGTTCTCGCCCATCCAGGCCCGCGCCGTGTGCGCCCGCGTACCCGCGCGGCGCAGTTCGGCTCGCAGGGTTCCCTGGCAGCCGGCCTCGATGACCGCGTTGGACGGTTCGCCCACCACCGCGAGGTCGCCGCGCAACCAGTCCGGCAGCTCGCGCTCGATCCGGCCGAGCCCGTTGCGGGCGGCCTCGACCTCCTCGCAGTCGTAGAAGACGAAGGTCAGGTCGTGCCGGGGCTCGGTGACGGCGGCGGCGAGATGCAGGAACACCGCGTCCCCGCCCTTCATGTCCACCGTGCCGAGCCCGTGCAGGACCTCCCCGGCACCGGAGCCGGTGCGGTGCAGCGGCAGGTTCTCGTTGACCGGCACGGTGTCCAGGTGCCCGGCCAGCACCACTCTGGACGGTCGGCCGAGCCGGGTGCGGGCGAGTACGGCCGCGCCGTTGCGCACCACCTCCAGATGCGGTGCCTGGGCACGCAGGGCGGTCTCGACGGCGTCGGCGATCTCCGCCTCCGCCCCGGAGACGCTGGCGATGTCCACCAGCGCCGCGGTGATCTCGGCCGGGTCGGCATGCAGGTCAAGGGTGCTCACGTTCGGCGACGCTACCGGGCATGCGTACGGTGAGGGCGTGCGCATGCGAGGAGTTCAGGTCGCCGTCGCCGGGACGTTGCTGGCGCTGCTGGCGGGTTGCGGCAGCGAGGCGGGTCCCACGCCCGAGCGGCCGGCGCCGGATCCCGGGCCGGGGGCGTTGCGCGTGAAGCTCGAGGCGCTGGCGGTCGACCAGTGCTATCTCGCGCCCACCGAGCAGGATCCGCCGGGCTGTGAGAAGTACGTCACCCAGTTGGGCAGCATTCCCGGTGCCGCGGAGAAGTACGCGGGCGAGGCGCATCCGGATCTCGCCGAGCACGGGCGGGAGCTGGAGCGCGGCATCCAGGACTACCGGGCACACGCCTGCTACACGGCGGGTGGGGCGGACGAACCGGAATGCCCGAAGGCGCTCGCCGATATGGCCACGGCCCTGCACGAGGTGCAGCGCTCCCTCGGCGACCTGCTCGGCGCGGGGACGACGGCGGGCTGACCCCATGCCGGGGCGGGTACGGTGTGCGCCGTGAGTGAGCCCGTGACTGAGCGCAGCCCCAACCCCGCGACCACCGGCGCCTCCGGCGTCGGCCTGGCCGCCGTGACCACCGGCGGCACCGTGCTGGACACCTGGTTCCCGCAGCCGAAGCTGACCGAAGCGGGCGGCCGGAGCGGTACCGAACGGCTGTCCGCCGCGCAGGCGACCGAGGCTCTCGGCGAGGAGGCCGCGGCGCTGCTCGGCCCGGACACCGACCGCGGCGTCGAGGTGGTGGCGGTCAAGGTCATCACCGGCTCGCTCGCCGAGCCGCCCGCCGACACGCACGAGGTGTACCTGCGGCTGCACCTGCTGTCCCACCGGCTGGTGCGGCCGAACGGGCAGAGCCTGGACGGCATCTTCGGCCTGCTCGCCAACGTCGTGTGGACCAGTCACGGCCCCTGCCCGGTCGAGGGTTTCGAGGCGACCAGGCTGCGGCTGCGCTCGCGCGGCCACGTCACCGTGTACGGGGTGGACAAGTTCCCCCGGATGGTGGACTACGTCACCCCGACCGGCGTGCGCATCGCCGATGCCGACCGGGTCCGGCTCGGCGCGCACCTCGCCGGTGGCACCACCGTGATGCACGAGGGCTTCGTCAACTTCAACGCGGGCACGCTGGGCGCGTCCATGGTGGAGGGCCGGATCTCGGCCGGCGTGGTGGTCGGCGACGGCAGCGATATCGGTGGCGGCGCGTCCATCATGGGCACGCTCTCCGGCGGCGGTCGCGAGGTGATCTCGATCGGCGAGCGCTGCCTGATCGGCGCGAACGGCGGCGCGGGCATCTCGCTCGGCGATGACTCGGTGATCGAGGCCGGCCTGTACATCACCGCGGGCACCAAGGTGTCCGTGGAGGGCAGGACGGTGAAGGCGCGCGAGCTGTCCGGTACCTCCGGTGCGCTGTTCCGGCGCAATTCGGCCACCGGTTCCGTGGAGGTCGTGCCCCGGGACGGAACCGGCATCGAGCTGAACGCCGCGCTGCACGCGAATGACTGAGTTGGGTGACGTGCTCGTCGATCACGTTCAACTACCCTTCACCCGGTGAGCACCGATTCGACACCCGAGGCTCCTGCGGTCACCCCGGCCGGGCTCGGCCTGCCGGACCAGCCCCTGACCGCGGGACCACAGGACCCGCCGGCCGCGCATGTACGCGCGAAGGTGGACGCGCAGCTGCGGGCGCTACTGCGGTACGAACCGGGCACCAGATCCGGCGCCGACCCTGAGGACCTGCACCAGATGCGGGTGGCCGTGCGCCGGATGCGCAGCGTGCTGAAACTCTCCGGTGAGTTGCTCGGGCCGGACGCCGAACGGGTGCGAGTCGAGCTCGGCTGGCTGGGTGGCGCGTTGGGCGAGGTGCGCGACCACGACGTCCTGATCGAGCACCTGCACGAGGTGGTGCGGGACTTCGAGGAGCAGGACCAGCCGGCCGCCGCGGAGCTGATCGCGGTGTTCACCGGGCAGCGCGGCCGGTCCAAGGGCAAGCTGACCAGGGCGTTGAACAGTAAGCGGTACCGGCAGCTACGGCTGGACACCGCGGCGCTGGCGACCGGCTCCGCGGCGGGCCAGGAGGCCGCGCGGGCGGAGGACACCGCGAAGGAGAAGGGCGCCGCACTGGTCGGCACGCTACGCAAGCCGTACCGGCGGTTTCGCAAGGCGGTCCGGGCGCTGCCGGCCGACCCGCCGGACGACGAGCTGCACGAGCTGCGCATCCACTGCAAGCGTTTGCGCTATGCGGCCGAGCTGGCCAGGCCCGCGGCGGGCAAGAAGGGCACCAAGCGGATCAAGACGCTGGTCGGGGCGACCAAGGAGCTGCAGACCGTGCTGGGCGAGCATCAGGACGCCGTGGTGGCCGCCGAGCGGGTCCGCGCCCTGGTGGACGAGCACGAGGGCGGCGTCGCGTTCGTCGCGGGCCGGATCGTGGAGCGGGAACTCGCCCGCCGCGCCGAGGCCCGCCAGGCCTGGCGCGGCATCGTCAAGGACATCGACTCCGCCGCCCGCGCCCTACTCTGACCTCCGCTCACCCCCGCCTCGGCCTGCCAGGTAGCCATCGGGGCGGATCAGCACGGTCGTACCCCGGGTGGCCTGGTAGGCGGCGTGAGCATGGTTGCCGGTGTCGACCACGGAATCCTCGCCCGCCGAGCAACCGGGCGGTAGTACCACGTAGGAGTGCACACCAGGCTCCGGGCCGGGGCACGGGGCACCGAAGGTGAGCCGGGTGGCGTGCGGACCGCGGAACAGGTCGAACAGCCGCAGGCTGCCGGTGACCCCCAGGACCGGCGCGTCCGGCGCCCGGTCACCCGGCAACAGGCCGTCCCCTTCGTCCTCCCGGTAGCTGATGTCCAGCTGCCGGGTGTCCGCACCGCGGTAGTGAGCATCCGGCGCGCCGCTGGTGTACTTGCGCAGCAGGCGTTCGCTCAGCCCGAGCACACCGGCGGCGACCGGCAGCCGCTCGGACTCGTAGCTGTCCAGCAACGCGGGTGAGCCCTCGGCCAGCTTCCAGCCGAGGTTGTAGGCGTCCTGCACCCCGGTGTTCAGGCCCTGCCCACCGGTCGGCGGGTGCACATGCGCCGCGTCGCCCGCCAGGAACACCCGGCCCACCCGGAACCGCTCGGCCAGCCGCGCGTTCGGTCGCCACACCGTCGCCCACGTCAGGTCCCGCAACCGGACACCGGCGGGCGCTCTTACGCCGTCCAGGAGCTTCCGCAGGGTGTCCAGCCCGGTGCCCGCGTCGCTCCCGCCCAGCGGGGCGGCGAACTGGAACCAGTCGCCACCGGGCAGCGGGGTGAGCACGACGCCGGCGGCCGGGTCCTCGGCACGGGCGAACCAGTGGCCGTAGCCGTGGTCGAGGCCGTCCGCGCGAACGTCGCCGAGCAGCATCCGGACCGACTCGTCGGTGTCGCCGGGGAAACCCACCCCGAGCGACTTGCGCACGAAACTGCTCCCGCCATCGGCCCCGACCAGGTACCGGCACCGGACGGTGCGTTCCCCGCCGCCGTGCGCCAGCGTCGCCGTCACGCCCCGCTCGTCCTGGCTCAGCCCGGTCAGCTCGGTACCGAGCTCCACCCGCACGCCCAGCCCGGCAAGGCGCTCGCGCAGGATGTGCTCGGTCCGGGACTGGCCGAGCACCCAGCCGTTCGGGTAGGGCACATCCGGGGTGGGCTCCAGCACCGGGCTCATCCGGCGCTCCTCGGCGAACTCCCCGTCCAGGTAGGCGCGGACCGGCGCCTGCGGTGCGCCTTCGGCGAGTACCGCGTCCAGCACACCGAGGTCCTCGAAGACCTCGAGGGTGCGCGGTTGCAACCCGTCCCCCCGCGACCCCGCGAAGTACGTCCCGGCCTTGTCCACGATCCGCACCCCGACACCCCGCCGGGCCAACTCGATGGCCAGGGTCAGGCCGGTCGGACCCGCTCCGGTCACCAGCACCTCGATATCCACGGGCACCTCCAAGTGAATTTCAGTTCAGTGAATATGAATTCAGTTTGCTGCTGTTAGCGTGCGGCGTCAAGGAGGTGCCGATGAACCGGAGGGCGCGGGCGGCCGAGACCGAGGCGGCGCTGAAGCAGGCGGCCAAGCGCGTATTCGCCCGGCAGGGCTACCTGAACACGAAGATCACCGACATCACCGCCGAAGCGGGCCGGGCGGCCGGGTCGTTCTACAACCACTTCGCGGGCAAGGAGGAACTGCTCACCGCCCTGCTGACCGACATGCTGGCCGAGGGTGACCGCGCGGTCGCCGAGGACCCCACGCACAGCGCCGACTTCACCGATCGCGCGGCGGTGCGCTGGCATATCGCGGCCTACTGGCGCTTCTACCGGGCGCACCTGCCGGAGATGATCGCGCTCCGGCAGGCCTCGATGGTGAACGCGGAGTTCGACCGCAGGCTGCGCGAGATCATGGCGGCCGACCGGGAGGACCTGCGCGACCACCTGGAGCGGGTTCCGGTGCTGCCCGGCGACCCGGAGCTGGTGATCTCCGCCATGTACAGCCTGCTGGACCAGTTCGCCTGGACCTGGCTGGCGGCCGGCGGCGACGGCAGCGGTCGCACCCTGCCCGACGACGAGGCGATCGACCTGCTGACCGACTTCCTCTACCGCGGCATCGCGGGGTCGGGAACGGCCAACTCGCCTACCTGAACGGCAAACTCGGGTACGTGAGCAGCAAAACGGCTTTCCCCGACGAGATCGTGGCCGAGGCGGTTTGGGTGTTCCTACCGATTACCGATCCGGTCGCTACCCGGTCTGGCGACTCCTTTGTGTTCGCCTTCCGGGGTATGCGGAATACGTCTGTGCTCGCGCGGGTTCGGCGGAGGTGCGGCCAGCGAGCGTGTGCTGGTGAGCACCGAACCGACAGACGACACAGCGGTTGCGCGCCGACGGTGCGGCAGTGGGGCCGGCGAAGGATTGGTGAGAGATGAAGGTCGTTGTCCGGACCGCGGCTGGTGGACCCGAGGTCTTCCAGATCGTCGAACGCGCGGTTCCCGAGCCCGGCCAGGGAGAGGTACGCGTTCGGGTGCACAGCTCGGGTGTCAACCCCACGGACTGGCGCAGCCGCCTGCGCCCCCTTCCGGAGGGCGTGCGCGAGCAGGTGCCGCACCAGGACGGCGCCGGGGTGATCGACGCCATCGGCCCGCAGGTGGATCCGGACCGGGTCGGGCAGCGGGTGTGGCTCTGGGAAGCGGCCTGGCAGCGGGCGTGGGGTACGGCCGCGCAGTACACGGTCGTCCCCGACCGGCAGGCGGTCGTCCTGCCCGGCGACGCTTCGTTCGAGCTTGGCGCGGCATTGGGCATCCCTGCCCTGACCGCGCATCGCGCGCTGAGCGTCGCCGAGGGCGGCTCAGGACGTGTCGCGCCGAACTCGTTGCGGGGAGCCACCGTTCTGGTGGCGGGCGGCGCCGGCGCGGTCGGCAACGCGGCCGTTCAACTCGCCCGGTGGGCCGGTGCACGGGTGATCACCACCGTCAGCGGCCCGGCCAAGGCCGCGCTGGCGCGCGCGGCCGGTGCCCACCACGTAGTCGACTACCACGCGCAGGACGCTGCTGTGGCGATCCGGGCCATCGCGCCCGAGGGCGTGCACATCATCGTCGAGGTCGCGCCGACGGCCAACGCCTCGCTCGACGTCGCGGTGGCAGCCCGCGGGGCGGTCATTGCCTTCTACGGGGGCACCACGGGAGAGTACCTGTCTGTGCCGGTGCTCGAGTCGCTGCCGGCCAACCTGCGCTGGCAGGGCGTTTATGTCTACACGGTGCCGCCCGCGGCCAAGGACCACGCGGTCACCGACGTCGCGGCGGCCGTGGCGGCGGGTGCCTTGCGGGTGGGGGAACAGGCCGGGCTACCGCTGCACCACTTCCCGTTAGAACGGATCGCCGACGCCCAGGTCGCCCTCGAGCGAGGCACGGTCGGCAAAGTCCTCCTCACCATCCCGCACACCGATCCAGCAGGATGATCCGCGGACTCTGGTTAGCTGCCCGAGTCGACACTTGACTAACTCACGTACATGGGGAGCAAACTCGCGCGCGTGAGCGGCCAACTCGCGCGCGTGGGGAGCAAACACGCCTACGTGAGCGGCAAACACACCGCGTCAGAGGCGGTCGGCGGCGGCGTGGATCCGTTCGTCGGTCGCGGTGAGGGCGACCCGGACGTGCCGGCCCCCGGAGGGGCCGTAGTAGGTTCCGGGGGCGACCAGGATGCCACGGTCGGCCAGCCGGTCGACGCTCGCGCGCGCGTCCTCGTCCCTGGTTGCCCACAGGTAGAGGCCGGCCTCGGAGTGGTCGATCCGGAACCCGGCCCGTTCCAGCGCGGGCCGCAGCACCGCGCGCCGCGCCGCGTAGCGCTCCCGCTGCTCGGCGACCAGGTCGTCCGCGGCCAGCGCGACGGTCATCGCCTCCTGCACCGGTCGCGGCACGATCATGCCCGCATGCTTGCGCACCCCGAGCAGGGTGGACACCAACGCGGGGTCGCCGGTCACGAAACCGGCGCGGTAACCCGCCAGGTTGGCCGACTTGGACAGCGAGTGCACGGCGAGCAGGCCCGCCATGTCGCCCCCGTGCACATCCGGACGTAGCAACGAGACCGGCTCGGCCTCCCAGCCGAGATCCAGGTAGCACTCGTCGGACACCACGATGGTGCCCCGCTCCCGCGCCCAGTCGACCACCTTGCGCAGGTGCTCGATGCCGAGCACGCGCCCGGTGGGGTTGGCCGGTGAGTTCAACCAGAGCAGCGCGGGCCGCTCGGGGCCGAACGCGGTCAGTCCCTCCACCCTGCGCACCTCGGCGCCGGCGAGCAGGGCACCCACCTCGTAGGTGGGGTAGGCCAGCTCGGGGATCGCGACCACGTCGCCCGCGCCCACCCCGAGCAGCCTGGGTAGCCAGGCGACGAGCTCCTTGGAGCCGATGGTCGGCAGCACCGCCTCCGGCGGCACCGACACCCCGTGCCTGCGCAGCAACGCCGCCGCCGCGGCCTCGCGCAGCTCGGGGGTGCCATGTGTGGTCGGGTAGCCGGGCAGTTCGGCGACCGAGGCGAGCGCTTCCCGGATGCGCGGGGGCACCGGGTCCACCGGCGTTCCGACCGAGAGGTCGGCTATCCCGCCGGGGTGCGCACTCGCCCTCGCCTTCTGCCCGGCGAGCAAATCCCAGGGAAAGTCGGGCAGTGCCGGAAGGCTCATTCGCCCTGCGGCGGCAGGTCCTTGATCCACTGCGGGTCGTGGGCGGTCTTCCCGACCTTGGACGCCCCGCCCGGTGAACCGAGCTCGTCGAAGAAGTCGACGTTCGCCTTGGTGTAGTTGCTCCACTCGTCGGGGACGTCGTCCTCGTAGTAGATGGCCTCGACCGGACAGACCGGCTCGCATGCCCCACAGTCGACGCACTCGTCGGGATGGATGTAGAGCATCCGGTCGCCTTCATAGATGCAGTCGACGGGGCACTCGTCGATGCATGCCTTGTCGAGCACGTCGACGCAGGGCTCGGCGATCACATATGTCACTGGGCTCTCCTGCTGTTTCGTCCATGGGTCTGGCCCGACGTCGACATTACGCGGTCACCCGCTGCCGTCGGCGCGTGGGCCACCCGCCATACCCTCAGTACGCAACCTACTGCGGCCCGCGTTTCCGCGGCTGCACCCTGCGGTCACCGGTGACCACGAACCGGGGCTGCTCCCGCTCCTGCTCCTGCGCTCCGGCGTCCTCCCGCGACTCGGTGCTCAGCCTGCGGTTCAGGTTGTCCGCGATCTCGGCGACCAGGTCCTCGTTGTGCCGGTCGTCCTTGCGTGCGACGCTCATCGGTCCTCCCTGCTCGCGGCCTATTCGGTTACCCCCACAATCTAACCGTGAACGAGGCCGAGATGTTGGAGAACGCATGCGCCGATGCCTGGCCCGCGCTCACCGACCAGCCGCTGGGCCAGTGGCGGCTGCGTGCGGCCGCGGGCTTCACCGGCAGGGCAAACGGTGCGCTGGCGATCGGCGATCCGGGCACCGGCGTGCCGCGGGCGCTGAAACACGCATGTGAGTTCGCCCACGTCCACGGCATCCAGCCGGTGGCTCAGGTGCTGGACGGCAGCGCCACCGAGCGCGCGGTCGCGGCGGCGGGCTGGGTGCACCACGAAGGTCATCAGGCCGGGTACGAGGTCTCGGTGCTGCTCGGCCCTGCCGAGCAGCCAGGGGCCACCGGCAGCGGGGTCGGCGGGGTCAGCGTGGCGGAAACCCCTTGCGCCCCCTGGTGGGAGCTGGTCGCCGGGACCGCGTCACCCGGGCGGGCCCAGCGGCACGTGCTGGCCGGTGGAACGGCACCGGTCGGGTTCGCCACGGCGAGGGTGGGCACCGAGACCGTCGGGGCCGCACGCGGCACGGTGGTGGGCAGCCTGCTGCATGTCGCCCGGCTGACCGTCGTGGCCACGCACCGCAGGCGGGGGCTCGGCACGGTGCTGATGAACGGGCTGGGCCGGTGGGCGGCGCGGTACGGCGCCACCCGCTGCGTGCTCCAGGTGGAGGCGAACAACACGGCCGCGCTCGCGCTCTACCGCGGGCTCGGTTTCACCGAACATCACCGGTACCGGTACTGGGTCCCGGCGAAAGCGTGAAAGGATCCGGCGGCGTGAAGGTTGTCGTACTGGTCGGCGGAGTGGGCGGGGCCCGCTTCCTGCTCGGCGTGCAGGCCGCACTGGGGCTGCCCCCGGTGGGGGCGGCGAAGAAGGATGTCCCGCACGAGGTCACCGCGGTGGTGAACACCGGGGACGACGTGTGGATGCACGGGCTGCGGGTCTGCCCGGACCTGGATACCTGCATGTACACCCTCGGCGGGGGCATCGACACCGAACGCGGCTGGGGGCACGCGGGCGAGACCTGGACCGTCAAGCAGGAGTTGGCGGCCTACGGTGCCGAACCGACCTGGTTCGGGCTCGGGGACAAGGACATCGCCACGCATCTGATCCGATCCAGGATGCTGCGGGCCGGCTACCCGCTGTCCGCGGTGACCGAGGCGTTGTGCGCCCGCTGGCAGCCAGGGCTGCGGCTGCTGCCGATGTCCGACGACCGGGTGGAGACCCACGTCGTCGTGGACGACCCGGATGATCCCGAGCAGCGCAAGGCCCTGCACTTCCAGGAGTGGTGGGTGCGCTACCGCGCCGAGCTGCCCGCGCACACGATCGTGCCGGTCGGCGCCGAGGAGTCGGTGCCCGCGCCCGGCGTGCTGGACGCCATCGGCGAGGCCGATGCCGTGCTGCTGGCGCCGTCCAACCCGGTGGTCTCGGTCGGCACCGTGCTGTCCGTGCCGGGTGTTCGCGAGGCGCTGCGCAAGACCGAGGCCGGGGTGGTCGGCCTCTCCCCGATCATCGAGGGCAGGGCGTTGCGCGGCATGGCCGACGCCTGCCTCGGCGCGATCGGCGTGGAAACCACCGCGGAAGCGGTCGGCAGGCATTACGGTTCCCGGCAGACCTCCGAGGAGGGGGTACTCGACGGCTGGCTGGTGCAGTCCGGCGAGGCGGTCAGCGTGCCCGGTGTCGCGGTGCGCGGGGTGCCGCTGCTGATGTCCGATGTGGACGCCACCGCGCGGATGGCCCGCGCGGCGTTCGAACTGTGCGGAGTGGATGTTGACTGACCCGAAGCCGGCCGACCACTCGGCGAACCGGTTGGAGATCCTGCCGGTCGAGGGCCTGCCGGAGTTCCGGCCTGGCGACGACCTCACCGGGGCCATCGCCGACGCCGCGCGCTGGCTGCGCTCCGGCGACGTGCTCGTGGTCACCAGCAAGATCGTCTCCAAGATCGAGGGCAGGCTGGTCCGCGTTCCGGACGATCCGGAGGCAAGGGACGCGGCGCGGCGGAAGCTGGTCGAGGAGGAGGCCACCGCGGTGATCGCCCGGTTCGGCCGCTCGTTGATCACCGAGAACCGGCTGGGCATCGTGCAGGCCGCCTCCGGGGTGGACGCCTCGAACGTGGCCGGGGACGAGCTCGCCCTGCTGCCGACCGACCCGGATGCCTCGGCGCTGGCGTTGCGCAGCGGGCTGCGGGAGCGGCTCGGCGTCGAGGTCGGGGTGCTGATCACCGACACCATGGGCCGGGCGTGGCGGATCGGCCAGACCGACGCCGCGATCGGCGCGTCCGGGCTGCGGGTGCTGCACTCCTACGCCGGCGCCGTGGACGGGCGGGGCAACGAGCTCGCGGTCACCCAGGTCGCCGTCGCGGACGAGCTGGCCTCCGCGGCCGACCTGGTGAAGGGCAAGCTGGGTGCCACCCCGGTCGCGGTGGTACGCGGGCTGCGGATCGAGGACGACTCCTCCACCGCGCGCGACCTGCTCCGTCCGGTCGAGGAAGACCTGTTCCGGCTCGGCGCCAACGAGGCGGTCGAGCAGGGCCGCAGGGACGCGGTGCTGCTGCGCCGCTCGGTTCGCCGGTTCAGCGCGGACCCGGTCGACGAGGAACCGCTGCGCAGGGCCATCGGCACGGCACTCACCGCGCCCGCCCCGCACCACACCCGGCCGGTCCGGTTCGGCTGGTTGCGCGGGAGCGAGCGGCGACGCACGCTGCTGGAGGCGATGCGCGCGGCCTGGCGTGCCGACCTGACCGCCGACGGCTTCACCGAGGAGCAGATCGCCAAGCGGTTGAGCAAGGGCGACATCCTGTTCGACGCACCCGAGGTGGTGGTTCCCTTCCTGCGCACGGAGGGTGCGCACACCTACCCGGACCAGCGGCGCAATGCCTGCGAGCACACGATGTTCACGGTCGCGGGCGGGGCCGCGGTGCAGGGGCTGCTGGTGGCACTGGCCGCCGAGGGACTCGGTTCCTGCTGGATCGGCTCGACCATCTTCGCCGCGGACGTGGTGCGGGACGTCCTCGGCCTCGGCCCGGAATGGGAGCCACTCGGCGCGGTGGCCATCGGCCATGCCGCGGACGGCCCGCAACCGCCACGCCCGCCACGCGAACTCGACGAGGGGCTGATCGAATGGTGAACCAGAACGGCGAACTGCACGCCGATGCCGTGTCCACATTGGACTCGTGGAAGCCGGCCACACTGGCACAGGAATCGCTGCGCCAGGGGTATCTCGGCTTCCTCGCGGCCAGGCCGGACGCCTGCGCGCGGTCCTGCGCGGCGGGTCACCTCACCGCGTCGGCCGTGGTGCTGGACCACACCGGCGAACGGGTGCTGCTCACGCTGCACCCGAGGGTCGGCCGCTGGCTCCAACTCGGCGGGCACTGCGAGCCGGAGGACACCTCGCTGGCCACGGCGGCGCTGCGCGAGGCACGCGAAGAGTCCGGATTGGACGGACTGGTCATCGACCCCGAACCGGTACACCTCGACGTGCACCCGATCACCTGCTCCCTCGGCGTGCCGACCCGGCATTTCGACGTGCGGTTCCTGATCCGGGCGCCGGCCGGCGCCCAGCCGGTGCGCAGCACGGAGTCGGAGGACCTCGGCTGGTGGCCCGCGACCGCGCTGCCGCCGGGTACCGAGGACCTCACCGAGCTGATCGCCGCCGCGCTGGAACGGACGACCGCGGCGGCGACATGATCGTCCGGCTGGACGGCGACTCGCCGGTGCCGCCGTTCGAGCAGGTACGTGCCGAGCTGGCCAGGCAGATCAACGAAGGGACCCTGCCGGTCGGCACCAAGCTCCCGACCGTGCGGGCGCTCGCCGCGGACCTCGGCATCGCCCCGAACACGATCGCCCGTGCCTACCGGGAGCTGGAGGAGGCCGGCCTGATCGAGACCAGGGGCAGGGCGGGCAGTTTCGTCGGCGCCGCCGGGCAGCACAGCCGCGCCCGCGCCAGGCAGGCGGCACTCGCCTACGCGGAGACCGTGCACCGGCTGGGGCTCGACCGGGACGAGGCGCTGGCCATCGTCGCGGCCGCCATCCGGGGTCAGTGACCGTGTCGCTGGTGCGCCAGCACCCGGCACACCAGCACGGTGGCCGGCTGCGGGCGGGGCCGGACCGCCGTCGCGATCGCGTCCTCGTAGCTGTCGAACCCACTCGCCCCGCCACCGGCCTGGCGCACCAGCCGGTACGGGAACATCCACGCCTCTCGGCGCACGCTTAGTCGCTGAGCGTCATCGGTGGATCGACGCAATCCGTCAGCAGGGTGACGCGTCTCCGGCCATTCGCGCAGTACCACCCCGTTCACCACCACCGCGAGCTTCTCCAGCAGGGAGAGCGCCTTGTACCCGACCGGGAGCGCGTCCTGGACGACCCGGCACTCCTCCTGCCACGGCTCCCCGGCCACCCAGGCCCGCGACCATCCGTTGACCTCGTAAAGGTGCTGGGTACGCGGCTCGTCGACATCAAAAGGGTCGAGCCCGCCCAGCGGGTAGTCATAGCTGACTTTCGTCGGGTGCGGACGCGGGACAGTCACAATGCGGGAACCTATCCGTTGAACACGCTCCGCGTACAGCCATAGCGGCTATACCCTGATTGGTGGAGAGACATGAGAGGGGATCGACATGGCTACTCTCAGCATTCTCGAACTACTCGTCACCATCATCGGGATCGCCGCGGCCATCACCGTCATCGTGTTGCTGGTCCGGGTCAGCCGGCCGAAACCGGCCCCGTTCCCGACCGAGAATCCCGCGTACCAGTACCCACCCGCCGGGCACGAGGGCATCCGACGACCGCCGTACTAGCGGCTCACATCGCGCGGTAGTCCCGCACCGCCTGCCGTGGGCCGGACCTCGGCCGGGAGAAGCCCGCGGCCTCGAGGTAGCGCACCGCGCGCTGCCGCTGCGGCGTGTACGGGGCCAGCTCGGCGAGCATGCCCGCGTCGTCAAGCTCCCTGCCGAGCAGGGCGTGGCCGACCACGGCCGGGACGTGGAAGTCGCCGACGCTCACCGCGTCCGGGTCACCCCAGGCGCGCTGAGCGACCTCGGCGGCGGTCCACGGCCCGACACCGGGCACGTTGCGCAGCAGCAGGCGGCCGTCCGCACCACCGAGCACGGCCGCCCGCTCCAGCCGGTGCGCCACCCGCGCGGCGGCGATCAGGGTACGGCGGCGGGTCAGGTCCACCCCGGCCTTGTGCCATTTCCAATCCACAATGGACCGAACTGCCACCGGCGTCGGCGGTACCCGCATACCGTCCGGCGCCGGTCCCGGCGCCGGTTCGCCGAACCGGCGGCACAGCTCCCGCCAGGAGCGGCGAGCCTCGTAGCCGGTGACCTTCTGCTCCAGCACCGCGGGAACCAGCACGTCCCAGACCCGCCCGGTCGCACCCAGCCGCAGGCCGGGCGCCCCGTGCCGGGCCCTGGCCACCGCCTCGTGGTGCGCGACGAAGCCGGAGTCGTCGTCCGCGGCGCCGAGCAGGGCGGGCAGCCACTCCAGCAGGAAGTCCGCGCCCCGCCCCCACGCGGTGGCCCGCACCTCCCCGCCCGCACGCCGGTGCACGGCCAGCGTTCCCGCGCCGTCCGGGGTGTTGCCGGTCAGCCAGGCCACGCCGCCCTCGTCCCTGCGCAGGCAGGGATCGCCGCGCCCGCGCTGCAGGGGCGCCAGTACCGCCGCGAGGTCGAGCGGGAACGGCGGGCGCCAGGTTCGCTCGGGCACGTTCTTCACGCGTCGCTGGAGAAGCGCAGCGCGCCTTCGGGCAGGGTGACCTCCGGCCACACCCGCGCGCCGTCCAGCAGTTCGCAGCCCGCGCCGACCGAAGCCCGGTCGCCGAGCACCACGCCGCGCAGCACGGTGCCCTCGCCGACACTGGCCCCCGCGCCGAGCACCGAGTCCCGCACGTCCGCCCCCGCGCCGACCGTGGCGCCGTCGAACAGCACCGCGCCGCTGACCCGTGCCCCCGCGCCGACCACCGTGTCCCTGCCGAGGGTGGCACCACCGTCCACGATGGCCTCCGCCGACACGGAGGCGCCTTCCAGCAGCAGGGACTCCCCGACCGGGCCGGGCAGCGCCGAGGTCGGGGCGAGCCCGCGAACCAGGTCGGCCGAGCCGCGCACGAACGTGTCCGGGGTGCCCACGTCCAGCCAGTACGAGGAGTCCACGAACCCATGCACATGTGCGCCGGATTCCAGCAGCATGGGGAAGGTTTCCCGTTCGACCGAGACCCGCCTGCCCGCCGGGATGGACTCGACGACCGAGCGACGGAACACGTAGCAGCCCGCGTTGATCTGGTCGGTCGGCGGGTTCGGGGTCTTCTCGAGGAAGGCCGTGACCCGGCCGTCGGCATCGGTCGGCACCGAGCCGAACCGGCCGGGGTCGGCCACCCGCTGCAGATGCAACGTGACATCCGCCCCCGCGTCGCGGTGGGTCGCCACCAGTGCGGGCAGGTCGGCGCCGGAGAGGATGTCGCCGTTGAAGATCACCGCGTGCTCGGCGCGCAGGTGACCGAGGACGTTGCGGATCGCGCCGCCGGTGTCCAGCGGTTCCCGCTCCACCACGTACTCGATCTCCAGCCCGAGCGCGGCGCCGTCGCCGAAGTACTCCTCGAACACCTCCGCCCGGTAGGAGGTGCCGAGTACCACATGGGTGATCCCGGCCGCCCTGATCCGGGAGAGCAGATGGCTCAGGAACGGCACACCGGCGGTGGGCAGCATGGGTTTGGGCGCGGACAGCGTGAGCGGGCGCAACCGGGTCCCCTTGCCGCCGACGAGAACGACGGCATCGACCCCGAGCGTGGACGTCATCTGCATTCCCTCCATCCGGTGCGGTCCTACCACGCGATCACTCAGCGACAGACCGTGGGAAACGCTGACGACGACCGCCTGGAGGGCATACCCTAGACAGCATGGCGACGGCCCTGATCGGAGAGGGCCTCGGGTGAGGTAACAGGAGGCGAGGGCATGGACCCCCGCGATCGAGCGGACGCCTTGCTTTCCCGCGCACGAGCGCGGAACGGTGTCGTCACGCCGGACAACATGACGTCGCCCATGGACGCCTCGAACACCCAGCAGATTCCCGGCTCCTTCGTCCGGGACATCGACCGGAGCCAGGATCCGGACACCACCACCAAGCTGCCCGCCTCGGTGATCGAGGAGAACGACTACCTGGCACGGGAGGAACCGACCAGCAGCCTGGACCCGGTCGGCAGCCAACCCACCACCCCGCTCACCCGGCGGGCCGCCGAACCCACCGCCGAACCCGCCGAGGAAGCGGTCCAGCCGCGGCAGCAGGAGCCCGCGGAGCAGGAGCACGACGGCCTCATCCCCACCACCAGGACCCAGCGCGGCCAGTCCGCGCTCTCCCGCCGCCTGGAAGGGCTGTAGCCGCGGGCCAGGAGCTGTTCAGGAAGGTGCCTGCACAAGGTGATGCGGGGGCGCGCTCTCGGCCGAAGGCCAGCGCGCCTTACTTCAACACAGGCTAGCGGCGCAGGGTGGAGAGCTTCAGGCGCAGCGTCAGGCCGGCGCGGATCGCGGCCAGCACGGGCTTCCAGGCGAGGCCCCGGTGCCGGTCGGCGAGGTAGCGGTACGCGCTGTCGTGGTGCACGGCCAGCATCTTCGCGGGGGCCCGCGCCGTGGCATGCCCGCCGATGTGCATCACGGCCGCCGAGGGAGCGTAGACGTTGCGCCAGCCCGCCTGCCCCAACCGATCCCCGAGGTCCACGTCCTCGAAGTACATGAAGTAGCGCTCGTCGAACCCGCCGACCGCCGCGAACGCCTCCCGCCGCAGCAGCTGGCAGGAACCGGATAGCCAGCCCGCCACCCGCTCGGTGGGTTCCCCGCGCTCCTGCCGGTAGGCGCGGGTCCACGGGTTGCCCTTCCACACCTTGCCGAACACCGCATGCCCCACCCCGCGCCCCAGCGCGGGCAGCAACCGCGCGGAGGGGTAGACGGTGCCGTCCGGCTCCCGGATCAGCGGCCCGAACGCACCGCCCCGCGGCCGGCGGTCCGCCACCTCCAGCAGGGCGTCCAGTGCACCCTGCTCCCACTCCAGATCGGCGTTGGCCACCACCACCCAGCCGAACTCCGGGCCGAGTGCGGCCACCCCGCGGTTGGCCGCGGTGCCGTAGCCGAGGTTGCCCCCCATCGGCAGCAACCGCACGTTCTCCCGTTCGGCGGCCCGCTCCGGGGCGCCATCGGTCGAGGAGTTGTCGGCGAGCACCACCCGCACCCGGCGAGTGGTGGCCTTCTCCAGCGTGTCCAGGAAACGCTCGAGGGTCTCGCCGGGGAAGTAGGTCACGACCACCACGGCAAGCTCGTCGCCGTACGCCCTGTTGCTCTCGGTCACCCGGACATTCTGCACCCGTTACCCGCGGCGACGCCGGTGGCCCGCCGCGGCCATGGCGTAGGCCTCCCGGTGCCGCTCGGCGGTGGTCGCCCAGGAGAACTCCTTGGCCCTGCGCTGCGCCGCCGCGGCCAGCGCGGCCCGCCGCGGGGCGTCGTCCAGCAGCTCGGCCATGGCCACCGCCACGTCCCCCGCGCCGACCCCGCAGTAGGCCACCGCGTCCCCGCCGACCTCGGGCAGGGACAGCCTGCGGGTGGTGAGCACGCAGGCACCGCAGGCCATCGCCTCCAGCACCGGCAGCCCGAACCCCTCGCCGAGGCTGGGGTACGCCACCAGCTCCGCCCCGCCGAGGAACCCGGCGAGGGTGTCGAACGGCAGGTAGCCAGCCCGGATCACCCGCAGCCGGTGCGGCACGGCGTCGAGGGCCTTCTCCACCTGGCTGTCCCAGCCGGGCTGCCCGGCCAGCACCAGCGCGGGCGGATTCGGCCTGCCCGCCACCGCGTGCGCGAAGCCGCGGATCAGCGCGGGTACGTTCTTGCGTGGTTCGAGCGCGCCGAGGAACGCCACGTAGGGGGTGTCGCCGAGGCCGACGGCATCCCGGGCCGCGCGCACCTCCTCCGGGGAGGGCGGGTGGAACCGTGCCTCCTCGACCCCGTGCTGGATGATCTCCATCCGGCTCTCCCCCGCGGGGACCAGCCTGGCCAGCTCGCTCGCCGTCGCCACGCTCGGGACCACGCACACCGAGGCCCTGCGCAACGCGGCCACCGTCCAGGCGCGGAAGAAACGCGCCTTCACCCCGGCGTGCAGCACGGCGTCGGTGAAGAAGGTCGCGTCGTGCAGGGTGACCACCGAAGCGGCCGGGCTGGCCAGCGGCATCGTGTAGTGCGGGGAGTGCACCACGTCCACGTTCAGCCTGCGCACCAGCATCGGCAGGCTGGTCTGCTCCCAGGTCAGCCGGGCCGTCCTGGTCGCGGTCGCCTCCGGCGCACCGACCACCCTGGACCGCGGGGCGAGCTCGGTGTAGAGCCCGGCGTCCCTCGGCTGGCAGGCGACCGTCAGCCGCGCGCCGTCCTGGTCAAGGGCGGCGACGAGTGAGTCGACGTAGCGACCGACGCCGCCCCGGTCCGCGGGCACGGCTGTCGCGTCGATCAACACTCGTGGTTCGGCTGCCACGCGAGCAGGGTACGACTGATCGGCTCGGCGTTGTTCCGGAACCGGAAAACTGGGTTTTCTCACCGGTCCTGATGGATGCTCCAGATCGCCTCGGCGGCCCGCTGCCAGGAGAAACGCTCGGCCCGGGCTCGCCCGGCCGCACCCAGCCGCGGGGCGAGCCCCGGTTCCTCGAGCACCGAACGCAGGGCGCCGGTGAGCGCGGCCGGGTCCGCCCTCGGCACCGTGATCCCGGCCGCACCGGCGACCTCCACCAGCGCCGCGACGTCCGAGTGCACCACCGGCACCCCGCAGGCCATCGCCTCCAGCACCGGCAGGCCGAACCCCTCGGCGAGGCTCGGCGCGGCGAGCACGCTCGCCCGCCGCAGCGCCTGCGCCAGCTCGGCGTCGGACAGCCTGCCCAGCACCCGCAGCCGGTGCTCCGGCAGGCCGTGCTCCTCGGCCAGTGCCCGCGGATCGAGTCCGCCCCAGCCCGGCTGCCCGACCAGCACCAGCGGGACCGAGTCGAGCCCGGCCACCGCCTGGATCAGCACGTCGATCCCTTTGCGTGGCTCCAGCGTGCCGACGGCGAGCACGTAGCGCCGCGGCAGGTCGAGGTCGGCGGCCTCGGCCCCGGTCAGCACCGGGGCGACCCCGTGCCCGACCACCCGCACCGGCGCCGGGCCCGGGGCGTACGCGGCCAGGCCCGCGGCGACCGCCTCGGTGGGCACGACCACCGCGTCCGCCCTGCGGGTGGCCCTGGTGATCATCGACCGGTGCCAGGAGACCCCGCGGCGGGTGAGCGTCTCCGGATGCGTCCACGGGACGGTGTCGTGCACGGTCACCGAGAGAGTCCGGCGGCCCGAGCGCGGCGGCGCCAGCGGGGTCGGAGCGTGCACCGCGTCCCCGCCCGGCCACAGCGGCAGCCCGGCCTGCCAGGCGGCGACCAGCGCGCGTGGCGGCAGCGGCAACACCCGGGGCCCCCGCACGCCCGCCCGCCGGGCCGGGCCCACCTCGGCATGCCTGGCGACCACGCTGGTCAGCCGCCAGCCGTCCGGGGTGGTCTCGGCGAGCGCGCGCAACAGCTCGCCGGTGTAGCGGCCGGTACCACCGGGAACCGGCGCGAGTAACTGCTCGGCGATCACGACCAACTCGGGCACGGGCACTATTCTGCTCGGCGTGCCCGCACCCGCCACCACGACGGTCCTCGTCGTCACCTGGCGTGGCGTAGGTCACCTCGGCGAGTGCCTGGACGCGCTGGCGACGCAGGATCGTCCACATCGGATCCTGGTGGTCGACAACGCGTCCGACGACGGCACCGCCGAGCTGCTCGCCGCGCATCCCTCGGCCCCCGAGGTGCTCCGGCTGCCCCGTAACGCCGGGTACGCGGGCGGGATCGCGGCCGGGTTGTCCGCTGTGGACACGCCACTGGTGGCCTGGCTGAACGACGACGCCGCCCCGCGGCCGGACTGGCTCGGGCTGCTGGAGGACGCGCTGCTGGCCGAGCCCGACCTCGCCGCGGTGGGTTGCCGGCTGGAGCGCGCCGGCGGAAGCCCGCAGTCGGTGGGCGTGCGGCTCACCGCGGACGGGCACGGCGCCGACCGCACCGCCGCCGGCGGGCAGGCGTTCGGCTTCTGCGGCGGGGCGGTACTGCTGCGCACCGCGGCCCTGCGCGCCGCCGGCGGCGTCCCGGCGAGCTTCTTCTGCTACTACGAGGACACCGACACGGCCTGGCGGCTGCGGCTGGCCGGGTGGCGAATCGGGGTACGGGAGCGGGCGGTGGCGCGGCACCGGCACGGTGCCAGCACCCGGCCCGGTTCGCCGTCCTTCCACCGGTGGAACGAGCGCAACCGGTTGCTCACGCTGCTGCGCTGCGCCCCGGCGCGGGTGGCACTGACCCAGCTCACCCGGTTCACCGCGCTCACCGCGGTGCTGCCGCTGCGCGGGGACCGGCCGGCCGCGGCCAACTTCCGGGCCGGGCTGCGCTGCCGGGTGCTGGCGGAGGTGCTCGCCCGGCTGCCCGCGACCCTGCTGGCCCGGCGGGCGATCGGCGCCCGCGCCGTGCTGGACCGAGGCGAGGTCTGGCGGGAATGGGCCGGCCGTTAAGCTGGCGCACCGGCGCGAATGTTAAGGAGTTGCGCGGTGGCCAAGGGGGATCCGAACCAGCCGGTCGTCTCGGTGATCGTGGTGAACTACCGCGGCGCCGACGACACCATCACCTGCCTGCACGCCCTGACCACCGAGCTGGACTACCCGCGGCTGGACCTCGTCTGCGTGGACAACGCCTCCGGCGGGGACGACGTGCGGCGGATCCGGGAGGCCGTGCCCGGGGTGCGGATCGTGGAGTCGAGCGAGAACCGGGGTTTCGCAGGCGGCTGCAACCTGGGCGCCCGGCACGCGCGGGGCACCGTGCTGGCGTTCCTGAACAACGACGCCCGGCCGCATCGCGCCTGGGCCCGCGCCGCCGTGTCGGTGCTGCGCGCCGAACCGGGTGTCGCCGCGGTGGCCAGCAAGGTGCTGGACTGGGAGGGCGAGTCCGCGGACTTCGTGGACGCCGGCCTGACCTGGTTCGGTATGGGCTACAAGCGGCACGCCGGTACCCGGCTGGCCGACCTGCCCGCCGCCGAGCACGACGCGGCCAAGGACGTGCTGTTCGGCACCGGCTCGGCGCTGTTCGTGCGGGCCGGGGTGTTCGCCGAGCTCGGCGGGTTCGACGAGCGCTTCTTCATGTTCTACGAGGACGTGGACCTGGGCTGGCGGCTCAACCTGCGCGGCTGGCGGGTGCGGTACGTGCCCACCTCGATCGCCTACCACCGGCACCACGCCACGATGGCCGAACTGGACGCGCCGGACACCGGGCGGGAGACCTTCCTGCTGGAGCGCAACGCGCTGGCCGCCATGTACAAGAACCTCTCCGCCGAGACGCTGGCCAGCGCGCTGCCCGCCGCGCTGGCGCTCACCGCGCGCCGGGCCACCGCCCGGGGCGAGCTGGACCCGACCCGGCTGGACCTGCAGCGCGGCGTCGGTCCGATCGAGACCGACCCGGTCCCGGTGCCGCGCGGCACGCTCGCCGGGCTGCTGGCGATGGACCAGTTCGTCGAGCTGTTGCCCGCGCTGGCCGAGTCCCGCGCGGTGGAGCAGGCGGCGCGGGTGCGTACCGACGCCGACCTGATCCCGTTGCTGCGCAAGGCGCTCGAGCCCGCCTATCCGCTGCCCCGCTACCTCGCGGCGCATGACGTGCTGACCGAGGCGTTCGGCATCGAGGACGCCTTCGGCAGGCGGCGCAGGGTGCTGGTGCTCACCGGCGACTCGCTGACCGAGCGGATGGCGGGCCCGGCCATCCGGGCCTGGAACATCGCCTCGGTGCTGGCGGCCGAACACGAGGTCCGGCTGGTCACCGTCAACCCGGTGGCCGATCCGCCGCCCGCACCGTTCCAGGTCTCCGCCGCGCGCAGGCGCGACCTCGCCGAGCCGATCGAGTGGGCCGAGATCGTCATCCTGCAGGGCCACGTGCTGGAGATGGCGCCCGCGCTGAACAAGCAGCACCGGCACAAGCTCGTGGTCTGCGACCTGTACGACCCGATGCACCTGGAGCTGCTCGAGCAGGGCAAGGACGCGGCCGACGACCGGCGGGCCGCGGACCTGGCCGGCGTCACCAGGGTGCTGGACGCGCAGTTGGAACGCGGGGACTTCTTCCTGTGCGCCTCGGAGCGGCAGCGGCATTTCTGGCTCGGCCACCTCGCCGCGCTCGGCAGGCTGTCCCCCCGGCTGTACGACGCCGACCCCACCACGCAGTCCCTGCTCGCGGTGGTGCCCTTCGGGCTGCCCGAGCGTGCGCCGCAACGCACGGGGCCCGGGCTGCGCGCCACGCTGAACATCTCCGAGACCGATCACGTCGTGCTCTGGGCGGGCGGGGTGTACAGCTGGTTCGACCCGCTGACCCTGGTGCGCGCGATCGACCGGCTGCGCGAGCGCCGCGGGGACGTCCGGCTGGTGTTCCTCGGGATGCGGCATCCCAATCCGGAGGTCACCGAGATGAGCATCGGCGCGCAGACCGCGCGGCTGGCCGACTCGCTCGGGCTGACCGGCAAGCACGTGTTCTTCAACGAGCACTGGGTGCCCTACGAGGAGCGGCAGAACTGGCTTCTGGACGCCGACTGCGGGGTGACCACGCATTTCGAGCACGTGGAGACCACCTTCGCGTTCCGCACCAGGGTGCTGGACTACCTGTGGGCCGGGCTGCCGATCGTCACCACCGACGGGGACGCCATGGCCGACCTGGTGCGCACCGAACGGCTGGGGGTGGTGGTACCGGCCGAGGACGTCGACGCGCTGGCCGAGGCGCTGGAGAAGTCGCTCTACGACACCGAGTTCGCGGCCGCGTGCGTGGAGCGCATCCGGCTGGTCGCCGAGCGGTTCACCTGGCCGCGGGTGCTGGATCCGCTGGTGGAGTTCTGCCGGGACCCGCGCCCCGCCGCCGACCGGCTGCCGGGGGCGGAGCACCTGGCGACCACGGACCCCGCGCGTGGCAAGGAACTGCTGCGCAGGGACGTGGCGCTGGTGCGGGAGTACCTTGCCGAGGGCGGTCCACGGGAGCTGGTCCGGCGAGTCGGCGGCCGGGCCCTGCGGCTTGCCAGGAGCAGGCTCGGCGGGCGGCGAACCGGCAATGGCTGACCCCGCTGACCCCGCTGACCCGGCTGACCTGACTGATCTGGCTGACCGCCCGCTCCGGGTGCTGCTGGACGGCACTCCGCTACTCGGTGACCGGACCGGGGTCGGCCGGTACACGGCCTCGCTGTCCGAGGAGCTCGCCTCGTTGTCCGGTGTGGACACTCGGGCCGTCGCGTTCACCCTGCGCGGCTGGCGCCGGCTGCGTTCGGTGCTGCCGCACGGGATGCGCGCCCGCGGGATGCCGGTGGCCGCGCGGGCGCTGCGCAGGGCGTGGCTGCGCTCGAACTTCCCGCCGGTGGAGCTGTTCGCCGGGCGCAGCGATGTCGTACACGGAACGAACTTCGTGCTGCCACCGAGCCTGCGCGCCGCAGGGGTGCTGACCATCCACGACCTCGCCTTCCTGGATGCCCCGCAGGAGCTGGCGCCGAGCGACCGGGAGGTGCCCGCCCTGGTGCGCAAGGGCGCGGCGCGGGCGAAGGCGATCTGCACCCCCACCGCGGCCGTGGCCGACGCGGTGGCCGATCGCCTGGACGTGGACCGGGAGAAGATCGTGGTCACCCCACTCGGGGTGGACCCGGCCTGGTTCACCGGACGCCCGCCCGGCGAGGACCTGCGCGAGCGGATCGGCCTGCCCGCCCGGTACCTGCTGTTCGTCGGCGCCGCGGGGCCGCGCAAGGGGCTGGACTGGCTGCGCCGCGCCCACGCCGCCGCACCGGACCTGCCACCGCTGGTGTTCGCGGGCCCCGGGCCGCACCAGCCGTCGGACCGCACGCTGCACCTGGGTTACCTGTCCGAAGTGGACCTGCGCGGGGTGGTCGCGGGCGCGGCCGCGCTGGTGCTGCCGTCCAGGGACGAGGGGTTCGGGCTCCCGGTGCTGGAGGCCATGGCCTGCGACGTGCCGGTGGTGTGCTCGGACATCCCGGCCCTGCGCGAGGTCGCCGACGGCCACGCCACCCTGGTGCCGTACGGCGAGGAGGGCGCGCTGGCCGAGGCCCTGCGCGCCGCCGTCGGCGAGGTACACCTCGCCTCCGCCTCGGCCAAGCGCCGCGCGCACGCCGCCGGTTTCACCTGGCGACGCTGCGCCGAACTCACCGTCGGCGCCTATCGCACCGCCGCAGGCCGCTAGTTGGCCGTCCGCAAACAGCCAACGCGTGCGCGTGGGAAGCAAACACGCCTACGCAGACGGCAAACACGCCGAGCCCCGGCGTGTTTGCCGCTCACGCGGGTGAGTTTGCTGTTCGCGTACAGTCAATAAGAGCTGCGGGCCGGGAAGCGGCTGAAGATGTTGGTGAACTCGTACTCCGACTGGGCGATGCTGCTGCAGGTCGGGGAGACGCCGCCGCCGGGGCACGAACCGTTGTCCCGACCCACCGACCAGAAGGCGAGCAGGCCGATCTGGTTCGCCCGGGCCCAGTCCACCAGCTTGTTCGCGTCCGCCTGCCGGAAGATCTTGCCGTTGAAGTTGCGCCCGATCATCGGCGTGACCCCGAGCCCGCGCTTGAGCTCGGCATCGGCACGGTCCGGCCAGATGCCCCGCATCTGGCCGAGCACGCTCTCCGCGGCGGCGATCACCGCGTCACCCCAGTTCGACCGGGAGGTGCCGAACTCCATCGTCATCGGGTTGACCAGCACGTCCACCCCGTGTGTGGCGGCGCTGCGCAGCACCGAAACCGAGTACGGGTCGAGGCCGTAGTCGTCGCCCTGCACCCGCAGGGTGTAGCTGACACTGGTACCCCGCTCAGCCTGCAACCCCGCCAGCGCGGTGTTCACCATGTCGTGCGGGATGGCGGCCTCGACGTCCACGTCGAGGTGGTTGGTGCCCACCGTGTCCAGGATGGTCCGGTACGCGGCGGTGAGCGCGTCCGCCGAGCGGCAGGTGTGCTCCAGGTACGGCCCGACGGCGCCGCCGGTCGCCACGATCACCTCGCCGCCCATGGCCCGCAGTTCGCGGATGTCGTTCAGGATCCGCTCGTCGTCCAGCGGGATCGTGCCACCCCACGAGGGGTTGCAGCCGGAGTGGTCGCCGAGCGCGAAGGCGAGCGTGAACGTCTTGTGCCCGGTCTCCCGCGCGATCTCGGCAAGGGAGGGCTCCGGCATGGTGATGTCGACATACGGTGCCGACTGCCCCGCCGGTTCCACATGTACCGCCTGCGCCTGCCCGGCCGGCGCCAGCGCGACCGCGAGCGCGAAACCGCCGAGTACGGATGCGATCCGGGTCCCGATTCTGCTCATGCCGAAACTCACCGCCCAACGTCGATGTCGAGACCCTCGACGCTAGAGTGGTCTAGACCACAGGGCAACCGACGAAAGTCGGGCCGGGGCTCACGGCTGGGCCGAGCTGACCGTGGCGGCCGCGACCACGATCCCGGAAAGGTGGTCGATCAGCCGCTGCCGCGACACCTGGAGCCTTCCCTCGAGGTAGGCGCCGCCGACCTCGGCCAGCGTGCCGACCATCGCCAGCGAGGTGATCTCCGCGTCCGCGGGATCCGGTGCCCGCTCACCGAGAAAGTCCCGCGCCAGCTCGGAAACCAGGGTGGCCTGCGCCCGCATGCCCTCCTGGCGGCGCCGTTGCAGCGATTCGTTGCTCGTGGCCTCCAGCACCAGGACGCGGCCCTTGCGCCGGTCGCCGGTGACCAGGTCGACGCCCGCGGTGATCGCCGCCCGCACGGTCTGCCGGAAGTCCCTCGGTGCCTCGGCCACGGCGCGCAGCACCGACTCGATGCCCTCGGTCAGCACCTGCTCGTACACCGCGACCAGCAGCGCGTCCCGGTCGGCGAAGCTCTCGTAGAAGTAGCGCTCGGTGAGCCCGGCCTCCCGGCACACCGAACGCACGGTCGCCGCGGCCCAGCCCTGCGTACCGATCACCTCGAGGCCGGCCTCGACCAGCCGGGCACGGCGCCCGGACCGGCGATCCTCGGCACTGACTCCGCGCCAGTTGCGGGTGGGAGAGGTACGCACCTCACCAATATTGACATCGGCTGTTGTCCATGTCTACCGTCCAATGGACTACCATCGTTGTCCATAAGGAGGCCGCGATGAGCTCCGTCCAGGTCACCGAGGAAGAAGCGGCGAAACTGACACTCGGCCCGGACTCGGTTTCCTGGCAGCGGGCGAGTGACGTCCGGGGGTTCCTCGGTGCGGGATACGCCCTGCTCCTGCAGGTGACTCACCCCACGATCGGCTCCGGCGTGCGGGATCACTCCAACTTCCGGCAGGAACCGTGGCAGCGCCTTTTCCGCACTCTCGACTACGTGATGCTGACCGTCTACTCCGGGCAGGACGCCATCGAGGTGACCCGCAAGCTGCGGGAGATGCACAAGCGGATCAAGGGAGTGAACCCGGACGGCAGCCGGTACCACGCGCTGGAACCGGGAGCCTACGCCTGGGTACAGGCCACCCTGGTGCAGGCGATCGTCATGCTGCACAAGCACTTCGGCCGACCGATGAGCGAGGAGGAGACCGAACGGCTCTATGCCGAATGGCTCGGGCTCGGCCGGTTGCTCGGTATCCGGGCCGGGGACCTGCCGGCCACCTGGGCGGAGTTCGAGGTCTACTTCGACGAGATGGTCGCGAACCGGTTGGCACACACCGAGACCGCGGATGTGGTGCTGGCCAGCCTGCGCAGGCCGGCGCGCCCTCCCCTGCTGCCCCGCTGGACCGAACCGGTGTGGCGGCTGGTCACCCTACCCGCGGCGCATGTGCTGACCCTGTGCACCATCGGTCTGCTGCCGGACTCCCTCCGCCGGCGGCTCGGCCTGCGCTGGACCCGCTGGCAGGACCGCCAGTTGCGCGCGCTGCGCGCGGCGTCCCGTGCGATCACCCCGTTGCTGCCGAGACACTTGCGCATCAACGGGCCGCTGTACCTGCGCAGCAGGGTTCGGGCGATCGCGCGGGACGAGTTCGCCCCGGCGCGCTACACCGTGGCGCGAAGCTGATCGGCGTGCTTGGCGAAGAAGGCGGTCAGCGCCTCCCGCCAGGACCGGAGCGGGGTCAGCCCGGCCTCCCGCCAGGGTTCCGCGGACAGCACCGAGTACCCGGGGCGCGGGGCAGGGCGCGGGAACTCCTCGGTGCCGCACGGCTTCACCCGCTCCGGATCGGCCCCGAGTTCGGTGAAGACCGCCCGCGCGAGGTCGAACCAGCTCGCTTGACCCGCGCCGGTGCAGTGCAGGATCCGCCGCTCGGGGCCGCGACCACCGGCGATCATCCCGGCCAGTTCGACCAGCCCCGCCGCCAGATCGGCCGTCCACGTAGGACCACCTATCTGATCGTCCACAACGGATAGTTCATCCCGCTCGCCCTCGAGGCCAACAATGGTCTTGACGAAGTTGCGCCCGTGCGCCCCGTATACCCAGCCGGACCGCACGATCCACGCCCGCGCGCCGGAACCGAGCACGGCGTCCTCACCGGCCGCCTTGGTCCGCCCGTACGCGCTACGCGGGCCCAGCGCGTCCTCCGGAAGGTAGGGACGGTCACCGTCCCCGCTGAACACGTAGTCGGTGGACACATGCACCAGCGGCAGCCGGCGGGACGAGCAGACGGCCGCCAGCACCCGCGGGCCGTCCGCGTTCACCGCGAAGGCCCGCTCCTCATCGGATTCCGCGGCGTCCACCGCGGTGTAGGCGGCGGCGTTGACCACCACCGGCGACCGGCCGGACTCCGCGGCACGGGCGGCCAGCTCGGCGACGGCTTCCACCACCGCGCCGGTCTCGGTCACATCCAGCTCGGCCGAGCCGGGCGCGCGCACCTCGAACTCGGACTCCCCCGCCAGTGCGGCGAGCTCCCTGCCGAGCTGACCGCTCCCGCCGGGTACCAGCAGGCTGAGTCCGCCCACCTCGATCACCTCTCCGTCAGCGCCGCACGACCTTTCAGCGGCTCCCACCACGCGCGGTTCTCCGCGTACCAGCGCACCGTGTCCGCCAGGCCGGTGTCGAAGGGGATCCGCGGCCGGTAGCCTAACTCAGCACCGATCTTGGTGATGTCCACCGAGTAACGCCGGTCGTGGCCCTTGCGGTCCTGCACCGGCCGCACCATCTCCCAGCCCACGTCGAGCGCGCCGAGCAGGCGTTCGGTCAGCTCCCGGTTGGTCAGCTCAATGCCGCCCCCGATGTTGTAGACCTCCCCGGGGCGCCCCTTGTCCGCCACCAGTTGAATGCCGTAGCAGTGGTCATCCACGTGCAGCCAGTCACGCACGTTCATCCCGTCCCCGTAGAGCGGTACCTGCGCACCGTCCAGCAGGTTGGTCACGAAGAGCGGGATCACCTTCTCCGGGAACTGGTACGGGCCGTAGTTGTTCGAGCACCGCGTCACGCAGACCGGCAGGCCGTGCGTGCGGTAGAAGGACCGGACCAGCAGGTCGGAGGAGGCCTTGGAAGCGGAGTACGGCGAGTTCGGCTCCAGCGGATGCTCCTCCGGCCAGGAACCCCGCTCGATCGAGCCGTACACCTCGTCGGTGGAAACGTGCACGAACTTGCCGACGCCCTCGTGCAGGGCCGCCTGCAGCAGGGTCTGCGTACCGACGACGTTGGTCAGCACGAAGTCGGCCGAACCGGCGATGGAGCGATCGACGTGCGACTCCGCGGCGAAATGCACCACCAGGTCCACGCCGGTCATCACCTCGCTCACCAGTTGGGCATCGCAGATGTCCCCTTTGACGAAACGTAACCGTGAGCTGTTCGCGACCGGGGCGAGATTCGCCTCGTTTCCGGCGTAGGTGAGCTTGTCCAGCACCACCACTTCGGCTCCGGAGAGTGCCGGATACTCACCGGATAGTGCTTGCCGTACGTAATGCGATCCGATGAACCCAGCGCCTCCGGTGACCAGCACCCGCATCTGCTTGCCTTTCGCCTAACCGCCTCGACCTGCCTCGACCTGCGCAGTGTGCCACGCGCCTGCTTAGGATCGGTCAGGTCGGTTATCCGCGGCGCCGGTACATGATCAGGCCGATCTTGCGCAAACGTACGGACGCATCACACGGAAATCAGTAATGTGGATCGTGGAGCGCCATATGTGGTGAATCGTCTGGGGAGCCGGCTGCCCGGGAGGCGGTGCGTAGCCGGCTGGGAGGAGAGTGCGTGACCGACTGGCCGGGGCGAGCGGTCGACCGCGCCGGCGCGCGCGGCCGCAGCACTGTTGTCGTGCTGGCCCTGCGTGGCGGAAAGACCCTGATCTCCCTTGTCTCGCTGATCGTGCTCGGGCTCACCTGGTACGGCTGGCAGTTCGTGGGGGATGTCAACGAGGGCCTGGCCACGACCAACGTCTTCGACGACGAGATGCCGGTCAAGCCACTGGACGGAGCCATTGACATCCTGCTGGTCGGGCAGGACAGCCGCACCGACCAGCAGGGCAACCCGCTGCCCCGCGAGGTGCTGGACATGCTGCACGCGGGCGAGGCCGACGGCGAGCGGCAGACCGACACGATGATCCTGGTGCACATCCCGCAGAACGGGAAACGCGCGGTGGCCGTGTCCTTCCCCCGCGACTCCTGGGTACGGCTGGCCGGCGGGTACGGCAAGCACAAGCTCAACGGTGCGTTCGTCTACGCCTACAACGACACCCACCAGACCTTGCAGCAGCAGGGAATGACCGACCTGGAGGAGATCGACAAGAAGGCCAAGATCGCGGGCAGGAAGAACCTGATCAAGACGATCGAGCGGTTGATCGGCCGGCCCGGCATGATCGACAGGTACGCCGAGGTGAACCTGGCCAGCTTCTACGAGATCACCAAGGCCCTCGGCGGCATCAAGGTGTGCCTGAAGGAGCCGGTCGAGGAGTACCGCTCCGGCATCGACCTACCCGCGGGCGAGCAAACCATCGAGGGGGTGCAGGCGCTGGCCTTCGTCCGGCAACGCTACGGCCTGCCCCGTAGCGACCTGGACCGGATCGCGCGGCAGCAGGCCTTCCTCTCCGGCCTGGCCCGCAAGGTGCTCTCCACCGAAGTCCTGATGAACCCGTCGAAGCTCAGTGATCTCGTCGGCGCGGTGAAGAAGTCCGTTGTGCTCTCGGAGCGCTGGGACCTGCTCGAGTTCGCGGCGCAGATGCGCGGACTCAGCGGCGGAAACGTCGAGTTCCACACGATTCCGGTCGTCGGCAACGCGGAGATCGGCGGCGCCGACGTCATCCAGGTCGATGTGGACGAAGTTCGGTCCTTTATGGACGAAATAGTCGGCGAAGAGCCCTCCACGACACCCCCGGCCACCGGTTCGGTCGAAGCGAGCGACCCTTCCGAGGTCACCGTGGACGTCTACAACGGTTCCGGCCAGGCGACCCTCGGGTCACAGGTACGGGGACTGTTGCGGGAAAAGGGTTTCCAGGGAAGCGGCTCGGCGACGGCCACACCCGTCTCGAACACCGTCGTGCGGCACCCGCCCGGCGAGGAGGACAACGTGGCCGCGCTTCGCGAGGCACTGGGGCAGGACTTCGAGACGGAGCAGGACGGCGAGATACCCAGCGGCAGGCTGCACCTGGTGCTCGGGTCGGACTACACCGGCACCTCCGCGGGAGAACCGTCCAACGCGAGCCACCAGGCGCCCGGCCGGACCGACCGGACCCGGCAGGGCACATCGGACGAGCACACCGAGGAACCGATCACGGCCGACGGCGTCCCCTGCGTGAACTGATCGGGTGAGGCAGGCTGCGCTCGTGCCCGCCGCCCGGTGGCCTAGCCTTGAGCAGGCCGACTTCGGCCCGGGACCCGGCGGGGAGGGGAGGTGACCGGCGTGAACGATGAGGACGAGCAGAAGGCAGCCACCGAGGGCACGACGACGGAGTTGGACGAGGACGTCACCGAATCGGACCAATCGCCCGAAGCGGACAGTGCGGCCGATACGGCTGACGAGGAGGGCGAGGAACCGGTCGCCGAACGACCCAGGCCGACCCCGTATCCCCGGAGTACCCCTCCCCGGCCACGCCGCGGGGGCCGCGGCCGGCGCGCCGTCGGCCGCACGCTGCTCGGCCTGCTCTCGGCGGTCGCGCTGGCGGCCACCGGGTACGCCTACTCCACGGTGGACGATCTGCGGGACAACGTGAACACCACCGACGCGCTCGGCCAGCAGGATGAGCGGCGCTCGCCACCCGCCGACGACGGTGCCAACGACATCCTGCTCGTCGGCACCGACGCCAGGACCGATATGGAGGGCAACCCCCTGCCGCCCGCCGTGCTGCGCACGCTGCGCACCGAGGGCAAGGCCGGAATCAACACCGACACCCTGATCCTGCTGCGGATACCGCGCAACGGCGGTAAACCGGCCGCGGTGTCCATCCCGCGGGACAGCTGGGTCGCCGTTCCCGACGGCGGGAACCGCAAGATCAACGCGCCGTACGGGATCGCGAAGAGCGCGGCGGCGCAGCGGCTGCGGGCGGCGGGCGAAACCGACCGGGCGAAGATCGAGCGGGAGTCGGACCAGGCGGGGCGCAAGGCGCTGGTGCAGACCGTGCAGGACCTCACCCAGATCCGGGTCGACCACTACGCCGAGGTCAACCTGCTCGGCTTCTACCTGATGACCGAGGCCCTCGGCGGGGTCAAGGTGTGCCTGAAGCACGCCACGGTGGACAAGGACTCCGGCGCCAGCTTCCGCGCAGGGCCGCAGGTGGTCGACGGCGGCGAGGCGCTGGCCTTCGTGCGGCAGCGCAAGAACCTGCCGCGGGGCGACCTGGACCGGATCCAGCGGCAGCAGGCGTTCCTGGCCTCGGCGCTGCACAAGGTGCTGTCCGCGGGCACGCTGACCGACACCGACAAGCTGGGCAGGCTCACCGATGCCCTGCGCCGCTCGCTCGTCCTGGACAGGGATCTCGACCTGCTCTCCTTCGCCGAGCAGGTGCGGGACGTGGCCACCGGGGAGATGGAGTTCCGGACCATTCCGGTGGTGGCGGTCGGCGCCAGGAGCCAGGACGGGCAGAGCATCATCGAGGTGGACCTGGCCGAGGTTCGCCGGTTCATCGGCTCGCTTGCCGGCAGGGACAACCCGCCGGCCAGCACGCCGAGCCCCACGTCAGGCACTACGCCGGACACGCAGGAGGACTCCGGCGGGGGCGGTGCGCCGGGCGGGCGCCAACCCACCGACCCGATCACCGTGGACGGCGTCCCCTGCGTGAACTAGCGACCACTATCTTGAGTGGGGTGAGCCTCACCGAGCATCTGCTGCGCCCCCTGCTGTCCTCCTCTGCGGCGCGCCCCGTGATCACCCACTACGACGACGCCGCGGGCAGCCGGGTCGAGCTGTCCGTGGCCACCCTGGCGAACTGGGCGGCCAAGACGGCCAACTGGCTGGTCGAGGAGTTGGATGTGGAGCAGGGAGACGAGGTGGCCGTCCGGTTGCCGGCGCACTGGCAGACCGCCGGGGTGCTGCTCGGCGCATGGTGGTGCGGCGCACGGGTGACAGTCGAGGACACCGCGGCCGCCGTGGCGTTCGTCGGGCCCGCCGCGGCGCCGAGTGCGGCGCGGGAGACGGCCGTGGTCGCGCTGGACCCACTCGGCCGCGGCCTTGCGGAGCCGCCGGCCGAGGGCGCCCACGACTACCTGACCGAGTCGCGGCTCGCCGGCGACGAGTTCTCCCCGTTACTACCCGTTCCCGGAGACGCACCGGCACTTCTCGATTCCACTGTGGACGAGTTGATCGCCGAAGCCCGGTCGCGTGCCGGCAAGCTGGGGATCGGCAACGGTGATCGGGTACTGTCTACTATAGATTGGCAGCTTCCGGGCGGCGTAGTGGACGGTTTGCTGGCGCCACTCGCCGCGGGCGCGCACCTGGTGCAGGTCACCGGCGCCGACCCGGCGAAGCTGGCCGATCGCCGTAGCACCGAGCGTACGACGATCGACCTGCTCGGCTGAGGATCAGGCAGGCTGCACCTCGGATTCGCCCACCCGTTCGCGCTTGCGCTTGCTCCAGAACAGCAGGTGGTCCAGGGAGATCCGGCCGCCGTTGAAACCGAGCGCGAGGCCGGCGCCCGCGAGCACCAGCACCAGTTCGTAGCCACCCTGGCCGGTGAGCCCGGCCTCCAGGTGCACGCCCAGCGTCGCGCCGAGACCGACCACCGCATAGCCGAGGCCGACCAGGGGCAGGGCGAGCCCGATGATGAACGCGATCGAGCCGACGACCTCCACCAGGATCGTGAACGCGGCGGCCACCGTCGGCAGCGGGATACCCATGCTCTCGAAGCCGGCGGCCGTCTCGCTCACCCCCGCGTCCCACTTCTCCAGACCGTGCGCGAGGAAGACGGTCGCGACGGCGAGGCGGCCGAGCAGGGCCGTGACGTCTTGCAGTCGAGCGAACATGTCCGTACCAGCTCCCGAAGATAAATATATTGAGCTTTCAACTACAATGTCGAAGGTAGTCTCCCCCGGTTAAAGATGACGTGAATAGGGACAAATCACCAGGGCAGGAAGTAGGGTGAGGACTGCCACCGCGGGCAGCGAAGGGGAGGCGCATCATGTGGATCTGGATCGCTGTCGGCGCGGTTGTGCTGCTGTTGATGGGGGTCGCGATCGTGACCGACCTGCGTGACCGCAAGCGGGGCGGCACCCGCGGGATTCGGATGACCGGCTGGCTGGAGCGCCGCGGGCGCGGCAAGGTGGGCTCCGCGATCGTCAACTGGAATACCACGGACTACCGGCCGCGCTCGCCTCGGGAGAAGGAAGACCGGTAAGACCACGGGGAGGTTGACTTTCGAGTCACTCGAAACCGCACGCTGGTCACGTCCAGCACACCGGTGGAGAGGAGACCTCCGTGACGTCAACCGACTCGGCCACGGCGGAAGACCCGGCGATGGCGGCGATTGCCAAGGCCGTCACCCGGGGCCGCACCGGCGACCCCGGCGGCGCAAGGGACGCGTTGCTCGAACTGTGGCGAACCGTGTCCCATCACGGTGACCCACTCCACCTGTGCACCCTGGCGCACTACCTTGCCGACCTGCATGAGGACCCGGCCGAGGCCCTCGCCTGGGACATCCGGGCCCTGGACGCGGCCGATCGTCTCGCGGACGACCGCGCCCAGCGGCACCACCCTTCCCTGCGGGTACGCGGGTTCTACCCCTCGCTGCACCTGAACATCGCGGACAACTACCGGCGGTTGGGCTCGTTCGCGGCGGCCCGGAAGCACCTCGCGGCGGCCGAGGAGTTCCTGGACGCGCTCCCCGCCGACGACTACGGGCGCACCGTTCGCACGGCGATCACCGAGGTCGGTGCGGCGGTGCGCGCCCGGTCCACCCTGGCGCGTACGGGAACGGCCAACTCGGGTACATGAGCGGCCAACACGCCTACATGAGCGGCAAACTCGGTTACTTCAGGAGTTGGCGGGCCATCACCAGGCGCTGGATCTGGTTGGTGCCCTCGTAGATCTGAGTGATCTTCGCGTCTCGCATCATGCGCTCGACCGGGAAGTCGCGGGTGTAGCCGGCGCCGCCGAACAACTGCACCGCGTCGGTGGTCACCGACATGGCGATGTCCGAGGCGTAGGACTTCGCCGCCGAGGCCATGAAGGACGCGCGCTCGTCCCCGCGCTCGCTGGCCGCGGCCGAGGCGTAGACCAGGTGCCGGGCGGCCTCGATCTTGGTGCCCATGTCGGCGAGCATGAACTGCACGCCCTGGAACTCGCCGATGGCCTTGCCGAACTGCTTGCGCTCCTTGACGTAGTCCACACTGGCGTCCAGTGCGCCCTGCGCAATGCCCAGCGCCTGGGCGCCGATCGTCGGGCGGGTGTGTTCCAGCGTGCGCAGTGCCGTCTTCAGGCCGGTTCCCGGCTCGCCGATGATGCGATCGGCGGGGATCCGGCAGTCCTCGAAGTGGACCTCCCTGGTCGGCGAGCCCTTGATGCCGAGCTTGCGCTCCTTCGGCCCGACCGAGAAACCGGGGTCCTCGGCGTGCACCACGAACGCGGAGATGCCGCCCGCCTTCTTCTCCGCCTCCGGGTCGGTCACCGCCATCACGGTGTACCAACTCGACTCACCCGCGTTGGTGATCCAGGCCTTGGTGCCGTTGAGCACCCAGGAGTCACCGTCGAGCCGGGCGCGGGTGCGCATGGACGCGGTGTCCGATCCGGCCTCCCGCTCGGAAAGCGCGTACGAGGCGGAGGCCTCGCCCGCGGCGATCGACGGCAGGACCAGCTTCTTCAGCTCCGGGGACGCGGAGAGCAGGATCGGCTGCGTGCCGAGCTTGTTCACCGCGGGGATGAGCGAGGCCGAGGCGTCCACCCTGGCGACCTCCTCGATCACGATGCAGGCCGCGATCGCGTCGGCACCCTGGCCCTGGAACTCCTCCGGGATGTGCACCGCGTTGAACCCGGACTTCGCCAGCGCCTCGCGGGCCTCCGTGGGGTAACGCTCCCGCTCGTCCACCTCGGCGGCGTAGGGCGCGATCTCCTTCTCGGCGAGGGCGCGCACGGCCGCGCGCAACTCCTCGTGCTCCTCGGCTAGCTGGTACAGCCCGGCGCCGTCAGTCACCCGCGTCACCTTTCTCGCGCATGGATGTCCGACCCCGATGTTAGCGGTCGTTTACTCGGACGTCCTCCCATTCCCGCTGTGTTCTTCCCCGCATCACCCGACCGTGGGCGTAAGCGAGGTCACCCCAGGCGGGAGCGGAGGGCGGTGTCCTTGTCCAGGACCAGCCGGGCAAGATCGGACTGGAAGTCGGCCATCCGGGAGCGCAGGGTCTCGTCGGCGGCCGCGAGGATGCGCACGGCGAGCAGGCCGGCGTTGCGCGCCCCACCGACCGACACGGTGGCCACCGGCACCCCGGCAGGCATCTGCACGATGGACAGCAACGAGTCCAGCCCGTCCAGGTACTTCAGCGGCACCGGCACCCCGATCACCGGCAGCACCGTGGCCGAGGCCACCATCCCGGGCAGGTGCGCGGCCCCGCCGGCGCCCGCGATGATCACCCGGATCCCCCGCTCGGCGGCCGAGCCTGCGTAGTCGAGCATGCGCTGCGGGGTGCGGTGTGCCGAGTAGACGCCGACCTCGTACGGCACCTCGAACTCCTCCAGCGCCTTGCCCGCGGCCTCCAGCACCGGCCAGTCCGAGTCGCTGCCCATGATCACGCCGACCACCGGCGCGCCCTGCTCGGTCATCCTCAACCTTCCGCCGTAATCCCTAGTGGATCTGGTAGCCGTCCAGCCATTCCGCGTGGGACAACCAGTGCGCGGCCAGCCGGGCACGCTCGCGCAGCTCCGGCATCCGCTCCCCCGCCAGGTTCACGTGCCCCAGTTTGCGCCCCGGCCGCTCCGCCTTCCCGTAGGAATGCACCCGCGCCTCCGGATACCGGGCGAACAGGTGGTGCAGCCGCTCGTCCGGCCCCATCTCCGGCGCGGTGGGCGCGCCGAGCACGTTGGCCATCACGCAGGCGGGCGCGATCGGGTCCGTCAGGCCGAGGGGATAGTCCAGCACGGCCCGGAGATGCTGCTCGAACTGCGAGGTCCGTGCCCCGTCCATGGTCCAGTGCCCGGAGTTGTGCGGGCGCATCGCCAGCTCGTTGACCAGCAGGCCGTCCGCCGTCTCGAACAGCTCCACCGCGAGCACGCCGACCACCTCGAGCTCGGCGGCGACCCGCAGGGCCAGTTCCTGGGCACGCTGCTGCCCGTCCGGGTCCAGGTCAGGGGCCGGGGCGAGCACCTCGGTGTTGATCCCGCCGGACTGCACGGTCTCCACCACCGGCCAGGCGGCGCCCTGCCCGAACGGTGAGCGGGCGACCAGCGCGGCCAGCTCGCGCCGCATGTCCACCCTGGCCTCGACCAGCAGCGGTGTCCCCGCGGCGAGCAGCTCCGGGATCAGCTCCCCTGCCTGCCGCTCGGAGTCCAGCATCCACACGCCACGCCCGTCGTAGCCGCCGCGGGCCGCCTTCAGCACCACCGGCCAGCCCTGTTCCGCGCCGAACTTCAGCGCGTCCTCCACGGCGGACACCGGCTCGAACGCGGGCCCGGGTACACCCAGCGCGGCGAGGCGTTCCCGCATCACCAGCTTGTCCTGGGCATGCCGCAGGGCATCCGGACCCGGCCGGACCACGACCCCCTCGGCGGCCAGCGCGCGCAGGTGCTCGCCGGGGACGTGCTCGTGGTCGAAGGTGAGCACGTCGACGCCGCGGGCGAAGGAACGCAGCGCGTCCAGGTCGGTGTGCAGGCCCTGCACCACCTCGCCGGCGACCAGCCCGGCCGAGTCGTTCTCGCCCGCGGCGAGCACCCGGAGCGACTGGCCGAGGGAGATCGCGGCCTGGTGCGTCATCCTGGCCAGCTGGCCGCCGCCGACCATGCCGACCACGGGAAGACCGGTTCGAATATCCATAGCCTGTTCAGAGTAGAGCGCGGTCGCGGTGCCACTCGCGGGCGGCCAGGCCGAGTATGCCGAGCACCACTGCCAGCACGTAGGCGTTGCCGAGCACGAACGCCACCGGACCCCAGCCGAACTCGGCCCTGCCACCGTTCGGCACGAACATGATCACCGCGCTGGCGAAGAAGGCGGTGACGGCCAGCGCCCACCAGGTCCGGCCGCGGGTCAGCAGCAGCACGATCAGTGGTACCGCCCACACCCAGTGGTGCGACCAGGACACCGGCGAGGCCAGCAGCGCGTAGAACGCCGTTACCAGCAGCGCCGCCGCCGTCTCCCCGCGCCGGTGCAGCCGCACCACCAGCCAGATCGCCGGCACCGCGAGCAGGGCCGCGATCCCGACCGCGGCGCCGAGCGACCACGGCGCCAACCCGGTGGCCCGGCTGACCATGCCGTTCAGCGACTGGTTGAAGATCCAGTGCACCGCGCCCACCCGCTCGGGGTCGCTGGCCGCCTCGGCCCAGTACCGGCCGGCGTCGGCCGGCATGAGGAGGAACATCAGGCCCTGCAGGCCCGCGAAGGTGCCGAGGCCGCGCAGCGCCGCCCGCCACCTGCCGGTGAACAGCAGGTGCGGCAGGAAGATCAACGGGGTCAGCTTCACCGCGGCGGCCACCCCGACCAGCACCCCGGACCACCTGGAGCCCCGGGCGCAGAGCACCAGCACATCCAGCACCACCAGCGCCATCAGCAGCAGGTTGACCTGACCGAGGAACAGCGTCTTCCACACCGGCTCCAGCGCGAGCGCGAGCAGGCTCAGCCCGGCCACCGCGAAGGCGCCCGGTAGCCGCCGGGCACCGGTACGCAGGCAGCTCCGGACGACCAGGGTCAGCGCGAGTACCGAGGACGCGGTGACCAGGCCCCAGCACAGGCCCGGCGGCAGCGCGGCGAGCGGGACGAACAGCAGGGCCGCGGCCGGCGGGTAGGTGAACGGCAGCGAGACCCAGGACGGCAGGGTGGCCAGCCGCTCGGCGATGTACAGCGGGTCGCCGTGCAGGAAGGTGAGCGCCCCCGCCCGGTACACCTCGGCGTCGGCACCCAGCCGCCAGCCCGTCAGCCAGGCGAGGACCCCCACCGCCAGCGCGACCGCCACCAGCAGGCCGACCGACAGCCTGCCGCGGGACAGCCCACCCGGCCGGAACTCAGCGGGCAGGCGTCGCGTCGACATGCTCGTCGTGCTGGTTCTCGATCTCCGGCGGTCCGGCCGTCCCCCGCCGGGCCCGCGCGCGCCGCAACAGGTGCCGGGCGGCGAGCGCGGCGATCAGCACCAGCGGCACCAGGATGTAGGCGTTGCCGAGCACGTTCTGCCAGAACTGCCAGTGCAGCTCGATATTGCGCCCGTTCGGCAGTACCAGCAGCACGCAGCTGAGGAATACCGCGATCACCCCGCCCGCGGCGAGCCAGTGTTTCCAGGCCGTGGCGGGCGTGGTCTGCGGCAGCCGGGACACCAGCAGCACGATCAGCGGCACCGCCCACACCCAGTGGTGCGACCAGGACACCGGCGAGGCCAGCAGCACGTAGAACGCCGTCACCAGCAAGGCCGCCAGCGACTGGCCGCGCCGGTGGAACCGCAGCATCAGCCAGATCGCGGGGCCGGCCAGCAGCACCCCGATGCCGAGCGCGACGGTCGAGGCCCAGGGCGCGAGATCGGTGATCCGGTTCAGCAACCCGTTCAGTGACTGGTTGCCCGCCCAGTGGATCGGGCCGATCCGGCCGGTGTCGAACAGCGTGTGCGTCCAGAACCGGGCCGCGTCAGCGGGAACCAGCGCGAACATGAGCGCCTGCAGCCCGCAGAACGTGCCGACCGCGCGCAGCGCGTCCCGCCACCGGCCGGTGAACAGCAGGTGCGCGATGAACACGGCCGGGGTCAGCTTCACCGCCGTCGCCACCCCGACCAGCACCCCGCCCAAACGGTGCCGCTTCGCGCCGCTGTGGTCTTCCGAGCGGGAACCGCGCGCGCTGATCACCAGCACGTCCAGCATCACCAGCGCCATCAGGATCAGATTGATCTGCCCGAGGAACAGCGTGCGCCACACCGGCTCCAGCCCGAGGAACACCAGGGAGAAGATCAGCGTCGCGCGGGCGGGCGAGGCCCACCGCGACAGGTCGCCCGCCGGCCTCGGCAGCGCGCCGATGGCCACCCTGATCACCAGCGCCATGGCCAGGATCGACACCGCCGCGATCACGCCCCAGGCCACCTGGATCGGCAGCACGGCCAGCGGCACGAACAGCAGCGCGGCGGTCGGCGGGTAGGTGAACGGCAGCAGCGCCCACCACGGCTCCGGGCCGAGGGTGTTGGCCTCGTACAGCGGTTCGCCGTGCAGCAGGGTCAGTGCGCCCGCGCGGTACACCGCGCTGTCCACCCCGAGCCGCCAGTCCAGCAGCCAGCCGACGACGCCGGCGACAACGGTAAGTAACGGAACGGCCACGAGCAGCACCATGGACCGCGGGCGCATGGAGAGCCGTCCGAGCGAGGCGCGCAGCGCAAGGCGAGGCTGCGCGGGCCGGGCGGTTAGCTTGCTCACCGCATCAGGAAATCACGAAACAACATCATCGGCGGCACTTGCCCCCAACTCCGCGGCGCTACAAGCGTGCGAGCAGGTCACATGCCGCCTCGTGGGTGGTGGGCAACCGTACCGCGCTGATCCGCGGCCTGCCCACCTCGGACAACTGCCGGTCGATGGCCAGCCGCTCGGTCAGCTCACGGCGCAGGGACACCGCACGGCTGGCGACGCCGTCCTCTCTCGGCACCAACGCCGCCACCGTCGACGGCCCGATCGCGGCCAGGCTCTCCCCGCCGTCGAAACACAGCCGCAGCGCGTCCGCGGCCAGGATCATGCCGGTCAACCGGGACCAGCCCGCCGCCTCCCCGAAGTCCATGGACACCACCAGCAGCACGAAACCGTCGGCCGGGGTTCCGCCGTCCCGCGCGGCCTGGCGGTACAGCTCGGCCATCCTGGTGCGCAGGTAGGCCGCGGTCGGCAGCCCGGTGAGCGCGTCGGTCACCTCGGCCACGGTGAGCTGTTCGAATACCACGTCCGCCCAGGCCACCGCGGTAACTCTGAGTAGCCGCGCCGGGGTGGCGTCCACGTCCGGGGCAACGAACCCATCGGCCGAACCGGGTTGCTCGAGTACCGCGTGCAGCGCGGCCAGGTCGGTCAGTGTCTCGGCCAGCCCGGCACCGGCCTCGGCCCGTGCCCTGCCGAGCCCGGCGAGGGCGTCCTCCGGCCCACCGCCGGACAGCACGGCGGCGCAGACGCCGTCGACCTCGGGCAACGCCCAGTCGCTTGGCGCGCGCCAGCCGGCGGCGAGACTGGCGGTGCGCCAACGAGCCCGGAGCACCCGCAGTGAACTGTCCTGGCGCGCCCGGTCGAGGGCCACCCGCCCAGCTCCCGCGTGTTCGCCGTCTTCGCCGCGCGGCGCGCCGGTAGCCGGAACCTCCACGAACAACCGCCCTTTCCCGCTGTCACCTTCACCGACTCTTCGCACCGAGGGACGGCAGTGATCGCAACTCGTGACGGGATATTGCCAAGAGATGGGTGAACCGGTTGCGCCCTCCGGGCTATCCGGTGGCCCGCGAGGTGACGTTGCTCTCAGTGTCCGTCACACTGGTCGCTGCGCGAAGTCGGGGTACTGAGTGACGGTTGCAGCCGTCGAGCCCCAGGCAGGAGGAGTCCGTGTCCACCGTTCCCGCCGATCTGAGCGGCCATAGCGACGCCGAGCTGATCGCCTCGGTGCGCGGCGGGGAGTTGACGGCGTACGGGACGTTGTACGAACGTCACGTCTCGGCCGCGTACAACCTCGCCCGCCAGCTCGCCAGGTCCTCCGCGGAGGCCGACGACCTGGTGTCCGACGCCTTCTCCAAGGTGCTGGAGACGCTGCGGGCAGGGAAGGGGCCGGACACCGCCTTCCGCGCCTACCTGCTCACCGCGTTGCGGCACACCGCCTACGACAAGACGCGCAAGGACCGCAGGGTCGACCTGAACGAGGACATGGCCGAGGTCGGCGGTCCCGCCGCCGAGGCGCTGACGGTGCCGTTCTCCGACACCGCGCTGGCCGGGCTGGAACGCACCATGGCCGCCAAGGCCTTCGCCCGGCTGCCGGAACGCTGGCAGGCCGTGCTCTGGCACACCGAGATCGAGCAGCAGTCCCCGGCCGAGGTCGCGCCGCTGCTCGGGCTGACCGCCAACGGTGTGTCCGCCCTCGCCTACCGCGCACGCGAGGGGCTGCGCCAGGCGTACCTGCAGGTCCATCTCGCCGAGACCACCGCCGCCCGCTGCCGGGCCACCGCGGACCGGCTCGGCGCCTGGACGAGGGACGGTCTGTCGAAACGGGAACGTGCCCAGGTCGAGACGCACCTGGACGAATGCGACCGGTGCCGCGCCCTGGCCGCGGAACTGGCCGATGTGAACGGCGCGCTGCGCTCCGTGGTCGCCCCGCTGGTGCTGGGCGGCGCGGTGTTCGCCTACCTGAGTCTCACCGGCGCGGCCAAGGCCACGGCCGCCACCGCGGCCACGGCGGGTGCCGCCGCGGCGGGCGCCGGCGCCGCGGGCGGTTCCGGTGGGGCCGGTGGCGCCGCCGGGGCCGCGGCCGCCGGACCACGCCAGTTCCTCGGGGTCGCGGCCTCCGGGGTCGCCCTGGCCGCGGCGGTGGCCCTCGGGCTCGCCGCGGGTGGTGGGGAGCAGGAGATCCCGGCCGCCGCGGAGCAGCCCACCGTGCAGGTGCCCGCCCCGGAGGAACCGGAGCAGCAGCCACCACCCCAGCCGCCGCAGCCGGAACCGCAGCAACCACCGGTACCCGAGGAGGACCCACCGCCCGAGGACGAGCCGGCGCCGCCTCCCGCCGAGCCCCCGCCCCCGCCGGTACCGCCGCCACCGGCGCCGAGCACGACGACGCCGGCGCCCACGGAGTCGCCCGCGCCCGAGCCGCCCTCGCTGACCGCGCAGCCCTCGGGCACGGATATCGAACTGGTGCCCGGTGGCCCGCCGGTCGAGCTGCCGATCACCGTGCGCAACGAAGGCGGCAGCACCTCGGAACCGGTCAGCGCCACCCTGTCCCTGCCGGAAGGCGTGCACGCGGTGGACCAGACCTACGGCTTCGGTGGTGGCGGTGCGCCGCTACGGCTGGACGGGCCGGCCCCGAGGCAGAACGGCGCCGACCCCGGCGCCGTGCACTGCCCCGGCAGCGACGGCACCAGCATCGTCACCTGCAGCACGGCGGAGGGGCTCGAACCCGGCCAGTCGGTCGTGCTGCTGTTCCGGCTGGTCGCGACGGAGGGTGCCAAGCAGGGAACGGTGTCCGGCACCGTGAGCGCAGGCAACGAGCTGCGGGTCTCGGTTCGCGTCGAGGTGGCGGTTCCGCAGGACGCCGTCGGCCTCTCGGTGCGGCAGATGTGGAACCCGCTCTTCCCCTGGATCCGGCACCCGGTGCTGGCCATCGAGGTGCGCAACGAGGGGCCGAGCGCCAGGCCGGTGACGGTCGAGGTGGACCGGCCGGGGCATCTGCTGCTCGGTGGCTGGACGGTCGACTGCGACCGCGGTGGCAGCGGGATGACCTGCACCAGCCACGGCGAACTCGAGCCGGGGCACAGCCTGAACTTCTGGGTCGGTGTGGACCGCAGGCCGAGTACCGAGCACCAGCGGAACGTGACCGTGACGGCCACGCTGGGCTCGGCGACCGCATCGAGGTCGGTGGAGATCGACTGCTGGGGCCTGCCCTGCCGATGGCCGGGTCACCCGCCGGTGAACGCCGGCGCGCCGACGACCGGCCCAGGGCCCAGCACCGGCCCGAGCCGGGGCACCTCCGATCCCTCGAGCACGTCGAGCTCGACCGAACCGGGAACGGAACCGACCGAGCCTACCGGCGCACCCGGCGCGACCCGGCCGCCGAGCACCACCAAGACACCGGAGAGCACCCCGGCACCGACCCCGACAGCACCGTCGGGGTCGAGCACCAGCGCACCGGAGCGGCCGGGGCCACCCGGACCACCCGGCAAGCCCGGCAAGCCGGGAGAGCCGGTGCTTCCCTGGCTTCCCTGGCTGTGGTGACCAGTAGACTGCCCGGGTGACCGCCACCAGAACACTGCGTGACCTGCTGGTCAGGCACCGGGAACTGGTGCGGTTCGCGACCGTCGGCGGGATCTGCTTCCTGATCACCATCGCGGTGAACTACGCGCTCAAGTTCACCGTGCTGACCGGTAACCCACTCACCGCCTTCGGCATCGCCGTACTGGTGGCCACCATCGTGTCCTACGTGCTGAACCGGGAGTGGTCCTTCCGCACCCGCGGTGGCCGGGAGAACCATCACGAGGCCGCCCTGTTCTTCCTGTTCAGCGGGATCGCGATGGCGCTGAACACGCTGCCGCTCGCGGTCTCCCGTTACGTCCTGCAGCTCCAACGACCCCATGTGGGGCTGATCACCCAGGAGATCGCCGACTTCGTCAGCTCGATCATCCTCGGCACCATGGTCGCCATGGCCTTCCGCTGGTGGGCCTTCAAGCGCTGGGTGTTCCCGCAGGCCGGTGCGCGACCGCGGGAGACCGGCGGGCCACCGCTGCACCGAGCGCCCCGGGACCGCGCCGCCTAGCGGTTACCCGTACGTACACTGCGCGCGTGGCCGTCGTCGAGTCCGTGCTGTCCAAGGTGCCGGAGCCGCTACGCTCCGTGCTGATCAAGCATCGCGAGATGCTCAAGTTCGGCATCGTCGGCGGCACGACCTTCATCGTGGACAACGGGGTCTGGTACCTGCTCAAGCTCACCGTGCTGGAACCGAAGCCGACCACGGCCAAGGCCATCGCCATCATCGTCGCCACGATCGTCAACTTCATCCTGAACCGGGAGTGGTCCTTCCGCACCCGCGGCGGCCGGGAGCGCCATCACGAGGCCGCACTGTTCTTCCTGTTCAGCGGCGTGGCGATGACGATCAACCTGATCCCGCTCCTGGTCTCCCGCTACGTCCTCGACCTGGAGGTCCCACACGTCTCCCGGCTGGTCCAGGAGGCGGCCGACTTCGCGAGCGGCGCGATCCTTGGCGTGCTGCTGGCGATGGCGTTCAAGTTCTGGGCGTTCAAGAAGTGGGTCTTCCCGGACGAGCTGGGCGAGCGCCGCCGGGCCAACGGGGACTCCGATGAGGAGGAACCCGATGGCGGCGCGGGCAACGTCCGCAAGCTGCGCTAGCGGGGGACCCGCTCGGCCGGCCAGCGCACCTCGGCGACGTCCACGGGCCTCGGCACCCGCAGGAACAGGGTGAAGGTGGCCGGCCGCTTGATCGACAGCTCCAGCCTGCCACCGTCGGCATCGGCGAGCGCCCTGGCCAGCGCGAGCCCCACCCCGGTCGACCCGCCGCCGGAGAAGCCGCGCTCGAAGATGTGCGCGGCGAGCTCGTCGGGCACCCCGGCGCCGGTGTCGCTCACCTCGACCACCACGGTGCCCTCCGCGTCCCCGCGGCGCCCGGTCAGGGTGACCGTGCCCTCGCCGTGCCGCACCGCGTTGTCCAGCAGCACCCCGACGATCTCGCGCAGCCTGCCGGGGGTTGCCCGTGCCATCAGCCCGTCGGCCACCCGCACCCGCAGCGCGCGGCCGGCAGGACGCAGCAACGGCCGCCACTCCTCGGCCACCTCGTGCAACATCGAAGGCAGCTCCACCGGTTCCGCGCCGACCTCGCTGGCCGCACGGGCGGCGGCCAGCAGCTCGTCCAGCGCCTCGGCCAGCCGGTCGGCCTGCTCCAGCGCGGCCCGCGCGTCCTCGGCGACGTCCGGATCCCGGTGCGTGGCGAGCGTGTCCAGCCGTAGCTGCAACGCGGTGAGCCTGCTGCGTAGCTGGTGCGACACGTCCCCGACCAGTTGCCGTTCCCGCTGCACGAGCTGGGCCAGCGCGGAGCTGGATGCGTCCAGCGCCTCGGCCACCATGTCCAGCTCGCCGATGTCGTAGCGCCGCTGGTCCGGCCGGAAGTCGCCACCGCCGAGCCGGGCCGCCCGCTCGGCGACGTGCCGCAGTGGCTTGGCCAGCCTGCGTGCGGTGACCGTCGCCACCACCGTTCCGGTGCCGACCGACGCCAGCACCAGCAGCACCACGATCAGCACGACCTGGGTCTGCGTGGTCTGTAACGGCCCGGCCGGGATGATCACCTCGACGCTGCCGCCCTGGGCGATCGGTACCCGCTCGGCCACCACCTCCGACCCGGGGTCGTCCCCGAGTCTCCGTTCCACCACGCCCGGCTGGCGCAGCACCAGCAGGCCGTTCTCCGGGATGCCCGCCCGCAGGTCACCGACGTCCACCTGCTGCCGGTTGGCGATCTGGCTGTCCACGATGGCCGCGATCTGCTGGGCCCGGGCGAGCAGATCCTCCCTGGTGAGGTTGTCCACCAGCACCCAGGCGGTCACGCCGAGCGGGATGCCGAGCGCGGCGCCGGTGACCGCGACGGCGAGCAGGATGGCCAGCAGGATACGTCGGCGCACGGGCGATCACTCGATGTTGAACCGGAAGCCGACGCCCCGCACGGTGGCGATCCGGCGCTGTTCCTCGTGCGCCCGCACCGGTCCGGTCGGGTCCGGGACGGTGGCGACCGCGAGCTTGCGGCGCAGCCAGGACATGTGCATGTCCAGCGTCTTCGAGGTCTTCGACTCCAGGTCGTTCCACACCTCGGCGAGGATCTCGTCCCTGCTCACCACCTGGCCGGCCCGGCTCATCAGCACCCGCAGCAGCTCGAACTCCTTGTTCGCCAGTGGCACCTCGCGCCCGTCCACGGTGACCAGCCGGGCGCCGAGGTCCATCCGCACCCCGCCTGCCTCCAGCGCGTCCGGCACCCGCCTGCGCAGCAGGGCGCGGATCCGGGCCAGCAGCTCGGCCAGCCGGAACGGTTTGGCCACGTAGTCGTCGGCGCCCGCGTCCAGGCCGACCACGAAGTCCACCTCGTCGGTGCGCGCGGTCAACATCAGCACCGGCAGTTCGGTGCCGCCCGCCCGCAGCCTGCGACAGACCTCGAGGCCGTCCATCCCCGGCAGGCCGAGATCCAGCACCAGCAGGTCCACCCGCCGCCGCTCGGTGATGGTCAGCACGGCTGGTCCCTCCACCACGACCTCGACCTCGTAGCCCTCCCGCTGCAGTGCCCGGGAGAGCGGTTCGGCGATCGACGGATCGTCCTCGGCAAGTAACACCATGCTCACCTGGCCAACTCTACGACCGGGAGGCGTGAAACGATCGTCATCGTGTCCCGCTACACCGAGGACCTGACCCTGGGTCGGGAGCTGGCCGACGCCGCCGACGAGATCACCGTTGCCCGGTTCCGCGCCCGGGACCTGACGGTGCGGAGCAAGCCGGACCGCACCCCGGTCACCGACGCCGATACCGCCGTTGAGGACGCTATCCGGGCCCGGCTCGGCACCGCGCGGCCCGCCGACGCGGTCGCCGGTGAGGAGCGGGGCGGGGCGGCCGGGGACACCGGCCGCACCTGGGTGCTGGACCCGATCGACGGCACCAAGAACTTCCTCCGCGGATTACCCGTTTGGGCGACCCTGATCGCCTTGGTGGAGGACGGCGCGCCGGTGGTCGGGGTCGTCAGCGCCCCGCTGCTCGGCCGCCGCTGGTGGGCGGCGGCCGGGGCGGGTTCCTGGCTCGCCGACGCGGCCGGGCAGCACCGGCTGGCGGTCTCCGGGGTGTCCGCGCTTTCCGATGCCTACCTGTCCACCACCCACCTCGGCTCCTGGGTGGAGCACCACTCGCGGGAGTCCTACCTCGCGCTGGCCGATGCCTGCTGGGAGAACCGGGCGTTCGGCGACTTCTGGTCGCACTGCCTGGTGGCCGAGGGCGCCGTCGACATCGCGGCGGAGGCCGTGGTGAACCCGTGGGACGTGGCCGCCGTGCGGGTGCTGGTGACCGAGGCGGGCGGCCGGTTCAGCGACCTCGGCGGCAACCCCGGTATCGGCGGCGGGTCCGCGCTGTCCACCAACGGGCCGCTGCACGAGCCCGCGCTCGAGCTGCTGTCCTCGTTCACCTAGGGCAGGACGCCGACCGCGCCGCGGGCGACCTGGGCCCAGGCCAGCCTGCCGAACAGGTAGTGGCAGGCCACCTGCTCGTTGGTGAACCGTGCCCAGTCGTAGCGGTTGCCCTGCTCCCGCCAGAAGACCTCCCAGGCCACCCCCTCGGCGGGGTCCTCGGCGCGCAGCAGGCACCAGGTGTTGTCCGCCTCGGCACCGATGGACACCACCTCGTGCGGCACGCCGACCGCCTCCAGCCAGCGCAGGATCGACTCGCTGTTCATGCCCGCTCCTCGGTGCTCGACTCGAAGGTCACGTCGGCGAGGTAGCCGAGCACGACCAGTTCCGCGGCCGAGTAGACCGCCCGGTAGCGCGGCCCGCCGCCGTCCTGGCCGAACCAGCTCGCCGAGTCCGCCCGCCACATCGGCAGCTCGCGCAGCACCCGGTAGCGGCGGTACCCGGCGCGTAGCCGGGCCGGCGGCAGCGAGCGCGCGGCGAACGGGGTGCCGTCCGCGGCGAACACCCGGCCCGCCGCGTCGCCGAACCGGTCCAGCAGGGTGCCCGCGGCGAGCAGCACGGGCTCGCCGTGCGTGTGGCCACCTTCCGGGTACAGCTCGCCGGGTGGCCAGGCGTACTCCGGCGCCCGCTCGTCGGCGTGCACAAGGTAGCGGTGGTTCCAGTCCCGTTCGGACAGCCCGCCGAGCGGGTCGTACCCCTCGGTCAGCCGCTCCGGCGGGTCCGGCAGCACCTCGATCGGTGGCGGCGCCGGTTGCCGCCTGCCCTCCCGCAACGACTGGATCAGCTCGGCGGGGTCGATGAGGTCCGAGTGTGGGTGGTCGTGTGGCGGGAAACGCAGCCCCGCCGCGTAGTCCACCTCCGCCGGGGGCGCGGGCAGTTGCCGCGCGGGCCGGTCCGAGGCGATCGGCAGGTGCCCGATCGGGAACATGTGCACCGCGAACAGCGCGACCACGCTCTCCCGTTCCTGCCGCGCCGAGCCGAGCGAGAGCGGAGCCTGCGGCCGCAGGCCGTGCCGCGGCGCCTGGCCGCCGGGCGGCTGCCCCGCGGGCGGTTGCGGGCGGGGCTCGGGCGGGTGCCCCGCGGGAGGTGGCGGGCGGTGTTCGGCGGGTGGCCCGCCGGGCGCGAACGGCACGGGCGGGCGGCCGGGATACGCCGGGTGCGCCGGTGCGCCGCCGAACGGCGGGGCGTATCCCGCGGGCGGTTGGGCCGGTGGTGGCACCGCGGGGGGCTGGTGCGGGATGGCCGGTGGCGCGGCGGGCGGCCCGGCCGCGGTGAACCCGGCCGCCGTGGTGCCCGAGGGTGGTTGCGCGGCGATTCCGAAGCTGGGGGTGCGGGCCGGCGCGATCCCGCTCGGTGGGGTCGGGACCTCGGGGAAACCGCGGGTATCCAGCACACCGCCGTGGCCCGGCCGCGCGGCGACCTGCGGGTCGATCCGGATCGGGCCGGTGCCCCCGTCCTCGACCCGCTGCCCGCCGGGTGCCGCACCGGGCCTGGGATCGACCACCTCGCCGACGGTCGAGACCTCGGCGCCGCCCGCCGGGCCGAGGGTCGCGGCAAGGCCCGCGGTCAGCGCGGTCAGGTTCGCCGCGGTACCGCGCAGGGCCGGGTCCACCCCGAGCAGCGCGGCCGGGTGTCCCGCCGCGGCAGCGCTCTGCGCCGCGGCGCGGTCCTTCGCGGCCGCGATGAGCTGGCGGACGATCTCCACCTTGGCCACGCCGACCTGTTCCGCCGCGTGTTCCAGGCGGTCGGCCGCCTGCCCCGCGCCCAGCGCGGTGACCGTCAGCCGCCCGGAGTCCGGGGCCACGAAACCGGCCCAGTGCTCCCTGGCCGCCGCACCCGCGGCACCGGAAAGCTGCTCGATCGCCGCACCCGCGACCGTATCGGCGGCGCGGGCCAGCTCGTCCAGCCGCCGCTGGGCCTCGCGCCAGGCTTCCGCCTGCGTACGCAATGCGTCCTCGTCCGCCTCCGGCCAGGACACCCCGGTCACGGCCGCGATCTCGGCCAGTGCGGTGGGAAGCTCGATACCCATCCCGCCCCCTCAGTCCGGTGTGCCCGCGTCGCGCACCCGGTCCGTGGCCTCGGCATCGCCCGCCCGGTAGGCCGCCGCCGCATCGGTCAGCCGCCGGTGCATGTCGCCGAGCTGCTCGGGCAGCGCCCGCAACCTGTCCAGGGTCTCCCGTGCCGGGGTGTCGTGCGCCGCGGCGAAGCTCTGCCCGACCGCGTCGGTGCCCCACGCCCTCCCGGTGGCGGCGAGGGCCCGCTCCAGGTCGGCGGAGATCCCCGCCGCGCGTTCGGCCAGCTCGCCGAGCTCGGCGGCCTTCGCGGCGAGCTGCTCGGTATCGACGGCGAAACCGCGTTCCCCGCTCATCACGCCCTGTCCACCCAACTCTTGTTCTCGAAGCTCTCCTCCTCGGCCTCGACCGGGACGTCCGGGGCGAGTACCCCGAGGTCGGCCGTGCCGAGCAGCAGGGCTTGCGGATCGGTGTCCCGCGGGAGCGCGGGGCTCAGCACCTGGCCGGCTCCCGCCAGTGCCTTGATGGTGGCCGCCTGGGTCACCCGAACGATCTCCTCCGCGAGTTCGGTGGGCCGGTACCTGCGGTAGGCCTCCGCGGCGAGCTCGAGCCCGGTCAGCGTGCCGCGCGCCCCGACCGTCGCGGTGACCAGGCCGTCCCGGCTGCTCACCGACTCGGTGATCGCGGCCAGCTCACGCTGGACCGTCAGCAGGTGGTCCCGGCTGCGCCGATAGTCGGCAAGCAGCTCCTCCACCTGCGCGCGATGATCCGTCACAGCGCCCCTCCCGGCCTGCGGCTACAGCACTCGGCGACCCTCTGACGCACCTCACCCCCTCCCGGTTCCGCTGCTGCCAGGGAACCGAACGTAGTCGCCCCGAATGTAGTAGCCCCGCACGAGCCGAACATGCCCGATGATCTCGAAAAGTGTGCTACCAAACACCTTGGGTAACCAAATCGAAGGGGGAGCATGGCGGACAGCGGAGCGGGGTTCGGCGTCGACCTGTATCAGTTGGAGCAGGTCGCGAAGAACCATTTGCCCACGGCGGGCATGGTCTACGGCAACGCGATCGGCAAGATCGAGAGTGCGAAGACGGCGCTGGGTGGTATGTCCGCCGTGCCACCGGAGTTCCATGGCGATAGCGGTTCGGTGGCCCAGGCGTACGACCAGCTGCACGGCGCGATCGGCGGCGTACTCGAGTCGACAAGGACCAGCCTCGATGAGACGGCGACCGCCCTGCACAAGGCGGTGACGCTGTACGCGGAGAACGACCGGGCCGCCGGCGACAAGCTCAACAAGCTGATCGAAGACCACGGCATGCCCAAGCCGGAGTTGACGCCATGAGCAACGAGCAGCTGATGCAGCAAGCCGCGGACATCGAGCAGGGCGCGGCTTTTGCCGAGTACCGCCAGCGGGCAGGTGCATCTCCGCGAGGTTACGCACTCGTTGACTACGAAGAGATCAAACGCAAATACCAGGGCTGCGCCCAGCCCTTGTTCGAACCGTTCACCCGGATGCCCGACCCGGCTTCGTACGACGGCGCGATCGAAAGTCTGCACGCCGCGATGGAGGAACTGTCGCAGGGCGCCCACCTCGTCGACCCGATCAACGGGGAGGCGATCGGTGGGAACCGGGACCTCACCGCGATCGTGGACGCGGCCGACGAATTGGGTGACTGGACCGGCATGGCGGCGTCCAATTTCAAGACTAACTTTCTCACCCCGTTCCCGGTTGTGGCAAGCAACCAGTTCCTCATCCTCGGCATCATGAAAGGCGCGGTCGAGGCGGACAAAGCGGTATGGGAATCGGCCCGAGAGGACATCGACAAGATCGCACGGGCGACCCTCGACGCCCTGGAGAATCTTGGTGGCTGCGGCAAGAACGGGTTCGAGTTCGCGTTGGCGGTGGCCACCGCGGTGGCATCGGTCGCGGGCATACCGTTCACCGGGGGCGCCTCGGCCGTGGTGGCCGGAGTTGGCGCGGCAGCGAACGTGGCGGGCGCGGCGGCCAAGGGCGCGGAAGTGCTGGCGAAAGGCGGCGGCGGATCGGCGGAGCAGATCGTGGGCTCGATGAAGACCGCGATCGAGAAGCTCACCGGCCAGATCCGCGACAAGCAGGGACAGATCGCCAAGACGCTGACCGGCTACGCGGGCGAGGTCGAGCAGCACAAACTCACGAAACCCTCGCCCTTCTTCTCGCCGCGCCCACAGCTCGCCGATATGCGAGGCAGTGAGCTGACCGGCGACAAGGGCGTCGGGGAACCCGAGTAGGGGAGCAAGCACAGTGGGTGAGCTGGCCAGGCAACTGGACCGTATCCGGGTGCGGGTGAACGCTCCGGGCACGGATATCGAGGCCGAACTGCGCAACCGCACCGAGTTCACGCTTTCGTTCGGGGAGAGCGTGTACGAGTTCATCGACGAGCGCGCCCTGGAACGGGCGCTGGCGAGCCTCGCCCGGCTGCTGCACGCGGGCTGGCAACGGCAGTACCAGGAGGCGATCAGCAACACGGCGTTGAACATCGATCCGGAGGACCAGCACGACCTCGACTTCCGGGACGAGTCCCGCGCGGTGGAGTCGCGTGGCGAGTCCAGCGACGGCAGGGTCACGTTGCACGCGGTAGGTATGGACGAGTTCACGGCGCGAATCGAGCCCGGCTCCCTGCGCGAGTTGCGTGAAACCGAGTTCGCCGCGCGGGCCTCCGAGGCCGCGACCCGGCTGCTCGAGGACTACCAGAAGCAGATGGACGAGCTGAAGCTGAGGTACTACGGATGATCGGTCGTACACTCCGGACCGTCGGCTTTGCGCTGGTAGGACTCGGGTTGGTAACCGCGTGTGACGCGTCCAACCGACCCAACGAACTGTCGATGGACGACGTGAAACCGTGCGAACTCATCTCCGAACACGCTCTCCAGCAGCTCCAGGTCAAGGCCGCACCAGAACCACTATCCAGCCCCGGAGGGCTGGACGAGGAAGGTGCGGCTTGCCGGTATCGTCCCCTTACCCATCAGCTCGTCACCATCAGCAAGGTGACGAATCACGGGATCGACCGGTGGACCAGTGGCTCCTTCAACGGCGCGACGTTCGAAGAGGTCGCTCCAATACGCGGGTTTCCCACGATCAAGGTGGGACGTGAGCGCGAACGTAGCGGCCCGCATACTGGGTGCGCGCTCTATACCGATGTCGCCGACGACCGGTCGTTGAAGGTGGACGTCAGCGAGAACCACTCCGAGGATCAACCGGTCACGTGTGACACCGCGCGCCAGTTCGCCGATGCGGCGATGAAGACGCTCGTCGGCAGCGGCTGACCGAAGACCACCGGGTCGGCCGTGCTCACCCGCCCAGCGCGCGCACCACCCTGGACGGGCTGGGCCTGCCGAGGCGTTCGGCCATCCAGGTGCTGGTCGCCACCAGCGCGTCCAGGTCGGCGCCGTGTTCGATGCCGAGACCGTCCAGCATCCACACCAGGTCCTCGGTGGCCAGGTTGCCGGTGGCCGACTCGGCGTAGGGGCAGCCACCCAGCCCGCCGGCCGAGGAATCCACAGTGGACACGCCGTGCCGGAGCGCGGCGTAGGTGTTGGCCAGCGCCTGGCCGTAGGTGTCGTGGAAGTGCACGGCGAGCGCCTCGACGCCCACCCCGGCCGCGTCGAGGGCAGCCAGCACCGCGGTCACCTGGCCGGGGGTAGCGACGCCGATGGTGTCGCCGAGCGAGAGCTGCGCGCAGCCGAGGTCGAGCAGCCGCCTGCCCACGCGCGCCACCTGGTCGGCGGGCACCGCGCCCTCCCACGGGTCGCCGAAGCACATGGACAGGTAGCCGCGCACCGCGATCCCCTCGGCGCGGGCCCTGGACACCACCGGCTCGAACATGGCGAACTGGCTGTCCAGCCCCGAGTTCAGGTTGCGCTCGGCGAAGGTCTCGGTGGCACTGGCGAACACCGCGATCTCGGCCACCCCGGCGGCCAGCGCGCGGTCCAGGCCGCGCTCGTTGGGCACCAGCACCGGGTACCGCACGCCGTCCCGCCGGTGCAGCCCGGCCAGCAACTCCTCGGCGTCGGCGAGCTGCGGCACCCACTTGGGATGCACGAAACTGGTGGCCTCCAGCACTGGAAGGCCCACGCGGGCCAGTCGGTCAAGGAACTCCAGCTTCACCTCGACCGGGACGATCTCGCTCTCGTTCTGCAGCCCGTCCCGCGGGCCGACCTCCCAGATCGTCACCCGCTCCGGCAAGGTCCCGCCCGGTGCGGGCGCCCGCTCGGGCAGTCCGACTTCCCGTGCGCCCATCCCGCTCAGCGCCCCCGTTCCGGCGCCTCGCCGTACGGGTCCTGCGGGCTCAGCTCCTGCCGCCCCCGGTACTCCTGGGCGCCGTAGTCGTCATACGGATTGTCGTTGACCTGGCGGTAGATCTGCGTGTGCACGAGCTCGACGCCGGGGATGTCGTCGAACTTCAGCGGTTCCTCCGAGGCGGACTCGATGATCAGCGTGCCGCAGCCGAAGATGCGGTCCACAAGGCCGTGCTCGAACCGCACGCTGTTGATCCGGGCCATCGGGATGTCGATGCCGGTGCGTTTCACCACACCTTCCCTGGCGATCACCCGGTCCGTGGTGACGATGAAATGCGTCGTCCGCCAGCGCACGATCGGCGCCAGCACCAGCCAGACCAGGAGCAGCAGCGCGACCGCGCCGACGGCGACCAGCGCCACCAGGTCCCACGGGGCTTCGAGGTCCCTGGCCAGCAGGGCCAGCCAGCCGCCCCCACCGAGCACCACCACCAGTATGAACAGCGGAAAGAGCAGCATCTTGAAGTGCGGATGCTTGTGCGCTACTACCTGTTCCGCCTCGCTGAGCAGGTCATCTGGATAAGCCACCTGGAACGCTCCCGTGCTCGCACCGCTACCGCGACAACCGTACCGGCGGTAGGCCGACTCGGCCGCGCATACCGCACAGCCTGGCACACCCCGGCTCAGGCCTGGCGCAGGTGAACCACGTCCCCGGCGAAGATCGTCCGGCGCTCACCATCGCCGGTCTCCAGCACGAGCTGACCGGCCGCGTCCACGTCCACCGCGATGCCCAGCAGCGTGGAGCCGTCCGGGGCGCCGATCTTGACCTCCTGGCCGAGGGTGACGCAGCGGGCACGGTAGTCCTCGAGCAGTCCGGCCCGCACCAGGTCGCCCGCAGCCTGCCGCCAGCGCCGCTCCCGCTCGGCCAGCGCGAGCAGCAACAGCCTGGCCAGCTCGGTGCGATCCGTGGTGGCGGCGCCCTGCTCGCGCAGCGAGGTCGCGGCGAGCCCGCCGGGCCCCGGCGGCACCGGCTGCGGCGCGGCGAGGACGTTCAGCCCCATGCCGAGCACCACCGCGCGCTCGTCCGAGGCGGCGGCCTCGGAAAGGATGCCCGCGCACTTCTCCCGGTCCGGACCGGCCAGCATGTCGTTCGGCCACTTCAGCACCGCGTCCACGCCCAGCTCGGTGCTCAGGTCGATCAGGGCGAGCCCGGCGACCACGGCCAGCGAGCCGAGCCGGGCGAAGGACACCTCGGCAGGCCGCAGCAGCACGCTGCAGTAGATCCCGGCACCCGCGGGCGAGTGCCAGGTCCGGCCCCGGCGGCCCGCACCGGCGGTCTGCTCCTCGGCGAGCAGCACGGTGCGGTCCTCGGCGTCCTCGGTCACCGCGTCCAGCAGGTCCGCGTTGGTCGAGCCGGTGCTGGCCACCACGTCGAGCGCGGCATAGGGACCGGCGGGGGCGACGAGCTCGGCACGCAGGCGCGCCGCGTCGATCGGAGCTTTGCGCTGGTTCATCGGCTTCACCCTATGTTTTGCCACGGTGACGTGGCCGACGCCACGCCCACAATCGAACTCCACGGTAGTTAAGCTGCCGAGCCATGAGCAGTGCAACGGAGCCGATCGGGCCACCGCCGGAGGGTGAACCGGACATTCACACCACCGCGGGCAAGCTGGCCGACCTGTACCTGCGGTACTCCGAGGCGGTGCACGCCGGCTCGACCAGGGCCGTCGAGCGGCAGCACGCGAAGGGCAAGCAGACCGCTCGGGAACGGATCGACCTCCTGCTCGACCCCGGCTCCTTCGTCGAGCTGGACGAACTGGCCCGGCACCGCTCGACCAACTTCGGCCAGGAGGCCAACCGGCCCTACGGCGACGGCGTGGTCACCGGCTACGGCACCGTGGACGGTCGCCCGGTGTGCGTGTTCAGCCAGGACGTGACCGTGTTCGGCGGCTCGCTGGGCGAGGTGTACGGCGAGAAGATCGTCAAGGTGATGGACCTGGCGATCAAGACCGGGCGGCCGATCGTCGGGATCAACGAGGGCGGCGGCGCGCGCATCCAGGAGGGCGTGGTCTCACTCGGGCTGTACGGCGAGATCTTCCGGCGCAACACCCAGGCATCCGGGGTGGTCCCGCAGATCTCGCTGATCATGGGCGCGAACGCGGGCGGGCACGTGTACTCCCCCGCACTGACCGACTTCGTGGTGATGGTCGACCAGACCTCGCACATGTTCATCACCGGCCCGGACGTGATCAAGACGGTGACCGGCGAGGAGGTCACCTTCGAGGACCTCGGCGGCGGCCGCACGCACAACAGCAAGTCCGGCAACGCGCACTACCTCGGCTCGGACGAGGAGGACGCCATCTCCTACGTCAGGGAACTGCTGTCCTTCCTGCCCCCGAACAACCTCACCGAGCCGCCGGTGTTCACCGCGCCCGAACCCTCCGGGGAGTCGGTGGCCGACGGGGTGACCGACGCCGACCGCGAGCTGGACACCCTGATCCCGGACTCGCCCAACCAGCCCTACGACATGCACGACGTGATCACCAGGGTGGTGGACGAGGGCGAGTTCCTCGAGGTGCACGAACTGTTCGCGCCGAACGTGCTGGTCGGCTTCGGCCGGGTGGACGGGCAGAGCGTCGGCGTCGTGGCCAACCAGCCCACCCAGTTCGCGGGCTGCCTGGACATCGACGCCGCCGAGAAGGCCGCCCGGTTCGTGCGCACCTGCGACGCGTTCAACGTGCCGGTGCTGACCTTCGTGGACGTGCCCGGTTTCCTGCCCGGCACCGACCAGGAGTGGAACGGCATCATCCGGCGCGGCGCGAAGCTGATCTACGCCTACGCCGAGGCGACCGTCCCGCTGGTCACCGTGATCACCAGGAAGGCCTACGGCGGCGCCTACGACGTGATGGGCTCCAAGCACCTCGGCGCCGACTTCAACGTGGCCTGGCCGACCGCGCAGATCGCGGTGATGGGCGCGCAGGGCGCGGCCAACATCGTGCACCGCAAGACGCTGGCCGGCGCGGCCGAGGAGGGCGAGGACGTCGAGGCGCTGCGCGAGCGGTTGATCCAGGAGTACGAGGACGCCCTGTGCAACCCCTACGTGGCGGCCGAGCGCGGCTACGTGGACACGGTGATCCCGCCCGCGCACACCCGCGGCTACGTGGCCCGCGCGCTGCGCCTGCTGCGGGACAAGCGCGAGACGGCGCCGCCGAAGAAACACGGCAACATCCCCCTGTGAGGTGTGTATGAGTTCCCGGGGCGACGCCTCGCGAGCATCGCAGGTCCGGCCGGCGGGCCGAGGAGCGCAGCGAGAAGGAGCCGAGACATGAGTGAGTCCGAGGGCGCCCCGATGCTGCGGGTGGTGCGCGGCAATCCCGACGACGTCGAGCTCGCCGCGCTCACCGCCGTACTGGCCGCGGCGACCTCTTCCGAAGGTTCCCCGGGTTCGGAGCGGAAGGAACGCCGGTCCCGCTGGGCCGACCCCGCCGCGAGCATGCACCGCCTGCCGCATCCCGGCCCGGGCGCATGGCGTGCCTCCGCCTTCCCTCGCTGACCCAGCGACGTAGGGTGGCCGAATGGCCACGAAAAGCGACAACGCGCTGCGGTTCCGGGGCGGGAGCTGGCGCTCGCCCGTGATGCCCGCGGGCTGAGCCAGGTGGCGCTGGCCGAGCACGCGTATGTCTCGCACTCGCTGGTCGCCACGTGGGAGACCGGCCGCCGGTCCCCGAAGGCCGAGGACCCGGCCCGGATCGAGGAGATCCTTGGCAGCAACGGCTATCTGTCCCGCCTGCTGACCGAGCTGGTGTCCCGCGAGGTGGCGTACGAGTGGCCGGGCCGCTGGATCGAGGTCGAGTCCCGCGCCATCACCCTGCTCTCCTTCGAGACCACGGTGCTGCCGGGCCCGCTGCGGACCCCGGACTGCGCCCGCGCCGTGCTGAAGAACGAGGACCTGGTCCAGGTCCGCCTGGAACGCCAGCGGGTCTTGGCTGGAGGCGAACCGCCCATGCTGGTCGCACTGCGCCGACTTCCTCGGCCCGTTCGTCATCGCCAGCTTCGACGGCGGCAGGGACGTCGCGTACGTGGACAACCAGCTCCGCGGTACCGCGGTCAAGCAGCCGGAGGATGAGGCAAGCCTGCGGCAGATGTTCGAGCTGTTCCGAGCCGATGCCCTGTGCACCCGGCAGTCGATCGAGCTCATCGAGAAGGTGGCGGAACAAGGGGCAACAACCCCCTGAGCTGGCGCAGTTCCTCCCACAGCACCGCCAACGGCGGCGACTGCGTCGAGGTCGGCTGGCGGGAACACCGCACCGGAGTGCGCGACTTCAAGTCCCCGACACCGGCACCCTCTGGTTCCCCACCCCCCGCTTGGCACGCCTTCCTCAGCACCCTGCGCTGATCCCGAGTGGGGGCGGGGCGGAGCGGCGGTTCCGCCGAACCACCTCACCTGGGCGAGCTAGCCTCGGCAAGGCGCACCGGCCGAGTAGCCGGTGCGCCCGGTGCGGCAAATCCGACATTTCGCCGGTTAACTCGGAATGAACGACCGGATGATACCCGCTGCATACACACGAATATGCCGCCGAACCGTCGCCCGAAATGTCTGCCGTCCCGAAAGTTCAATATAATACTGCTCACAGTTGTATCCGAACACGACGTGTGCTGGCATTCTCACACCCGGTTCTCCGGGGCTCGGGCGAACATTTTCGAATTCGCCCGAAGAGTACCGAACCCACTCGCCCTCGAGAGGTGCATGGATGTCACTCGTGTCCAGATTTTCCCGCTCGGCTACGGTCGCCGTCGCGGTGACCGCGCTGCTGGCCGTCTCGGCCGGTTCGGCGGTTGCCGACGACTGCCCGAACTACGAGACGGGCGCGTACGCCGGTTTCGCCTCCTTCCACGACATCAACCTCGGCCCGCTGGCCTCGACGCACTGGCCGAACGGCCCCACGCACAGCTCCGCAGCCGGAAACACCCACCACGACCTCGTGATCGTGGGAGCATTCGAGTCGGAGTCCGATCACGACCACGAGACCAAGCTGTCCTGGTCCAAGACCTCGGCCGCCAAGGTCGGTGTCGATCTCTTCCACATCCTGCCCGAACTGCCCACCCCGGACATCTTCAGCCTCACCGTGGACGCGTTCTCCGCGAAATGCGTCGCCGATGACGAGGGAATCGCGGGCGAGAGCTCGATCGCCGGCAGCGACATCAAGCTCACTGTCCTCGGGAAGGAGTACCGCCTTCCGGTCTCCACCGAACCGAACTTCCGGATCAGCATTCCCGGCGTCGCCAGCCTCACCCTGAACAAGCAATGGTGGGACGACAACGGCGCGTTCAACGTCCAGGCGCTGGACTTCCGCGCCGACCCGCTGCTGGAGACGCTGATCGGCGGGCACATCCGGCTGAGCCTGGCGCACGTGGCCTGCGGCGAGCACGTCACCCTCGATCCGCAGGCCGAGATCGGGCACGGTGCGGACCGCCAGGCCCCGACCGGCCGGGAGGTCGTCGTCGCCGCCTGAGCCGCCCGACCCAGCACCCACGGCCGCCGCTCTCCCCGCGCGGAGGGCGGCGGCTTCGCTGTCACACCACCTTGCGCAGCACCGGAACACGCTCGGCGAGCAGGACCAGCGCGGTCGATCCGAACAACGCCCCTGCCCACAGCACCGCAAGCGAGAGCACCCCACCGGCGAGGCTCTCGGTGTGCGGCAGCACCAGACCGATCGCCGCGACGAACATCGGGTGCGCGAGGTACACCCCGAGGGTCAGACCGGACAACCGCTGCGCCAGTGCGCCGCCACCGGCCCCGGCGCCCGGACCGCCGGTCACGCCCGCGAACAGGGCGACCGCGGCGAGGACGGCCACCGGATGCAGGAACGACTCGGCGTACTCCGTCGCGGCCGCCGAGGAGGACAGCACAGCCAGCAGGTACCCGCCCCAGCAGCCCAACGCGGCCAGCATCCCCACGGCGAGCCAGCGCCCACGGTGCCGCACCGGCCGAATGTTGGCCAGAAAATGGCCGAGCAGGAAATAGCCGATGAACGGGACGAACAGCGTGAGTGCGTTGGCGCCGCCACCGCCCACGCGCCAGTCCACAAGGGACGACAGCGAGGCCAGGGCGAGACACCCCACGGCCAGCACGCGGAGGCCGCTCGCCGCCAAGCCACGCACCAGAACCTGAAGGAAAGGCGCGACCAGGTACAAACCGGCCGCGATGAACAGGTAGTAGAGGTGGTACATCGGCTGCCCGAGCAGGATCGCGTCGAGCACGCCGCCCGCCCCTCCGGAGGTGATGCGCCGGTCACCGGAACCGGACCAGAGCTGCAGGCCGAGGTACAGCACGCTCCAGAACAGCAACGGCCAACCGATCCTGGCCAACCGCCTGGACACCACGGCGCCGATCCGCTCGGCCTCCAGCGGTTCCGGTGCACCCGCGCCGGTGCCGCGCAACAGCAGCGCGCCACTGATCAGCACGAAGACCGGGACCGACCAGCGTGGGGTCATCACCGCCGCGGAACCGGGCCACCACGCCCCGGACCACACCGGAACATGATTGACCACGAACGAGCCAGCGTGACCGCCGACCACCACGACCGCCGCCACCACCCGCAGCCGATCGAGACGGCCGTCCCGGCCTGCTGCCTCCCGCCGTCCGGCCAACTTTCGTACCGGCGACTCGCTCACCACGTCGCGTCCATCCGGGTCCGTACTCCTCACATGTGGCCGAGTTTTATCGACGGGTAATACCGGCCGTTATCAATCCGCCAAATTCTCACCCGGACGAGTGTTTTCTTTGGTCTGTGTCGTTACTCACAGATTCCCATCGAAGACACCGCCACAGTAAGATATCTAACCCTACTGGGCGATCCAGCTTCCAGAATTCCGGAAACAGGAGGCTAGAATCCGCACGGTGAGCGATCGTCCGATGTCGATCACGCTACAGTTCGCACACCCTAGGTAACTCCTACGTGTGAAACCAGACCGACGCGGAACTGTCATATCGCAGCCCCTGGCAAGTCACCCACACGTGCAATCTTCATGTTCGCACTCAACACCAGCGGAGGAGTCCGGTGTCCCAAGCCCTGTACCGGGACAAGACCGCATCCACCGACAGATCCGACAGAGCGGACCGATCAGACGAATCAGATAACACAGGCGGAGCGGAGAACGCAGGCGAAGCAGCCGGCCCCGTGGCCGAACCGTCCGAGGTGCGCGGCCGCGCCACGGAGCGTCCCGCGGGGGCACGGCGCAGGCTCGGCCAGTCCGCCGTCATCGGCCTGTGCGACCTGCTCGGTGCCGCCGTCGCGGTGATACCGGCCGCGCCGATCGCGGGCTGGCAGGTGGCCGGGGTGGTGGCGGCGCTGGTGGCGGTGACCACGCCCGCCGGCCTCGGCGGGTACCACTGGCGGTCGACGCCGTCGGTCCTTGACGACCTGCCGGGGATCGTCAGCAGGGTCCTCGCCGTCGCGCTGCTCGCACTGAGCGTCCCCCTGCTTGCCGATCGCCCCGAATGGGCCAAGGGCGCGCTGCTCACCGCGATCACCGTGCTGGCCTGCACGATCCTGGCTCGCATACTTGCCTATGGTGTCCTCGGGCGGCTGCGCCGCCGGGGTGTCGGCTTGGCGAACACGCTGGTGATCGGGTGCGCGGAGGAAGGGCTGCACCTCGGCGGGGCGCTGCGCGCCGACCCCGCCCACGGGGCGCGGATGATCGGTTTCGTCGACGACGGCCCCGATCCGGTCGAGGACGCGACACCTCCCCTGCTCGGCGGGCTGGACCGGCTCGCGGAGCTCATCCGCGCCCACGACATCGACCTGCTGATCGTCGCGTTCGGCAGGCGTGGTTCGGACGCGCTGGTCGAGCCCCTGCGCAACCTCGGCAGGTTGCAATGCGAGGTGTTCGTGCTGCCCCGGCTGTTCGAGATGTACGACGGCATCGACCGGGCCCAGCTCGTGGACGGCGTCACCCTGGTCCGCATGCGGCGCGCCGCCTTCCGCGGCGGCACCCGGATGGTCAAGCGGGTACTGGACACCGCGCTGGCCGCGCTCGCGCTCCTGGTGCTGAGCCCGTTGCTGGCCGCGCTCGCCCTCGCGGTACGGCTGGACACCGGCCCCGGCGTGATCTTCCGGCAGCGGCGGATCGGGATGAACGGCATCCCGTTCACGCTGTACAAGTTCCGCTCCCTCAAACCCGCCGGCGACGAGGGCGACATCCGGTGGAACATCGACAACGACTCCCGGCTCGGCCCGGTCGGCCGGTTCATCCGCAGGACCAGCCTGGACGAGCTGCCGCAGCTGTGGAACATCGTGAAGGGTGATATGAGTGTCGTCGGGCCGCGCCCGGAACGGCCGCACTTCGTCGAGCAGTTCACCGCGACGGTGCCCGGCTACCAGCACCGGCACCGGGTGCCGGTCGGGCTCACCGGCTACGCCGTGACGCATGGCCTGCGTGGCGACACCTCGATCGAGCGCAGGGCGAAGTTCGACAACCTCTACGCCGAGTCCTGGTCGCTGTGGCTGGACATCAAGATCGTGCTGCGTACCGCCCGGCAGTTGCTGTGGCCGAGGTGAACACCCCGCCCGCCACCACCGACCGGGGGCGGGCCACGAACCGGTTGCTGATGCGCGCGGGTGCGCTGTCCGCGGGGGTGGTCGCGCTCGGCTCGGTGCTCGGGCTGGTCCGCGACCTCATGCTCGCCGGGCTGTTCGGTGCCAGTGGCGACACCGACGCCTTCCTGGTCGCCTGGACCGTGCCGGAGACGGTGTCCCCGCTGCTCGTCGAGGGCGCGATGGCGCTGGTGATGGTGCCCGCGTTCGGCAGGGCCCTCGCCGCGGCGGGCGCCCGGCCGAAACACCATCCCGCGGTCGACGAGGTGGTCTCGGCGACCTTCGCCCGGATCGTGGCCGTGCTGATCGTGCTCGGTGCGCTGGTCGCGGTGTTCGCGCCTGCGGTGGTGGGCCTGCTCGCACCGGGACTGGCCAACGTCGAGGTCGCGGTGGACTGCACCCGGCTGGTCGCGGCCACCGTGCCGCTGATCGGCATCGCGGGCTACCTGTCCTCCGCACTGCGCTCGCACGGGTTCTTCGGGCCGCCCGCGGCGATCTACCTGAGCTACAACGTGGGCATCATCGGCAGCATCGGGGTCGGGTACTCCAGCTACGGTGTCCGCGGTGCCGCGGCCGGGGTCTCCATCGGCGCCGCGTTGATGGTGCTGGTGCAGCTCGGCCCGTACCTGCGGCATATCGGGCTGCCACCGCTGTCCTGGCGGCGCAGCGGGCTGGTCACACTCGGCGCCTTCGTCCCGGTGGGGCTCTACACCCTGCTGCGGCAGGCGCAGGTGCTCGTGGAGCGCTTCGTGGCGGCGCCACTCGAACCGGGCACGATCTCGCACCTGAACTACGCGCAGAAGGTGGCGCAGGTACCGCTCACGCTGTCCGCGATGGCCGCCGCCGTGACGTTCCCGATCCTGGCCCGCAGCGTCGCGGCGGGCAAGCGGGACGAGGCCCGCCGCAGGATGGAGACCGACCTGCTGGTGATCGGCGCCATCGCCCTGCTGGCCACGGCGTACCTGATGGCCTTCGCGCCCACCGTGATCGAGTTGCTGTTCCAGCGCGGCGAGTTCGGGCCGGAGGACACCGTGGCCACCGCCCGGATCATGCGCGTGTACGTACTCGGCCTGCTCGGGCAGGCCATGGTCGACCTGCTGTGCCGCAGCTACTTCACCCGGCACCGGCCGAGCTGGATCCCCTCCGCCGCGATGGCGGTGGGGCTGCTCGGCACCGGGGTACTCGCGGTGTGGCTCGCTCCGGTCTGGGACGCGGCCGGGATCGCGCTGGCCAACGCCGCCGGCATCACCCTCACCGGCCTGCTGCTGGCCTGCTCGGCGCGCGGCAGGCTGCCGTCGGCACCGGGCGCGGGCCTGTACGCGCGGATCGCACTGCTGCTGGTCCCCACGGTAGCGACCGCGGCCACGGGCTGGTGGCTGCACGACCTGCTCGCCGACTGGCGGCCACTGCCCGCCGTGCTGGCAGGCGGGTTGTGCTCGACGGCGCTGTTCGCCGCCATCGCCGCCGCGGGGTGGCGGTTCCGCACGGTAAACCCGGCAAGCAAGGGAGAACGATGAACTTCCGGACACCGTCCGGGCGCTACCCGATGATCTGGATGTACCACTCGGTCTGCGAGTACGACGAGGACCCGTACCAGGTGACCGTCCGCCCGTCCCGGTTCGCCGCGCAGCTCGCCTGGCTGCGCGGGCAGGGCCTGCGCGGGGTGTCCATGCGCGAGCTCGGCGAGGACCCGCGGGGCGCGGTCGGGCTGACCTTCGACGACGGCTACGCCGACTTCGCCGAGGTCGCCGTGCCCATCCTGCGTGCGTACGGCTGCACCGCGACGGTCTTCGTGCTGGCGGGGCGGCTCGGCGGCAGCAACGAGTGGGACACCGCGGGGCCGCGCAAGCCGCTGCTGACGGCCGAGCAGGTCCGGGAGGTGGCCGCGACCGGGATGGAGGTCGCCTCGCACGGCCTGCGGCACCGCCCGATGCCGGACCTGGGCGGCACCGAACTGGCCGAGGAGGTCGCGGGCAGTCGCGCCGCGGTGGCCGAGCTGACCGGCGAGCCGGTGCACGGCTTCGCCTACCCCTACGGCCTTCTCGACGAGGGCACGCGCCGGGCGGTGGCGGCGGCCGGCTACCACTACGCCTGCGCGGTCGGGCATCCCGCCCGGCCCGACGAGTTCGCCCTGCCCCGCATGTTCGTCGGGGAACGCGACACCGGTCCCCGGCTGCACGCCAAGCGGGCCCGGCACGCGCTGCGGGAACGGAAAGCGGCATGAGGGTGCTGCACGTGATCACCGGGCTGGCCGCGGGCGGGGCGGAGACCCAGCTTCGGCATATCCTGCGGCACAGCGCGACCGAGTCCGAGGTCGTCACGCTGACCAACGCCGGGGTGGTGGCCGAGGCACTGCGTGCCGACGGGATCGGGGTGACCGACCTCGGCATGCGGGGTAACCGGGACCTTGCGGCCCTGCCCCGGCTCGCCGGGCTGATCCGGCGCGGCCGGTACGACGTGGTGCACACGCATCTCTACCGGGCGATGCTGTACGGGCGACTCGCCGCGCGACTTGCCGGGACGCGCACCGTCGTGGCCACCGAGCATTCGCTCGCGGCGACCACGATCGAGGGCAGGGCACAGGACCGCCCGGGGGTACGCGGGCTGTACCTGGCCGCCGAGCGGCTCGGCCGGGTCACCGTGGCGGTTTCCGACCACGTCGCGGCCCGGCTCGCCGAGTGGGGCGTGGCACCGGCCCGGATCAGGGTCATCCCGAACGGCGTCGACCTGCCCACCTTCGCCTTCGACGCGCAGGCGCGGGATCGGGTGCGGGCGCGGCTCGGCCTGGCACCCGAGTCCTTCGTACTGGGCACGATCGGCAGGCTCGCCGAGACCAAACGCGTGGACGTGGCGATCCGCGCGCTCGCCGCGCTGCCGCGCGCCGTGCTCGTCGTGGCCGGGGACGGTCCACTCCGGACGGAACTGGCCGAGCTCGCGGACCGGATCGGGGTACGCGGCAGGGTCGTGTTCACCGGCGAGGTCGCCGACGTGCCCGGCCTGCTGTCCGCCGTGGACGTGCTGCTGTCGCCCTCCACGGAGGAAACCTTCGGGCTGGCCGTCGTCGAGGCGCTCGCGGCAGGTCTGCCGGTGGTGTACGCGAGCTGCCCGGCGCTGGACGACCTCCCCAGCTCCGCGGCGCCGCTGGCCCGGCGGGCGGACTGCACCCCGGAGGCGTTCACCGCGGAGCTCGGCGCGTTGCCGCGCGCCCCCGGCCGGGTCGTGCCGGAAGCCGCCCGGCACTACGACGTCGCCGGGACGGCGGCGGCGCTCGACGCGCTGTACGCGGAACTGGCCGGTTCCCGGTGAGCCCGCGGGTGCTGCACGTGGCGCAGCCGACCACCGGCGGGGTGGCGCGCTACGTCGCGGCCGCGGCCGCCGACCAGCGGCGACGGGGCTGGGACGTCCTGGTCGCCTGCCCCGAAGGCGGCATGCTGGCGGATGCGCTGGAGGCGCGAGCCGTGCCGCGGCTGCCCTGGTCGGCGGCGCGCGCACCGGGGCGGGCGACCGCGGCGGAAACCGCCCGCCTGGCCGGGATCGTCGCCACGGCACGCCCGGACACGGTGCACCTGCACTCGGCGAAGGCCGGGCTGGCGGGCAGGCTCGCCGTGCGCGGGCGCCTGCCCACGTTGTTCCAGCCGCACGGGTGGTCCTGGCTGGCCGCCAACGGCACCCTCGCCCACGCCTCCACCGGATGGGAACGGCTGGCCTGCCGGTGGACGCACCGGCTGCTCTGCGTCGGCGAGGGTGAGGCCGTGCAGGGCAGGGCCGCCGGTATCGGCATGCCGCTCACCGTGGTGCGCAACGGGGTGGACCTGGACGAGTTCGCACCGGCGGGACGGCCGCCGCGCCGGCCGGGCGGCCCCACCGCCCTGTGCCCCGGCAGGCTGACCCGGCAGAAGGGTCAGGACGTGCTGCTGGCGGCCTGGCCGCTGGTGCGCCGGCGCTGCCCCGGCGCGCGGCTGGTCCTGCTCGGCGACGGCGAACTCGCCGGGGAGCTGCGCGCCAGGCGGATGCCCGGTGTCGAGTTCGTGCCGGAGGTCACCGATGTGCGGCCCTGGTACGCGGCAGCCGACGTCGTCGTGCTGCCGTCGCGCTGGGAGGGACTCTCGCTGACCGCGCTGGAGGCGTTCGCCAGCGGTCGCTGCGTGGTCGGCAACGACGTGCCCGGGCTGGCCGAGTTGCTGGACGACCGTTGCGGGGAACGGGTTCGGGCCGGGGACGCCGCGGCGCTGGCGACCGCGGTCGCCGACCGGCTCGACGACCTGCCGAGGGCGCGGGCGGAGGGGGACGCCGCGCGCGTGCACGCCAAGGAGTTCGACCTGCGGGCGACGTTCGACCTGCTGGCCGAGGTGACGGCGGAGGTGAGCGGGTGGACCGGCGGGACGCGTTGAAGGCGGGAACGGCGGCACTGACCGGAGGGCTGATGGGCCAGCACGCGAGCGCCGGTCCCCCACCGGGGCCGAGTCATGGCGCGGGGGACACGGCACTGAACGTGGCCGAGTTCGGCGCGGTCGGGGACGGGGTGACCGACGACACCGCCGCCGTGCAGCGGGTACTCGACGCGGCCGCCGAGGGGGTCACCGTGGTGTTTCCCGGCGGCCGGACCTTCGCGCTGCACGACGGTCTGCGGGTCACCCGCAGGCTCACTCTCACCGGCGGTGGCACGCTGTCTTTCGTCGCGGGGGTCGAGCACAAGCCCGCGCTGCTGCTGGCCGCCGATGGCTGCCGCGCGGAGGGGCTGCGGCTGGTGAACCCCCACCGGTTGCACGCGGACTCGGGCGAGTCGAACCACGGGATCACGGTCGCCGCGAACGATGTCACCGTCAGCCACTGCCACCTCGAGCTGTTCCAGTACGGGGTCGCCGTGCAGAGCACCGGCGGCGAGTTCACGGGCATCGTGATCAGCCACAACCGGATCAAGGACGTGCTCGGTTCCGGGGCCGGTGCCGCGTCGCGCTCGATGTCCGGGGAGGACCGCGGCGACGGCATCGCGGTGTGGGGCGCGCGGGCCAGTGTCATCGGGAACGTGATCAACGCGCTGGAGGGCACCGACGCGCGGATCGGCATCCACTGCGAGGCGCTGTCCGCGGGGCGCAACCGCACCCACCCGCCGCATGCCGACGCGCTGGTGACCGTCTCGGCCAACGTGGTGACCGGCCGGTTCCGGCGCGGGATCGTGTGCGAGGAGATGCGGGCGGTCACGATCACCGGCAACGCAGTGGCCGATCCCACCTGGTGGGGTATCGCGCTGATCACCTCGACCGACTGCACGGTCACCGGGAACTCCGTGGTGTGGACCCGCACCGGTGCGGACGACCAGGGGGCGGGCTACTCGCCGCGTCGCTGCGCGCTGTACTGCTTCGGCGGGGTGGACAACTGTCTGTTCACCGCCAACGTGGTACGCGCGGCGGGCGGATCGCGGCTGTACGCCTATTTCGCCGCCACCGCGAGCGAGGACGCCGATCCGCCGGCGCCGACCGATGTCCGGGTGGACGGCAACAACTTCGCCGCCGACCCCGGCGCGGCGGTGCGCCACGGCATCGTCTCGGACGTGCGCACGAGCCGGCTGCGGGTGCTCGGCAACACCGTCCGCGGATTCACCGAGCGCGGCTTCTGGGGCTTCGGCGCGGAGGACGCGGAGATCAGGAACAACCTGTTCGAGCCGGCGCCCGGCGCGTCCGGGGACAGCGTGGGCATCCACTGCGCTGAGGACGGCAGCGACGGGATGTCGATCTGCGGCAACACCGTGCGGGGCGCGGTCACCGGCATCACCCGCGCGAACGGGTCCGGCACCCTGCTGACCGGTAACTCCATTCAGGACTGCGTTCGTGGCATCGACTGCTGGGGAACCAGCCAGGGCGTCGTCACCGGAAACGTCGTGCGTACCAGCGGACCGGACAAGATCGTCAACGCCACCGGGGAAGGGCAGGAGAATCTCGTCCGCGACAACCTCATCCGCTGACCGGGATGGCGGAGGCTTCGGCGTCCCGCTGTGCCCGCCGCCGCACGAACAGCAGCAGGAACAACGGCAGCAAGGGGGTCAGGTGCTTGATGTAGGAACCGTAGTCCGGCTCGAACACCGCCTGCACCGTGAGCATCGCCAGCAGCAGTGCGATCGCCCTGGACATCCGCACATCCTTGACGAGCCAGCCGCGTCGCATGCCGCGCCACAGTCCACTTCCGACGGTGCCAAGCCAGAGCGCGGCGATCACCACGGAGAAGCCGAGATAGACGACCGAGAAGTCCAGCAGCAACGGAACCGGAACGACCAGCAGCACCGCGGTCAGTGCCGCGTTGGCCGCGGCGAGCACCGGGGTATCGGCCGGCAGGTAGTCCTGGATCGCGGACTGGGCGTTCGGCGAGTTGACCCGGAACTGGGCCACGCTTTCCCGGAACGCGTTCAGGTCCTTACCCAGCAGCAACTCGACCCCGAAGGCGAATGCCAGCAGGGCGAGCAGCAGGACCACCGGTACCCATCCCGGCCTGCGCCCGCGCCGCAGTACCACCCGCAACACCACGTACAGCCCGGCGACCAGGAACCAGTACTGCCGCAGCGAAGCCGCGTAGAGGCAGGCGGCGGCCACGAAAGCAAGCTCGGCGAGCACCGTGCGCGGCATCAGCACCAGCCCGAGCACGAGCAGCAACACCAGGCTTTCCTTGGAGTACTGGGCGAGGTAGACCGCGCACGCCACCGCGCAGAAACCGAATACGGCGATCTCGAAGACCGTGAAGCTGCTCAACGCCGACCACCCGGCGCAGGCGAAGAGCAGAACGAAGAACAGCAGCATGGTGACCGCCTGCACGGCGGTCGGATGCCCCATCGCGCCGAGGCTGCGGTAGATCCACGCCATCACGATGAACGAATCCGACGAATCGGGTACCGCTGTCGGCATCACCGCCTGCAGATGGTGGTCGTCGAGAAAGTACTTCGCGGGCAGGAACTCGCGATTGACAAGGCCGAAGAAGAAACACACCGGCAGCCACACCAGGACAATCATTTGTGGCACGACGCGCGCGGCTGGCTCGATACCGAAGTCCGCCGCGGGGCCGGACTGTCGCATGTGGCCTACCATTCGTTCACGTTCGGCATCCGTCAATAGACTGGCAACAGCTCAACAGGTTACAGCGCCGGGGCAGGAGGAATGACGTGGAGTTCGCCGATGTCATCAGGTTGATCGGCCGGCGCTGGATTGTCGTGGTGCTCGTCACGCTGCTCGGCGGCGTGGCCGGCTTCGCGGGTGCGATCCTGCTCACCCCCAGCTACGAATCCGAGGTGAACCTGCTCTTCGACCGGGAGACCCCGGCGGAGGCCGGCGGCGCGAGCCAGGACCTGCTGCAGCGGATGCCGACGTTCGCCGCGCTGACCACGACGGCCACGGTGCTCGATCCGGTCGCGGAGCGCGTCTCCTACCCGGGTGGCGTGCGGGCCTTGCGGGAGAAGGTCACCGCGGTGGCCCCGGACTCGACACTGCTGCTGCGCATCACGGTGACCGACCCCGAACCGGCGCGCGCCGCGCGGCTGGCCGACGCGGTCGCCGGCAGCTATGCCGAGGCGGTGCGCGACGACTTCGGCGCCGGTGCACAGGGCGACCGGGTCGTGGTGACCACCGTGCAGCCCGGCACGATCCCGGCGGAACCCGCGTGGCCGTCGGTGCCGCTGTTCGTCGCCGCGGGCGCCGTCGCTGGGCTGGTGATCGTCGTCCTGGTGTTGCTGACCGTCACCACCGTCCGCAGGACCAGGCCGGAATGACCACCGACCCGCGCACCGCGGCGGCGTCGTAGTTCGTATGCTGCCCGGCGTGCGTTTCGTGCTCGCCTCCGCGTCCCCGGCCCGCCTCGCCGTGCTGCGCGCCGCCGGTATCGAACCGAGCGTGGTCGTGTCCGGGGTCGACGAGGACGCGATCACCGCCGCCCTGGCCGACACCTCGCCGGAGAACGTCACCACCACGCTCGCCCTTGCCAAGGCCGAGGCCGTGGTGGACACGGCGGCCGTGGCCGGATCGGCCGCCGTCGTGGTGGGCTGCGACTCGATGCTGTTCCTCGGCGGCGAGCTGGTCGGCAAGCCAGGAACGGCCGAGGTGGCACGGAAACGCTGGGCGGGCATGGCGGGCGGCACCGGCGTGCTGGTCACCGGGCACGCGGTGCTCAGGCTGGACGGCGCGGGCGGCCGGGTCACCGCCACCGGCAGCGAGTCCACCACCGTGCGCTTCGCCGAGCCGAGCGGGGAGGAGTTGGAGGCCTACCTCGGCACCGGCGAACCACTCCAGGTCGCGGGCGGGTTCACCCTGGACGGCCTGGGCGGCTGGTTCGTCGAGGGCATCGACGGCGACCCGTCCAGCGTGATCGGGATCAGCCTGCCGCTGACCAGGCGGCTGCTCGCCGAGGTCGGGCTCACGGTCGTCGACCTATGGCAGCAGCGCACCGGCTGAGTCGTTCCACATCCCGGGAAAGATCCCGCTCCGGAAGGGTCTCCCCTCGCCAGGCGTTGACCACCCTCGGCGTACGACGAAAACCTTCCACAACCCCCGGAGCTGACCGTGTCTTTCCTTCGGACCTACCGCAAGCCCAAGGTCTTCGGCCTGGTGGTGGTCGCGGCCCTGGTGCTCGGCGCGGTGCTCGGCTTCCTCGCCCGGCGGACCGGGCAGGACTGGCTGGTCACCGTGCTGGACACGATCGGCACGATCTTCGCCAACATGCTCCAGGTCACCGTCCTGCCGCTGGTGTTCACCGCGATCGTGCTGGGCATCACCAGCCTGCGCGGGCTGGGCGGGGCACGGACGGCGGCCAGGCTGGGCGGCAAGACCGTGCTGTGGTTCGCCACCACCTCGTTGATCGCCGTGCTGATCGGCATCGCCGTCGGCCGGATCATCAACCCTGGCGGCGGGATCTCCCTGCGGCCCGCGCCGGAGACCGTGGACAAGCTCGCCGAGCGGGACCAGGGAAGCTGGCTGGACCTGCTGAACAACCTGGTGCCGAGCAACCTCTTCGGGGCGTTCGCCGACGGGGAGATCCTGCAGGTGGTGCTGGTCTCGCTGGCCGTGGGCGCCGCCGTCTACGCCCTCGGCGAGCGCGCGGAACCGTTCGTCGCGGTGAACCAGGCCGTGTTCGACATCGTGCAGAAGGTCCTCGGCTGGATCATCCGGCTGGCCCCGATCGGCGTGCTCGGCCTGATCGGGAACGCCTTCGCCACCTACGGGGAGCAGTTCGCCCGCCCGCTGCTGTCGCTGACCGCGGCCGTCTACATCGGAACGTCGCTGGTGCTGTTCGGGGTCTACCCGCTGCTGCTGCGGCTGGTCGGCGGGGTGAGCCCGGTGGCGTTCTTCCGCAAGGCCTGGACGGCGATCCAGTTCGCGTTCGTCTCCCGCTCCTCCGGGGCGACCCTGCCGCTGAGCAGGCAGACCGCGGTGAACCTCGGCGTGGACCCCGGGTACGCGAGCTTCGCCGTGCCGCTGGCCACCACGACCAAGATGGACGGCTGCGCCGCGGTCTACCCGGCGATCGCGACGATCTTCATCGCGAACCTGTTCGGCATCGGCCTCGGTTTCGGCGACTACCTGCTGATCGTGCTGGTCGCGGTGTTCGGCGCGATCGCCACCGCCGGGGTCACCGGCTGGTTCACCATGCTCACCCTGACCCTGAGCACGCTGGGCCTGCCGCCGGAGGTGATCGCCACCGGAATCGCGGTGATCTACGGCATCGACCCGATCCTGGACATGATCCGCACCGCCACCAACGTCACCGGGCAGATCGCGATCCCGACCTGGGTGGCCCGCGGCGAGGGCCTGCTGGACGACGGGGTGCTGAACACCCCGACCCCGCCCCCGCTGCTCGGCGACACCGGCAAGGCCCCCACCCCCGCGTAACCGTCGCCGACGGCCAACTCGCCTACGCAGGCAGCAAACTCGCCTACGTGAGCGGCCAACACGCCCGGCGAAGCGTGTTGGCCGCTCATGCAGGCGTGTTGGCCATCCACGTACCTCACGCGGCACACATATGGCACACGTGTGGCACCTCTCTGAGCCAACCTGGCTGGCGTAGGTGCCATATGTGTGCCATAGTGGTGCCATGGATCTGACGCCCCATGTGGAGAACCTCGGCCGCGAGCTCGCCACCCTCGCCGAGACCGGCGGTGACGAGGCCCGGGAGCTGATCGAGCGCCTGGCCGGATCACTGGAGTCGGCGATTCGGATGACGTTGCTGGAGGCGCTTTCCCACGCGGCCGACGAGATCACCCGCGAACTGGCTCCGGGGTCGATCGAGCTGCGCCTGCGGGGCCGTGACCCGGATTTCGTCGTGCAGCCGCCGCCGGCCGACCGATCACCCGGGGACGGCGCCGAGAGTGCCGCCGATATCGGTGACACCGGCGCGGCGGCACCCGAGGGCGCGGCACCGAGCACCGAGGAGGGCGCCATGGTGCGGCTCAACCTCCGGCTGCCCGAACATCTCAAGACCGCGGTCGAGGAGGCGGCTGGCAAGGAGGGGCGCTCGGTCAACGCGTGGCTGGTGCGGGCGGCCTCGTCCGCGCTGCGGAGCCAGGACCGCGCTCCCCGCCCGGAACGGCCCGGCAAGCGGGCCCCGCAGCGTTACACCGGCTGGGTGCGCTAGCCGCACCGGACACGAAACCCGCGTTTCCTCATTCATCCCCCGACCTGCGGGGATTCCTGATCAACCCCTGAGGAGGGGACAACTATGCCTACTTTCGACACACCCGAACCGATCTCCGTCGCGATCGAGCTCGCCGTGGGCCACGTACGGATCGTCGCGAGCGACCGGGCCGACACCGTTGTCGACGTGCGCCCGTCCGACGACTCCGACGAGTCCGACGTCAAGGCGGCGCGGCAGGTTCGCGTCGAGTACGCGAACGGCACGTTGCAGGTCAAAGCTCCGAAGATCCGTCCCTTCGACTTCTCCAACAAGACCCGGTCGGTCGACATCACCATCGAGCTTCCCTCCGGGTCGCGGGTGGAGGGCAGCGCGCAGCTCGGCGACCTCGGCAGCACCGGTCGCCTCGGGGAGCTCCGGTACAAGTCCGGCACCGGGCACATCCGACTCGACCGCACCGGAGAGCTGCGCGTGCACACCGGGGCCGGGGACGTCGCGGCGGAGGCGGTCGACGGCAACGCGGATATCAGCACCGGCTCCGGGCGGGTGCAGGTCGGCGAGGTCACCGGCACCACCGTGGCCAAGAACTCCAACGGGGACATCTCCATCGACCACTCCGCCGCGGGCGGCGAGGTGAAGACGAGCCACGGCCGCATCCGGGTCGGCGAGGTGGTGCGCGGTGCGGTGGTGGCGAAGACCGCGATGGGCGATGTCGAGGTCGGTATCGCCGAGCGCACCGCCGCCTGGCTCGACGTCCACACCGGATACGGGCGGGTGCGCAACTCGCTGGAGGCCGCCGCCGAGCCGGATGCCTCCGAGGACACCGTCGAGGTGCGCGCCAACACCTCGTTCGGCGACATCACCATCCACCGCTCCTGAATGTCCACTTCGGAAGGAAACGCAATGGCTACCACACCGTCCCACCCGGGGATCGTGGCGACCGGGCTGCGCAAGTCGTTCGGTGACCACCTCGTGCTCGACGGGATCGACCTCCGCGTCCCGCGCGGAACCGTGTACGCGTTGCTCGGCGCCAACGGCGCCGGGAAGACCACCGCGGTCAAGATACTGTCCACTTTGATCAGTTCGGATGACGGTGACGCCCGGATCTCCGGTCACGACCTGGCCACCGAACCCGACGCGGTCCGTGCCGCGATCGGCGTCACCGGACAGTTCTCGGCGGTGGACAACCTGCTCACCGGCGAGGAGAACCTGATCCTGATGGCCGACCTGCACCACCTCGGCCGGGAGCGGGGCCGCAGGCGGACCGCCGAGTTACTCGAACAGTTCGACCTGGTCGAGGCGGGCAGGAAACCGGCGGCGACGTACTCCGGGGGCATGCGGCGGCGACTCGACCTCGCGATGACCCTGGTCGGCAGCCCGCGGGTGATCTTCCTCGACGAGCCGACCACCGGCCTCGACCCGCGCAGCCGCCGCGGCATGTGGCAGATCGTGCGCGAGCTCGTGGCCGGCGGCGTCACCATCCTGCTGACCACGCAGTACCTCGAGGAGGCCGACGAGCTCGCCGACCGGATCGGAGTCCTCGACCACGGGCGGCTCGTCGCCGAGGGCACCGCGGACGAGCTGAAGCGCCGCATCCCCGGCGGCCACGTCAGCCTCCGGTTCACCGACACGCACCGGCTCGAGTCGGCGGCGCACGTGCTCGGCCGGGTGTCCCGTGACGACGACGCGCTCACCCTGCGGGTGCCGAACGACGGCAGCCTCCGGTCGCTGAAGGGGTTGCTCGACCGGCTCGACGGCGAGTCGATCGACGTGGACGAGCTGGCCGTGCACACCCCCGACCTCGACGACGTCTTCCTCGCCCTCACCGGCAAGCCCCAACACGAGAAGGTGACCACCCGATGACGACCCTCGCCCTGACCGACTCGGTGACGATGCTGCGGCGCAACCTCAGGCACATGCTCCGGTACCCGTCGATGACGGTGATGCTCGTCGGCATGCCGATCGTCTTCCTGCTGCTGTTCGTCTACGTCTTCGGCGGCACGCTCGGTGCCGGGATCGGCGGCGCGTCCGGCGGGCGCGCGGAGTACGTCAACTACGTCGCACCGGCGATCATCCTGATGACCGTGACCGCGGTGGTCCAGGGGACGTCGATCTCGGTCGCGATGGACCTGGCCGAGGGGATCATCGCCCGCTTCCGCACCATGGCCATCGCCCGCGTGTCGGTACTGACCGGGCACGTTCTCGGCAGCATGATCCAGGCCGCGATCAGCCTGGCGATCGTGGTCGGCGTGGCGCTGCTGGTCGGCTTCCGGCCCTCCGCGAGCCTGGGCGAGTGGTTCGCCGTGGCCGGTGTCCTCGCCGCCGTGACGTTCGCACTCGTCTGGCTCTCGGTGGCACTCGGCCAGGTGAGCAAGAGCGTCGAGACCGCGAGCAACCTGCCCATGCCGCTGATCTTCCTGCCGTTCCTCGGCAGCGGCTTCGTTCCCACCGAGTCCATGCCGGACGGGGTGCGCTGGTTCGCCGACTACCAGCCGTTCACGCCGATCATCGAGACCCTGCGCGGCCTGCTGATGGGCACGCCGATCGGGAACAACGCGGTACTGGCTCTTGGCTGGTGCCTCGTCATCGCCGCCGGCGGCTACGCCTGGTCCAAGAAGTTGTTCAACCGCGAGTTCAGCCGGTGACCCCGGACACCATCCCCACCCCGGCGGAAAGGCCCTGAACGTGGCGTTCAGGACGCCAGATGACGCGAACGGCACTATTGGGACGCTCAACGTCTCGAAAGCCACGTTCAGGGGCCTACCGGCAGGGGCGGAGCTGGCGGGGGGAGACCTGGACGTCCGGCCAGCCGCGGATGTGGCCGGGGGCGGTGTAGCTGCCGGTGCAGCCGTACTGCTCCCCGCCGAGGCCGAAGACCTCGGCACGCACCGGGCGCACCCGGCAGGCCGCCGAGCCGGACTGGGCGCAGATGTGCTGGACGACCACGACCTCCGGTTCCCCGCTGCCGGTCACATCGTCCAGCACGATGAGCCCGGCGTCGGAGAAGTACGGCCGCTCCGCCTGCCGCCAGCCGTCTCCCCTGGACACCAGCACCTCACCGATCTCCGCACCGTCCACCGACCCGCGCACCAGGCAGACCGAGGTCGCGGCGGCGACACAGTCCAGCGAGTCCCCGTCCAGCCGGGCACCCATCGAGGTGATCCTGGTCTCCAGGACCGTGTCCGAGCCGGGACCGCCGACCCGCACCCGTGCCGAGCGACCGTTCTCCCCGGCCAGCAGCGCGACCTCGGTGCCGTGCACCCGCGCCGAGGCCAGTTCGCGGCAGGCACCGTCCCCGCACTCCCGCGCCGCGGTGCTGGGACCGCGCACGGGCTCCTCGGCGGCGGGCGGGGTCGCCCGCGGCCGCAGCAGCACCGCCGTCACCAGCGCGCCCGCCGTCACCACGGCGGCCAGCAGGACCGTCAGCAGCACGGAGCGGGATGCTCGGGGCCGCTGCGGGGTGCTCACATGATCAGGGTAAATCGAACCGGACCACCCGGCGAGGTAGCTCAACGTACCCGACTATGTTGTTCCTGTGAGCAACGCGAACACACCGAGCAACACGAACGCTGCGAGCAACCCCGGCACGCCGCGACCCGTGCCACCCGGCTTCCCGCCGATGGTCTACGTCCCGTGCGGGCAGTACGCCACCGGCAACGGCGACCGCACGATGGCGGCCGAGCTGCGCCGCACCGAGGACGGCAAGCTCGCGCTGCTGGCCTACTCCGCACTGGACCGGCTGGTGCGCTGCTGCGGTGCGCACCAGCCATGGGTGCTGGTGCGCAGCGAGGAGCTGAGCCGGATCTACGAGGCCCAGCCCTACGAGGCCATCCTGCTGGACACCGAGTTGCCCGAGGAGCTGCGGCACGGCGCCGCCACCGGGTGAGCCGCCTCTCATCACAGTGCGGGCACAAACCGGCACTTCTGTCCGTAAACTGCTGCGAGGCTCACCGGAGCAAGGGCGCACCGGCGAGTCGAGGCCGGAGATTCACGAACAGGAGGCAGGCGTGCCCGAACCAGCCAAGGCCACGCAAGGCGGACCGGTCACGAAGGTGCTCATCGCGAACCGCGGAGAGATCGCCGTACGGGTGATCCGGGCGGCCAGGGACGCCGGCCTCGGCACGGTCGCGGTCTACGCCGACCCGGACCGGGACGCCCCACACGTCCGGCTCGCCGACGAGGCCTTCGCGCTGGGCGGCGGCACCGCGGCCGAGAGCTACCTGGTCTTCGACAAGCTGCTCGACGTCGCCAAGCGCGCGGGCGCGGACTCGGTGCACCCCGGCTACGGCTTCCTCTCCGAGAACGCCGACTTCGCCCAGGCGGTGCTGGACGCGGGCCTGACCTGGATCGGGCCGAGCCCCCAGGCGATCAGGGACCTCGGGGACAAGGTGACCGCGCGGCACCTCGCGCTGAAGGCGGGCGCCCCGCTGGTGCCCGGCACCAAGGACCCGGCGGAGAACGCCGATGAGGTCGTCGCCTTCGCCGAGGAGCACGGCCTGCCGGTGGCGATCAAGGCCGCGTTCGGCGGTGGCGGCAGGGGTCTCAAGGTGGCCCGCACCAAGGAGGAGATCCCCGAGCTGTTCGAGTCGGCCACCCGCGAGGCGGTGGCGGCCTTCGGCAGGGGCGAGTGCTTCGTGGAGCGCTACCTGGACCGCCCGCGGCACGTCGAGGCGCAGGTACTCGCCGATATGCACGGTAACGCCGTGGTGGTCGGCACGCGGGACTGCTCGCTGCAACGCAGGCACCAGAAGCTGGTCGAGGAGGCCCCGGCGCCGTTCCTCAGCGAGCAGCAGCGCACCACCATCCACGAGTCGGCCAAGGCGATCTGCAAGCAGGCCGGCTACTACGGCGCGGGCACGGTGGAGTACCTGGTCGGCGTGGACGGCACCATCTCCTTCCTCGAGGTGAACACCCGGCTGCAGGTGGAGCACCCGGTCTCCGAGGAGACCACCGGCATCGACCTGGTGCGCGAGCAGTTCCGGATCGCCGAGGGCGGGGTGCTGCCGTTCACCGCGGACCCCACCCCGCGCGGGCACTCCATCGAGTTCCGGATCAACGGGGAGGACGCGGGCCGCAACTTCCTGCCCGCCCCCGGCACGGTCACCAGCCTGGTGTTCCCCGAGGGCCCCGGCATCCGGGTGGACTCGGGCGTGCAGACCGGCAGCGTGATCGGCGGCCAGTTCGACTCCATGCTGGCCAAGCTGATCGTCACCGGCGCCGATCGCAGGCAGGCGCTGGAACGCAGCCGCCGCGCGCTGGACGAGATGGTCGCCGAGGGGCTGGCCACCGTGCTGCCGTTCCACCGGGTGGTCGTGCGGGACCCGATGTTCGTCGGGGACGAGGACGGCTTCGCCGTGCACACCCGCTGGATCGAGACCGAGTTCGACAACCGGATCGAGCCGTACACCGGCCAGGACGAGGCCGGCGCGGAGGAGGCCGACGCGCGCAGGCAGGTGATCGTCGAGGTCGGTGGGCGCAGGCTGGAGGTCTCCCTGCCCGGTGACCTGGCCCTCGGCGGCAACGGCAACGGCGCGACCAAGGCCAAGCCGCGCAAGCGGGCCGGCGGGCAGAAGACCGCCGTCAGCGGGGACGCCGTCACCGCGCCGATGCAGGGCACCATCGTCAAGCTCGGGGTCGAGGAGGGCCAGCGGGTCGAGGCCGGTGAGCTGGTCGTGGTGCTCGAGGCGATGAAGATGGAGAACCCGGTCACGGCGCACAGGGCGGGCACGGTCACCGGGCTCACGGTCGAGGTCGGCTCCGCGGTGAGCCAGGGCGCCGTGCTGCTGGAGCTGAAGGACGGCTGAAAAGGCCAAGAAATTCTCGGCTACGGCGGCCACCCGAGCACGATCGGACCTACCATCGGGGGGTGACCGACCACACCTCGCCCGAGCTGCGGATCGGCGACGCCGACCGCGAGTCCGCGATGCGGGCGCTGGGGGCGCACCTGAGCGAGGGCCGGCTCGACGTGGACGAGTACGGCGACCGTTCGGCCCGGGTCACCACGGCCAGGACCGCGGGCGAGCTCACCGAGGTCTTCGCCGACCTGCCCGCGCCGCATCCGGGCCAGGCGGAGCCGAGCACATCGTCATCGAGGGAGTCATCGAGGGAGCCCGCCGCCCGCGGCGGTTCCTGGGCGGACCGGCCACTTCCGCAGCGGCTCGCCGCGAGCGCCGTCCCGGTCAGCGCGATCGTCGGGATGGTGCTGTTCTTCGCCACCGGTGGCTGGTGGTGGTGGTTCCTGCTGCCCGCCGTGGTCACGGCGATCGGCAGCGGGTTGTGGGGGCAGGACTGGGCGGACGGCGCGGGCTGCGGCAGGCGGCGCTGGCACGGCTCACCCCGGCACCAGCCGTAGGATCATGGTGTGCGCGCCGACCAGCCCCACCTCCGGCTCAGCGACGACGAGCGCCAGGAAACTCTCGACGCGCTCGCCGAGCACATGCGGACCGGCCGCCTGAACGTCACCGAGTTCGGCGAGCGCTCCAGCAACGCCACCACCGCGAGCACCCGCGGTGAGGTCGTCGAGTTGTTCAGCGACCTTCCACAGCCGCGGCCGGAGTTCGTGTTGCCGAACCAGCCCACGTTCCCCCCGTCCCGGGGGTTGGGGCGCAGGCTGCCCGCGGCGGCCGTGCCGATCGCCGGAATCGCCCTGGTGGCCGTGCTGCTGCTGATCCCCCGGGTTCCGGTGTTGTTGCTGCTCGTGCCGGTGGGGATCGTGCTCGCGGCGGTGTGGCTGCTCGCCGGTCGGCGGACCGACTGAACCTCGCGGTGGCACGAGACATCCCACGAACCGACCGGCGGTATCCTCCCGCGGGTGGAACCGGTCGAGATCAACGCGGGTAGCTACTACCTGCGCCAGCTACGCGCTGACGAACTACTGGACGACCGGCCTGCCCTGCTGGAGGCATTCGCCGACGACGCGCACCAGCGCTACGTGGACCTGCGCATCGGCACCCTCGCCGCGGCCGGCGACTACGTCACCCAGCGGGCCGAGGAATGGGCGGCCGACCGGCGCTGCTCATGGTGTGTCGCGGAGCCGACCACCGGGCGGATGCTCGGCGAGGTCGGGCTGAAGAAGCTGAACCTGCCGGTGGGCACCGCGGAAGCCGCGCTGTGGGTGCACCCGGACGCCCGTGGCCGAGGTGTCGCCGTCGCCGGGCTGGGTGCGGCGCTGCGATTCGGTTTCGGGGCGCTGGGGCTGCACCAGGTCACCTACCAGCACACGGAGAGCAACGCGGCCTCGGCGGCGGTGGCCAGGCGTTGCGGTTTCCGGTTCGCCCGCGCGGAGAACACCCGCGGCGGTGACCGGGAGATCTTCCTGACCCGCGGCCCGGAAGTGGAAGGGGCATGAGGCGCACGGCGCTGGCGCTCGTCGCCGTGCTGGTCGTCCTCGTCCCGGCCCCGGCGGCGGCGCAGCAGCGTGAGCTGCCGCCGAAGCTGGACGTCGGCGCCGCCACGCAGGCGTTGTCCGAGCAACGGATCCACCGCGCGCCGGGCGCGGTGGCCCGGTTCGACGAGGAGCTGATCCGCGCCGAGCTCACCCCCGACATGCGGCTGCTGGTGAGCCCGTACACCGGGCCGTACGAGCAGGGCGCGCACTACGCCAGCGGCGAGGAGTACCGCGAGCAGGTCTACCAGCCGTTGCGGGACTGGGCCGAGGGTTCCGGGCACACCTTGATCGAGGTGGCCGGGATCGGCATCCGCTCCTACGGCGGGGTCGCGGCCGGTCCCGCCGATCTCGGCGAGCTGCGGCAGCAGACCGCGTACCTGGACGTGACCGAGGGCCTGTGGTCGTTGATCCGGCACGCCAAGGGCGGCAACACCGGGGTGGCCTACCCGCACGACGCGGTCATCGCGCCCACCAGCGACCAGCTCGCCACGCTGACCGCGCGGCTGCGGGAGACCCGGGTCTACAACGCCCCCGGCCGCGCGGACCCGGTGGAGCTGCCGCTGGAGGGGATCGAGCAGCGCACCGGGCTGACCCTGCGGGTCGCGGCCTTCCCGGCCCTGGATCGCGGGCGACCGCTCGTCGACTACGCGCACGCGCTGGCCACGGAGTTCCCCCGGGACGTGGTGCTGGTGGCGCACGGCCGCTGGCTGGACGTGGCGGTCAGCGGGCCGGATCAGGGCAAGCTGGTCTCGGCGCGGGACTACGCCTTCGGCCGGTTCGAGAACGCCAGCTTCCGGCAGGGCAGCCCGATGAGCGACCGGATCGGCAGCGTGCTGACCAGGTTCGACCGGCTGAGCACCGAGCGGGCGTTCAGCCGACCGCAACCCGCCCCCTTCGACCTGCGACAGCGGGTCAGCGCGCTGGCGCCCTGGGTGCTGCTCGGCTCCGCCTTGCTGCTGGGCGTCCCCTCCTTGCTGGCGTGGCACCGGCGCCGGGCCGAGTGGGTCCGCGCCGAGCGGGTGAACCTGCGGGTGGCGAGCGCGGAGGCGGTCACCGAGATCACCGAGCTCAGTACCCTGGTGACCCAGGCGCAGCGGGGTGGCGAGGAGGCCGGTGCCGCGGCCGAGCGACACGGCACCGCCGCCGACATGTTCGAGCGGGCCCGCACCGCGGACGCGATGCACGAGGTACGCAAGATCGCGGCCGAGGGCAAGCGGATCCTGCGCGGGGGTGGATCGTGAAGCGCTCGCGAAGCCGGCTCGGGATACCGCGCTGGGCCTTCCTCGCCGCCGCCATCGGGCTCGCCGGGTTCCTGCTGGTGTTCCGGCCGTGGTCCTCGGCCGACGACCGGATCCGCACGATCGTCGAGGGCCTGCGCGATGGCCCGGTGTACCAGGAGCGGGGCGCGCCGGACTCGGTGGACGTGCCGAGAGCGCGCCAGGTGATCGGCGACCGGGCGATCGTCGCGGTGGTGCTCGGCGCGGGGCCGCTGCCCGCGTCGGACCACGTGAACGGGCCGGACTACGCGATGTGCGAGCGGATCGCCGCGCGGGTGCCGACCAACATGGTGATCCTGTTCGCCACCGGCGAGGACGGCGAGTACGGCAGCTCGTACTGCACCGGGCCGGACTTCCCGGTCCCGGCCAAACCCGGGGCGAGTCTCGGTGAGTTCGAGATGAGCGTGGTGGCCGCGGCCGAGCGGGCCTGGCAGTACCGCGCCACCCCGGCCAACCTGACCCCGGAGATCGAGGAGTTCGTGCTCACCTTCGACGCGGAGGCCGCCGAGTACTACGGCGAGCTGCCGCGGCGCGGGCCGATGCCGGACACCCTGGCGCGCGGGCAGATCGCGCTGGCCTGTGCGGGCATGGTGGCCGGGTCGGTGGCCTTCTTCCTGCTGCTGCGGACGGCTGCGCTGGCCCTGCGCAAGCGCAGGCGGGCCGAACGGGCGCTGGCCCGGCGCCGGCGGGAAGCCGAGACACGGCTGAGCCGGCTCGCCGAGGAGATCCTGCACCCCGGCGACTCCACCGCCGCCGCCACGACCGCCCGCGAGTACACCGAGGTGCTGCGGTTGCTGGAAAGCGCGCGGGAGCCGCACGAGCTGGCCGAGGTGGAGCGGCGGCTGACCGAGCTGGAACGGGTGCTGGTCCGATGACCTGGCTGTGGATCGGGCTGGCCGCCGCGGTACTGGCCTGCGGTGCCCTGGTGCCGGTGCTGGTTCGGCGCAGGCACACCGGAGGCGACGAGGAGATCTCGGCGCGGGCGCGGTACCTGAGACTCGGGCACTACGTGGACGTCCCGGAGCCCGCGGACGACCCGGAAGCCGCCACCTTGCTGCGCAAGGCCAGGGAGCGCTGGCATTCGTCGGGTGCGATCCTGGCCACCGCCGCGTCAGAAAAGGACTTCGAGATGGCAGGGCGACTTGCCAGGCAGGGGTTGAGACTGGTCGGCCAGGCCTACCGGCTGCTCGGCCTTCCGGGGCCGAAGTGAGCGGGGTGTCGGCCTTCCTTGCCCGGCTGCGCGCGGCCGGGCGCGAGTACGGCGAGCGGCCCGCGTTCCGGCACCGGGGCGGCGGCCTGAGCTATCGCGCCGTGGGCGAGACCGTGCGCGGGTTGGCGGCGGAGTTCGCACGCGAGACGTCCGGCGACCCGATCGCGATCATGGGCGGGAACCGGCCGGAGACCGTGCTGGCACAGCTCGCCGCGCAGCAGTGCGGCCTGCCCGTGCTGCTGGTCACGGCCTCGGCCGGTCTGCCGGACCGGACCGCGGCGCTGCGCACGGCCGGGGCGCGGACGCTGGTGGTCGACCCGCGCCGCGAGCAGACCCGCGCGCTGGTCGAGGCCGCGCGCCCGGCGCGGCTGCTGTCGCTGGGGCCGTACCCCGGTGCCCACGACCTGCTGGCGGGCCTCACCCCTTGCGCGGAGCCCGACCTTCCCACCGCGGTGCGGACGATCTTCCCCTCCGGCGGTACCACCGGACCGCCGAAGCTCATCGAGCACAGCGGGATCTACGACGGCATGGCACACATCTTCCGGCCGGACCCCGCCGGTCCGTCCCGGGTACTGGTGGTGGCGCCGGTGTCCCACCTGACCGGCAACGCGGCCGTGCTCGGCGCGCTGCTGCGCGGCGACACCGTCGTGCTGCACGAGGGTTTCGACCCCGCCGCGGTGCTCCGCGCCATCGCCGGGGAGCGGGTCACCGAGTTGACCCTCACCCCGCCACGGCTGGCCGCCCTGCTCGACCATCCCGACCTTCCCGGTACCGACCTGAGCAGCGTGCGGTCACTGTCGCTGGGCGCCAGCCCGTTGCCCACCCACCGGCTGCGGCAGGCGCTGGCCGTGTTCGGGCCGGTGGTCGGTCAGGGGTACGGGCTCACCGAGGCACCGATGATCGCCAGCATCTCGGCGGCGGAGCTGGCCGGGCATCCGCGGCGGCTGGAGTCGGTCGGCCGGATCGTGCCCGGGATGGAGGCCAGGATCGACGGCGGGGACACCGGTGAGGTGCTGGTGCGCGGCCTGGCGTTGATGGCGGGTTACCGGGGGCGGCCGGAGGCGAACGCGGCGGCCTTCGTGGACGGCTGGCTGCGTACCGGCGATATCGGCCGGTTCGACGCCGAGGGCTACCTGTACCTGCTCGGCAGGGCGGACGACGTGATCATCACCGGCGAGCACGGCACCAAGGTGTACCCGGCCACCGTGGAGAACGCGCTGGCCGGCTGCCAGGGCGTGCGCGAGGTCGCCGTGGTCGGGGTGCCCGGCCCGGAGGGCACGGTGCTGCGCGCCGTGGTCGTCCCCACCGAGCCGGATGCCGTGCGCGCCGAGGACGTTCGGGCCCACGCCCGTGCCACCCTCGGCCGGGAACACCTCGTCCCCGCCGAGGTCACCTTCCGGCCCGCCCTCCCGCTCACCGACATCGGCAAACCGGACAGGAAAGCCCTCAGCTGATGGGCTCGGTGATGCCGGAGCGAACCTCGGGAGCGGCGGAGCGGCGGGCGTCGGCGGACTCGTCGTTGGGTTGCGACTGGGACTCCCGCTCGGCCTCGACCCGCGCGTTGTAGACCTCGACCTCGCGGGTGATCGTCTCGGCCGACCAGCCGAGTACCTCGCCCATCAGGCGGGCGACATGCTCGGCGCACTCCGTCCCGCGATGCGGGTACTCGATGGAGATCCGGGTCCGCCGTGCCAGCACGTCCTCGAGGTGCAGCGCACCCTCGTGGCTCACCGCGTAGATCACCTCGACGCCGAGATAGTCCGGGGCGGACTCCAGCGGGCGCAGCAGGTCCGGGCGGCCCTCACCGAGCGCCAGCACCTCGTGCACCAGCGAGCCGTAGCGGTCCAGCAGGTGCCGGACCCGGTACGGGTGCAGCCCGTGCTCGGCGGCAACGTGATCGGCCTGGTTGACCAGCGCGTGGTAGCCGTCCGCGCCGATCAGCGGCACCTTGTCGGTGATCGAGGGTTGCGGCCTGCCCGCGAGGTCCACCGCGGCGGCCTCCACAGCGTCGGCCGCCATCACCCGGTAGGTGGTGTACTTGCCGCCGGCGATCGCCACCAGCCCCGGAGCCACCCGCGCGACCGCGTGCTCCCTGGACAGCTTCGAGGTCTCCTCGCTCTCCCCGGCCAGCAGCGGCCGCAGCCCCGCGTAGACGCCCTCGATGTCCTCGTGCGTGAGCGGGGTCGCCAGCACGGTGTTCACATGCTCGAGGAGGTAGTCGATGTCGTGCTTGGTCGCGGCCGGGTGGGCGAGGTCGAGGTTCCACTCGGTGTCGGTGGTGCCCACGATCCAGTGGTTGCGCCACGGGATCACGAACAGCACGGACTTCTCCGTGCGCAGGATCATCCCCGCGTCCGAGACGATCCGGTCCCTCGGCACCACGATGTGCACGCCCTTGCTGGCGCGCACCCGGAACCGGCCCCTGCTGCCGGACAACCGCTGCAACTCGTCGGTCCACACCCCGGTGCAGTTGACCACCGCGCTCGCGTGTACCTCGGTCTCCCTGCCGCTCTCCACATCGCGCACCCGGACCCCGGAGACCCGGTCGGCCTCGCGCAGGAAACCGACCACCTGGGTGGAGATACGCACCACGGCCCCGTAGTGGGCGGCGGTGCGGGCCACGGTCATCGTGTGCCGGGCGTCGTCGGACTGCGCGTCGTAGTAGCGGATGCCGCCGACCAGCGCGTCCCGTTTCAGCGCGGGCACCATCCGCAGCGCGCCCGCCCTGGTCAGGTGCTTCTGCCCCGGCACAGAGCGCGCCCCGCCCATGGTGTCGTACAGGAACAGCCCGGCCGCGGTGTACGGCCGCTCCCATCCCCGGTGGGTGAGCGGGTAGAGGAAGCTCACCGGTTTGACCAGGTGCGGCGCGATCGTGGTGAGCATCAGCTCCCGCTCCCGCAGCGCCTCCCTGACCAGCCCGAACTCCAGTTGCTCCAGGTAACGCAGCCCGCCGTGGAACAGCTTGCTCGATCGGCTGGAGGTACCCGAGGCGAGGTCACGTGCCTCGACGAGGGCCACCCGCAGGCCGCGGGTCGCCGCGTCCAGCGCGGTGCCCGCGCCGACCACGCCGCCGCCGATCACCACCAGATCGAAGGTCTCCTCGCCGAGCCGCCTCCAGGATTCGTCCCGCCTCTCCGGTCCCAGTTGTGCCGGATTGTTCGGCCGCGAGCCAGTCACCTGCGCACCTCCTCAACACTCATCGGTTCCAGCATCGCACGTTCGGCCAGAACCGCACGTTGTCGTGGGGGAACCCACCCCGGAACCGGTGAAAGAATTCGATCTCGCCCGATTGCTGCGGTTGGCTCCTGGAATGATCGTCGGCAACCCAGTAGCGTGCGAAGATCGTGGGTCGGCAGCGGCGCCGGCACGGCGCACCGCGGCCGACCCTGCACTGACCCGGTCCAGTGTGGAGGGCTACGAATGAGTGCGGGTTCGATCTTCGTCTGGGAACTGCTGGGGACCGCCACGCTGGTCCTGCTCGGTACGGGTGTCGTCGCGAACAACGTGTTGCGCAAGACCAACGGCACCGGCACCGGCTTCCTGTTCGTCACCATCGGGTGGGGGTTCGCGGTCTTCACCGGCGCGAGCATCGCGGCGCCGAGCGGGGCGCACATCAACCCGGCCGTCACCCTCGGGCTGGCCATCGCCGAGAAGACCGCGTGGGCCGATGTGCCGATCTACTTCGCGGGCCAACTGGTCGGTGGTGTGCTCGGCGCCGTGCTGTGCTGGGCGACCTACAAGCTGCAATTCGACCAGCATCCCGAGCCGGAGGGCACGCTGGGGATCTTCTCCACCGTCCCGCAGATCCGGAACACGACCTGGAACCTGGTCACCGAGATCATCGGTACCTTCGTGCTGGTGGCGTGGATCCTGCTCACCCCGACCTTCGAGCACGGCCCGAACGGGGTCCCGCAGTTCGGCAACGCCGCGCTCGGCTACGCCGGGGTGGCCTTCGTCGTGCTGGTGATCGGCACCTCGCTCGGCGGCCCGACCGGCTACGCCATCAACCCGGCCCGCGACCTCGGCCCGCGCATCGCCTACGCGCTGCTGCCCATCCGGGGCAAGGGCGGCGCGGACTGGGGATACTCCTGGATCCCGGTGGCAGGCCCGCTGGCCGGTGGCGCGCTGGCCGCACTGCTGTACCTGGTCCTGCCCACCTGATCCACGCCAACTCACGAGGAGCGCACATGACTTCGTACGTCGCCGCGATCGACCAGGGCACCACCTCGACCCGCACGATGATCTTCGACCACTCCGGCCGGGTGGTCGCGGTCGACCAGCGCGAGCACGAGCAGATCTTCCCGCAGGCGGGTTGGGTCGAGCACGACGCCGAGGAGATCTGGTCCAACACCAGGACCGTGGCCGCGGGCGCGCTGGCCAAGGCGGACATGGAGCCCAGCTCGATCACCGCGGTCGGCATCACCAACCAGCGGGAGACCACGCTGGTGTGGGACCGCAGGACCGGCAAGCCGGTGTACAACGCGATCGTCTGGCAGGACACCAGGACCGACCGGATCGTGACCGAGCTCGGGGCGCTCGGCGGCGGTCAGGAGCGTTACCGCGCGAAGACCGGGCTGCCGCTGGCCACCTACTTCTCCGGGCCGAAGATCAAGTGGATCCTGGACAATGTGGACGGTGTCAGGGAACGGGCCGAGGCGGGTGACCTGCTCTTCGGCAATATGGACACCTGGGTGTTGTGGAACATGACCGGCGGCCCGGACGGCGGGGTGCACGTCACCGACCCCACCAACGCCTCCCGGACCCTGCTGATGGACCTGGACACCCTGTCCTGGGACCCGGACATCGCCGCGGATATGGGCATTCCGCTTTCCATGCTGCCGGAGATCCGGTCCTCATCGGAGGAGTACGGCAAGGTCAGGGCACGTGGCGCGTTCGCCGGGGTGCCGATCGCCGGCATCCTCGGCGACCAGCAGGCGGCCACCTTCGGGCAGGCCTGCCTCTCCCCCGGCGAGGCGAAGAACACCTACGGCACCGGCAACTTCGTGCTGCTGAACACCGGTACGGAGAAGGTGCTCTCGGAGAACGGGTTGCTCACCACGGTCTGCTACAAGATCGGGTCGAGCCGCACGGTCTACGCGCTGGAGGGCTCGATCGCGGTCACCGGCTCGCTGGTGCAGTGGCTGCGGGACAACCTGGGCCTGATCGGCTCGGCACCGGAGATCGAGCGGCACGCCAAGACCGTCGAGGACAACGGCGGCGCCTACTTCGTGCCCGCGTTCTCCGGGCTGTTCGCCCCGTACTGGCGCTCGGACGCGCGCGGGGCGATCGTCGGGCTCACCCGGTTCGTGAACAAGGGCCACCTCTGCCGGGCGGTGCTGGAGGCCACCGCGTTCCAGACCCGCGAGGTGATCGACGCGATGGACGCCGACTCCGGCGTGCCGCTGAAGTCGCTCAAGGTGGACGGCGGCATGGTGGTGAACGAGCTCCTCATGCAGTTCCAGGCGGACATCCTCGGCGTGCCGGTGATCCGGCCGGTGGTGAACGAGACCACCGCGCTCGGCGCCGCCTACGCCGCCGGGCTCGCCGTCGGCTTCTGGGGCGGTGAGGAGGACATCCGCAGCAACTGGGCCAAGGACCGGCAGTGGGACCCTTCGATGGACGACATGCGCAGGGCGCGGGAGTACCGCAACTGGAAGAAGGCCGTCACCAAGACCTTCGACTGGGTCGACGAGGAGTGATCCGGGTACGGTCGGCCGGGCTCAGTCCAGGTCGTCGTGCCGCATGAGCTGCCTGCCGGCCTCGGTGATCGAGCCGGAAAGCGAGGGGTAGACCGAGAAGGTCAGCGCCAGGTGCTCGACGGTGAGCTGGTTCTGCACGGCCAGCGCGATCGGCAGGATCAGCTCGCTCGCGGTGGGCGCGGCGACCACGCCACCGACCACCACGCCGGTGGCCGGGCGGCAGAACAGCTTGACGAAGCCGTGCCGGAGCCCTTCCATCTTCGCGCGGGCGTTGGTGGCCAGCGGGAGCATGATCGTCCGGGCCGGCACCTCGCCGGTGTCGATCGCCTGCTGGCTGATGCCGACGGTGGCGATTTCCGGATGGGTGAACACGTTCGCCGCCACGGTCTTCAGCTTGATCGGCGCCACCCCCTGGCCGAGGGCGTGCCACATGGCGATCCGGCCCTGCATGCTGGCCACCGAGGCGAGCATCATCACGCCGGTGCAGTCCCCGGCCGCGTACACCCCGGGCGCGCTGGTCCGGGACACCCGGTCGACCGAGATGAACCCGCCGGGGCCGGGCTCGATGCCGAGCCTTTCCAGCCCGATGTCCGAGGTGTTCGGGACCGAGCCGACGGTCATCAGGGCGTGGCTGGCCTCGATCACCCTGCCGTCGGTGAGGTGGACCGCGACCCCCTTCTCGGTGCGCTCCACCCGGTCGGCGCGGGCGTGCTTGGCCACGGTCGTACCCCGCTGGCTGAAGACCTCCTCCAGCACGGCCGCGGCGTCGGCGTCCTCGTGCGGCAGCACCCGGTCCCGGCTGGAGACCACGGTGACCTTGACGCCCATCTCGGTGTAGGCGGAGGCGAACTCGGCGCCGGTGACGCCGGAACCGATCACCACCAGGTGTTCTGGCAGCTCGGGCAGGTCGTAGAGCTGGCGCCAGTCCAGGATCCGGTCCCCGTCCGGCACCGCGCCGGGCAGCACCCGCGGGGTGGCGCCGGTGGCGATGAGCACCACGTCCGCGTCCAGGATCTCCTCCTCGCCGGACATCGTGATGACCGCGAGCTGGTGGGCGGCCAGCCCCGGCTCGGCGTCGCAGAAGCGGGCCGTCCCGGCGAGCACCCTGACCCCCTCGCGCTGCACCCGCGCCCGGATGTCCGCCGACTGGGCGAGGGCGAGGCCCTTGACCCTGCCGTGCACGGTGTGCAGGTCGATGTGCGTCTTCGCGAGATCGGTGACGATGCCGAGCTCGCTGAGCCCGTGCATCCCGGCGCGCGCCCCGGAGGAGGCGATGAAGGTCTTGGAGGGGACACAGTCGTAGAGCACGCAGGCGCCGCCGAGGCCGTCCCGCTCCACCACGGTGACGTCGGCCCCGTGCTGCGCGGCGACCAGTGCTGCCTCGTAACCCGCAGGCCCACCGCCCATGATCACGATTCTGGTCACGTCGACGCTCCTCCTCCGCACGGCTGCCTCATCCACGGTACGCGGGCCGGATCGGGGCCGGCCCGGCGGTCGGTTGACTCCAGACACACCCGGATGCGTCCAAACAGGTGATGAGATGGTCGCTAGGCTGTGGCCGTGCCTTTGTATGCCGCGTACGGGTCCAACATGGAACCCGCCCAGATGATGGAGCGAGCCCCGCACTCGCCGATGGCGGGCACCGGCTGGCTGGAAGGCTGGCGGCTGACCTTCGGGGGCGAGGATCTGGGCTGGGAAGGTGCCCTGGCCACGATCGTGGAGGACCCCGATTCCCGGGTGTTCGTGGTGCTCTACGACGTGATCCCGCTCGACGAGAGCCTGCTGGACAGCTGGGAGGGCGGCGAGCTGGGTATGCACAACAAGATCCGGCTGCGGGTGCAGACGATGGACGGCTCCGTGCTGGCCTGGCTGTACGTGCTGCACGCCTACGAGGGCGGCCTCCCCTCCGCCAGGTACCTCGGCGTCCTCGCCGACGCCGCCGAAGCCGCGGGCGCCCCGGCCGACTACGTGGACGCCCTGCGTACCCGCCCCTGCCAGGGCATCGGCCCCTAACCTCCCCACCGTGTTTGCCCCTCACGTAACCGTGTTTGCTCCCCATGTAGGCGAGTTTGCTGGTCGCGTAGGCGAGTTTGCTGGTCAGGCGGATATCGGATGGCCACGACGCTCGAACGCCCGACGCAACCGCTCGATCAGCGGTCCGGGATCGGTCAGATCACCCTTGCGGACCCGAATCATCAGCCAGCCGCGCTCGGCCATTCGCCGGTCCCGCTCGGCGTCGTACTCCGCTCGCTCCTCGTGTGCCTCGTATCCGTCGTACTCCAGCCCGATGCGCAGATCCGGCCAGGCCAGATCCAGCACGTACAGCAGCCGTCCGCTCAAGGTCCGGATCTCGTACTGCGGCTCCGGCCACGGGAACCCCGCGTCGATGACCGTCAGGCGCAACCGGCTTTCCCAGGGTGATTCGGCCTTGTTCGTGCCCGTGAAGAGCAGCGCCTGCGCGATCCGGATACCCCGATTCGAGTCTCTGACGGTCAGACGCTGGTCGACCTCGGCTCGAAACTCGCCGATCTCGTGTTCGGGCAAACCGGCCAAGGCTTGGTCGAGGCAGGCGAGCGCGAGCCATCGAGGTGGTACGCACAGCAGTTCGGTGATCGTCGCCGCCAGCGACAGCACCGGCAGCTCGTGCCGGTAGACGACATCCTCGGTGGCAAACCGGTCATGATGCACGATCAGGCCGTCCTTCGACCGTACCCAGTTCGAATACGGCACCGTCACGTGCACGTCAAGAGACTCGGCAGCGGTACAGCCGTGGATCCACGCGGCCGTGTTCCGGGAGAGGACCGCACCTTGACCTGCGGCGAGCAACCCGGCGGTGGCCCGCGAGATTCGGTCGAGGGAGAGGTCGGCCCGCATGATCACACCACGCCAGGGTTGGACCAGTGCTCCCTCGTCAAGGGCGGTCCGCAACGCGGCTTCGCCCAGGACACCGGCGACATCGGCACGAGCCGCGACGCCGTGTAGAGATCCGGCTACTGTTGGCATGGCCCCAGAGTGCGCCAACAGATCCTGTTCGCACGCGCCTGTCCACAAATCTGTGGACAACTCATGCCACTGTGGATAACTCCGCCCGCCCGTGGGCAGCAAACTCGCCTACGTGGGCGGCCAACACGGTTACGTGGGCGGCAAACACGGGTGTCAGCAGAGTGCGGCCAGAGCGGTGTGGACCATGACCCGGGTGCCGACCAGGAGGGCGCGTTCGTCCAGTTCGAAGGTGGGCTGGTGCAGGTCGCGCTGGGCGCCTTCACCGGGCCACACGCCGAGGCGGGCGAACGCGCCGGGGACGTGCTCCAGGTACCAGCCGAAGTCCTCGCCACCGGAGGACTGCTCGGTGCCGGTCAGGGAGTCCTCGCCGAGGGCGGCCTCGGCGCCGGCACGCAACAGGTACGTGCTGTCCGGGTCGCAGACCACGGGGGGCACGCCACGGCGGTAGTCCAGCTCGAAGCCGACCCCGGTGGGGGCGAGCAGGGATTCCACTGCGCCGGCGACCAGCGGCTCCAGCTCCGACCACACGGCGTGGTCGGCGGTACGCAGGGTGCCGAGCAGCTTCCCGTCCTGCGGCACCGCGTTCGGCGCCTCCCCCGCGTGCACCGCACCCCAGACCAGCACCGTGCCGGACCGCGGGTCCACCCGGCGGGACAGCACCGAGGGCAGCGAGGTGATCACGGTGCCAAGCGCGTGCACGAGGTCGGCGGTCAGGTGCGGGCGGGAGGTGTGCCCGCCCGGCGAGGTCAGCCGCAACTCGATCAGGTCGGCGGCCGAGGTGAGCGCGCCCACCCGGGTACCGATCCTGCCGACCGGCAGTCGCGGGTCGCAGTGCAACCCGAAGATCCGGTCCACGCCCTCCAGCGCGCCCGCGGTGATCGCGTCCAGCGCGCCGCCCGGCATGACCTCCTCGGCGGGCTGGAAGATCAGCCGCACCCGGCCCGGCAGCTCCGGCGCCGTGGCCAGCGCCCGCGCGGTGGCCAGCAGGATCGCGGTGTGCGCGTCATGCCCGCAGGCGTGCGCGGCACCGTGCACGGTCGAGGCGAACGGCAGACCGGTGGCCTCGGTGAGCGGCAGCGCGTCCAGGTCGGCGCGCAGCGCGACACAGATGGGTCCGCTGCCGATATCGCAGATCACCCCGGTGCCGCCGGGCAGCACCGACGGCCGCAGGCCGACCGACCGCAGCAGGCCGACGATCATCTCGGTGGTCGCGTACTCCCTGCGGGACAGCTCCGGGTTGGCGTGGATCCGCCGGCGCCAGGAGACCAGGTCGGCGGCATTGGCCCGGAGCCACTCGTCCAGCCAGAAGGGCCCACGCCCCGCACCGAGGTCCGGTACGGGTGCCACGCTCACGCCCGCGTCAGTAATCAACGCGCCGTGATCGGTGACCCCAGCTTGCCGCTTGTCGCGTTCGCCCGGCCGTTCCCGACGCGAGTCGAGCACAGTCACGCTGTACCCCCGTTCCACGCCGTACCCCCATTCGCGAACCACGCCACGATTGCAGCAGCCGAGATCACGACTGCCGGAACGTTCGTTCGCTGAGTGATCGGTGTCCTACGTATCTGCCACCAGTGTTGCACCATCCAGGTGACATCTGGGAGCCCCAGTCCAGACTACGAGACAGCCGGTAGTTGATCTGCGTTGAACGGCGGGGACGAGTTCGGCCTAGCTGTACCCAAGCAGTAGCTCATCGACTACTTACCGCTCTGCTTCTTGTTCCGCGCCCGGCGGCCCAGCACCACGATCACCAGCAGCAACGCGGCGATCACCCCAACGATGATCTTGCTCTTGCTCTGGTCAGCCTCGGCCTCGGTGGTCGGGTCCAGCGTCGGGCCGTCCCCGGGACCGGTGGTCTCCTGCACGAGCACCGGTCCGGCCGCCGCGGTGAGCGGTTCGACCGGCGAGACGGACACAGCAGACACAGCGGGCCCACCGGAAGCGGCGGAAGCGGATACGCCAGTGGCCAGCACGGCGAGGAGAGCGGTGAGCACCGCTACGCAGGCGGCGAACATACGGGGGCGCATGCGCACTAGTGTGCCGGGTCGAGGCCGAAGGCGCCGAGGATTCGTTCGGCGGCGAGTGTCGCGGTCAGCTCGCCGGCGCGCACGGCCCGCTCGACCTCCGGCACCACCGACCGTACCCGCGAGTCCGCGGCCAGCCTGCCGAGCAGTTGCTCCCGCACCATGGACCAGGTCCATTCCACCTGCTGGCTACTGCGTTTCGCGGCGAGCTTCCCGGAGGCGGCGAGCACCTCGTTGTGCCGCCGGATCTGCTGCCACACCGTGTCCAGCCCGTTTCCGGTCAGCGCGCTACAGGTCAGCACGGGCGGGGTCCACTCGGTGTCCGGCCCGTAGATCATCCGCAGCGCGCCGGACAGCTCCCGCGCCGCCCGCTTGGCCTCCCGCTCGTGCTCGCCGTCGGCCTTGTTCACCGCGATCACGTCGGCCAGCTCGAGCACGCCCTTCTTGATGCCCTGCAGCTGGTCGCCGGTGCGCGCGAGGGTGAGGAACAGGAAGCAGTCGACCATGTTCGCCACGGTGACCTCGGACTGCCCGACACCGACCGTCTCCACCAGCACGATGTCGTAGCCCGCGGCCTCCATCAGCACGATGGTCTCCCTGGTCGCGCGGGCCACCCCGCCCAGCGTGCCGGAGGTCGGCGAGGGCCGGATGAACGCTCCGGCATCCACCGCGAGCCGGCCCATCCGGGTCTTGTCGCCGAGGATGCTGCCGCCGGTACGGGTGGAGGAGGGGTCCACGGCCAGCACCGCCACCCGGTGTCCGGACCCGGTGAGGGTCGTGCCCAGCTCGTCGATAAATGTCGACTTACCGACACCGGGTACGCCGGTGATCCCCACCCGGTGCGCACCCCCGGAGTGCGGCAGCAGCTCGACCAGCAACTCCTGCGCCCGCGCGCGGTGCTCCGGCCGGCTGGACTCCACCAGGGTGATCGACCGGGACAGCATGCCCCGGTCCCCCGCGAGCACGCCCTTGGCGTACTCGCCGACGTCGATCCGCCGCGCCACCCCAGGCCCCCTAGTCGCGCGCGTCGAGCTGGTCGAGCAGGCCGATCGCGGCGTCCGCGATCACCGTCCCCGGCCCGAAGATGGCCGCGGCACCCGCCTCGCGCAGGTCCTCGTAGTCGCCAGGCGGGATGACCCCGCCGACCACGACCATGATGTCCGGCCTGCCGAGCTCGGCCAGCTCGGCACGCAGCGCGGGCACGAGCGAAAGGTGCCCCGCCGCCAGCGAGGACGCCCCGACGATGTGCACATCCGCCTCCACCGCCTGGCGCGCGACCTCGGCCGGGGTGGAGAACAGCGGGCCGACGTCCACATCGAAGCCGAGGTCGGCGAAGGCCGTGGCGATCACCTTCTGCCCGCGGTCGTGCCCGTCCTGGCCCATCTTGGCCACCAGGATCCGCGGGCGGCGCCCCTCGGTCTCGGCGAACTCCTCGACCCGTTCCCGCACCCGATCCACATTCGCGGACTTACCGACCTCGTCCCGGTACACCCCGGAGATGGTACGAATCTGCCCGGAGTGCCTGCCCCAGATCCGCTCCAGCGCGTCGGAGATCTCCCCCACGGTCGCCTTCGCCCTGGCCGCGTCGATGGCCAGCGCCAGCAGGTTGCCGTCGGACTCGGCCCCCGCGGTGAGCGCGCGCAGCGCGTCCTGGGTGGCCGTCTCGTCCCGCTCCTCGCGCAGCCTGCGCAGTTTCTCCACCTGCTGGGCACGCACCTCGGCGTTGTCCACCTTGAGGACCTCGACCTCTTCCTCCTGCCCGGTGACCTGGTACTTGTTCACCCCGATCACCGGCTGGCGGCCGGAGTCGATCCGCGCCTGGGTCCGCGCGGCGGCCTCCTCGATGCGCATCTTCGGGATGCCGGCGTCGATGGCCCGCGCCATCCCGCCCGCCGACTCGACCTCGGAGATGTTCGCCCAGGCCTTGCGGGCGAGGTCGTAGGTGAGTCGCTCGACGAACGCGCTGCCGCCCCAGGGATCGATCACCCGGGTGGTGCCGGACTCCTGCTGCAGCAACAGTTGCGTGTTGCGCGCGATCCGCGCGGAGAAGTCGGTCGGCAGCGCCAGCGCCTCGTCCAGCGCGTTGGTGTGCAAGGACTGGGTGTGTCCCTGGGTCGCGGCCATGGCCTCCACGCAGGTGCGGGTGACGTTGTTGTAGACGTCCTGCGCGGTCAGCGACCAGCCGGAGGTCTGGCAGTGTGTGCGCAGCGAGAGCGATTTGCTGGACTTCGGCTCGAACTGGTTCACCAGCTTGGCCCACAGCAGGCGGGCCGCCCGCAGCTTGGCGACCTCCATGAAGAAGTTCATCCCGATGGCCCAGAAGAACGACAGCCGCGGGGCGAAGGAGTCGATGTCCAGCCCGCCCTCCAGCCCGGCCCGGATGTACTCGACGCCGTCGGCCAGCGTGTAGGCCAGCTCCAGATCGGCGGTCGCCCCCGCCTCCTGCATGTGGTAGCCGGAGATGGAGATCGAGTTGAACCGTGGCATCCGCCGCGAGGTGTAGGAGAAGATGTCCGAGATGATCCGCATCGAGGGCTGCGGCGGGTAGATGTAGGTGTTGCGGACCATGAACTCCTTGAGGATGTCGTTCTGAATGGTCCCGGCGAGTTGCTCCGGCTCGACGCCCTGCTCCTCCGCGGCCACCACGTACAGCGCCATCACCGGCAACACGGCGCCGTTCATGGTCATCGACACGCTCATCCTGTCCAGCGGGATGCCGTCGAAGAGCTGCCGCATGTCATAGATCGAGTCGATCGCGACACCGGCCATCCCGACATCACCGGACACTCGCGGGTGGTCGGAGTCGTAACCGCGGTGGGTGGCGAGGTCGAAGGCCACCGAGAGACCCTTCTGCCCGGCCGCGAGGTTACGCCGGTAGAAGGCGTTGGACTCCGCGGCGGTGGAGAAACCCGCGTACTGCCGCACGGTCCACGGCTGGTTGACGTACATCGTCGGGTACGGGCCGCGCAGGAAGGGCGCTATCCCGGGATAGGTACCCAAAAAGTCCACATCGGACAGATCTTCGGCGGTGTACACCGGTTTGATCCCGATGCCCTCCGGGGTCTCCCAGGCCAGCGCGTCCGGGCCCTTGCCGATACTGGCGTGCAGTGCCTCGGCCCATTCGGCCGGGCCGCCCTGCTCCGGGGTGCCGAGCTCGACATCGGCGAAGTTCGGGATCATCGGGCCACTCCCAGCGTGTCCAGCAAGCCGGTCAGGATCTCCAGCGCGGGGCAGCCGGTGTAGACGTAACCGGTCACCCCGCGGTAGTCGGCCGGTTTCCCGGCCAGCAGCACCGCTTCGGCACCGGCCTCGGCCAGCGCGGCGGCAACCTCGGTGGCCTGCTCGGCGTAGCTGGAGTCGTTGCCGCACAAGCAGGCCACCCTGGCGCCGCTGGCGGTGAAGGCGTCGACGAGCTCCGCGGTGCTCCCGGTGGCACCCGGGTCGACCGGTTCGATCCCACCCGCCTGGAACAGGTTCGTGGCGAAGCTGGCGCGCGCGGTGTGCGCGGCGACCGGCCCCAGGGTGGCGAGGAAGATCCGCGGCCGCGCGCCGTGCTCGGCGAGGTGGGCGTCGGAACGGTCACGCAGCCGCTCGTAGTCCTGCGCGTAGCGCACCTTCGGCAGCCCGCCGTGGTCCCGCTCGGCGGGCCGCGGGGCGCGTTCCACCGGTTTCTCCGCCAGGTTCGGGTACTCGCTGACCCCGGTGATCGGATCGGCGCGGGTGGCGATCCGCCGCGCCCTGGCCTGCCGGGTCTCCGCCAGCCGCTCCGCGAGCATGCCGGATTCCACAGTGGACTCAATACCGCCGGCCCGCTCGATCTCGGTGAACTCCCGCCACGCCACGCGCGCGAGCTCGTCGGTGAGGTTCTCCACGTACCAGGAGCCACCCGCCGGGTCGATCACCCCGGCCAGCTTGGACTCCTCGAGCAGGATCGCCTGGGTGTTGCGGGCGATCCGGCGGGAGAAGGCGTCCGGGAGGCCGATCGCGTCGTCGAAGGGCAGTACGGTCACCGCGTCGGCGCCGCCGACGCCCGCGCCGAAGCAGGCGACGCAGGTGCGCAGCATGTTCACCCACGGGTCGCGCTGGGTGAGCATGGCCGCCGAGGTCACCGCGTGCTGGCGCATCGCGCGGGCCTCGGTGCTCGCGCCGGCGACCTCGGTCACCCTGGCCCACAACCGCCGCGCCGCGCGGAACTTGGCGATGGTCAAGAACTGGTCCGCGGTGGCGGCGAGCCGGAACTCCAACCGCGCGCAGGCCGCGTCCACGCTCAGCCCCGCCGCGGTGAGCGCGCGCAGGTAGGCGACCCCCGCGGCGACCGCGGCGCCGAGCTCCTGCGCGTCCGAGCCGCCCGCCTCGTGGAAGGGCAGCCCGTCGGCGACGATGGTGCGCAGCGCGGGATGGCTGCCGGCGATCCGGGCGGCCAGCTCGGCCGCCGGCGCGACCTCCTGCCGCTCACCGGTGCGTGCCCACAGCCCGATCGGGTCGGCGCCCAGGTTGCCCGTGGCCTCGCTGGCCGGGATCTCCCGCTCGGCGAAGACCTCCAGCAGCGCCTCCGCGGCGGCCGGGTAGTCCGGTCCCGCGTCGAGCACCACCGGGGCGAGCTCCACGTAGACCCCGGCCAGCGCGTCACCGAGCGCTTCCGGCGGCAGGGCGCCCCGCCCCGTCCGCAGCCACAGCGATCCCACGCCGCCGTCCAGATCGGCCAGCGCCGCCTTGTTCGTCGCCGCCGGGTCGGGGTCGGTGTACCGCGTACGCACCTGCCATCCGGTGCTCACCGAGCCTTCCGGGCGGGCACCGCGCACGAAGGGCGGCAGACCCGGCAGCCCGGCCGGCGGGACTGTGCCCCCCGCGCCCTCCGTGTCCTCCGCGGTGTAGAGCGGCTGGATCTCGATACCGTCGTAGGTGGGTGTGGTCAGCACACTCTCCGGTGCCCCCGCGAAATCCTCCGGCAGTGCGCCGGTCCTGCGCAGCACCCCGGCGACCAGCTCCCGCCATCGCTCCCGGCTCGGGGTCTCGAACTCGGCCGCGAGGCTCAGCTCATCCGGCTGCTCGCTCCCTGGGGCGGACGACGTCGTCCCACCGGCCACTTGGGTCATACCTTTCGATGGTAAGGCCGCTGAGCCCACACGACATGTGAGGCTAATCGCGATTCACATGCTTGCGTCGACACGCTGCCGCGCGGGAGCGTGCACGCGCGCTGCGCCACAATAGGCGGGTGTCCACCTCCGAGCACGACCCAGCGGACGCGGCAGCCACCACGGAGACCCCCGGCTCGGCCGAGCCGGAACCGGGACGGGCGCGTGTCGTGGCCGGGCGGTACCGGCTGCAGTCGGTGCTGGGCTCGGGGTCGATGGGCACGGTCTGGTCCGCCTACGACGAGTTCCTGCACCGCCCGGTCGCGGTGAAGGAGGTTCGGCTGCCACCGGGGGTTCCTCCTTCCCGGGCCGCCGAGTTGCGTGAGCGCACCCTGCGCGAGGCCAGGGCGATCGCCGTGCTCTCCCACCCGAACGTCATCATCCTGCACGACGTGGCCAGGGAGAACGACGAACCGTTCGTCGTGATGGAGCTGCTGCCCGGCCCCAGCCTGGCCGCACTGCTGCGCGACCACGGCTCGCTCAGCCCGCCGCAGGCCGCGGCGGTCGCCGACGCCGTGGGTTCCGCGCTGGAGGCCGCGCACACGGCCGGCATCACGCACCGCGACGTCAAACCGGGCAACGTGCTGGTGGCGAGGGACGGACGGATCAAGCTGAACGACTTCGGCATCGCCCGCAACGTCTCCGAGGCGACCATGACCCGCACCGGGATGATGCTGGGCTCGCCCGCCTACATCGCACCGGAGGTGGCCTCCGGTGGCGCGGTGACCCCGGCCGCCGACCTCTGGGGGCTCGGCGCGACGCTGTTCGCGGCCGTGGAGGGCAGGCCACCGTACGACGCCGATGGCGACCCGCTGGAGACGGTCAACCGGGTGGTGCACGGCGAGGCGCCGCAGCCGGGTCCCGGCCCGCTCGGCCCGGTGATCCGCGGGCTGATGGCCAAGGAGCCCGGCTCCCGAATGCCGCTGCGGGAGGTACGGCGCAGGCTGTACCCCCTGCTCGCCCAGCCACGGCACACCCTGTTCGGGCCGGAGCTGTTCGCCGAGAGCTCGGCGAACACGGCGCCGGACCGCGGGGACACCACGGCCACCCAGGTGATCAGCGCCCCGGCGCTGCCCGAGCCGCCCAAACCGGAAGCGGGGCAAGCCGGAGCGGGCGGCGCGCCCGCGGGCGGCGGTGAGCTCGCGGCCGACCCCGGCCCGTTGCCCTTCGAGTCGCCGAGCCACCCGGTGAGCCAGGAGCCGGTCGGCGCGCGCCCGCGCGGGCCGCTACCCGGCGTGGCCGTCACGGTGGTCGCGGTGCTGCTGTTCCTGGCCGCCGCGTTCGGCGGTTTCGTGCTGACCAGGGTGGTCGCCGCCCAGCCGCTCGGACCGCCGCAGCGAACGGATGCCGGCCCGACCGCCCCGCCGCTGCGCGAGCTCGCCCCGCGCCGGGGCGACGCGACCAACCTGCGCGGGGCGCGCGGCGGGCTGTTCTCCGTCCAGGTGCCGGAGGACTGGACGAAGTTCGTCAGCGGGGAGACCGGCGGTGGGCTGCCCCCGCGCACCCTCGTGCAGTTCGTCTCCTCCGACGGCACCCAGTCCTTCGACGTGGAACGGTTCGACAGCGAGCCCCTGCTGTCCCCCGACGTCTACTGGAACGCGCTGGGCAAGCTCTGGGGCGGCAACCTCCGGCAGGTGGAGTACGCCCCGCTCACCGACGGCAGGCGGGGTCTGCTGCTGAGTTACCGCACGGTGGAGTCCAGCCCGGTGCGCCCCGGCGAACAATCGGAACGGCCGTTGAACCGGACCACCTTCGCGCACGTGTTCCAGGCGCAGGACAGCCTGTGGGTGGTCGGGCTCACAGTGCCGACGGACCAGGAGGAAACCGCACGCACCCGGCTCTTCGACCGGATCATGCCCACCTTCCAGATCATCGAGTGAGCGCGGAGACACGGCTCTCAGCGCTCGGTTGGCAACGCGCGGCACGATCGGCTCGGCGGGGCCGGCGACCGTGGGCTCGAACATCTCCGCCGTGGCTGGGGCGCCCCGCCTCGCCGCTCGTGGGCTCCGCCGAACGCGCGTTCTTCCACTCGCCACCGCGGCTGAGTCCCGTCCATGACGCGGCTCTCAGTAACGCCCGGACCGCCCCGCACGTTGTCCTGGTGTCACCCATTCGAGTGGCGTAAATTCGGGCGACGACCTCCGGGAGGCAGGTGGTGGGACAGCACCGGGCAGCGCACCGCAGAAGCCGGTACGGCCTGATCCTGGGGTCACTGGGAGTCACCGTTGCGGTCGTACTGGCCGGCTGGCTGGGCGTCATGCTGGTCACCGGCGGCTTCGGGGACCGCTGCGAGGGCCAGGTCACCCTCACCGTCGCCGCCGCACCCGGTATCGAGCCCGCCGTGGCCGAGTTCGCCGGTGAGCAGCCGGAGCGGCTGGAGAACCGCTGCGTGCGGGTGGATGTCCAGGCCCACGACTCCTCGACCATGGCCGCCACGCTGTCCACGCCCAACCTGGATCCCGGGGCCGCGATCTGGGTTCCCGAGTCGACCATGCAGGTGCGGCGCATCGCCGAACGCCGGGAGGGCATCCAGCCGCAGAACCCCTCGCTGGCCAGCACCCCGGTGGTGTTCGGCGTCGCCGAGGACGAGGCCGAACGGATGGGCTGGCCGGGCGCGCGCCCGGACTGGGCCGAGCTGGTCGACCCGGAGGGCGGCCAGGTCGTGGCCGGCACCACCGACCCCACCTACGATCCGGCCGCCGCGGCGGCGTTGCTCGGGATCCAGGCGGCGGTCCCGGACGCGCCGGCGGCCACCGCCGCGCTGCGCTCGCTGTCCGAGCACCGGGTCGACGACAGCCGCAAGCTGTTCGAGCACCTGCCCGATGGCGGGCTGGAACCGGCGCTGACCGCGTTTCCCACCTCCGAGCAGCAGGTGCTACGGCACAACCAGGAGCACGAGCGCGGTTCGGGGCTGTCCGTGGTGGCCAGTTACCCCGCCCAGCCGACCCCCTGGCTGGATTACCCGTTCGTGGTGCTGCCGGATGCCGACGAGTCGCAGCGCAGGGCTGCCGACCGGCTGCTGAGCAGGCTGCGCGAGCCCGCGTTCGAGGAGGCGCTCGGCAGGCAGGGCCTGCGGACCACGGACGGCAGGCTGACCGGTTCCCGCGATGCCGACAACCGGATCGACGCCTCGCCCCGTGCCCCGAGCCCGCAGCCGAGCAGGGACGAGGCGAGCGCGGCACTGGAGCGGTGGGCGGCCGTGGACGCCAGCGGGCGGGTGCTCAACGTGATCGACGTCTCCGGATCGATGGCCACCGAGGTGCCGGGGACCGGCCGGACCCGGATGCAGGTCACCATCGAGGCGGCCAAGCGGGGCGTAGGGCTGTTCAAACCGAGTACCGAGTACACCCTGTGGGAGTTCTCGACCAAGCTCGAAGGGGACAAGGACTACCGCCAGGTGGTGCCGTGGAAACCGATGAGCAAGCACGCCGAGGACGGCCTGACCACCGGGCTCGACTCGCTGCTCAGCGCGCCGCAGGGTGCCACCGGGCTGTACGACACCACGCTGGCCGCGTACCGGGAGGCAACCGGGTCGTGGAAGCCCGGCCGCACCAACGTGGTGATCATCATGACCGACGGCAGGAACGAGGACGACGGCATCACCAGGGAGCGGCTGCTGACCGAGTTGCGGCAGCTGAGCTCGGCGCAACGACCGCTGCCGATCGTGTTCATCGGCCTCGGCACCGACGTCGACCCGGCGGAACTGAACGACATCGCCAAGGCCACCGGCGGGTTCGTCTCGCTGGCCCCGCAGGTCACCGACATCGAGCAGATCTTCTTCTCCACCCTGAGCAAGCTGCGCTGCCCGACCGGCGACTGCTGAGCGGCTACCCTGCGCTGGTGACTGAGAACGTTGATCAACCGGCGGAGCCGGCAGGCGCGGCGGCGTCCGCGCTGGCCGAGCGCACCGGTTTCGCGAAGCACGATGTCGCGGTGGTACTCGGCTCGGGTTGGCGCCCAGCCGCGGAGGTGATCGGCGAGCCGGACGCCGAAGTCCCGCTGGGCGAGCTTCCCGGCTTCGAGACGCCCAGCGCGGTGGGGCACGGCGGTACCGTGCGCTCGGTTCGGGTCGGGGACAAGCGAGCGCTGGTCCTGCTCGGGCGCACCCACCTCTACGAGGGCAAGGGCGTGGCCCCGGTGGTGCACGGCGTGCGCACCGCGGCGGCCTGCGGGGTACGGACCGTGCTGCTGACCAACGCGGCAGGCGGGCTGCGCGAGGGACTCCAGGTGGGCCAACCGGTACTCGTCGCCGACCACCTGAACATGACCGCCACCTCACCGATCACCGGCGCGCGGTTCGTCGACCTGGTGGACGCGTACTCGACCAGGCTGCGGGCGCTGGCGAAGGAGATCGACCCTTCCCTCGCCGAGGGGGTGTACGCGGGCCTGCCCGGCCCGCATTTCGAGACGCCTGCCGAGATCCGGATGCTGCGCACGCTGGGCGCCGACCTGGTCGGCATGTCCACCGTGCTGGAGACGATCGCGGCGCGCGCCGAGGGTGTCGAGGTGTTCGGCCTGTCCCTGGTGACCAACCTGGCCGCGGGCATCACCGGGGAACCGCTCGACCACGAGGAGGTGCTCGAGGCGGGCAGGGCCGCCGCCGAGCGGATGGGCACCCTGCTGCGCGAACTGGTCGCGCGTTCCTGAGTTCGTGCCGGCCCGCGACCGCGGGCCGGCACCCGGTTCACTGCCTGACCGGTTTGACCGGCGGAATCGGATCGTCCGAAGTGATCGGCACGTCGGTGACCTCGGGGGTCAACCGGATGCCGCTGCCGGGGAACAGCTTCTGCTTCATCGCGACCTCTCGAACAAAGATGCGTGTTGGCTGGCGACGGGCGCATCGCAGGGTGAGTGAGTGTTCGCCTCGACGTTGGGGCTACCTACTCGTCGGTAGGGATCAACATCTCGAACTTCCACGTCGTGAACAATCGCCCGTTCGGGTACCGAAACGATCACCAGGAGCGACCGCGGCCGGTTTTGTCACCTCCGGCAGGGTGCCGCCGGGACAAAACCGTGTGCCGGAACGAAACCCCGGCATCCGTAGGCTGACCATCGTGACCGCACCCGCGAGGCTGACCCCCGACCTGCGCGACCGGACCTTCCGCTGGATCGCCGACGATGTGGACGAGACGGCACGCGCGGAACTGCAGGGCGTGCTCGCCCGTGCGATGGGTGGCGAGGCCGCCGCCGTCGCCGAGCTCGCCGACCGGATGTCCGGCCCGCTGGAGTTCGGCACGGCCGGGCTGCGCGGGCCCGTGCGGGCGGGACCGAACGGGATGAACACGGCCGTGGTCGTGCGCACCACCGCCGGAGTCGCCTCCTGGTTGGCGAGGCAGGGGCACGCGGGCGGGGTCGTGGTGCTCGGCAGGGACGCCCGGCACGGTTCGGCGGCCTTCGCCGCGGCCGCCGCCGAGGTGCTCGCCGCGGCCGGATTCGTGGTACGCACCCTGCCCGCGCCGATCCCGACCCCGGTGCTGGCGTTCGCGGTCGGTCACCTCGGCGCGGTGGCGGGGATCCAGCTCACCGCGTCGCACAACCCGCCCGCGGACAACGGGTACAAGCTCTACGACCACACCGGAGTGCAGATCGTGCCGCCCGCGGACGGCGAGATCGAGGCCGAGATCGCGGCCGCACCCGGTGCGCGGAACGTGCCCAGGGCGCGGGGCGCCACCGAGGCCGCGGAGGTGCCGGAGGCCTACCTCGACCGGGTGGCCGAATTGCCTGCCGGGCAGGCGCGGGAGCTGCGGGTCGTCGCGACCGCGCTGCACGGCGTCGGTGCCGAGACACTGCGGCTGGCCATGCTGCGCGCCGGTTTCGCCGCCCCGGTTCCGGTGGCCCCGCAGGCCGAACCGGATCCGGACTTCCCCACCGTGCCCTTCCCGAACCCGGAGGAGCCGGGGGCGACCGACCTGCTGCTCGAGCTCGCCGAGCGGGAGGGCGCCGACCTGGCGATCGCGCTGGACCCGGACGCCGACCGGTGCGCGCTCGGCGTGCGGGAAAGGGACTCCTGGCGGATGCTGCGCGGCGACGAGGCAGGGGTGCTGCTCGGCGAGCACGTACTGTCCACGGTGGACAACCCCGACCCGCTGGTGGCGACGACGATCGTGTCCTCGTCCATGCTGGCCCGCGTCGCCGAGGCGCACGGCGCCCGGTACGCCGAGACGCTCACCGGGTTCAAGTGGCTCGCCCGGGCGGGCGAGGGCCTGGTGTTCGCCTACGAGGAGGCGCTCGGCCTGTGCGTGAACCCGCGGTTCGTGCGGGACAAGGACGGGATCGCGGCCGCCGTACTGGCCTGCGATCTGGCGGCGACCCTGCGGACGCGCGGCCGCACCCTGCTGGACGCACTGGACGAGCTCGCCGTGCGGCACGGGGTGCACCGCACCGACCAGATCGCGCTGCGGGTGACCGAGCTCAGCCGGATCGGCGAGCTGATGGCCACGCTGCGGGCCGCCCCGCCGACCGCGCTGGCCGGTGCCGAGGTGCGGACCGAGGACCTGCTACCCGAGGCCGACGTGCTGCGCCTGCGCGGCCCCGGCCTGCGCGTGGTGATCCGCCCCTCCGGCACCGAACCGAAGCTGAAGGCCTACCTCGAGGTGACCGAACCCGTTCCGGACGCGAGCGGGCTCCCCGCCGCCCGAACCCGCGCCGAGGACCGGCTCACCCACCTGCGCACCGACATCGAGTCCCTGCTCACCCCCTGAGCCCGGCGTGTTTGCTCCCCACGTGCGCGTGTTTGCCGTCCACGCGCGTGAGTTTGCTCGCCACGCGCACGAGTTTGCCGTGCGCGGGCGCAGCGGGGCCGCGCACTTGCGCGGGAACCGTCGCGGCGGCACGCTCGCGGCGTGCCTACCTTGCTGATCGTCCACCACACGCCGTCCCCGAACACGCAGTCGATGTTCGAGGCGGTCGTTTCCGGCGCGACCACGGACGAGATCGAAGGCGTCGAGGTCGTCCGCAGGCCCGCGCTCGCCGCGACCGTGCCGGACGTGCTGGCCGCCGATGGCTACCTGCTCGGCACGCCGGCCAACCTCGGTTACATGTCCGGCGCGATGAAGCACTTCCTGGACCAGATCTACTACCCCTGCCTGGACGCCACCGGGGGCAGGCCGTTCGGCTACTACGTACACGGGGCCAGCGACGTGTCCGGCACCGTGCGCGGCATCGAGTCGATCACCGGCGGGCTGGGCTGGGAGCAGGGCGCGGCGTCGGTCACCGTGACGGGCGAGCCGAGCAAGCAGGACCTGGAGAACTGCTGGGAGCTGGGTGCGACCGTGGCCGCCCTCCTGATGGGTTAGCCAGGCCCGGGGACCCCGGAGACCCCGGAACCAATATTTTCCCAATTTCCAGCCAGCCATTGTCATCGTCTCACCACATCGGTGAGTATCTGGTCGAGTGTCCACGCCGGACTTCAGCTGGAGGCACGATGCCGACCCCGTCCGAACACCATCCAGTGCGCGGCAGGAGGGCCTTCCTCCGCGTCGCCGCGGCGACGCCCTTCGTTGCCGGCTTCGGCCTGCTCACCACCGGTGCCGCGCACGCGTACGACTGGACCCGCACCATGCGCGACGGCGACAGCGGCGCCGACGTACGCGAACTGCAGATCCGGATCGCCGGCTGGGCCGCCGACTCCCCGCGCAAGACCTACGTCGCGGTGGACGGCCAGTTCGGCCCGGCCACCGAGGCGGCGCTCCGCCGGTTCCAGCGCGCGTACGGCCTCACCGTCAACGGCGTGGCCGGCGAGCAGACACACGCCCGGCTCAACGCGCTGGAGGACTCCGACGGCTCCACGACGCACTTCGACTACGCGGAGTTCCATTCGAAGGACGGATCCGGCTTTTCCGGCGGAAAGGTCGGATCGGGCACGGTCAAGGAGAACGTGCGCCGATTGATGTACAAGCTGGAGGCCGTCCGGAAAAAGGTTGGCAACAAACCGATGAACATCAATTCCGGATTCCGCTCGATACGGCACAACTCGAATGTCGGCGGCGCGTCCAACAGCCAGCACATGTACGGCATCGCCGCCGACTTCGCCTCGGCCGGAGTCTCCACCCGCACGTTCTACGTGGCCTGCGAGACCTCCGGATTCTCCGGGCTGGAGCGGTACACGGTGAGCTGGCAGCACGCGGACAGCAGGGTCGAGTACCCCTACGGCGCGCGGTCGTGGTGGTGGGAAAGCGGCGTCGTCACCTGAGCGTCGCACGGCATGCCTAGGATGCACGCATGTTCACCCGCCGAATCCTGGCCGGGGCGCTCGCACTCGGCCTCGCGGTCGTGGCAGGCTGCTCCTCCGACGAGCCAGCGGACGAGCAACTTCCGGACGGCCCCCTCCTGATCGAAGCCGCTGCCACCGCCATGGGCAGCGTCAACAGCGCGCACTTCGGCATCGAGGTGCGGGGCGACATCCCGGGCCTCAGCGTGCGCGGCCTGGAAGGCGACCTGACCAAGGAGGGCGGGCCCTCCGGCGGGGCCAAGGGCACCGGCACCCTCGACCAGGGCGGGCAACTCGTCGAGGTCGAGTTCGTGCTCGCCGGGGATACGCTCTACCTCAAGGGCCCGACCGGAGACTTCCAGGAGATCCCGGTCCAGCTCAGCTCGGCGGTCTACGACCCGTCCGCGGTGCTGGACCCCGAACGGGGCATCGCCAAGGTGCTCGGCAGCATGCGGAACCCCACGACCGAGGCGCGGGAGGAGGTGGACGGCACCCCCGCCTACAAGGTCACCGGCACGGTGGCCAAGGACGTGCTCGGCGAGCTGGTACCCGGGGTGCCCTCGGACGCCGATATCGCGTTCTGGCTCCGGGCCGAGGGTGAGCGCCTGCCGGTCAAGGCCACCGCCACCTTCGGCGAGGGGCAGTCGGTGGACGTGCGGCTTTCCGAGGTGAACAAGCCCGTCACGGTGAACCCGCCGGAATGACCTCCACGCAGGTCGGCCGGTCCGGCAAGGGCGCGGCCATCGGTGCGGGCGGCCTCGCCGTGCTGCTCGGCGCACTGGACACCTATGTGGTGATCGGCCTGCTCCGGCAGATCATCGACGACCTGCGCATCCCGGTGAACCGGCTGGAGCAGATCACCCCGATCGTCACCGGGTACCTGCTCGGCTACGTGGCCGCGATGCCGCTGCTGGGGCAGGCCTCCGACCGGTTCGGGCGCAAACGTTTGCTCCAGGTCTGCCTCGCCGGTTTCCTTGCCGGATCCGCGATCACCGCACTGGCCGGGACGGTGCCGGTACTGGTCACCGGTCGGGTCGTCCAGGGTGTCGCCAGCGGTGCGCTGCTGCCGGTGACCATGGCGCTGGTCGCCGACCTGTGGGCGGAACGCAGGCGGGCGGCCGTGCTCGGCGCGGTCGGCGCGGCGCAGGAGCTCGGCAGCGTGCTCGGCCCGCTCTACGGGATCGCGCTCGCCGCGGCCGCGGGCTGGCGCGGGGTGTTCTGGGTGAACGTGCCGCTGGCGATCCTGGCCATGGTCGCCGTGCACTTCGCCCTTCCCGGCAGGCAGCGCACCACGGGCGAGCGGGCCAAGGTGGACGTGACCGGCGGCGCCCTGCTGGCCGTGACGCTCGGGTTGCTGGTCATCGGCCTGTACAGCCCTGACCCCCGCGAGCAGGCGCTGCCCAGCTGGGGTGTGCCCTTCCTGATCGCCGCGGCCGTCGCGCTGGTGGCGTTCTGTGTCTGGGAGGCACGGGCCCGTACCCGGCTGATCGACACCGCGGGCGTGCACCTGCGCCCGTTCCTCGCCGCGCTCGGCACCAGCGTCGCGGCAGGCGCCGCGCTGATGGTGACCCTGGTGGATGTGGACCTGTTCGCCCAGACCCTGCTCGGCAGGGACGACCAGGGGGCGATCCTGCTGCTGCTCCGCTTCCTCGTGGCGTTGCCGATCGGGGCGCTGCTCGGTGGCGCGCTGGCCGGCCGGATCGGGGAACGCTGGGTGGCCGTGGCGGGCATGCTGCTCGCGGCGGGCGGCTACCTGCTGATCTCCGGGTGGCCGATGGACGTGCTCGCCGCCAGGCACACCCTGGGCCCGGTGTCCCTGCCCCGGCTGGACGTCGACCTGGTGGTGGTCGGCCTCGGACTGGGCCTGGTCATCGCCCCGCTCTCGGCGGCGGTGCTGCGGGTGGTGCCCGCCGCGCAGCACGGGGTCGCCTCGGCAGGGGTGGTGGTGGCCAGGATGACCGGGATGCTGGTGGGCGTGGCGGGGCTGTCGGCATGGGGGCTGCACCGCTTCCACGAGATGACCGCCACCCTGGACGCCCCGATCCGGGTGCTGTTCCCCACCGACGCGGCCTACGAGCAGGCGCTCGCCGAGTACACCGGCGCGGTGCGGCAGGCGCTGCTGAGCCAGTACAGCGGGATCTTCCTGGTCACCGCCGTGATCTGCGCGGCAGGCGCCCTGCTCGCCCTGCTCATCCGGGGCAAAGCCCCTGAACGTGGCGTTCAGGACGCTCAACGTCTCAATAGTGCCGTTCGCGACATCTGACGTCTCGAAAGCCACGTTCAGGGCACTCGGGGCCGGGGATAGGGTTGTGGTGGATAAGCCTGGTCATGTATTTACCAAGTGAGTGAGGACGAGCACACCGTGCCCGAGTACCTGCCGACCGCGCCCTACCGGGGCACCCGTGACTTCCTGCCGGCGGAGATGTCCGTCCGGAGCCAGGTCTTCGGCACGCTGTACGAGGTACTCGAGCGGCATGGCTTCCTCCGCTACGACGGGCCGCTGCTGGAGCCCGCCGAGATCTACGAGGCGAAGTCCGGCGAGGAGATCGCCAACCAGCAGCTCTACACCCTGACCGACCGGGGCGGGCGGCGGCTGGCGCTGCGGCCGGAGATGACGCCCACGGTCGCGCGGATCATCGCGGGCAACGCCGGCTCGCTGCAGTTCCCTGTGCGCTGGTACAGCCACCCCAACTGCCACCGCTACGAGCGCCCGCAGCGCGGAAGGGTGCGCGAGCACTGGCAGGTCAACGCGGACATCTTCGGCTCGGACAGCGCGAACTGCGAGATCGAGATCTTCGAGCTGATCCACGGCATGCTGACCGCGCTCGGGGCGAGCGAGGACATGTTCCTGGTGCGGGCGAACGATCGGCAGTTGCTCACCGCCGCGCTGACCGGTGTGGTCGGGGTCACCGGGGAGCAGTTGGGACCGGTGTTCTCGCTGGTGGACCGCTGGGAGAAGTACGAGGCGGAGAGGCTCGCCGCGGACGCCGCGGAGATCGGGCTGAGCGACAAGCAGTTCGCCCGGCTCGGCGAGGTGCTCGGCGCGGGTCCGGCGCTGTTGGACGAGCTCCCCTCGGAGGTCAAGCAGGCCTCGCACCTGGTGCGGGTGCTGGAAAGCGGCTCGGCCGGGCTGGTGCGCTTCGACCCGCTGATCGTGCGCGGGCTGGCCTACTACACCTCCACCGTGTTCGAGGTGTTCGACACCTCGCCGGAGAACAACCGGGCGCTGTTCGGCGGCGGCCGGTACAGCGACCTCGCCGGATTGTTCACCGCCCAGCAGATCCCCGGGATCGGGTTCGGTATGGGCGATGTGACGCTGATGGACTTCCTGGCCACGCACGACCTGACGCCACGGCCGCGCAGCGAGGTGGACGTGGTCGCCATCCCGGTGACCGAGGACCTCTACGACGCCGCGCGCACCGTGGTGACCCGGCTGCGGGCCGCCGGCCTGCGCGCCTCGGTGCCGCTGGAGCTGCGCAAGCTGGGCAAGGAACTGTCCAGGGCGGACAGGGCCGGGGCCCGGGCCGTGGTGATCGTCGGCCAGGAGGAATGGGACGAGGGCAACGTCACCGTGCGCGGCCTGGCAACCCGCGAGCAGCGGCAGGTCGCCATGGACTCGGCGCCTGCCGCCGTCGCGGAGCTGCTCAGCGACTGAGCAGCTTCATCGCGTCCTCGTGGTAGCGCTGCCCGGCCACCGCGTCCGCGGGCACCGCGGCCTCGATGTCCGCGATGTCCTTTTCGGGCAGTTCCAGCCGCGCGGCGGCCACGTTCTCCTCCAGGTACGTGCGCCGCTTGGTACCCGGAATCGGCACCACATCCGGACCACGGTGCTGCACCCACGCCAGCGCCAGCTGCCCCGCCGTCACCCCCTTGCGCTCGGCAAGCTCCCGCAACGCCCGCACCATCTCCAGGTTGCGCTCGAGGTTCCCCTCGGCAAGGCGGGGCTGGCCGGTCTGCCGGAAGTCGTCCGTGTCGAGGTCCGCCTTCGAGGTGATCGCGCCGGTCAGGAACCCCCGCCCGAGCGGGGAGTACGGCACGACGCCGATCCCCAGCTCCCGGCAGGTGGGCACCACCTCGTCCTCGATGTCCCTCGACCACAGTGACCACTCGGTCTGCACCGCCGAGATCGGGTGCACCGCGTGCGCCCGCCGGATCGTCTCGGCGCCCGCCTCGGACAACCCGAGGTGACGCACCTTGCCCTGCCTGACCAGTGCGGCCATCGCCTGCACGGTGTCCTCGATCGGCACGTCCGGGTCGACCCGGTGCTGGTAGTACAGGTCGATATGGTCCACCCCGAGCCTGCGCAGCGAGGCCTCCGCCGCCCGCCCGACGTACTCGGGGTCGCCCCGGACGCCCCGCTTGGACTGGTCCGCCTCGTCCCGGACGACCCCGAACTTGGTCGCCAGCACCACACTGTCCCTGCGGTCGGCGACGGCGCGGCCGACGAGCTCCTCGTTGCGCCCGTAGCCGTACATGTCGGCGGTGTCCAGCAGGGTGACCCCGAGTTCGAGCGCACGGTGGATGGTGGCGACCGACTCGGTGTCGTCGCCGGTACCGTAGAACTCGCTCATTCCCATGCAGCCGAGCCCCTGCGCCCCGACCTCGAGCTCGCCGAGACTCCTGGTGGGTAGTGCCTGCTCAGTCATCTGGTCCATCTCCCCTGTGTCAGTTACCGACATTGCGTGCCAGGTGCTCCGGGTAGCGCTCCCCCGCGATCGCGCTCGCCGGAACGGCGCCCTCGATGTCCGCGATGTCCTTTTCGGACAGTTCCAGCCGCGCGGCGGCCACGTTCTCCTCCAGGTACGTGCGCCGCTTGGTACCCGGAATCGGCACCACATCCGGACCACGGTGCTGCACCCACGCCAGCGCCAGCTGCCCCGCCGTCACCCCCTTGCGCTCGGCAAGCTCCCGCAACGCCCGCACGATCGCGAGGTTGCGCTCGAGGTTCCCCTCGGCGAACCGGGGCAGGCCGCGGCGCATATCGTCCGCACCGAGCTGCTCGGCGGAGTTGATCGCTCCGGTCAGGAACCCGCGCCCCAGTGGGGAGAACGGGACGATGCCGATCCCCAGCTCCCGGCAGGTGGGCGCCACCTCGTCCTCGATGCCGCGGGTCCACAAGGACCATTCGCTCTGCAGTGCCGAGATCGGATGCACCGCGTGCGCCCGCCGGATGGTCTGCGCACTTGCCTCGGAGATCCCCACGTGCCGCACCTTGCCCTCGCCGACCAGCTCGGCGAGCGCGCCGAAGGTCTCCTCCACCGGCACGTCCGGATCGACCCGGTGCTGGTAGTACAGGTCGATATGGTCCACCCCGAGCCGGTCGAGGGACTCCTCGCAGCACTGCCGCACGTAGGCCGCGTCCCCGCGGGCGAACTGGCCACGGTCCTCGGAAAAGATCGCGCCGAACTTGGTGGCCAGCACCACATCGTCCCGCAGCACCGCGCCCTGCCGGAACGCTCGGCCGAGGAGTTCCTCGTTGGCCCCTCCGCCGTAGACGTTGGCGGTGTCGGCATCTATGGATTCACTCCGCTGGGAGTGACCCCGGTCACCTTCGAGTGATCAGGTCGATACGTCGAACGTATGTTCGATGTCGAGACATGGGGAGTTGCAGTATGGGGAGACCTCGTACCCGCAAGGTTATGCAGGCGGCTGCGGACACGAGCAAGCCGCTCCGCGCGTTGATCGCGGTGCGGCTGTCCCGGCTGAGCGATGACACCACCTCGCCGGAGCGGCAGCTCAAGGAGTGCGAGCAGCACGTAGCCGCGAAGGGGTGGACGGTCGCCGGGGTGGCTGAAGATCTGGACGTATCGGCGCGGACCACGGCGCCGTTCGACCGTGCCGAGTTGGGCAAGTGGCTACGGAACCGCGCCCACGAGTTCGACGTGATCGTGTTCTGGCGCCTGGATCGGATCGTCCGGAGCGTCGCCGATCTCAACGACTTGTTGAGCTGGGGCAAGCAGCACGGTAAGCACTTTGCCTCGGCGACGGAGGAGCACTTCGACACCTCCACTCCGATCGGCTACATCATCGCGATCCTGATCGCGTGGGTGGCGGAGATGGAGTCGCAGGCGACCAGTGAACGCACCACGTCGATGCACGCGGACTTCATTGATGATGGCCGGTATCGGGGTGGTACGCCGTCGTTCGGGTACCGACCGGTGTTGATCGAGGAGACGTGCTGGGTCTGCGCTGATGCTGGGATCGGATGCTCGCACGTGGGCCAGAAGCGGCTGGAGCACGATCCGGTGATGGCACCGCTAGCTCAGCAGATCGTCTCGCGGATCGTGGACGACGGGGAACGTCCCATGTCGATCACGAAGGATTTGTCTGAACGGGGCGTTCTCACACCCCACGACCACCATCGGGTCAACCTCGGTCGAGAGCCGAAGGGGTCGGCGTGGCAGGTCGGCATCCTGGTGGCGTTGCTGCGGAACCCGGCCCTGATGGGCTACCAGGTGCGGCGTCACGTGATCGGCGTGGACCAGGACGGCCAGAAGGTCTACGGACCGCACGAGATCGTCAGGGACGAGAACGACAAGCCGATCCTGCGTGCTCAGCCGATCATCGACCCGGTGATGTTCGATCGCCTGCAACGGAAGCTGGACGAGATGAACAAGCGCCGAGGACCGAACCAGAACACGCGAGCGGTGCTGATCGGTGTCATCAAATGCGCCGTGTGTGGCACCAACATGTACCTGAACTCCGGACGGAGGAATTCCTACTACCGGTGTCGCTCGGTGTCCACTGGTCGGCCGTGCGGGAACAAGTCCGTTCGCCAAGACGATGCCGAGAACGCTCTGATCGAACAGTTGCTGAACGACTTCGGGGACATGGAACGTAAGGAGAAGATCTACGATCCGGGCGAGGATCATGCCAGTGAGTTGGAGCAGGTTCGGGTCACGCTGGACGATCTGACCAACCTGTTGACCAAGCCCGCGTACCGGGAGGGTACGCGGCAGCGTGAGCGGCTGGAACGGCAGATCGAGAAACTGGCTACGCGGGAAGCGGAGCTGGAAGCGATTCCGTCGCGGCCGTCTCGGTACCGGGTGGTCGGCACTGGGGAAACGTTCCGGGAGTACTGGAACAGCTTGGACCAGCAGGAGAAGAATCTCTACCTCCGCGACCATGAGGTCACCATGACCGTACGGGGAGGTAAGGCCCCGGTCTGGGACATCGACTTCGCTGACCTGCCCGCTATCCTCGGGTCGATCGATCCCGATCTTGACGCCGATACTTTTCTCCAGGAGCAGGACGAGCAGGCGCGAAGCTACCGGGAGTCACTGGTCTCGTAGTCATACACCGACTGTCAGGAGCGAGGAAATGACGGACTTCGGATACACCGCGCATGGCGAGGTCAAGCGCCTGCGTGCTGCGGGATGTGCCCAGGTGTTCGCGGAGGCACCCGAACCACCGCGTCTTCGACCTGAGTTCATGGCCTGCCTCGCGGCGATGGACCGGGGCGACACCCTAGTTGTGCCTTCGCTGGTGGAGATTAGCAGGACTGTCCGAGCGATCATGGATGTGGTCGAGTGGTTGGAGAGGCACGACCAATACCTTCGCTCGCTGGATGAGGAGATCGATACGAATAAGTCACAAGGCCGACTCCAGCTTGGGTCGATGGCGGCTATGGTCCGCGCAGAACCAGAAGAGGGACGCCGCGAACGAGACGGGAGCGAGTAGCGGTCCCTGAAATGACGAAAAGCCCCCTCCGTGAGGAGGGGGCTTTTCTATGTCAGCGCTTGGCGCCGAGTTCGGTGTTGGTCTTGTCGGGGACACGGTAGCCGACCGCGAACATCAGGATGGAGGTGATAGCGGTGCTGACCTCGGCCGGGACATCGACGCCGAGGCCGGAGAGGATCCAGACGAGGATGACGGTCAGGGCGCCAACGGCGCCGGAGAGCCCGACCTTACGGGTTGGGGTCACGTGCTTCCTTTCTCTAGAACCCGAGCTTGGCCCAGGTGTGCTTGCCGACGATTCCGTCAACCGCGATGCCGGAGCGCCGCTGGAACTCCTTGACCACGCGCTCGGTGGCGGGGCCGAAGATTCCGTCCACGACGAGCTGGGAGTAGGCGGGGTAGACGCGGTTGAGGAACGCTTGGAGGTCACGGACCGGCTGTCCGCGGCTGCCACGCTTGAGGACCGGGCGCGTAGGCGAGCCAGACCCGCCAGTACCAGTGCCAGGATCGCCAAGGCCGGACTCGATACGAGCCCAAGTGCGGCGTCCCACGATCCCGTCGACCGCAAGTCCCTGGCTGGACTGGTAGCGGCGGACTGCGGCCTCGGTCTGGGTACCGAAGATGCCGTCTGCGGTGATGCCGAGGTAGCGCTGGACGAGCTTGACGGCTTCGCCTCGGCTGCCTCGCTTGAGCGTGGGACGCCCCGGTGAGGGGGCAGGGTCACCCCCGCCGTTGCCGAGCCGGTTGGCGACGGCGGCGACGCGGTTGTAGGGGGCGTTGATCTCGAAGTGCATCTCATCGACGCGGCCGGTGTAGTCGCCGCCCCAGCGCACGACGTGATCGACCTCGGCGAGGATGCGGTGGATCTCGGCGACCTGCGCCCGGTTGAACGTGCCGCGCACGCCAAGGGGGTGTCGGGTGGCGTTGATGTCGATGGCCGTGGCCGAGGCGTGGTTGCTGGTGGCGGTGCCGCCTCGGATGGGGCGGTCGGCCCAGCCCCAGTCATCGAACTCGCCGCGCGTGGAGCGTAGATCCACGTCTTCGACTCGCTTGTCGATCTGTGAGGCGACGTACATGAGCACGTCCCCGGCGGGTCCGTCCGCGACGGTGATGCGTACCTTGCTGCCGGGTACGGTGCGGGCGCGGCGGGGTGGGTTGACGGGCCATCCGTTCTGGCTGACAGCCAATATGTTCTCCTTGTTCAGCGCATAAAAAGAGCGCCGATGTCAGTCGGCGCTGGGTATCTGCTGGTGGTGCTTAGGCGAGGGCGAACCAGAAGACCTGGTTGGCTCGGGTCCAATGGCCCGCGTGGAGGTCCAGCGTGGCCGGCGGGGGCCGGTCCCGGCCGCCCTGGTACACGCTGTAGGGGACCTCGCCGATCCAGGCTTGGGACCCGGCCGCCGAGATCGCCAGCGTGGAGGCGGCTTTCGGCACCGTGGTCCAACCCAGGACAATGGCGCAGATCGCGACCACATCACCAGCGGAGATCGCCAGCTCCGGGATAGCGACTCGTTTAACGCCAACTGTGGTGACGTGGGTGCTGCCGGTGATGTGGGCGTGTTCGGCGAGGCTGGAGAGGTCCGGTCCGGTGTAGACCTTCAGGTCGAACGTGCCGGGGCCTTCGGCCGCTGTACCTATCGCGAAGCGAACCTCGGTCGCGGTGAATGCCTTGGGCGAGATCGTGGCGGAGGCGGACATGTAGCCGTTGCTCCACGTCTCTCCGTGGGGACAATCGGTTCGTGCCCGCGAGCTGATGATGTCGCCGTAGAGTGTGGTGTCGTCGGCTACGGTGGGCGGGTCTTGGCCGCCTGGCGCGGCTTTGAGTGCTTCGATCTCGGCGTAGACGGTGCCGTGGGAGCCCCGCTCACCCTGGTTGGTTTCCACGGTCGTGACGCGACGATCGAGCGCTGCGTTGCCGTGGTCCGGGTGGTTGGTGGCGACGCTGATGTCACTGATAACCGCATCCTGCCGAGCGTTGGTGTCCGTCGCCTCGGTCAGGCGGTCGTCCGCGTCGCGAAGACGGTCGTCTGCGTCGCGCAGGCGTTCGTCCAGGTCGCGGATGTTCGCGGTGACCTTGTTGTACTCGGCCGAGGAGGCGGGCTCGCGTGGTTTGGCGTCGGCCATGGGCTGTATCGCCATGGGTGGTTAGCTCCAGATGAGGGTCTTGTCCCAGAGGCCGTATTGCGGGCTGTCCCAGAGGCCGATGCCGGGTGGGTGCAGCATTTCCACGGTGTAGGTGTCCGACAGTCCGGATTCGCGGGTGAACTCGCGGCGGATGCCGTAGATCTGGACGTGGACGCTCTCGCCGAATCCCTCGGGGTCGCGGATCTCGAATGTGTCGCCGAGGCGGGTCCGGGGGTCGCCTGCGACCGTGATGTCGTCGGTGGCGGGGATGGGTCGGGTCGTGCGTCCGAGCAGGTACCGGCTGATGGTGTTGATCGAGAAGCGGTCCTGTACCCAGTCGCCGGAGTGCTTGTAGTTCCTGCCCCCGTACTTCATGATCGACTCGCGGTCGGTCACGGTGGTGAGTTGGGGAGGGAACTCCTGCACGAGTGTTCCGCCGATGTGGTAGGCGGGCTTGTCGTCGTTGGTGGCGAGTCGGCATGGCTCGTCATAGCCGTTCCAGATGCGGACCTCCAGCTCGCCTGTGGACGCGAAGTGCACGTTGATGTCCACGCCACTGGTCTTGCCGTCGTCTTCGGCCCAGGTTCCGTTGGTGAGCCATTGCACGACGTAGGCGTTGTAGAGTTCGTCGTTCCAGGTTGATCCGGTGTAGCGCGCTGGCTTGTGGGGATCGGCCGCGATGACGGAATCCGACCACACACGAAACGTACGAGCGGTACGTCCCGGAACGTAGAACTCGTCCACCGAGGACGACTTGTACGCGGCTCCGTAGACACCGAGTTTCTTGCTGGCCTCTACCGACCAGATGTTGCGTACGGAGTCCAGTGAGTGCGTGATCTTCAACCCGGAGATCTGGTCCAGGGTGAGGGTTTTGGCGACGGTGTTGCGTAGCCGTTCGATGTGCTCGGCGTTCCAGAAGCGAAACACGCCCTGCTCGTCCCAGAACACGCTTCCGTACTCGGCTGCGGCGACCTGCGTGATGATCTCCCAGGCGTCCTGGCCGTTGCGGACGGGCAGGAAGGTGTACTGCTGGAGTCCGGGATCGAGCACTGCCGCGTAGCGCGCGGGTACGGGCTCGCCGGAACCGGCTCCGCCGGTCAGGTCGATGAACCGGGTGTTGCGGAAGGCATAGAACAGGTCGTTCATGCCTACGGCGTTGGTCACATAGACGAGTCCCTGAAGAAGCCGGTATCCGGGGTTGCCGGCCCATCGGTCGTTCACGGGTACCGGTCCGCCGTTGTCGGCGTCCCCGACTCGGAGATACACGGCCGCTTCCGGCCCGTCGATGATCGTCCAGGCCGCGAGGATGCGAATGTTGGACTGGTCCCTCGGGATCGGGACCCGTTCGGACGATACGACGTCGCCCGTGTCGAGATTCCCTCGCTCGGTCCATGCCTCGCCGTGCTGGATCTTGAGCTTGAGGCTACAGCCGGACCCGACATCGAGGCTGAGCACGGTGTACTCGATGTTCGACCAGATCAGCGCCGAGTTGGTGCCCTCGGCTACGAGCGTGAACCCGAAGTAGTGCGTGCCCACCGCCTTCTGAAGATCGCGATTGGACACCCAGTACTGGCTGAACGGGAGTGGATCGGTCGGGTACGAGATGAGGTTGCGTGGCTGGGGGAAGTCCGGGTCGCTGTCGGCTTCGTCGGCGACCAGGGGGTGTGGTTGGCCGTAGGACTCGTACATCGGGGCGCCTACGGATTCCACGTTGGCGTAGCGGTTGATGTGGGTTCGGGCGTGCCATCCGATCGTGGGATGCAGCGCGCCGGTCCCGGTCAGCCAGAACACCGTGCCGTCGATACTGCCGTCCGGGACGTGCATCTCTTCGCGCATCTTGTGCCGGTAGGGCGTTGACGCGGTGTCGCTGAACCGCAGGCAGTTGTCGATGACCCACGAGGAGTCGATGAGCTGCGCGCGGACCCGGCCCCGGCTGGCGTGGTACTCGTTGATCGCCCACGGCGCGAACTGGATCGGCCGCCGCAACTTCTCTACCCGGTCGAGTGCGGTGATCTCCACCGTGTGATCGGCCCGGTCCGGGCTGACGGTGCGGATGTTGCCGACGAACTGCGGGTACCACACGGTGCCGGCGGCCGTGTCGATCCCGAGCGCGTACCGGATCTCCACGCCCACCAGATCGCGTAGGTAGAACGGGGAATGGCCGTTGTAGGGGCTGAACACCGCGCCGAAGAGCAGCCCGTCGTATTCGCCGTGCAGAGTCGCGGTCAGCTCGGCCGCGCTCGCACCTTCAATCAGCAGGATCTCTTCTGGGGCCGATCCGGCGAGGCTGCGGTCGGTGCTCACGCTCGTGACGTAGCCGGACAGGTCGGAAAGCGGGTGGGCATAGCGGCCATCGCCGTCCCAGTCGGCTTCCAGCCGGACGCGGACGTGGCGCTCGGCCGCGGTGAGGGCGGCTTCGGCCGCCTCGCCGCCGTACGTCCACACAGCTATGCCTCCAGCAATGTCATCGAGCAGTCGGTGAGGGGGAACCGCGGGGATGAGGTCGAGAGCTGGTCGAGGTGCACCGTGGTAGCGGCACCACCCAAGTCCCAGTCGGTGATCTCGTCCGTCGCGGCGATCTGTGGTGCCGCCAGCCGCAGCGGCACCTGGTAGTCCTCCGCAGGCAGCAGGGCAAGCTGGACGGCCGCGCAGCCGGGCGGAACGGTCCGGGTGAACCAATGCCGCCCCCACTCCGGGGTGGCCTCGAACTCGTAGTAGGGCGTGCTGCCGACCCGCTGGAGCTGCCGGTCGAACACGTCGAACAGAATGTGTACCCGCTGCGTCGTGTCCGAGCGGGCATAGATGGAGCCGGTCAGGGTTTCCTCGGCGAAGACCGGGGTCTTGTAGCGCTCGTCAAACCGGATGTACTGGAACGCCGAGCCCCATCCGGTCCACTCCGCCGACTCGTACCCCGGACCGGCCCAACTCGGCCAGTCGGCTACACGGGACAGGATGCCGCCGCTGTGGCGGACTCCGGTGTCCATCCCCGTCCCGATGCGGAGCGTGGTAGCCCGTGTCGAGAGCCGGTTGTGCAGCATCGGGTTGATCAGACGCACCGGCCCCGGTATGTGCCGAGTGTGCAGGGCCTTCAGCCACTGCCACTCGGCCTGTTCCAGGTACGTCCAGGTGAACGTGAACTCGTGAGCGTGCCCGGTCACGTCCATCGTCCGCGCACCGCTCAACCCCTGGTGGGTACCGCCATAGCGCACCTCGGTGGTCTCGATCTGGGGCTCCGGGCAGGTGAGCGGACGCAGATCACCCACTGGTCCGAGGTACCAGGTCGCGTCGCTCATCCTCGTCGTGCCCTCCGCAGGTTTGCTTTGTTGACCAATTTCGCGAGGCCGTTGGGGTCGATCTCGACTCCCCAGTGGGACAGCGCCTCGGTGATGCGGTCCTCGATGGACCCGAAGTCCCCGGATTCGAGGTGGCCCTGCCATTCCACGTTGGCGGTGCGGGTCGCCGCGGTCATCAGATCGTCAACCGCACGGACGGCGGCGGGTGTGCCGTCTTCGACGCTGCGAGCCCACCGGGTGCCGATGTCGTCGCCGTCGAACGCCCTCGCCAGTCGATCGGCCATGCCTCGCACCGTCGTCTCCACCGTCGCGAAGCTGTCTTGGAGGCCGTCGTGCAGACCTTGCATGATGGCTTTGCCCGCGGGGGTGAGCAGCCGGCGGTCATACGGCAACGGACCCTTGAGGTCGGCGATCCAGCCGCCCACGTCGGAAACCCAGCCCGATACCTTGTCCCAGGCCGCCTTGAGCCCTTCGAGTAACCCTTCCAGGATCGAGACCCCCACGTCCCACAGGAGCTTCCCGAGGTCCCCAAGGGTGCGGAGAATGCCGCCGGGCAGGTCGGTGAAGAACCCGATGACGAGCTTGATCCCGGCACGAACCGCCGCCTTGATGGTTTTCCATGCCCCCGACAGGATCTTCTTGACACCATCCCACGCCCGCGACCAGTCACCGGAGATGATTCCCATGACGACATCGATGATTCCCTGAATCACCTTCATCGCGCCCTCGATGATCTGTTGAATGTCCGGCCAGACCTTCTCGACAACAGAGAGGATCGATTCAAAGACCGGGATCATCGCTTCCGCGATGGCCCCCACAATGTCGAACACGATGGGAAGAAACTCATTGAGCGCTTCCACGATCGACTCGACCACGGGCACCAGGGCCTCGATGACCTTCACCAGGATCGGGAAGATCAGCTCGGCGAGCTGCATCAGCGGCGGGATCAACGGGGTCAGGATGTCCAGCAAACCCTGAAGGATCGTCGTCGCCAGCGTCGCGAGCGGCGGCAGCAACGGCGTCAGGGCCGTCAGGACGTCGGTGAGGAACTGCGCCACCAGTTCCAGGAACGGCGTCAGCGCCGTGAACGCTTCGACCAATGCCGTGCCCACGGCCTGCCCGAGCTGCTTCAAAAACTCGATCAGCGGCGGAAGAATCGGCTGGATGGCCCGCAGCGCCATCGTCAGCACATCGCCGATAATCTGCGCCAGCGGAACCAGAACCGGGGTCAACGCCTGAATCGCGCCGACCAGCAGCTCTCCGAGCTGGCTGGCCAGGAGCCCGATCGACGGAGCCAGCGCCTCGAAGGCCGGAGCCAGCGCCGACAGCGCTTCGCCGAGCACGGTTGCGAGCAGCCCGGACAACGACCCGAGAACCGGCATCAGCGACACCAGCGCGTCGGTGAATCCGGTGATCAGCGTCGACAGCGGTCCGCCGAGATCGCCCATCACCCGGATACCCGCCTCCATCAGGCGGGTGAACATGTCCAGGAACGCGGCTGTAACCTGGGCCAACCCTTGCATCGCGCGCTCGAACGATCCGTCCGCGGTGACCCGTTCGACCATCGCGCGGAAGTCCGCGGCGAAGTCGTTGAGCACGTCGGCGAGCAGCCCGAAGGACTTCGAGCCCGCGTCGGCCAGCGTGAGGAACGCTGACGTGGCGTCCCGGATCATCGGCGACAGCGCCCGGAGGAACCGACCCGTGTTATCCAGAATGGACTGGATCTGTTCCATGCCCTGTGCCGAGGTGACGACCTCGGTGAACGCCTGCGCCATCGGAACGAGCCCGTTGGCGACGTTGGTCAGGCCCTTCTCCAGGACCGGGAACACGGCGGCGAGCTGCGCGAAGACCGGGCCGAGCCCCTGTGCGAACGTGTCAGACAGGCTGCTCTTGAGCCGGTCCACCAGCGGGGAGAGCTGGGAGGCGGCCTGCTTGATGCCGTCGAAGCCGAGCGCGATGGCCGCGATGGCTCCGCCCGCCACCGCCGCGAGGGACGGCAGGCCGGCCAGCAGGGAGGACACGAGCCCGATCGCGGGGGCGGCAGCCGCGAACACCGCGACGACCAGCCATCCTCGGCGGCTGATCTGCCCGAGACGGGACACCGCGTTGCTGGCTGCGTTGGACAGGCCGGAGAACGCCTTGCTGACGCCGGAGACGGCACCCGCACCGAGACGCGCGAGGAGGCGCACCGTGGATGTGGCTCGCTTGCCGAGCCGGTGTACGGCGTCTCCGGTCCGCAGGAAGTTCTCGTACAGGCCGCGGGCGCGGATAGCCCGAATGCGCTTCGGAACGGTGCCAATGGCCTTGCTGATACCCCGCCAGTGCGCCCGCAAATTGAAGGCGCGCTTGGTGATATCGACCACCGAGCGGGAGACCTGGCGAAGGTTCGCCATCATCCGCTGGCTGGCCTCGTGCATCCGGTGCAGGTAGACCGCCATGGTGCCCAGCAGCGTTTCGGTCGGCCGCAAGCTCACGTTGATGTCCTTGAACGAGATCTGTTCCAAGGACGAGCGCAGGCGCGCGGCTGCCGCACGGGCCTGCTTGGTGTCGAACTTGACGCCGACCGTGACCTGAAGCTGCCGCTCGATGCGTTCGAGTTGAACCTTGAGTTCCTTCGGCAGGTGACTGCTGTCCGGAACCACGCGGACGCTGATGCGGCCGACTTCTTTCCCACCAGGCGAACTAGCCATCCTTGTTCCTCTTGCGACGTACGGCGGCGATCCGGGAGCCCGCCATCGCGGTGAAGGAGTTGCCGCGTCGTTTCCTCCCGGCAGCGAAGTCGGGCCGCTCGACGGGTTCGGGGGGCTTGGGCTTGTGCTTCGAGTTGGCCGCGATGAACACGTGGGTGTTCTCCTTCACGGCGTCGATCAGCCGTGCTAGCAGGTAGCGGTCAGGCCCCCACCCTCGGAACTCGGCACCGCCGCGGAGCGCGGCGACCGTGGCGGACTCCGGCGGAAGCTGACGCACGAGCGCAAGCGCGCGGCGTGGAGACAGCCCGGAGCCAGCGCGAAGGAGGTCGCGCAGGTCGAGTTGGTAGTAGCGCTGGAAGTCCGCGAGAAGACACTCGCCCGCTCTATCGATCAGGCGGGCGAGTTCTGCGCTTCCCCCGGCTGCGTCGCCTCCGCCCACAGATCGAGCACCTTCATGGCCAGCATGAGGTCACCCTCGAACGAGGCGACCAGCTTGTCGCCCTTACCCTTCGCGGTGACCGTGCGGAGAATCAGCTCCAGCGCGGAGGTCAGCGTCTCGACCTCTTCGAGGCTCCTGTTCTCATCCTCGCCAGCGTTGGTGGCCTCAACCTCCTTCAGCGCAGCCATGACCGCCGCACGATCCTTCTCCCCGATCCGGAGAAGGTTCTGCAAGACCAGTTCCTCTCCATCGACGGTGAGCCGGAGCGGAGCGAACTCCTGATCCAGGTCCGCCTTGAGCGTTTCCAGAGAATAGGTGTTGGACACCGAAGACAGCCTTTCCATCCTGAAGAAGTCCAAAGGGGGTGTTTCGCGATTCCGGTCGCACGTGTGCGGTCTCAGCCAGCCGGGGCAGGGTTGATGCCCGTGTCCTCGCTGATCCAGTCGAACGTGATCTCACCGTCCGTGGTGTGCACGTACGTCAGGAAGGTGGCGCGTAGCGGCATCCCACCGAACTCGTCCACGGCGAGCGAAATCGCGTCGTCGCGACGAATGTCGCACTTGGGCGCGTAGAACCCAATTTTCGTGTCGCCGTCGACGACGACAATCAGCAGCGCACGCCGCACGGGCTTGGTGGACCCGCTCTTCACCCGGAACACACCGGGCGTGGTGGAACCGTTGGCGACACCGTAATACAGGCCCAGTCCCTCATCATCAAACTGATGCACGACGAAGGTCACGTAATCCACCGCGGGATCGGTGACAACCGTTTTCAGGGCCTGGTTCTGCCACGTCCCCCGCGTTTCCGTATCCCCGCCGTCGAACCCGAACTCGGGAAGAGTTCCGCGACTGGTGTGGCCGATATCGTTCCATCCGTCGAACCCGGCAACGGGATCGAACGCTGAAATGTCAGCCGGGGCGGGCGGGTCGGTCCCTTCCGGTGCCGTGAAAATATGACCCCGCGCCGCCGTGAGAACAGCATCGTCATTGAGCGCCATGTAGGCGTCCTCCTACAGTTGCTTCGGGGGCCGAATTCCGAGCTGGATCAGCCCTTGAACGCGCCAGGAGTCATCGAATGTCGAATCGAACTGCGTCGGCCCCATCGTCTCGAAATAGCTATGCAGGTAGCCGTAAGCAGTGACGGTCTGGTTGGCAACCATGTCCCAGATGACCTGGCGCGCATCGAGATAGAGGTCTTCGGTCGCCACGAGCCCATCGCGGGTGAACGCCGTCATCTCGATCACGGCGAGATCGAGCCGGCGCACGTCCACCGGCAACCCGCCGAGTCGCCGAAGGTTCAGCAGTGGATACCTCCGGTAGTCCACATCCGGAACCCACGTCGTGACAGCGACCTCCGGCAGCGCCGCGCGAAGCACCGGCAACAGCACTTCCTGGACCCGTGGCATTCTGCGATCCACCACGGGAACGTCCCTCCTAGATCAGGTTGGCGGCGCCCGTGATGATGTACAGCCCCGCCACGTAGCGGCCGGTGACGTTGTGCACGTGGCCGAACTCAATGGACAGCGCGGCCAAATCGTCCAAGTTCACGAAGGAGTCGACCTGCCCGTAGGTGACGGTGATCTCCGCGTGCCCCTCGTCGCGGTGCGCCGTGAGGCGGATCTCCGCGTTGCGACCGACCTTCTGCGCCTGCTCCCGTACAGCGGCTACTACGCCGTCGAGATGTGCCGTCTCCACACGCGCCCTGCGCTGGTACACACGAGCCATTAGGACCGTCTGATGGTGTAGTCGATGTGCCGGGTCTTATGGCTTCCGTTGAATCGCTGAGCGTCGCCGATGACGGCCCAGTACTCCCCGCGCCATTCGATGCGGGCCTGAGCGCCCAACACGTGAGGGAACGAACGCGGGAACCGGAGCCGGTAAACGGTCTCGGTCTCGAATCCCTCGTTGTCTTGTTCGGCACGTCGCGACGACGTACCGGACTGGGCCTTGAGCTGGATGGTCGCCTTCGCAGGAATTCCCGTGGCAGACGGGCGGGTGATGGTGTTGCCGTCTCGGTCTTGGGTCACCTCTTCGGGATAGACCGTCACGTCCTCAACGCCGGTGTCGAGCAGGCTCACCACTCCCACCACCAGTCCGGACCGGCACGCACCGGCAGTTCCAGCCGGGGAGTGAGGACGACCATGCCGCGACGGAGGCCGAGCAAGGACCACTCGTCATCGAGCACCATCAACCGGCCCGCTGTCGCGTCCTGGGCCTTCTGGTAGGAGTAGTTGCCGTCCGTCTCCGCGACATACCCGTCCGGGTTCCGCAGGACGCGGGCCACCATGTTGGCTTCGACCTGGACGACCACGGCCTCATCGAGGGAACCGCTTGCTACCTGGTCAAGCAGATCCGGTATCCGGGCTTTCAGCCGTACCTCGGCGTCGCCGAGCAGTACCGCGGCCTGGTCCTGTTCCTCGGGGCTGAGGGTCCGACCGAGACGACTCTGTACGTCGGTCACCGTCGCCAACGGCATCGGCTTCCCTCCAGCCCGATCGCATCAGCTCATCCGCCACGGCTCGGTCACACGAGACGACCGTGCCGAGCGGGGAGCGGAGAAGTACAAGCGGCACACATGCCTCCAGAGATGGAAAGAGGAAGGCACCCCTCGTGTGGTGCCTCCCTCGCGGAACGCGGTCACGGTGCCGGCGGAGTGCCGGTCTCCAGCGCGAAGAACGCTTCCGGATCGACCTTCCAGCCGACCGTGACCTCCACCATCAGCGCGACCTGGTTGGTCTGCCACAGGTTGATGGTGTTCCCGGCAGCGTCGGTGATGACCGCCTCGGTACTGCGCTTGATCCGTACCCGGTCGGCGAACCCGTACAGCACGCGCGTCCAGTCGCCACCGAACAGGCGCACGTTCGTGCGTGCGGCGGCGCCGAGCTTGCCGGAGACGGCCTTGCCGTACTCCACGGGCAGGCCCAGCAGCGACCGGGCCGCGCCGGACAGGTCGACCTCGCCACCGAAGACGTTCTTGCCGTCCTTGTCGGTCGCGCCGAGGATCTTCGGCTGGAACAGCTTGTCGATGGCCCAGCCGTTGACATCGTGCTCGGCGGTGGTCACCAGCTCCCAGCCCGCGATCATGTCGTCCTTGACCGAGGTCGCGGTGTCGGCGTCCAGGTAGACACGCTTGGTGGTGGCGTTGACGTAGGAGTTGGCGTCGATGCCCTGAAGCGCGTCCCCGTTGTCCGGGCGCCGGCCGTGGAACACGGCCAGGTCCAACCCGCGGCCGATCGCGGAGGCGAGCTTGCCGCGAAGCTGGCTGTTGAGCCCACGCGGGTCCACCGTGGCGAACTCCTCGGACACCGTGATGATGCCCGCGAGCTTGATCGGGCTGAAGGTCGTGCTGTCCCACGCCACACCGGTCACGGGCTTCTGGTGCCCCTCCCGGTCCTGCGGACGGGTACCGACACCGACCTGACCGACCTCGGGCTCCACCGCGCTGAGCGGGAGCACGCTTTCGCCGTAGGAGACCGGGATGCGCTGGCCCAGCCGCATCACCAAAGACGACTCCTGGGCCTTCTCCCACAGCGGCGGCAACACATTGCGAGGCAGGAACTTGTCATCGATGTAGGCAAGCCGCCCCTGATGCCGCTCAGCCGTGTTCGGAGCGGCCTCATTCTCAAAAGCCATTAATGAAACATCCTTTTGTGTGGATTAGTCATCGAAGGCGAACGACACAAAGAACGTGTCCCCGGAATCCGGTGCAGCGCCCTGACCCTGCGACGGATCGATCGGGTCGTCCGGGGGCGGGTCAAACCGGAACATGGGCCAAATTTCGTCGGCGTACGCCTTCAGGGCTTCCTCGTCCTCGCCCTGGAGCAGCCCCGCGAACCGCATGATGTGTTCGCCAGGAACACCCTTGTCGATCGCGGTGCGGACCTTCGCAAGTTCCAGCGACTTCTGCCCCAACTCGGCAGACAGGGCAGCCTTTTCGTCGGACAGTTTCGCGACTTCCGCGGAGAACTGCTGCGTAGCTTCCTCGCGCGCCTTCTCCGTCGCTTCCTTCGCACGGACGCGGTACTTCGCCGCCTCCTCATTGGCCTTGTTCAGCTTGTCCCGCACCCACTGCGGCACGTCGTCGGCACCGCTGCCGTTCGGGGTGTCGTTCTCGACGGTTTCACCCGTCTCATCGGACATGAATACGCCTCCAGCGCAACAAAAAACGCCCACCAGGGGCGCTACATGAATGAACTAGGACGGGGACTACGCGGCGATGTCGTCGGCCGGGTCCCCGCTCTGGCCGTGGAGGGCACGGCGAAGCGCGTTCAGGGCATCCCGGCCCGTCAAGCCCTTCGTCGTGTCCTTCCACAGGCGCTCGGCCTGCCGGTACGCATCCCGTCCCGGCCAATCGCTGCGGTTGAAGACCGGCACCACCTTGCAGTCACAGTTGGGATGCCAGCGGGTCATCAACTCGTCCATCGCGGCCTCGGCCCGCGCACGTTGCTGCGGTGTCTGTGCGTGCTCGATCTGTCGCCACAGCTCCACCGCGGACACATCGTCGGCATCCAGGCCGGCCGTTTCGGCCTCCAGGTAGACCGGGCCGCGCGAGATGAGCATGGTGCAGAAGGCGCAGCTCTCGTTGCCCCCTGCGACCCGAGCCCACCCCTTCACCTGGGGATCGGACTCGACCGCGCGCAGCAGCGTCCGCCGTCCGCCGTTCTCGACCTCCTTGACCGCCCGTGACACGGCCCGAGCAATGTCGCCGTCCGTGGTGTCGGTACGCGACAGGCGTGCACGCTCGGGCCGCATCGCTTCCTCGAACCATGCGGGCTCGTAGCCGGCCAGGTAGATCGGATGGTCATCGGTGCCGACGTGGCGGCGACGCTCGGCGTCGTAGAACAGCCTCGCCAACTCAGCGGACTGCCGCCTGGCCTGCTCGACATGCGGGTAAAGCGCGGCCAGCAGCGACAGCCACCCCCGCCGCCCGAGACCCGTGAACTGGAACGCCGCGAGCAAGACCAACAAGACCGACACCAACGCGGCGACGACGGCCCGCTGGGCGGTCACGTACTGCTCGTAGGTCATGCCGCCCGGCCACCCTCGTCACGGTCATCAGGTGGCGACCCAGCCTGACTGGGCACCCCGGCGGCCGGAGCACCGACAAGCGCGGACAGCCGGTTGATCGGGTCGGCTTCGTCCTGCTGCTCCATCTCCTTGATTTCCTCGGCGGTGTAGCCCATGTCCTGCCGGGCGCGCTTGAGCGGGATGATGCCGTTGCCGTTGTTGTAGAGCTTGCTCACCGCGTCCGCCTTCGAGGCGAACGTCGGCGTCGCGGCGTCGCGCCACTTCGTCTCCAACCGGAAGTACCGCTTCGGCACCTCCCGATCCATGACCTTCAGCGCCAACCGCATCACGCGCTCCCACGCACCGCCGAACATGCGTTGCTTGCGCTCCGCCTTCTTCACCAATCTCGACTCCGCGCTCCGGATGGCCTCAGCCGAGGCCGGGTTGTCACTGTTGAAGCTGAGGTACTGCGGCGGCAGGCCGGTGTAGGAGGCGATGTGCTTGGCGATCTCCTGCAAGGCGTCGGTGAAGTTCCGCAGCTCCGCCGCGCTGAACTGGAACGCCTTGCCGGTCTCGTTCTCGAACGCCAAGATCCGTGCCAGGTAGGCGTCGAAGGCGTTCTCGCTCAGCTCGCCCTGTTCGGCACCGAAGATCAACCGCTGCGGGACGGCCATCAGCTCAGCCGTGGCCTGCATGTTCATCATGATCCGCGTCGCCGCGTCGGTCATCGATCGGATCTCGGGTGTGATCTCCGAATGCCCGTGGCGATCGAACAGCCGCTCCCGATTAATGATCGGCACGACCGGAACCTGCCCGAGCTGGTGATAAATGACTCTGCCATTCACCCGCCACCGGCCGCCCTCATCGCGCACCAAGTACGCTGTGCGATCCGGCAGCATCAGCGTCGCCGCCACCGGGAAGCCCTCATCCTCGCCGAGGTAAAGCCGGGCCGCGCGTGTCACTGCGCCGGTCCGCGGGTCTTCCTCGGCGTAGAGATGGCGCGGCGACTCCACACGGATGAGCGGCACGTCCGGGTCGTCCCCGGCCGCCGTGTCCGGTCCCGCGACCGTGACGTAGGAGCGGCCGTAGATCAGGGCATCACCATGCGCCAGCGAGGACGCCTCATCGAGGTTGTTGACCTGCCACCAGTCCCACAGGCGATCGATGTTCTTCGAGCTGCCAGCCAGCGCGAATCCCTCGACATCCAATCGCTCTTCGATGGCGTCGATGTAGGTTCTCGGCCACCCGATCGCGGCCGTGAAGACCCGCCGCATCTCGGGCGGGGTCGCCAGACCCACTGCTTCCAATCGGTGCGTGGCCTCGTAGTAGGACTCCGAGACACGCAGCGGTCGGTCCTGGTCGGCCAGGACATCGGACAGCGCTTGTACCTGGTCTACATAGGTACTCGCAGCCATTACCGGAGGATCACCACCTTCCGGCTCTTGCCGCGCTTGCTCATCAAGAACTCCTGCCTCGCGCCGAAGGCGAGAACAGCGCAGACCGCGGCATCAATCTTGCGGCTAGAGTCCTTGCTCGCCTTGCGGATAGCGATCGCGTCGTAGGTGGTCGGGTGCCGGCGGGCGTTGAGCACGTGCTGACGCAACAGCTTGTTGCCGTCGTGGGTCAGCCCGCCCTCGATCACAGCATCGAGGAACCGTTCACAGTCCAGCGCGAACGCCTTCTTGTGGCCGCGCATGTCGAACGCCACCGGGTTGCCGGGTGTCGCCTTGACCGCGAGCTTGCGGCCGAACGACCGCGACCACGCATCGACGTACGCCTCGAACTCCTTCACGTCCGCCCGGAACGCGGCTACCTTGTACCGGGAAAAGACCCACCGCACCGTGGCGTCCACGTCCTCACGCGGAACCTCCCCGCCGTACTGCTCCGGGTTCCACACCTTGATCGGGAACAGCGCCGCGTCCTCCACCCGGCAAGCGACCAGCGCTGTGTGATCGCTGCCCTTGGACCCGTCGAACCCGAGCGTGATCCGCTCGCCGGGCTGAAGCGCCACATCGGCCTGGAGCCGATCCCACTCGAAAGGAGCGATCCACGAATCCTCGGCCGCGTTGACCTGATTAAGAAACTTCCTCCGGCTCTCGCTAACCGGATTGCTCACATCCAAAATGGACGCCACGATCGTGTCCAGGTCCAGCCAGCGAGCGTCACCCCGCGCCACATCGAGCCCGGCCTTCAGCGCCTTAATCCCCTCGGCGTAGCCGTCAGGATCGTCCTCCGGGTGCGGAATCTCGGAGACCGGAGTATCGGCCGGCGCCTCCAGCGCGTCATACAGAATGCCGGTGTCGACCGCCTGGCCCGCAACAACGGCGTGATAGTTGTCGTGCAGCCGCTCACCGATCGAGTCCTGGCCGGGCACGTGAGCGTTGCAGATCGCGAGATAGCGCGACGAGCCGAAAGCCGACTTCGTGACGTTGCCCTCGACGACGTTGAACATCGAGTGGCCGTCGTTGGACTGGGCCCACCATTGCGTCTCGTTGAGCACGACGAAGGTCGGGCGCTTACCTTCGAGCGCCAGCGGCGACGAAGTAACGCCTTCGATCATCCCGCCGGCCTTGGTGTAGATGATCGTCTTGTTCAGCTCGACGCCGTACTCCTCACGAAGCCTCTGCGAGGCCATCGCGGGGAACAAGGTGAAGGTCGTTCTCGTCTGGTCCTGGCTAACGGCGGCGATCTGAATCCAGGCCGAATGCTGCGGCTTCCCGACCGGATTCTCGTCCTCGTCCCAATGCGAGAACGCCACCGGCCCACACAGCTCGGCGAGGCTGAGCGCGGCCACGAGCGGGTCTTTGCCCCAGCCCTTGAGCCTGCGGAGAATCCCGGCCCGGTAGGCGAACCGGCCACGCTCGTCCACCGCGTACCACCAGGCGATGAAGCGGGCTTGTTCGAGCGTCGGCAGGAACGGCTTTCCCGCGTCAGGTCCGCCCGGCTGGCACAGGAACGCGGCCATCCAGTTGATGACGCCCCACCCCAGCGTCCGCTCCGGCAGGTACCAACCGCCCGAGCGATAGCGCCGCCACGTCGGCCCAACCATGTGGCTCGGAGCCGGAAGGAGGTCCGAGGGTCGGACCGTCGTACTCCGCACCCTCGATCACCCCCAAGTGCGTTACTGCGATTGGTCAAGCACCAGGGACTCGAACCCCGAACCCCCCGCACCCAAAGCGGGCGCTCTACCCATTGAGCTAGTGCCTGCGAGTACGCTCCGGTCATGTCGCAAACGCCCGACGACGAATGGCCGCTCAAGCCGGGCGACGAAGCTTCCGAGCTGGATCGCCACGTCATGAAAATCGCGCTCGACCCACACCAGGCAGGCTGGTCGGACGATGCGGAGCGCGTCTCCTCAGCGGCGGCGTACCTTCGTCGGACCTGGCGGCAGCCGGTAGGAGATCAACTGCACGACGCCTATGACGCCCTGGAGACCATCCGCGACAACGCACAGGCCGTTCTCGACGCGATCGAACGGGCCTACCCAAACGAGTTGGCACTCCGACGCCGGGACGGCTGAGACCAACCGCGCCAGCGCTGAGCGCCTGGCGGCGGCCGGACGGCAGGGGTGGCAGGACTCGAACCTGCGACACACGGTTTTGGAGACCGCTGCTCTACCTACCTGAGCTACACCCCTTGGTGACGAGGCCAACCGGGGAGCTGGCGCCGGGGGGAGGAGACGCGCTCGACCCGGCTGGGCCTCGCAGTCAGCGAACCATCAGCCCGCCGTCGCAGGCAAGGTCCCCGTCATCGAGCCACACGACCCGCGTAGCCCCACCGTGACCGTGAATCGCCTCGGCATCCTCAAACCGATCCCAATGCACCGCGGACGGACGCGCACCGCGCCAGCGCAGCGATGCGCTACCGTCCGGCCAAAGCACCCCATCGGCAACCCGACCTGCACCGCTGATACCGGAAACATCCACGTCGCGCTGAAGATAGAAGCGACGGTGGTCAGCCATCTACTCAGCCATCCTTTCCCGGAACATCGCGGCGATATCGATCAGCTCGCCCTTAGCCTGCTCCCGCTCGACCTCCAGGCGGACCCGACGACGGGCACCCTCGGAGACCAACAGGTCTGTCAACGCCGAGTTCACCGCGGCGAGCATCTGCGAGGACGGCCGGCGACTCTTCACGAGCTGGTCAGCGAAGTGCAGCGTGAAGCGCGCGAACTGCCAGTCGCTTGGCTCGTAGAACCGGGCCTGGGCCGACTCAGCCAAGCTCGCATAGAAATCACTGATCAGCGGATGCGGATCGTCCAAGCCGAGCGGCGGAACCTCCACGTCGCCGATCGCGGTCACCGTCTCGACCGGCGCCTCGTCCCTATTACGCCGAACACGCTGGTCAGAGCGCTTCGGAACCGGGCCACGAGTGCCCACGTCGCGACCCCCTTTCGCTTACGCTGTAGTTGTGGTCTGGCGCTGTACTCGTATCGATGCAGGCGACACTTGACGAGGTGATGGGCCTCGATGGCGGGCAGCCACGCCCCCACACCAGCGGCGGTCGCGAGCGCAAGAAGCATCGCGTTGTCCGACTTGAAACTTTCTGCTGCGTACTCAGCTTTGAAGACCACCACAACGAAGCCGATAGTTGCGACGCTAACCGCCTTCTTCGCCAGCAGGATAAACTGAGGTCTGACCGACGAGAGCAGCACGCGAAAGCGGGCCACGACTCTCGACGTTGAATAGACGATCGCCATTGGAGCGGTGATTATCGCGAGACTGAAGGAGTAGAGCGGGGAGTTCAGACGAACACCCCACACGACCGCCATGCTGATGACTATGAAGCCGAGAACGATACCTTCTCGCCGTTGGTAAGTTCGGGCAGTGTGGCGATCTCGCCGCCGGACCCCGCGTGGCCGGTGCAGGCCAAGGCGGTCACGATAAGTTCGGCGGCGGTTCGGGCTGAGCCTTCGCGGACGAGTTGCCATGCTGGCGGAGGCTACCAACGGCCTGAAAACCCGTACATGGCCTCGGGGCCGCATTACGCCGCGATCTATGGGTCCCCCGCGGGGACACCTCCCCTGGGGGACAAAAATAATATTCGAAATGTCAACCGACATAATAACGCAAAACGCAGTGCCAAGCAAAGCGAAATACCCGAAAAGCGGCAGCGCAGCGCACGCAGCGCAGCCTGCGCGCAGCGCGCTAGCCACTCCCCCGCACGCGCAGCACAGCAGCGCGCCTAGCGTGTCCTGCCCTAGCGCGTGCCAGGGTGCCGACCAGCGGGACGCACGTACCTAGCCCGTAGCTGTGCCCTACGGGCGTTGCCCTCCCGGGCGGACTTACGCGCGTGGCAACGCGCACACACAGCACGTAGGTTGACCGGCCGGTGATCGTCACCGGGCCGAATGTGGTCAACGTCCGTAGCTCTACCGAGACACCTTTCGTCGCCTATCTGGCACCGGTAGTGATCTCTACGCAGGATGGTTAGCCGTACTTCGGCCCAGTTGGTAGGCAACCGCTCTTTGCGGTTGCTGGTATTCCAGGGCACTAGAAAGACCTTCTCTTGCCGACCGTTTGGCACGGTCGGCTACGCAGATGTCTAGGGAGTGCACATAGCCGCCGTAGGCGGCTACTCGACCCGATACGGCGCACGTGGAGAGTGCGCCCAGTACGGAGCTATCTACGCGTGCCTAGCGCGCACTAGCGGCATACGCCGCTCAGCTAGCCCCCTCCGTAGGTTCCCCCACTCCGGCCGGTGCGTCCGTCACCTCTTCCGTAGGTGTCACAACGGCTAACCGCGTACCCGGAGCGGTCGCCGTCGCTCCGACGCGACGCTCTGACCAGGCAAAACAGAACCATGGTGTGACTGGCACCACAGATGTAGGTCTTAAGCTTGACACATACGAGCCGTAGGGCTTAACTTTGTTCCTGTCAGCGCAGAACGGACCGGCCGAACGGGCGGGACGGAGCGGAGACACCGGAACTTGACAATCAAAGTGCCCTAGCACTGGAAATACGTGCACGGAGCGGGACGCAACGGCCCACGGATTACCGTTGTGGTGCTGGAAAATACGGATGGCCGCAGCAGCCCGCAGTCTTTACCCGCAACGTGCCCCTAGGGATAACGAAGCTAGCCTGTCATGGTGGCATCGCGCGATCGGTTCGATTCCGATCACAGGCACCCTTTTTGCAGCAAACTTAAGTCATCCGTCGCGCGACACTAAAGGAGAAAAGTGGAACACGTTAAGTCCGAAACAATCATGGGTACAAAGATTTACGCATGGCGCTGTCCAGGATGGAGCTACTACGCATTTCGCACATATGACAGCTCGCTCGGATGGGGCCAAGTTGAATTCATGTATTTGGATCATGAGCAAATGGTTCGTATGCTGTCGAATGGTCCCACTCCATTGGCCGAATTGCTTCCAGAGGATTGGCGATTGTCCACACCTGTCGAGCGTATGTGGTAGCTGATCGATTTTCCGGATGCTTCACAGAACATCTGCAAGCAGCTAGCGAGCGAATCGTTTAGGTGAGGTACGCGAAAGCGTACCTACGCCTCAATTGTTCGGTCGCCAATTTAGAGTCATAAGCAGTTTAGAGAAATGAGATTGGGGAAGCCATGACTTCGAGCATCCGACTCCAGCACGTCTACTCGCCCGATCACTACCTTCGGGCGGTCAACGTTTGGAAACGGCTGATCGACAACCACTTGACCTCAATCGCTCACGACGAACGGGGCTACTCGCGGTACGCGGACCGGATCGAAGACGAGCATCTGTACGCGCTGATCGTGTCGGACGGTGAAGAAACGGACGGCTACGGCCCTGTCACGCTCACGCTTGCGGAATACTGCGACTATGGCGGTTCGTGTGTCGATGCTGCCAACGTCAAGAGCTTTGACGGGGAATTCGGGTGGGTGTCAACGTCCACCAACGGCGTTCACGGTTCGGGGTCGGCGTGGGTCCAGCTCGGAGAGCTGCCTGACATTGACGACATTGACAATGGTCTTGCCATGCTCGAAATGTTGGCCGACACGATGGACGGGCTCACCGACTATCCGTTGATCTCCGACGAAGCGCATTCGGAGTATGTCAACGAGCTTGCTGAAGAGGCTTGGGACCAGTTTCTTGGGTGGGACGTTCGTAGCGAGCTGGCCGAACTGCTGGGCTGCGACGAATACCATCTTGACGATTTTCAGTTCTCCGAGGATGAGATCCGGGAACTGTACTACTCGTTCGAGGATAACGAGTGGAACTGCGAAACTGCGACTTCCGTTGTCAATGGAAGGCATGACGAAGCCGTTCAGGCTATCGCGGACCACATCATTTCCGAGTGGCGTAAGCCATGGGTCGACCCTAACCAGCTCACGCTGACTGACGCCTGAGCTGTTGCGTTGAGCCTGCCGCCCATTCCAAAGGAATGGGCGGTTTGGCTCGGGCAACAGAAAGGGAGATATCGAGTGTGGGATGTCACGTGGGGCGACGGTGGCCCTGAGAAGACCCTGCGTCACGAGCGGCACGCAGACGCACAAGAGACCTACCAAGTATTCCGGGCGTGGGGAAGTGTGCTCAAGCCTGCCGGTGAGTGTCCCTGGCAGATACAGGCACGCCGGAACGGGTGGCCTGATCTTCCCGAGTACCTGGTCACCCCGGACGGGGATCTTCAACCCCTGACCCGTTGACCGTTGGGATTGCGTGAAAGGCAGCCGGATTCCGTCTGCCTTTCGCGTCGCTCTAACGGGCAAAGATTCGGACGAAAGGTGAGACATGAGTGACCTGCCGCGCATCTACGCCGCTTCCCTGGCCGATTACAACTGTGGTCACTTACACGGGGTGTGGATCGATATTGACGAGACGACAGACGTTGATGAGGTGCGAGAGAAGATTTCGGCCATGCTGGGCGACTCCCTAGCAGTCATCTACAGGGAAGCCGAGGTTGCCGAAGAGTACGCGATTCACGACTTCGACAACTTCCAAGGCTTCGAGGTTCACGAGTTCGAGAGCCTTGACCGAGTGGTCACGCTCGCCCGGCTGATCGCAGAGCACGGGAAAGCCTTCGCGGTCTTCGCAGAGAACCTGACCAGTGGAGAAGACATCGACGACATCGAAAGCGCGTTCACTGACCAGTTCGTCGGCGAGATGAGCCTTGAAGACTACGCCTACGACTACGTAGACGAGTGCCTTGACCTGCCGGAGATCGCGCGTAGCTACTTCGACTACGAAAAGTTCGCCCGTGATCTGGAACTTTCCGGCGACATGATCGAGATCGAAGGCTTCGTTTTTCACTGCCGGTGATCCGCTGTTGCGCTTGGGTGCTGGGCAGGCTACGGCCTGCCTGGTGCCTTCCCTCAACAGAAAGGCATGGCGAATGAAGTTCGTAAATATCACGGGTGGCCGTTGCTGGGAATGGACGGAATCCGACATCACATACCGGGCCGTAGCATGGAATGGATCGGAAGAGGTTCACCTTTACCGGCTCACCCCGGACAGCCCGCTTGAGTGGCGGCGCGTCCATACAAAGCGGGACAAGGGTTGGGGCGCGCGTTCGGTAGCCGCCGAGTTCTACACGGACATTACCGCCGTCGACCCTCTGTCGCTCTGACACAAAGCCTGACCGTTGCGTGTAGGTGCCAGGCAGGCTCCCGGCCTGCCTGGCGTCTTCCTGCAATGGGAAGGAGAGGTATGGGAGTAAGGCTCGGACTGGCCGATGACGTGGTGGTGTTCATCGTCAGCAGGGGCACGAATCACGATTATCGGCGAGTCCTGTGGCGCGTATCCCGTGCGGACGCAATAAAGATTTGCAGTGATCCACGAACGGCTTCACAGAACTACATGCTGTGTTGGACCGATCGAAACATCGATGATGAGAAGCTGAATCGCTACGTGCCCGACAACGGGAAACACGACGCGGTTCTTCGTGATCATGGCGTGACGATTCTGAAGAAGGCATGAGCCGCAAGGTTCGCGCGCTCATCAATACGCGACTCTGAAAGCAGGTTCGGCATGAGCGAAAACACTGCGGCGGACTACACATTGGATCGTGGAACGGGCGACTGGGTGCATGGCTACGTCTACCGCGAAGGAGAAAAGATCGGATGGTACTGGGAGGACCCGTTGTCGAACGGGTTCGCCGCTTTCCGGGCCGGGAACCCCAAGCCCATAGCACGTCCGAAGACAGAGCGGACGTGCATTCTCAAGATCACCGGCGGCGAATGGGACGGGGACGGCGCGGTATGACCTGGAAATCGGTCCTCGTGCCACCGCGTCGTGATTGTTCCCGAAAGGCATGAGCCGTTGTGTGTGAGTGCTGGGCAGGCGTGGCGTCTGCCCAGTGCTTTCCCCCAACGGACGACGAACTGTGACCGGGAGAAAGCTATGACAACAACCATCGTTGACCCCTTCGCGGCGATCCGGGACCGAGCCATCCAGCTCGGACGGGAGCACGGCACGGCCCAGGCCGCGTGGATGGTCGACCAGACCGCCAGCACCGAGGCCGCGCGCACGGCGCTCGCCCTGTACGACGACGGCGACCCCGTGTTCTACGACATGTTCAGCCCGCGTATGCCCTTCTCCGGCGAGTACGCCGACGACTACACCACGGGCGAGCTGTTCGAGGACTGCGGCTACTACCCGTCCGGTCTGCACACCGACGACACGGACGCGGCCACATTCGCAGAGATAGAGCTGGTCGAAGCCTACGAAACCGAGTATGTGGACGCCTGCATTGCCGAAGTTGTCCGGGTGCTCTCCGCCATCGCGGACGGGGAGTGAACGCCATGAGAAAGGCATGGTCCACGCTGATCTTCGCCGCGCTGATCGTTTCGACGCTGTTCGGCTTGCTGGCCGTGGCCCTCGCGCCGGACACGCGCGACACCTACGGCATCCCTGACGGACAGCCGGAAGGCTTCATGTGCCAGGAAACGCCGCTCTGCCCCGGTCAGTACGTGTGCGGCAGCGACACCAACGGCAACGGAGACCTTTCCGACATCGAACTCGGAGCCTGACCCGCTCAGTGCCGTCAACTTGCCCGCCATTCCGAAAGGCATGGCGGGTTTCTTGTTGGCACTCAAAAGAAAGGGTTGAGATGAACGACGCCAAACTGGCCCGCATCCGCGCGTTGCTCGACAACGCCGAGTCCTACGCGGAGCAGGGCAACAAAGAAGCCGCTGAGACGTATCGGAACAAGGCGATCGAGTTGATGGCCGCCCATGGGGTCGAAGAGGCCATGCTGTCAGCACGCACCCACAAGGACGAGAAGCCGATCCGGCGCGACATCCCTCTCACCAAGCCCTATACGGTCGACAAAGGAGTCTTGATGTACGGCACCGCTCGTGCCCTCGGGGTGCAGTGCATTCGCACCAAAGGTAACCCGCCCCACAGCGTGCTGGTTGGCTTCGAGTCCGACTTGGAAAGAGTCGAGGTGCTGTACACCTCACTGTTGGTGCAGGCGTTCGGCGAGCTGGCCGCCACCCCGCCTCCGCGCTACGAGAGCACGGTGAGCTTCCGAAAGGCTTGGCTCATCGGGTTCACGAACACGGTGGTAGATCGGATCGAAGCCGCCGAGCAGCGTGCGCGCGGAGAGTACGAACAGCGGACGGGATCGAGTACCGCCTTGGTGGTCCAGGGCCGCTCGAAGCGGGTTGATGCCGAGTTCCGAACCTACTTTCCGAGAGTCCGGAAGGGGCGGAAGCGGTACGCCCACAGCGCGTCCGGGTACGCCTCGGGCAAGGACGCTGGCGAGCGCGCCGACATCGGCGGTGCGAAGGTCGACGACCGCCAGACGACTGAGATCAACCGGGGAAAGGCTTGATGGATGCTCCCTGCAAGCGTGGTTGATACCAACCGAGTTCGTAACGAACTCCAAGAGGCGTACGGAACCGCGTACGAAGCGGCCGTCTACAGAACCGCCATGTGGTACCGGACGATGGTCGTCCACCACAACCATCCCAACGACAGCGATGCGTGACCCCGTAGAGGCCCTGACGCGGTTCGCGCACCGCCACCACCTGGGGCCGTGGGTGGTGGACGATCTGGGCCGCCACCGCCTGCTGGCGGACTGGGCGGAGGCATTCATCGCCGAGGTGCTGGAGGACTGCGCCGAGGCCGACCACGATGAGGCCGCCCAGCTGCGCGAGCTGCGTGAGGAGCTGGACGCCAAACCCCGGAAGACGATCTCCACCGCCAAAGTCCGCGAGATCATCGACCCCTAGCCGCCTGACCGCAGGTCCCCGACGCCGACCGCGTGCCGGGGACCTGCTGTCCCGCCCGGTCTCGACATCCGGCGCGACCCACGGCACAAGCGAACGGTACGCGCGAGGCCGGCCGTGACCGTCGCCTAGCTAGCTCCGTTCAGCACGGCGGTAGGCCGTGCTGTTCGGTGCCCGCCAGGAAAGACGAAAGGTAAAGGTATGGTAGGAGAAACGATTGTGTGGTTTGAGTTCGTTCCTGATCACGGCGGTAGAGAGATCAGGCGATACCGGGACATCACCGCACAGGAGATCGCGGAGAACGCGACAAGGTGGGGCGCGCTCGCATACCAGTTGTTGAAAGACGAGTGGATCTCGCGCGATTTCGGCGAAGGCTATTACCAGGCGACGATTCAGCATGAACGCGGACTGTTCGTGCTTCTACTAGGAGAAGCCGGGCAGCGCGTGTAGCCCCGTCGCCTAGCGAGCCGGCAAGGCTCGTTGTGTCAGCGAGACTGCCCAAGCCGAAAGGTTTGGGCAGTGTCATGGCCCAATGAACCGAACAAGAAATGGAGAGAGTTATGGCTACCCGCACCATTGTGGAGTTCGTTGACGACTTGGACGGCTCGGTTGCCGAGGAGACCATCAGTTTCAGTATGGATGGCAACTCCTACGAGATCGACCTGTCCGGCGATAACGCGCAACGCTTCCGAGAGATGCTGACGGAGTTCGTCACGAAGGCTCGCCGGACCAACACCCGTAAGGCCACCAAGCCTCAGCCGGGGCGGGGCAACGCTGACCGCGACAGGCTTCAGCGCATCCGGACTTGGGCGCGGGAACAGGGTATGACCGTCTCAAACAAGGGACGCATCCCGCAGCATGTCATCGACGCCTACGACAGCGCCGAGACCGCGGGCACCGACCCGGAGCAGCAGTCGTCGCAGGGGCCGAGCGAGACTCCTACGCGACGGTTGAAGGCTGTCCCTTCTCCGGAGGAGCCCGCAGGCGGTCCCGGCGCTCCGCACGGCTCGACGGCTACGTCGGCGAATCAGGCCAAGACCAAGGGACGCAAGTCGGACGCTGCACGGCGCAGCAGCAAGAGCTGACGACAAGGCGTCTTCCTGCTCGGGGGTGCGGGTGCGCCCGTGCCCCCGAGCTCCCAAAGCCGAAAGGTTCGAGATATGGCAAGCAGGACATACCGGGTAACCGACGCAGCCGGCCGAGAGGTCCGGGCCGGCGACCAGGTAACCAGTTTCCGCGGCGAGCCCGCGACCTTCCTCCGCGTGACTCGGGGCACCGAGTACAACGGCACGGCCAGGGTCTTGGTGCGCTGGCAAGACGGCTGGGAGCACGACTACTACGACAGGGTGTTCGACCTGACGGTGGAGACCGTCACAGACGGTGGAACCACGCCTACCGGCTGACCGCGGCCGGATGAAGGCTTGAACAGCGCGCAACGGTTCCCACTCCGGGGTGGGGTTCGACTCCCCAGCGCGCACCGTGAACAACCCGATGACCTGCGTGCGCGCTACCGCGACAAAGCCCACAAGCTACTGTGATCTTGCTCTCGAACATATGAGCTAACGGTCTATCGATGTCCTCGATATGATCGGTGAGGCGCACGAAGCTGCGCCGTACAGGGGAGGGAGTGTGAGTACGAAAGGCTTGACCAGCTCAGCGGGGACAGGCGCGGGTTGGGCGCCTGGCGGCACGTCGTCCGCCGAGGCGAGATCCCCTCGGCGGCAGGGTACGGCTTCAGGTTGAACCCGTGCCCGACGTGAGCGAGCTGGCAGCTCGACACACCGATGCTCGGGGTACCCCCCGAGGGCGGCGGTGGAGCAGGTCATCACGCCTCGATGTCACCGAAGTGTAGGCGTCTTGGGTCACAGTAGGTATGCTTAAGCCCCACAACTCGGACAGGTAAACATTGAAAAGGGTGTGATGAGCCGTGCCTCCTAAGCCGAGGCTGACTCCCGCTGAGTACTTGGAGATGGAAAGGAAGGGCTTAAACCAGCGAGAAATCGCCGAGGCGACCGGGCTGACCGAGGCTCGGGTGAGTCAGATCAAGAAGAGCATTGAGAACCGGCACAAGAAGCCACGGGAGGAGGCAAGGGAGAACTTTCCATTTCCGAGGATTCAAGAAAAATTCAGCCGCAACTCCGTCTATCATCGATTGGCTGACCACATGGAGTACGTGGCAACAGGCGGGAAGGACATGTCCGAGCACAAGCTAAAGGCGCTGCTCGGCTTCTATAAAAGGCTTGATGAGCACAACGTGGTGGTGGAATTCGATCCGAACAACCCGCCGATGCCGGGCATCAAGTATGGGGGGTTCGCCTACGTTCCCCGAGAGGAACGCGACGGCGATCTGATCGTGCGCATCAACGAGCACACGAAGATCACCGACAGGAGCAACGTGTGGCTGCGGCGACCGAAGAAGCTGCCAGACGTTTAAGGGGTTAAGGGGGAGACAGGTGTGCACGAAGAACTGGTGAACGACTTGCCGTACATCGCGGCAGCGTCGCAACCCGTTCGCGGAGGGCAAGTCATTCACATCTACCGAAGCGTCATGCTGGAGGATAAAGACGATTTAGTATGGCAAGTGCGGAAAAGATTTGCGGATCGATGCCACGAGAAAGCGGTCGAGTCGATCGAGGAAGATTCGGACATGATCGGCGGTCAGGCGGTAAGCACCGCCTACTACGTCTGGAACTCGTGCCCCGGTAGCCGGGCTGCCCATCACTGCGTCGCAGCGTCGTCCGGGTGAGTCGAGCGGACAGGGAGCACGTCATGGTCGAGCACCGCTCGGTGAGCCAATACAAGGACTACGCCGCCTGCCCTTACCGCTATTACCTGCAACGAGTTCAGCGAGCGTGGTCACGGCCCGCGGCCTGGTTACCGCAGGGCACGGCTGTGCACGCCGCGGCCGAGGCATGGGAGCGCTCGGGCCGGAGGCTCAGCGTTGAGCAGGCGCAGCAGGTCTACCGCGACGAATACGAACGCGGCGTGAACGAACTGGCCGACGACACACCGAACCTCACCTACTGGTTCGGCTCGGGACCCCGGTATCCGGGTCCCGACGACGTAGAACGTCGGTTCGCCAAAGGCTTGGAACAGGTAGACCGATACGTCACCTACTACACACGGCAACATCCCGAGGAGGTCATCTGGATCACGCCGGACGGCACGCCGGCAATCGAGCTGGAGTTCGGCGTCGACCTGGGCGGCGTCGAGGTGCGCGGTTTCATCGACCAGGTGATCATGCCGCATACCCAGGCGTCGCCGGTGGTTCGCGACATCAAGTCCGGCCGTCAGCCAGGAGATGAGTTCCAACTCGCCACCTACGCACGAGCGCTGGAACAAACCTACGACATCGAGATCACGACCGGCGACTACTGGATGGGGGTGTCCGGCAAGCCGACCATCCCCTACGACCTGACCGGCTGGTCCGCCGACAGGCTCGGCGACGAGTACGCCAAGGTCGATGACGGTATCCGGGCCGAAAGGTTTGATCCCGCCCCTGAGGCGGACAAGTGCAGGTTTTGCCCGGTAGCCAACGCCTGTTCTTTTGCGGCCTGAAACTTAAGTCATATTGAAGATACGTCTAAATAGTAAGGGGAGGCATGAACGAGATCGAGATCATCGACAGCAAGGCGCAGCGGGCACGGCTCGTGCATCGTGTTGACGTACTGGAGCGAGTCAAGCCGCTGGTGACCTTGCCGGGGGATGGCCGTGCGACGACGGAGCAGGTGTCCACCTACTGTGCCGTGCCGGCCAAAACGGTTCTAGCGCACGTCAACGACCACCGGCCAGAGCTTGAGGTGAATGGGTATCGCACCGTTCAAGGAGCTGAGCTTCGGAAGCTGAAGGGCAAGCTTGGATGGGACAAGCATCCTAGCTTCAAATACGCACGTCAGGTTGGTCTTTGGGATCGTCGAGCGGTGCTGAACCTGTGCATGTTGTTGCGGGATAGCGAGGTTGCCAAGGAGGTCCGCCGGTACCTGCTGGACGCCGAGGAGATCACGCACGAGGCGGTTGTAACCGGTCAGCCGGTCGAGATCGATGAGGCTCGTCGGGCGAAGCTGATCGGTACGGAGGTGGCCGCGGCCATCGCTCCGGCTTTCCAGACGCTCAACGATCGTGTTGAGCTGGTCGCTGGCCGGGTGGATGAGGTCAACGGCCGCGTGGACAACATGGCGGTCGAGTTGGAGGAGCGTCTTCGGAAGGTGGAGCGGCCGAAACGCAACCGACCCGGCGCTGCCGACCTCGCGGAGGTGCTTGGCGTGCCGGTCCAGAAGAACGGTCGCGTCCTGCGAACGGGGATCACTCGGGGACTTCCGTGGGCCGGGTACCTGAAGCCCGGCCGTTTCGACCCCAAGCCCGAGTGGTTCAGCCCGGGGGACGTGATCGCGGCCTACGCCCTACTTCGGGGCGAGAGCTGAGGAGGCACAGCATTCACAGTCTGTGGCAGAGCATGAGGGTTCGCGGCAGTGGCGGCGACCCGCTTCCCGCCGTGTACCGGAGCCTTGAGCGCAAGCAGATCCACTTCATCCGGGGGCAGCTCATCTTGATCTGTGCTGGTCCGGGGACCGGGAAGTCGGCGGTGACGCTGGACTATGCGTTGAAGAGCAAGGTGTCGGCGCTGTATTTCAGCGCGGACAGCGATGCGTTCGTGCAGCTCACACGGTCGGTCAGTTCGATCATGAGCTGGTCGATGGCGAAGTCCGCGGCGGCAGTGCGCGCGAACGACCTGGGGGTGGTGCGTGAGCGGTTGATGGGGGCGCCGATCCGGTTCAACTACTCGGCGTCTCCGAGTCTGGACGAGATCAAGACGACGATGGAGGCGTACGAGGAGCTGTACGGCGACTTCCCCGAGCTGGTCATCGTCGACAACGTAACGAACGTGTGGACCAGCGACGGAGACGGGGACCCGTTTGCCGGCCTCGAAGGGCTGATGGACTATCTGCATGGCATGGCTCGCGACACGGAGTCCTGCGTCATCGGCCTGCACCACGTGACCGGGGACTACGTTGACGCGGCCAAGCCGATCCCCTTGTCCGGGGTGAAGGGGCAGATCACCCGTGTTCCCGAGGTGGTCGTGACCATCCACAAGCAGCCGGGCGACGGCTACAACCCGGATCTGCTGCGTGTCGCTCCGGTCAAGAACCGCAACGGCAAGGCGGACTCCTCGGGCCAGGACTACGCCGAGCTGGAGTTCCTGGGCGACACGATGACCATCCGGGACCCCGAGCTTGGCGAATCGCCGTTCGAGCAGGACGGCACGATGCCGCTGGACGATCAGCGGCGGGTGTTCGAGGAGGCGCACGCCCTTGTCTAGGCCACGCAAGCTGACGACGCCGAACGGCCGGGCGGTGAAAGCCCGTGGCCGGCAATGGGAGAACACGGTCGTGCGACTGCTCCGGGACATCGTGGGGTGGACCTCGGCGAGCCGGAACGGAGCGGTGCACGGCTCCAACGATCGGGGCGACATCGGCAACGTCCCCCTGACCGTGCAGTGCAAGGCCGTCGACCGCATCCAGCTCTGGAGGCATCTGGACGACGCGCTGACGCAGGCCGACGCCAACCAGACCGGCGACGAGGCAGTGGTCGTCTACAAGCGCCACCTCGCCAAGCCGGAAGACGCGGCGTGGGTACTCCCCGGTTCGTTCGCCCTGCGACTTCTCCATAACTACTACTTAAGCCGTACGGAGTAGAGGGATTACGGTGATTGCGGACGTGATCCGGCACTACTCCCCGGATTGGCGTCCCCCGGAGGACCGTCGCGAGTGGAACGCCTGTGTCTGCCCGTTTCACGGCGACGAGCACGCATCGGCGTCCATCAGCTTCCAGCGTGACGCCTTCAAGTGCCACGCCTGCGACGCCAAAGGGGATGCCGTCGCGTTGATCAGACGGGAGGAGGGATTGACATATTCCAAGGCAGTTAGACGCGCGGAAGAGATTCTTGGCCGACGCCACGGCGAGGTATCACGAAAGCCTCGCCGGAAGTGCGGCCGAGGATCACCTCAACGAGCGTGGGCTCATGGGGCCAAGCGTCACGCAGACCGTCGAGAAGTTCCGCCTCGGTTTCGTTGGTGAGCCCCTGGCTGGGCACGAGATGTACCGGGGGATGCTAGCGGTCCCCTACCTGCGGCGGACAGCCCGAGGGGAATGGTCTGTGGTCGCGATGCGGTTTCGGTGCATCCGCGCCGACTGCGACCACTCGGACCACCCCGGTCGGAAGTACGCCACGATGGCCGGGGACAAACCTCGCCTGTTCAACACCGTCGCACTACTCGACCACCAAGACCGCATCGCCATCTGTGAAGGCGAGATCGACGCCATCACCGCGACCGTGCTGGGGGTACCAGCCGTTGGCGTGCCAGGCGTCGAAGCGTGGCAGTCGTACTTTGGCGAGCTATTTCTGGGACACGAGCGGGTGTGGATTCTCGCCGACAACGACGACTCGGGCCAAGGACGCGAGTTCGCCGTCAAGGTCGCGAAAGACCTGCCGAACGCGCTAGTGGTCCCGGCGATGGCCGGCGAAGACGTGAACAGCATGGCCGTCAAGCACGGCCCGGAGTCTCTACGGAAAAGGATTGACGACTAGTTGAGTATCTTGTTTGTTGCACCAGAGCCATCAGAGCCCGAGGACCACTGGGGAGTTCCCGGCTTCGGGATGTCCGCCGAGGAGCTGGCGGACTACACGGCCGAGTTCCTTGACCGCTGCACGAGCCGCATCGTCGGCGTAGGCCAGGAACAGTACGCCTGTGGGTCCCATCAGCAGTTCGAGGCCCTGCATCCCATCAAGATCGTGGACTACGCGCTCGAAGAGGTCGAAGACCTCGCCAACTACGCGGCGATGCAACACATCAGGCTGCGCCGAATCAGGAGCGCGCTGGAGGGGATTCTTTGACCAAACGCATCGTCGTCATCAGCGACGTTCAGATGCCGTACGAGGACCGCAAGGCGCTGAAGGCGGTCATCAACTTCGTGGGCGAGTACCAGCCGGACGAAGTTGTGCAGATCGGTGACCTCATGGACTACCCTCAGCCGTCGCGCTGGTCGAAGGGCACGGCCGCCGAGTACGAGGGCTCCGTGTTCGCCGACAGCGACTACGGCAAGCGGCACTTCCTGGAACCGCTCCGGGCCGTCTACGACGGCCCCGTGGGCGTCGTGGAGGGCAACCACGACCTTCGTCCGAGGACGTACCTGTCGAAGTACGCGCCGGCCTTGGCGGAGTCCGGGGCGTTCAACCTCGAAACGCTCCTGGACTTCGACGCATTCGGTGTCACGAAGTTGCCTGACTGGTACGAGTTCGCCAAAGGATGGGTAATCACCCACGGGCACCTCGGCAAGATCCGGCTCAGCCCGGTCGCCGGAAACACAGCGTTGAACGCGGCCAAGAAGATGGGCGCCTCGCTCATCATGGGACATACTCACCGGCTCGGCACCCTTCATCACACGCTGGGCTACAACGGCGAGGTGAAGCAGACGTTGACCGGCGTCGAAGTGGGACACCTGATGAATCAGAAGCTCGCGTCCTACCTCGATACCGCTACGGCGAACTGGCAGGCCGGATTCGCCATAGTCCACCGCGACGGAAACTACGTTCACGCTGAGACCATCCCGATCGAGCATCGCAGGTTCACCGTCGAAGGTGCCGTTTTCACGATCTAAATATTAAGTCATACAGGGAGGATGAGTTAGGAAACGTGGACATCGACCAGAACACGGCCCTGCTGGAGCTGATGGACGAGCTACGCCGGGTGGCCGAGGTGACCGCGGTGGAATGGCCGGGCACGATCGACGCCGACGAGTTGACCCAAGAGATCTCCCTGCGGCTGCTCCGCGACCGGCAGGCGACCACCGTCACTGATCTAGCCGGCCGGCAACGCAGGCGCGGCCTGTACCGGATGGCCCAGCAGATCGCGTCCGACTACCGCAACGACTACGACCACTTCTCCGGCAACTACAACTACTCCACCAGGGAAGTCCGCGAGATGCTGGACAACGGCGTCCTGGTCGAGGCCGGGGACGGCCACGATCCCGCACCGCTCGACCTCCGAGCGGCGTTCGCCGAACTGGAACGCGAGCACGCTTCCTACGCGGCGGCGTTGGTGGCGCGCTACGTGCACTGCGTGCCCATGTCCCGACCGAACGAACGCAAAGGCGTCCAGCGAGGCGCCGACAAGCTGACCGAGTTGATGAACCGACTCGGCCGAGCGCGCCAGCAGGACTACACCGAAGGACCCGGCAGCCGCACGGCCCTGCCCGCCCGGCAGAGCCCCTACCTCGTCGCGCAGGAGGAGCAGCGTTCGTTCGCATGAACCGTCGCTCGCTCCGATAGTTAAGTCATACGATCAAGAGGAGTTCAGTACATGGCTTTCGCCGACCCGTTTGCCACCGCGGCCGACGACACGGCCGACGCGGCACCGAACAACGCGCCGGCCACGAACACCGGTCCGTGGGAGGACCAGCCCGAGGAGAGCCGCACCCGCGTCAGCCTGACATTCAAGGCATCCAGCGGCTACGACGCGCCGTGGGTCGTGGTCGAGGGACCCACGCTGGCTGCGGTCTACGGCCAGGTGTCCGGGGAAAATGCCGAGGCACTGAAGGCCGTCTTCAACCTCGTCGCGGGCGGAGCGAGCTACTTCCAGAAGCTTTACGCCAGCGTCGAAAAGCCCGGAGCCCAGCGCACGGGCGGCCAGGCCGGAGCCCAGCAGCGCCGCCAGCCCTCCGGCAAGCCGGAGGGCGCCACGCAGGCACCGAACGGCGAGCAGCGCTTCTGCGAGCACGGCCAGCGCCAGTACAAGTCCGGCTTCTCCCAGAAGAACGGCAAGAAGTGGGAAGCCTTCGACTGCCCGGACGGCATCTGCGAGCGCGAGTGGGCCAACAACCGCAGGTAACCCCACCCCTGGGTGGGCAGGCGCATTGTCCTGCCCACCCCTCCACGACCCCAGCAACCGAACGCCCACGGAGGCAGCCGTCGTCCCGCTGGCCGGCGTGCAGTTCTACGACGTAGAGGAAAGCAACTGATGGCAAGAGCCCTGACGCCCCGCACGATCGAGCTGATCGGCACCGTCCAAGACCAGCTCAACGCCCTGAAGACACAGGTGGCCGCGCTCACCGACGAAAACCGCCGCCTGCGCGGAGCGACCAACAACCGCAAGAAGCTCACCCGTCGCGAGGTCGAACGGATTCGCGGCCTGGCGGGAACGATGAGTCAGCGCGAGATCGCCTACGCCTTCGACATCAACCCGGCCACCGTGAGTCGCCTTATCCGGGGCATCTACCACCGGACGACCCGTTAATTCGGTCGATTACTTAAGTCCTATTGCAGGGAGGGGAGGCGGTGAAGGAATTCCGCCACGCCGTCAGCGGGGAGCAGGTGGTCATCCGGGTCGTGGAGCGCCCGGACGACCTCGACGGGTTCCGGACCTTCATCCGGTCCAACCTGCGTTGCCTCGCTGTCGATTCGGAAACAACCGGACTGGACATCTACAGCCCCGGCTTCGCCGTGCGCCTGGTCCAGTTCGGCAACAGCCGCGAAGCCTGGGTCGTGCCGGTCGAGCTGGGTGGCCCGTTCGCCGACGACGTACGGCGAGCCCTGCTCGGCCTGCGGACCCTGGTCGTCCACAACGCTGGATTCGACCTCCAGGTGTTCGCGCGCACGCTCGGTATCCCGATGGAAGAGCTGTGGCCCAAGGTCACCGACAGCCAGACGCTGGCACACCTGGTCGACCCTCGTGATCCGAAGAAGGGCGGCGTCGGGCTCAAGCTGGAAGAGCTGACCGCCCACTACATCGACGCCGAGCTCGCGACGAACGTCAAGGGTCTGATGTTGCGCCTGGCGCGGAAGTACAAGACCACCAAGGCGAAGATCTGGACCAAGGTCGACCTGTTCGACCCGGACTACCTGCTGTATGCCGGGATGGACACAATCCTGGCCTCGCGCATCACGCAGCTTCTCTGGCCGAAGTTGCCACCGGCCGCGCCGAAGTTGATCCCGTTCGAGCGGGAGGTCTCCGAGATCTGCTCGGAGTACGAGCGGACCGGCTTCCTGCTGGATGTCGAGTACACCCAGTCCTTGTCCGACCGGCTTCGCGAAGAAGAGGACAAGTACACGGCGGTCGCGCAGAGCTTCGGATGCGAGAGCGTCAACTCCGGCGAACAGGTAGCCCACGTCCTTCAGCGCCGGGGCGTGGAACTGACCAAACGCACCGCCAGCGGCAAGCTCAGCGTGGACAAGTCGATCCTCGAACCGCTCGCCGCAGCCGGCGACGAGTTCGCCATCGCGGTCCAGGAAGCCAAACGTGCCCGCAAATGGCGAACCACCTGGGTCGACACGTTCCTGGCCACCAGGGACGAGCACGACCGGTGCCACCCCTCGATCAACCCACTGCAAGCGCGCTCGGGCCGGATGAGCATCACGGGCATCCCCGCCCAAACCCTTCCGGCCGGGGATTGGATGATCCGTCGCTGCTTCGTCGCAGACGACGGGCACCGGATCGGGTCGGTGGACTACCAGACGCAAGAGCTGCGCGTGCTCGCCGCCCTGTCCCAGGACCGGAGGATGATCCAAGCCTTCGACCGAGGGCTGAGCCTGCACCTGCTCACCGCTCGGGCAGCCTTCGGCGAGCACGTCGAGAAGGACACCAAGGAGTACAAGGCCGGGAAAGGCACCAACTTCGCGGTCTGCTACGGCGGCACGTGGCGAGCCGTCAACGAACAGTTCGGCGTCGCGCCCGAGGACGCCAAGAAGGCCGTCAACACCTTCTGGTCGATGTACCAAGGCGTCAAACGCTTCAAGCAACGCCTAGAGAGGCAAGCGAAGGCACAGGGCTACATCACCACCCCCATCGGCCGTCGCCTGCCAGTCGACAGGGACCGGCCGTACTCCGCGCTGAACTACATGGTCCAGTCGTACAGCCGGGACGTGACCTGCCGAGGCATCATCCGCCTGCACAAGGCGGGCTACACCCCCTACATCCGGCTTCCCATCCACGATGAGGTGGTAGCCTCCCTACCGGCCGAACACGCCCAGTGGGGGGCTCGCCAGATCGCACGGCACATGGCCGAGGACATGGGACCAGTGCGGATCGGCACAGACTCGGAGGTCGGACTACGGAGCTGGGGATCGCTCTACGGCGCCGATCACTGAGTTGACGTGCCATGTAGCGAAGTAATGATCAGGTAGAGGGAGGAGACCGGATGCCCCTGCGAATGAACGTTCCACTGCCCGGACCGTTTAGCTTCTCCATGCCAATAGGGGGTCCGAGTCGTAGCGCTAGCTGGTTCGTGCAGCTTTGCGCCTGGCTGATCATTGGCCCATTCCTCGTGGCAGGTTGGGCGATCATCGCCGCGGCATTTGTTGTCGTATGGGCTTGCTGGTTCGTCTGGATCGTCTGGCGATCAATCTATCGGCTCGTTACACGAAAGCCATTAGCACCGACAATCGTTGAGACATGAAGGTAAGACTTCTCCATGCGAGTGTATCTTCCTCCTTTCTCGGTAGCTGCCGATTCCTCGTTGGGGTCAAGAATCCACGCACCGCAGGTGAGGCGATCTGAGATCAGTTTCGCCACCAACGTGACAGGTCGTTCGGGCAGCACCGCCGAGCTGTCGCTAGCGTCATCGGTCCTGGCCGATCTGCGGATACGTTCGGAAATGAGTTCGATACACTACGTAGTCGCCAGTCGATCGAGCCGTCCTGCTTCCTCGTGGACAGCTACAGCATAACCAGCCTGCGTCAGCGCCCCGGCGAGGCGAGCCGCCCTCGGTTGGGGGTAAGTCCTATCACGCTGTGCAAGTACGTCTGGTTCTGCCGACACGGATGGAGCATTGACATCATGCCGACGTTTCGAAAGGATCTCTATTTGGAGTGTAACGGGTATATATAGGGAGGATTCTCGTGACCACCAGTCAAAAGCTGCGTGATATTTGTATTCAGGACCCGCGACGTGAGACCGCTTATTTTCTTACGTCGAGCGATCTTCACGACTACGAGGTTGACGCCGCTGCGGCAGCATCTGACCAGCCCTACGTTACCTTTGCTTTGACGGATGAATCGCTCATCGATGCGATGCCGGACATTAATCCTTTGACCTCCGCTGAGCCCAACGTTCTGATTCATGACTTGGACAGCGACACGCACTACATGATTCGCTTTTCTGAACTGAAAAAGTTTGAGATTGACAGGCCGAGCGACCACCCGGTGGCTAAGACCTACACCATTCCAATGCCGGAGGCACTTGTAGAGGAACTTCCTTCTGCGGTTCGGGCGCTCCTGCAAACAGACTTTCACTCAGACAGCGGAAATGGCCCAGTTCTGCGGGATTCCAAATAGTTCCGTTTCGAGAGGTGGTTCTTGCTCGACCTTCCGAGCGGGAACCACCTCATCTTTTATATCTCCATCTTCTGGGCTCGAAGATGGCCAAGGTCGAAGAGAGCTTCCTAGGTGGGCGGAAGTGATGTTGGTATGAGTGCTGCTGAATACGTACGAAATCCTGATTTGGTCATTCTTCAGCGGAGATTATTCGCGCCGACGTATATGGGGCCTGGGAAGTGGGTTATCTACGATACGTCAACGCGCCGTTCGCATTTAGCGGTGCGAAGCGAGGACGATGTACGGACCAAGGACATACCGCGCGTGCTGAAATACCTTATCGATGACTGGCCACACTCGAATAATCTTCCTCGTTGCATCGTTGACCAATTACTACACGCCGGGCTGGTGGTAGAATGTGATACTAGGGCCACATCACCGAAGCGCCCAGAAAACTTCTTATCAAAGTTTCAGCGGATTGTGCACGATTATCCGTTCGTAGATTACTCGTCGCCCGAAGCGTATCAGTTCGATCGCGCGTTGATGGCTGAGTACGCCGACGAGTCGGAGATGCCATCTATTTGGACCAAGCGCACTGGAAAGTCAATTACCCTACCAGACGTTTCGTGGTCTGACCTAGAGGCTGGTACGCAAGGGCGCGACTTCGACCTCAACGGTCTCGCGAGTGTGCTGAGGTTTTCGTTCGGGCAGATCGGCTCGTTTCGCGTTCCTGGCGGTGAGCGTGTCCGCAAAGCCAATCCGTCGGGTGGGGCGAAACATCCCACTGAGGGATGGTTGGAGATGGGACATTCTTGGTGTGGGATACAGCCGGGTACGTACTTCTACGACCCGGAGAACCACGCTCTTGTGCAAACAGAGACACAAACGCCTGCGTCGGCAGGTGCAGGACTGACGCTGTCAGTTCGTTCACGGCTAGAGCGTGCAATGTGGCGCTATCGTGACCCGCGATCGTCGCGAGCTGTTCTCTTTGATGCTGGACACGTCATCGAGAACCTGTTCATTCTACTGCGCTTTCTTGGAACAGATGCATACCTACACCCCGGCCGGCTCCTGTGTGGGTTTGGCGCCGACGATTTCCGCGAGCCCGAGCTAGGACGTATCGATATTCCTATTGACAACTCCCCGCTAGGGCTCAGTCCCGTCTATCATGGCAGCGCTGCCAACACCACCGAACAAGACATCGGCGAACCGTTTGTCTTAAACCCATTCGCATACTTCACCTTGAAGAACGGCGGTCTAACCGGAAACATCGCCTATCCGAAACATCGACGTGTTGACCTGAGTCCTGTCGAGTTTTCGATCCTGACGCACTGTATTCCGTCAAGTCGAGGCGCACCGAGCCGGTCTCGCGATCGCTATACTACGACCAAGGACATCGTTGAGGCGATACCATGTTCTTCAGAGGCCGACATCGAGCGCCTTGAGAGCAACGGCCTGCTGCTGCGGCAAACACACGCTAGCGTGCTATGGCCCCAGGTTCGGCGATGGGCGGAAAAGGGCTGGTATCTACCCCTTTTGGCGTGGACCGAAGCAAGTACACCAGCCGGGCACGCTGTCCCAACCGAGCGAGAGGCCAGCAACGGGCGCTCAATTTCCGGATTGACGGACATAGCAAAACCGTTACGGAAGAGAATAACTAGCAGGTCATTCACCGATCAGCAGATCACTTCGTCACGGTTGCGGTCCATTATCCAACACTCCCTTGTTGCCGACAGCAGCGTCTCAACAGCGACACTGTTTATCGCACCATTCAAAATTTCCGGACTTCCGGCAGAAACCCTTCACTACTGGGATAACGTTAACAATCAATTCGTGACGACAGAAAACCGCGCGACCGTCGATGACATCGTTCGGGTCACGATCGGCCAGGGATGGGTCCGAAACTGCGCTGCGATGATATGGCTAATGTCAACGATCGACACGGGATGTCCACGGCACTATGTATCGCCGCACGTTCTTCTGGGGAGGATCGCGCAACGTGTAGCGCTTCTGTCGACAACACACGAACTTGGCGTGTTCCAAACTCCTGCAACACTGGATGCCGACCTCGCGGCGCTGTTGGGTTGCGAACCCAGTCCCGACACGTTGAGCTACAGTGTGGCCATCGGCGCGACTTCACGAAAGGCGGCCGTGTAATACGGTGGGAACAATAGCTTCGGCTGATATTGGACGAACAACTCGTTGCTTCCGCGGTCGGTGGAAGATTTTCGCACTGGGCTTTGAAATATTTGTTTATAATCAGGACGCGAAACGGCTACTGAAGGTCCGGGGCGAGTTTGCCGAATGGCTACTAACTGACCCGGACACTGAGGGTCAGTCGATAGCATCTCTGCTCGGGGCGGCCGGTAAGGATGGCTAGCGACTACGTTCACCTTTCCGCCCTAGGCTGCGAGATCACTTTCGAGTTTACGCACTCCAGGGCGGGCGACCAAGCACGCCAGCTCTTTGGCCCATTACTGTCCGAACCGTGGTCAACGCCGGATTTTGTCGTCGTATGTCAGTGGCCACAACTGACACGGCACCTCATTCGAAGCAGGACCGAAGCGCACGGTGAACCGCTCGAAGGAATCGAATTGTATTCCTATGAGTTTCCTAACGGAACCTCTTGGAAGTCCGCAGATCCGCCCTTTCCGCCGGTAGAGCTTGCGCCACTGGCCGACCGGTTTGTCCGGCTGCACGGGGCGGCCGTCAGCGACCGGGCAGGGCGTGCCGTCGTGATCCTCGGCGAGTCGGGTTTCGGTAAAACAACGCTGTCCTCGGAGCTTTGCCTAGAACACGGGTATCGCCTCCTGGCGGATGAGGACGTGTTCATACATCGCCGCGGTAGTGTGGTCGAGCCGTTTGTCAACGGTGATGGACCGTGGGTGGACGGCAGCAAGGCCGCACGGTCCCTATGGACGAAGCATCCGGACCTTATCTCGAACATTCCGGCGGCGGTCTCCAGCGTCGGTGCTCTACGCCCCAGCAACAGCGGCGTACAGACTCCACGGGAGATGGACAGCCCTGCGCTGTTGCGAGCCCTGCTGGACTCCCAGCGGCCAGGCGGAGTGACACATGAAGAGGGCATTGCGACGCTGGCGCGGCTGGCTCGCTCGGCGACCGGGTTCGAACTTCCTGGCGAACGCTACGGGGACATCAGAGGCGCCGCCGGGCAGGTCGCGGCACTAGTGACGTAGCCGCGACCTGCCAGAGCCGTTGTAAGTCAGGAGCACGAAATCAGGAAAAAACGATGTTCACGAGTTTGGGCGCTCGAACGATGACCTTCTTGATCTCCGCGCCTTGGCCCGCCTTGATTACCCTCTCGGAGGCCAACGCACGTTCGCGCAACTCCTCCTCGTTGATGTTGGCTGGCACCTGAATTCGGTCCCTGACTTTGCCCGACACCTGGATGACCGCAGTAACGAGCTCGCCCGCCAGGAGATCGTCGTCGGCCCGCGGCCAAGGAGCGTGCTCAACGTAAGGCGGGTTCCCGAGTGTATCCCATGCGTCCGCTGCGGCGAACGGCGCGAAACACGACAGCATCGTCACGAGGGCGTTCGTGCCTTCTAGCACCACTTCGCGGGCGTGTGCCCCTGAGTCAAGCGCCTTACGCAGCCGGGAAGTCAAGCTCATCAGGCGCGCGATGGCAACGTTGAAGCGGTACCGTTCCATCGCCTCGGTCGCTTCACTGATGAGCCTATGGATATCGCGCCGCAGGTCTGTGTCCTCCTCCGCCGCGTGGCGGCTGGAGGAAAAGGCGGTTGCGTCCGCGACAACCCGTTGGACTCGTCCGAGCCACTTCACGGAGCCCGACGCAGAGACATCGGCCCAGTCAATGTCGTCCTCCGGTGGGCCGGCGAACAGCATCGTGATACGCACGGCGTCAGGCCCGTAGGCGGCAATCTGCTCTTGCAAGTTGACCAGATTCCCCAGGCTTTTGCTCATGGCCTTGCCGTTCATAATGACTTGGCCCTGATTGATCAACGACGTGAAGGGTTCCACGAAGGATACCAGACCGAGGTCATGAAAGACCTTCGTAAAGAATCGCGCGTAGAGAAGGTGCAGGATCGCATGTTCAATACCGCCGACATAGATGTCCACGGGAAGCCATTTTTCAACCGCCGCCGGATCGAAAGGGCCATCCGTATAGTGGGGGTTCACATAGCGCAGCGGATACCATGAAGAGTCAACAAATGTGTCCATCGTGTCGGTATCCCGTTTCGCTGCCTGCCCGCAGCGTGGACAATCGACGTTAACCCATTCGGTAGCACTTTCGAGAGGTGCTTTACCTCCGCCAGGACGCAGTTGATAGCCACTCTGCGGCAACTCGACTGGCAAATCATCGTCAGGCACCGGAACTTCACCGCACGAGGGACAGTGAATAATCGGAATAGGCGTTCCCCAGTAGCGCTGGCGAGACAGGAGCCAATCGCGCAGACGATAGGTTACAGTACCTTCGCCCGCACCGCGCCGTTCGAGCTCGGCAATGATCTGGCTTTGCGCTTCGTCGCTCGGAAGATCGGTGAACTCTCCAGAATTGACGACCGTGCCGTCGCCCTCATAGGCGGTTCCGGTGCTTTCCGGATCGTGGGGACTATCGATAACTACTCGAATAGGAAGGTGCTTCTCTTGCGCGAACCGAAGATCGCGTTGGTCGTGCGCCGGTACCGCCATAATCGCGCCTGTCCCGTACTCGGCGAGCACGTAGTCAGAGACGTAGATCGGCAGTGACTCACCAGTGAGCGGATTTACGGCGTACCGACCGATGAACACACCGGTCATGGGACGGTCAGCAGCAAGCCTTTCGATATCCGTTGCGGACCCAATCTGCTCCCGGTAGGAATCGAGTTCGGCCTTGCGATCCTGCTGGCAGATACGGTCTGCAAGGTCGGAATCCGAAGCAATAACGATGAACGATGCACCATAGAGAGTGTCCGGCCGTGTGCTAAAGACCCGAATGGTCTCGTCGGACTCATTCACCGAGAAGTCAATATACGCACCCTCGGATCGGCCGATCCAATTGCGCTGCATAAGCAGGACTTGTTCGGGCCAACTGCCGCTCAACTGCTCCATGTCGTCAAGGAGTCGCTGGGCATATGCGGTGATACGGAAGAACCACTGCGTCAAGTTTCGACGCTCAACGACGGTACCGCAACGCTCACAACGCCCCTGAATGACCTGCTCGTTTGCAAGGACCGTTTCGTCCTTGGAACACCAGTTGACCGGCGCGGCCTTACGATACGCGAGGCCGCGTTCGAACATGCGAAGGAAGATCCACTGATTCCAGCGGTAGTACTCGGGATCGGAGGTATGGAGTCGAGCCCGCCAATCGAACGAGATGCCGAAGTCGCGGAATGATTCGGCCTGCACGTCGATGTTGGCGTACGTCCACTCACGCGGATCGAGGTTGCGCTTCAGCGCTGCATTCTCAGCAGGCAGGCCAAATGAGTCCCACCCAATGGGGTTGAGTACATTGTCGCCGCACATCCGGCGGTACCGGGCCACGGTGTCGCTGATCGAGTACGCTTCGGCGTGCCCCATGTGTAGGTCGCCGGAGGGGTACGGAAACATGCTGACCACCATCCGGCGAGGGCGCTCGGTGTCCTGGTGATCGGCTTCAAAAACACCGTCCTCGGCCCACGCACGCACCCACCTCTCGCGCCCGGCAGGTGTGCTGTGCTTCTCCACTCTCGTCTCCTGTGCTGCGTACTCGCTGTCACCTCGGACGATTGAGGGTACCGAAGGCGCAGGTGGCCACCGTGCCCGGCCGTGCAAGCTGGGCGGACACGCAGGACTGAAGCAGTCACGACCGGGAGGACCGGTCCCTCCGAAGCTATCGGGGAAAGCCCTTCAGGGGACCACTGGTCCAGGTGCCTGGGATGGTGTCGGTCCCCTCCCGCGAAGCTCAGCGCCCGGTTACGGTATCCGCATGTTGAGCGTGCGTGAGCGTGTGGAGCAGCTAGTTGGTGGGGACGAGGGCACGTGGCGGGAGGCGGTGGAGACCGCCGCCTCGGCGATGACCCACTGGTCGAACGTCGTGGGCACGCGGCCGGGGCAGGAGACCGAGCTGACCGGGCGGGTGCTGTTGCACTACGTGGTCAGCCTTGCCGAGGGCACGCCCCCGCGCGAGGTCACAGAGCGAGAGATCCTCACCTGGTTGGCGGCCTATCGCACGGTCCCGCCGCCACCGCGCTCGCCCGCACCGAGCCTGGACGAGGACTGGTCGTGGGACGCCGAGCGAGACCGGGCGCAGGCACAGCTGGAGCGGTGCAGGCGGGAGTGGACGGCGATGACGGCCACGCTCGCCGACGTGCTACGCCGGGCTGGCCACACGCTGCCCGACCCGCAGAGCTACGAGCCGGTACCAGATCCCGCGATGCGCCTGTGGTGGTCACTCAACCATGATCCCGGCCCCAGCATGATCGAGCCGGAGGACACTGGCGACCCCGCGCTGCCCTACGCCCTGGACACGGCTATCCGGGCTATGGATGCCGCCGTGGTCGGCTGGCCCCTACTCGGGCTCATCGAGGAGTTCCGCGAGGACGACCCCGAGGTGCAACAGCGCCTGGCCGTCGCGGACCCGGTGGCCCGGCAGGTACTGGAAGTGCGGACTTCTCGGTGGGTAGCTGCACCGTAGCCGGTCGAGGGCTACCCTTCCCAGCTATGGACGTGATGAGCGACCCGGACAGCCCGTACAACACTGCGGTGATAATCCACGGCCCCGTGACGGTCGACGCCGTGGCGGGCGACCCGGCCGCCGGGCTCCGCACGATCACCTGCCCCGTCTGCGGCGGCGGCGACCCGATCGCGATCACGCAGTCGGCCCACTTGGTGTGCGAGACCGCATCGTGCCGGCACCGGTGGTGCGACCCCGGTATTGGCCCAGCCGAGGCCGGTACCCTGCACCGTCAGGTGCGGGAGACCGACATCGACCGCCACCTTCGCGGCGACTTCACACCCCTAACCCGCGATCTGGTGATCACCCCGCCCGCGCCACGAACACCGATGACCGGCGCATGGGAACCCCGAGAGCTTCCCATGGGGCTCTAGGGTGTTCCCCCTGGTCAGAAGCTCCTAGAGCCCTCTGTCTCATCGGAGCTAACTGTTGATGCCGACAGGTCGAGCGGGGTGGCCGGTGCTCTACGGTGTGAGCATGATAGTCGACCCCGAGCGGCACGAAACTGCGGAAATCGATGCGACCGTCCGCCAACTCCGCGCACGTGCCAACCAACTGCGGGCCGAGGCCGATCTGCTCGCGCACGCGGCGGCACTGCTCGCCTACAAGGCGAGCAGTGGTGAGCCGCCCGAGCCCCGTTACGTGCAGGCCAGTGACCTCGACACCACCGATGGATGGGGGTAGCTACATGTTCCGCCGGAAACCGGCCGAGTCCCTTATGCGCGCGAGGGTCGAGGTCTATCCGCAGGTAGACATCGCCGCGATGGCCATCGTGACGACGCCGCTTTGGCCCGCCGAACCCACACTCGACCACGCATACGAGACCTTCGAGCACCACGCCCGGCACGCCGCGTTCCTCGCGACCAGCGGCACCGTCGAGGCACTCACCGAGCTCGTCCGTGCTGTGAGAGACCTAATCGGGACGATGAGTCGGCTCCGGACGGAGAGCCGACCGGGATACGGCAACTCCGTGGGCGCGGCGGATCAGACCCCGCTCGACGACGCCCTGGGCGTCGTACACCAGGCACGTAAGCGCTACGTCCAGGCCGCCCGCACCGATCTCGGCCTACCGGACGGCTGGACACCAATCGATCCCCCGGACACCGAGGTGTAACCGCTCACCGTGACTTCCTTCCGTTTCCGTTAGATTGCCCTCGACCGTGTTCAGACGGTCTGACAGTTCCGGCCGTTCCGTAGGCCGTTTGATGTTGGTTCACGCGAATGCCGCAGCCAGATCTACCGCCGGTCCGCTTCCGTACGGCTATCTCGGTGATGCGGACCGTCACGGCCGTCCCCCTTCTGGCCGTTCAGTAGCCGGTCCGAGACCGCTGATTTCCGATTCAGGAACCGGCGAACGCCACGGTTGCCAACTACACATACACCCAGCAGGGCATCGGCTAGTACGCCACTGAGTACACTGTGCCCTTGTCTGCCGGATAGCGAATGCTTCCTCGCTGGTAATCATTCCGTCCCACTTCCCGCTTCGTAGTCATCGGTCGGCCAACACGACGACACGGCAGTGAGTAGCCGATTGCACATACCAGCGAAACCGACAGCGGCGGCAACGAGATTCCACGCGAATTCCTTGCCCAACTGCGCGTCATACCGCCGTGCTCCGGCGAACAACACAAACTCGTCGGTGCCGTCACCGATCACGACTGCCGGTAGATGACCTCGATACAGCACCGACCGCACATAGAACCGCTCGGTGATCTCCACCGTCATCGGGTCGTCGCTCATGCCCTGCCGTTTCCGTAGCCGTCCGGGTGGACACGGACTCCGGCCGACACGCGATGCGGGCACGCACCGGCCGGAGTCCGCTGCCGTAGGGCGGACAGAGGCACCGACACCGGGCACTGCGAGCTACCCGGAGCGCGCCCCTGCGTACCTCTGTCCGCTGGCGGGCGCGGCACCGACCGGGGGAGAAGCCGACACCAGACACCCACCATCGCGGGCTACAACCGTTGGCACAGCGCCCCACACTCCGTAGGCGCTTCCGAGGGAGTGATCACCACCCGGCCGCATCCGCCTACTTAACGTTAGGGATGCTGCTACCAGCGGGTTTGCACAGATCTTGCACAAGCGGTTAGCGCATGGTCACAGCATTTGGGACCATAGTGGTAGGTAACTGCCACGGAGAGGGTGACGCCGATGACCAGCGCAGATACGCCGGGGCCAGGTAAGAATGTCGCCATCCTCCGCAAGGCACGCGACATGAGCCAGGCCAAGCTAGCCCGCGAAGCGGGAGTGTCCGTCTCCCTACTGAGCAAGATCGAAGTGGGCGACCGTGCGCTTAACCAGGGCGTAGCCGCTGCTTTAGCCCGAGCAATGGGCGTAGGGCTCAATGAACTGCTCGGGCAGACACGCATTCAAGAAGACAATGACGAGCTCCTTAAACAACTGCGGTCAACAATACGACGGTTCGACCTTCCGGGAGAACCGCCTAATAATCCGGAAATCCTGAAAAGTGATCTAGTCGAACTAACTCGACTCCGCTCCGATGCCAAGCTACGAGAAGTTCTTGAAAAGACGCCAGGACTTCTCGCCAAGGCAACAAACTTCGCGCACGCAAACGGTTCCCCTGAAGCGTGGGCAATGGTGGCGGACATCTACAGTACGATATATTGGCTCGCCGCTCGCCATCGTTGGATGGATCTTGCCGACTTGGCTGTGTTGAAGCAACATGCTGCCGCTGAACGAGCCAATCCACTACTCAAGATCGTTGCTGCACGGGACGAAGCTGGAGCTTTCCTTAATTCAGGAGACTTCGCGGGAGGATTGGCGATAATTGAGCGTGCTGTCGTTCAGGCTGAGAAGCTAAACGGTAGAGATAGAGCACTTGGTTTGGGGTTGCTGCACCTTCGCGGCTTGACGCTCGCCGGCCGGGCGGGTGACAAGAAGGAAACCGAACGGCATATAGCCGCCGCTTGGCGGGTAGCCGAGGAGTTTTCCGAAGACGTAGACGTTCATGGGATTCATTTCGGCCCGGAGAATACAGCTATACATCAGATAGCGACGACGGTAGATTTAGAGCAACATAGAACGGCGCTCGACACAATGGAGAGCCTTACCCGCCGTCCACTGACTCTGCCAGCAACCCGGATCGGTCCCCTACATATGAACGTAGCCAGGGCCAAGCTAGCTCTTGGAAACCGTGACGACGCCCTTGAATCTCTGGTGAGCGCTTGGGAAGTTGCCCCGCAGATGTCCAAGGTCCACCCGACCAGCCGGGAACTCATGCGGGTCCTGATCTCGCTGCACAAGCGGAGCAACCCCACACTGACCAAGCTCGCCCAACGGGCAGGCGTCACAATCTAGGACCGATCATAGGGCGCTACGGTGTTTCCCCTGCTCAGGCGCCCCGTAGCGGCTACGGGCACCTGGAGTTAAACTGTTGATACCGACGTGTCCAGCAACGTCACCCCGAGTTCGACCGCGCGGCGCAGGGTGGCGATCGACTCGGTGTCGTCGCCCGCGCCGTAGGACTGGCTCATCCCCATGCAGCCGAGCCCCTGCGCGCTGACGGTCAGCTCCCCGAGTTTGCGTGTCGGCAGGCTCATGCTTCGGCTCCTTCTCCGGCGCTCACGCCGGTACCCCCCGTGTTTCCGCCTCCTGCGTGGCCACATCGGCCATCGCGCATTCGATCTGCTCGTAGTTGCTGATCTTGTAGTCGAGCACCTGCATGCAGGCCTGCAGCTCGGCGATGCGTGCGGCCACCGCGCCGCGCTGTTCGGCCAGGATCGCCTTGCGGCGGCCCGCGCTGGCGGTCCCGTGCTCGCGCAACGAGGCGTACTCCCGCATGCGCCGGATGGGCATGCCGGTGGTGCGCAACTTGGTCAGGAACTCCAGCCAGGTGAGATCGGTGTCGGAGTAGGCGCGCCTGCCCGCCGCGTCCCTGGCGGGTGGCTCCAGCAACTTGATGCGCTCGTAGTACCGGAGGGTGTCGATCGACAGTCCGCTACGTCGCGCGGCTTCCGCTATCGAGTAGCTCATGCCGGCGACAGTACGACCTGGAGTGCACTCCAGGTCAAATCCGATCCGCGGCACCTCAGCCGGTTTGGTAACAACGTTGCGATATCCTGCGGGGTATGCCCCGCCCGAAGACACACGATGAGGCCCTGCGGCTGCGGTTGCTCGACCGTGCGGGCGAGCTGCTGTCCACGGAGGGCCCCAAGGCGCTGAGCCTGCGCAAGCTGGCCGCGGAGGTGGACACCTCGACCACGGCGGTCTACTCGCTGTTCGGCAGCAAGCCGGACCTGGTGAACGCGCTGTTCGTGGAGGGGTTCCGCCGCTTCGGGGCCCGGATGTCCGCGGTCGAGCCCACCGGCGACACCGTGGTGGACATGGTCCGGCTGGGTCTGGCCTACCGGGAGAGCGCGCTGGCCGACCCGCACCTGTACTCGATCATGTTCACCACGGCCGTGCCCGGGTTCGAGCCCAACGAGGAGGCCGGCGAGCTCGCCTCCTCCACCCTCGAACCACTGCTGACCACCGTGCGCGCCGGGATCGAGGCCGGGGTGCTGCGGCAGGAGCCGCCCGAGGTCATCGCGGTGAGCTGCTGGGGACTGGTGCACGGCCTGGTGTCACTCGAGCTGAACGGCAACATCCCGGAGCAGGCCGGGCTGGGCGTCAGCAAGGCATACGAGATCGCACTGCGCGCCAACGCCGAAGGCTGGTGCCGGTAGCTCGGTGCTGGTCCGGAACGCGCGTTCTTCCACTTCCCACCACAGACCCCAGCGGTTCTCGGACGCTCCCTCAGACGGCGCCGTACTGCCGATCCCCTGCGTCACCGAGGCCGGGGACGATGAACCCGGAGTCGTTCAGCCGCTCGTCCACACTCGCGGTGACCACCCGTACCGGCAGCCCGGACCCGCGTAGCTGCTCCACGCCCTCCGGCGCGGCCAGCGTGCAGATCGCCGTGACATCGGTGGCGCCACGCTCGGTGAGCAGCCGGATCGTGTACTCCATCGACCCGCCGGTGGCCAGCATCGGGTCCAGCACGAACACCGGCTGGTCGGCGAGGCTGTCCGGCAGCGAGACCATGTACGGCGTGGGTTGCAGGGTCTCCTCGTCCCTGGCCAGGCCGACGAACCCCATCCGCGCGTCCGGGACCAGCTTCTGTGCCTCGTCCGCCATGCCCAGCCCGGCGCGCAGCACCGGCACCAGCAGCGGCGGGTTGGCCAACCGGTAGCCGTCCGTCCTCGCCACCGGGGTATGGATCCGCTCGCTGGTCACCGGCGCGTCGCGCATGGCCTCGTAGATCAGCATCATGGTGAGCTCGTGCAGGGCGGCGCGGAAGTTCGCGCTGTCCGTGCGAGCGTCACGCATGGTGGAGAGCCTGGCCTTGGCCAGCGGGTGGTCGACCACGAGCACGTCCATGACAGGACACCGTAGCAACGACTCCGCGCTCAGCCGGAGGTCAGCCACTCCTTCGCCGCGCGCACCCCCTCCGGCGTGACCTGGTGCCCGCCGGGATGCCGGTGCGTGGTCACCTCGGCCGAACGATCCCGCAGCACGCGCACCAGCTCCTCGGCCGAGGGCAACGGCGCCATCGGATCGTGCTCGCCGCCGGAGAGGAAGACCCTGCTGCCCCGCAGGTCGTGCCGCGGCGGGTCGGGCACCGGCAGCATCGCGGCGAACGCGGCCGCCTCGGTCAGCGCGTCCGGTCGCAGCAGCACGGTCGCGGCGGCGATGTTGGCACCGTTGGAGAAGCCGACCGCCACCAGCCTGCGCCCCGCCAGGCCGTACTCCGCGCGCGCGGCGAGCAGGAAGTCCGCGAGCTGCCCGGCGCGGGCGATCACGTCCTCGGTGTCGAACACGCCCTCGGCAAGCCGGCGGAACCACCGGCGCGCCGGCACGGCACCGTGCTCGGACACCGCCCCGGCCGGGGCGAGCAGCGGCGAGGCCGGGCTCAGCTCGCGGCCGAGCCCGAGCAGGTCCTCCGGGCCGCCGCCGGTGCCGTGCAGGAGCAGCAGCACCGGCGCCGCCGGATCACCCTCGACGAACCGATGTTCCAAGGACAGTCCACTCACGACCGTGACTCCGGGTTGTTCTCGCTGGGCAGGTCCAGCTTCGGCAGCGCGGCCGCGATCTGCTCGCGGTTCGGCTCCAGCCACGGCGGCAGCTTCAGCGCGCGGCCCAACTCGAGCAGCGGCTCGTCGATCGCGAAGCCCGGCTCGTCCGTGGCCACCTCCAGCAGGGTGCCCGCGGGCTCCCGGAAGTAGATCGAGCGAAAGTACTGCCGGTCCAGGACGGAGGTCACCTGCACCCCGCGGTCCACCAGTTCCTCCCGCCACGCCGCCTGGGTGTCCTCGTCCGGAGTACGCCAGGCGACGTGGTGCACGGTGCCCGCGGCGACCAGGCCGTGCGGGGCATCCGGGGTGACCAGCACATCCACCAGCGCGCCGGGGCCGCCGGCGCCGGCCTGGAAGCGGAACCGGTTGCCGTCCCGCTCGCTGAAGCTGAGGCCGAGGCCCTCGGTGAGCATGCCCGCGGTGGCGTCCTCCCTGGACACCGACAGGGTCACCGAGTGCAGCCCGCGGATCGCGTGCTCGGCGGGAACGTGCCCGTTGTCCCACGGGTCCCGCGGGTCGCCCTGCGGGTGCGCCACCAGCGCCAGCGCGAGGCCGTCCGGGTCGCGCAGGGTCAGTACGTCCTCGGCGTCCCGGTTCACCACCCGGCTGGTCTGCACACCCCGCTCCCGCAGGTGCCGCTCCCACCAGCCGATCGAGGCCTCCGGCACGGAGAACGCGGTGGTGGTGGCCTGCCCGATGCCGCGCCGGCCGCTCGGGGCGTCCCTCCACGGGAAGAAGGTCAGCAGCGTGCCGGGCCGGCCGGAGCCGTCACCGTAGTAGAGGTGATAGGTCCCAGGGTCGTCGAAGTTGACGGTGGTCTTCACCAGCCGCAGCCCGAGGGTGCGCAGGTAGAACTCGGCATTGCCCTGCGGGTCGCCGCCGATCGCGGTGACGTGGTGCAGGCCGCTGGTCTCGAAGGTCATCGCGGGCTCCTTTGCGGATACGTCCAACGCTAACCAGCAACTCTCTCGCGTGCAAGATATATTCCCGCGAGAGAGTTGGGTTAGACTGCACCCGTGCCCGATCCATGTACCGATGACGACGAGATGGTGACCTGGTGGGGCCTGGTGATCGAGGGATACCTGGCCACTCAGGAACGCCTGATGGGCGAGATCGCCGAGCGCTTCGGCCTGGCCCCGGCCTCCTTCGACATCCTGGTCCGGCTGATCCGCTCGCCGGAGTGCCGGATGCCGATGACCCGGCTGGCCGGCGAGGCCGCGCTGTCCAGCGGCGGGTTCACCAAGGTGGCCGACCGGCTGGTCGCCGCGGGCCTGATCCGCAGGGCGCCCAGTGAGCGGGACCGCCGGGTCACCTATGTCGTGCTGACCGAGCACGGCAGGGACGTGGCCGAGCGCGCACGGCACGCCTGCGCGGAGATCCTGCGCCGCCGAGTGCTCGAACCCCTCGGGCCCGCGGCGTCCGCATCGCTTGCCGAGGCGATGCGGACGCTGCGGGACGCCAACACTCCGGAGCCCTGAGCTACCGGGTGGCCGCGAGGTACTCCTCGATCGAGGGCGGCCCCTTGATGACCCAGGGCATGTAACCCTCCTGCCAGGTCATCCGGCTCTCGCCGACCACGGCGTCCACAACGGCCGTGCAGTGGTACACCCCCGTCTGGATGGCCCGGCACTCGTCGTAGATCAGGTAGCCGTTGTCGCCGAACTCGAAGTTCGCCGGGAACGCCTTGGGGCCGCGCCAGTCCATCACGATCGCGTCGTTTCCGTCTATATAGGACTTCCCGCGGAAGATCAGACCCTGGAAGGTCTGCCCGGTACCGGCGGGGAACAGCATCGGCAGGCCCTGGCTGATCAGCTTGCCCAGCGGGCCGCCCGCGAACTCGTCGAAGCCCGGCAACTCGGTAAGGCCTGCCACGAACCGGTTGGTGATCCGACCGCCGTCCTCGTTGGTGTACAGGCGCTTACCTGCCCAGCCCCAGTACATCCCGGAGTCCTCGATCGCCCGGATCCAGCCGGTCCCGCCGCAGTCGGTGAACTGCTGCGGCAGCAGCTCGACGAACGGATCGATGATGCCGCTGCCCGGGTCGGTGAACCCGCTGAGGATCCAGTTCGGCAGCTCAGCGATCTTCTCCTTGCTCGAACACATCGGCAACGAGGTCGCCAGGTTGCCCGGCCCGGGGGCGGGATCGCTGGACATCGGCGCGGGCGAGCCGCCGAACATCGGCCCGGACTGGCCGAGGAACTCGAATATCTCGATCTTCCGCTGGTCCGAGGCGTGGATCAGCGCGCGGGTCGTGCGCAGGTAGTTCTTGTCGTAGCCGGAGCAGGCCGCACCGAGCTCGGCGTCGGTACGGAACCGCGCCTGCGGGTTGTCCACCTTCCAGTCCGCCGCGAGGCGCAGCATGTCCCGAGGGCCGATGGCGTTCCCCCGCCGTACCGCGGGTGCCTGGTCGGAGTTGGGCACCAGCAGGCAGTTGTCAGCGATGTTGCGCACGCCGTCGCCGTCGAAGTCGGCGTTGTCGTACTTCCCGAGCGGCTCGCCCGGCGGGATCGACTCACCGAGAACCGGCTGCTTGCCGAACCCGTACGGACCCCACGGCCCGTACCCGTCCCAGATGCTTCCCGCCTGTGCTGGGGCGACCGCCAGCCCCATCGACACGACCGCCGAGGCGGCGACGACCAGGGCTCTCCGGCCGCCGCGCAGGGTGAACCCGCCCATCTCGTGCTCCCATCACCATTGATCGGAATGACACATCATTCCGGTGAATGTAGCGAGCTACCTACTCACGGGTCAACTAAGCCGATCGGGGGGTCCGGCGCCGTCAGCGGACGAGATCCGTCCGGCGCATCGGCACGACGTCGAGCCAGGTCGCGCAGCGCCACAGCCATTCGACCGGCCCGTACCGGTAGCGGCGCAACCACCACGCGCACACGGCGGCCTGCGCCACCACGAAGGCCGTCGTGCACCCGAAGGTCACGGCGGCGTAGTTCCAGCCGCGCACGTCGACCAGAGCGGCGAACACCATCGCCGCGGCCGCCTGGGTGAGGAAACAGGTCAGGGCCATCCGGCCGAGCGGGGCAAACACCGCGCTCAACGCCGTGACTGCGCGGGTACGCAGCAGGAGCAGCAAGGCGACCACGTAGGTCGCCGATGTGGACAGCAGCCGGATTTCCGCCAGCACGGAACCGAGCACGTTCGCCGGATCCAGCCGTAGCAGGTTGCTGATGACCGCGAGCGTCACCGAGACGAGTAGTGCCGTTCGGAGTTGCCTCCCACGCCGGGCCAGGTCGGCATGGATGCCGTAGCGGACCGTCGAGGCCCCGATGGCAAGCAGGCCGCTCCACTCGGCAAGGACCTTCAGCGGGTTTCCTGCGTGCTCCGGATCGGGCTCCACGATCGGCATCGAGGCCGCCAGCAGGGCAAGGCCCACCACCAACTGGACGTGCCGGGGCAGGTAGGACAACGGCAGCAGCACGACCAGGCCCAGCACGGCATACACCGCGAGCTGGAGGTTCCCGTCGAGTACGAGCAGCTGGACGATGCCGATCGCGAGCAACACGACCAGCCGTCGTGCCAGTACGAGCCGTGGCCGTTCCGCTCGCCCGGACGCCGACCGCAGGATCAGCGCGAAGCTCACCCCGAACAGGAAGCAGAATATGCTGAGGAAGCGCTGATATACGAGATCGTGGTACACGAAAGCGGAAAAGGCGTCAGGATCCGGGTAGCGATTCTCGCCGACGGTGAGCATGAGATTCACCAGAGGCAAGCCGGCGAGCGCGAACCCGCGCACGACGTCGATCTCCGGGATTCGCCGTCGGGTCACGTCTGTCATACCGGCAAGGCTCACGCCCTGGCAGCCCCTTCCGGAACCCGGCCAGCCCCCGGCCACCCCCGGGGAATCCCCCGCGTTGCTCAGCCCTCGCCGGAGCTCAGGCGTCGTAGTCGACCGCGACCTGCTCGCTGACAGGCAGGGACTGGCAGGTCAGCACGAAGCCCGCCGCGATCTCGGACTCCTCCAGCGCGAAGTTGCGCCGCATACGCACCTCACCGTCGACCACCATCGCCCGGCAGGTTCCGCACACCCCACCCTTGCAGGCGAACGGCAGGTCCGGGCGGACACGCTGGGCACCCTCCAGCACGGTGGTGTCCGGCGGCAGCGCGACCGTGGTGGAGCGGCCGTCCAGCACCACGGTGACCTCGCCACCGCCGCCCTCGGGCTCGACCTCCTCGCGACGCACCGGATCCGGTGGAATATCGTCCACATAGAACAGTTCTGTGTGGACCCTTTCGCGTGGGACACCTGCCTCGGCGAGCACCTCCCGCGCGCCGGTCACCATCGGATGCGGCCCGCACAACCACCAGTGCTTCACCCGCTCCGCCGGGATCAGGGCACCGAGCAGTGCGCGCAGCTTGGCCGGGTCCAGCCGCCCGGTGAACAGCTCCGCCTCGCGCGGTTCCCTGGACAGCACGTGCACCAGTTCCAGCCGGCTCGGCCAGCGGTCCTTCAGGTCGGCGAGATCGTCGGCGAACATCACCGTGTCCGCGCGCCGGTTCCCGTACAGCAGGGTGACGCGGACCTCCGGGTTGCGCAGCAGGGAGGCCGCGATGGACAGCACCGGGGTGATGCCGGAACCGGCCGCGACGAGCACGTGGTGCCCCGGCTGATCAAGGTCCGGGGTGAAGCTCCCGGCAGGCGGCTGCACCTCGATCTCGTCCCCCGGCCGCACCTCGTGCACCAGCCAGCCGGAGAACAGCCCTCCCGGTACCTCGCGCACGCCGATCCGCAACCGGTCGCCTGCCGGGGCGCAGATCGAGTAGTTGCGCCGCTCCTCCCGGCCGTCCGCGGTGCGGCGCAGGGTCAGCGACTGCCCTGGCCGGAACTCGAACTCCGCGGCCAGTTCCGGTGGCACCTCGAAGGTCACCGCCACGGCGTCCGCGCACAACCGCCGCACCTCCGCGACGGTGAGCGAGTGGAACCCGGTACGGCGGCGGGTTTTCACGGGCACGCCCATCAGATTTCCTTCACGTGCTCGAAGGGTTCCCGGCACGCGACACACCGGCGCAGTGACTTGCACGCCGTGGCGCTGAACTCCGACAGCAGCTCGGTGTCCGGCGAGTCACAGCGCGGGCAGCGCACCAGCCGCACCGGGGCTGCCAGGTTCAGCGGGACCGGCCCCCCGGCCCGCTTCGGCGCCGCTCCCGGTGGCGCGATACCGGCCTCGGCCAGCTTGCGCCTGCCCTCCGCGGTGATCCAGTCGGTTGACCACGGCGGATGCAGCACCGTGCGCACCTCGACCTCGGCATACCCGGCCCCGGTCAGCGCCCGCAGCAGGTCGTCGCGCATGGTGTCCATCGCGGGACAGCCGGTGTAGGTGGGCGTGATCGACACGATCACCTTTCCGTCCACAACGGACACTTCGCGCAGTACACCGAGGGCGGCCAGCGTGATCATCGGCAGTTCCGGGTCGGTCACCGTCTCGGCGATCGACCGGGCATCGGTGAGGGTCACCATGTCGCCTCCGGATGGGCTCGCGCCACACTCTGCAACTCGGCCAGCAGGTAGCCCATCGTCTCGGTGTGCACCCCGTCCCGGCCCGCCTTCCCGGCCACCCGGCCCAGCTCGCCGCGTTCCGGCCGCTCCAGAGTGGCCGCGGGCAACACCCGCGCCAGCACCTCGTCGAACTCGGCGCGCAGCGGCCGCGGATCGACCCCGATCCCGGCCTCGGCCAGCCGCAGCTCGACCTCGTGCGGTCCGAACAGCTCGCCGACCAGCGGCCACACCTCGTCCAGGCCGGCCTGCATACGCTGCCGGGACAGCTCGGTGCCGTCGCCCAGCCGGACCACCCACCGCGCGGCGTAGTCGCGGTGGTAGGCGACTTCCTTGACGCCCTTGCTCGCGATCGCGGCCAGCACCGGGTCACGCGACCCGGTCAGCCCACTCAGCAGGGACAGCCTCCAGGTGGCGAACACCAGCAACCGCGCCATCGAGTAGGCGAAGTCCCCGTTGCCCGGCTCGACCAGCCGCACGTTCCGGAACTCGTGCTCGGCGCGGAGGAACGCGTAATGGTCCTCCCCGCGCCCGGTTCCGTCCGCCTTCCCCGCCCTGGCCAGCAGCAACCGCGCCTGCCCGAGCAGGTCCAGCCCGATGTTCGCCAGCGCCACCTCGTCCTCGAGTTCCGGCGCCCGCGTGCACCACTCCTGCAACCGGTGCGACATGACCAGCGCGTCGTCCCCGAGCATCAGGCAGTAGGCGGCGAGATCCGATCCGTCCACCCCGCCCGGCACGGTCGTGTCCACACCGGACAGTGGATCCTCGAATCCGGTGCCGAAGGCCCAGCGGGAGTCGTTCTCCTCGGTGATCGCCTCGTAGGCGTTGTCAAAAGCCATGATCAGTGCTTGGCTCTCAGATATGCGGGACGTCGTCGGGGATCTCGTAGAAGGTCGGGTGCCGGTAGACCTTGTCCCCGCTCGGGGCGAAGAACGGGTCCTTCTCGTCCGGGCTCGACGCGGTGATGTCGGTCGCCCGCACCACCCATATGCTCACGCCCTCGTTGCGGCGGGTGTAGAGGTCGCGGGCGTTGCGCAGCGCCATCTGGTCGTCGGCCGCGTGCAGCGAACCGACATGCACGTGGTTCAACCCGCGCTTGCCCCGCACGAACACCTCGTACAGCGGCCACCCCGCCCGGGGACCCTGAACGTGGCTTTCCGGACGTTCAACGTCCCAAACGCCACGTTCGCGACGTTCAACGTCGCGATCGCCACGTTCAGGGCTTTCCGGCGGGTTCATGCGGCGGCCTCCCTGGTCGTGTGCTTGGCGGCATGGGCGGTGGCGGCCTCGCGCACCCACGCGCCGTCCTCATGCGCGCGGCGGCGGCACTCGACCCGCTGGGTGTTGCACGGGCCGTTGCCGCGCAGCACCTCCTTGAACTCGCCCCAGTCGATCTCACCGAAGTCGTAGTGCCCGCGCTCGGGATTCCAGGCCAGCTCCGGATCGGGCAGGGTGACGCCGAGCGCCTCGGCCTGCGGCACGGTCATGTCGACGAACCGCTGGCGCAGCTCGTCATTGGTGTGCCGCTTGATCTTCCAGGCCATCGACTGCTCGGTGTTCGGCGAGTCGCCGTCCGGCGGGCCGAACATCATCAGCGAGGGCCACCAGTAGCGGTCGGTGGCCTCCTGCACCATCTCCCGCTGCTCCGGCGTTCCGCGCATCATGGTCATCAGCAGCTCGTAGCCCTGCCGCTGGTGGAAGGACTCCTCCTTGCAGATCCGGATCATCGCCCTGGCGTAGGGGCCGTAGCTGCTGCGGCACAACGGAACCTGGTTGCAGATCGCCGCCCCGTCCACCAGCCAGCCGATCACCCCGACGTCGGCGAAGGTCAGCGTCGGGTAGTTGAAGATGGAGGAGTACTTCTGCCGCCCGCTGATCAGCCGCTCGGTGAGGTCGGTGCGGTCAGCCCCGAGCGTTTCCGCCGCGGAGTACAGGTACAGCCCGTGCCCCGCCTCGTCCTGCACCTTGGCCAGCAGGATCGCCTTGCGGCGCAAGGAAGGCGCGCGAGTGATCCAGTTGCCCTCCGGCTGCATGCCGATGATCTCCGAGTGCGCGTGCTGCGCGATCTGCCGGATCATCGTCTTGCGGTAACCGTCCGGCAGCCAGTCCCGGGGTTCCAGGCGCTGGTCCTTCTCGAGCGTGTGCTCGAAGTGGCGTTCCAGGTCGTTCGGTTCAGTCACTGGCGTTGCTCCTTGGCGACCAGGGTGAGCACGTCGTACTTGGCGACCGACTCGCCCTCGCCGTTCGTCACGTCCGCGTCCCAGCGCACCTCGCCGTAGTCGGCATCGACCCGCGGGGTGATCTGCTTGGCGGTCAGCGTCACGGTCAGCGAGTCGCCCGGCTTGACCGGGGTGAGGAAGCGCAGGTTCTCCAACCCGTAGTTGGCCAGTACCGGGCCGGGTTCCGGGGAGACGAACAGCCCGGCGGCGAAGGACACCACCAGGTAGCCGTGCGCCACGATGCCGCCGAACAGCGGGTTCTCCCGCGCCGCGGCCTCGTCGGTATGCGCGTAGAAGGTGTCCCCGGTGAACTCGGCGAAGTGGTCGACGTCTTCCTGGGTCACCGTGCGCGGCCCGGCGACCACGGTGTCCCCGACCTTCAGCTCGGCAAGCGACTTGCGGAACGGGTGCTCGCCCTCCTGCCGCGGCGCGCCGGGCACCCAGCGATTCGTGACCGCGCCCAGCACTGTCGGGCTCGCCTGCACCGCGGTGCGCTGCATGTGGTGCAGCACGCCACGGATGCCGGCCAGCTCCTCGCCACCGCCCGCACGCCCCGGCCCGCCGTGCACCAGCGCGGGCAGTGGCGAGCCGTGCCCTGTGGACTCCTTGGCATCCTCGGCGTCCAGCACGAGCAGCCTGCCGTGCCATGGCGCGACGCCGAGCACCAGTTCCCGTGCGAACTCGGCGTCCCCGGTCACCACGGAGCCGACCAGGCTGCCCTTGCCGCGGGCGGCGAGCTCGATGACCTGCTCGGTGGAGGTGTAGGGCAGCAGGGTGGACACCGGGCCGAAGGCCTCCACCTCGTGCGGTTCGGCCCGCTCGGGGTCAGCGGCACGCAGCAGGACCGGGGAGACGAACGCGCCGCGCTCGGCGTCGGCGTCCACCACGTCCACCCGCTCCGGGTCACCGGAGACCACGCTGCCCGCGTCCAGCAACGCCTTCAGCGAGCGGCGGACCTCCTCGCGCTGCTCGAGGCTGGCCAGTGCGCCCATCCGCACGCCCTCGGAAGCCGGGTTGCCCACGGTCACCCTGGCCAGCCGCTCGGCGGCCGCCGCGGCCACGTCATCGGCCAGCTCGGCCGGTACGAAAGCGCGGCGGATGGCGGTGCACTTCTGCCCCGCCTTCACCGTCATCTCGGTGACGAGCTGCTTGACGAACAGGTCGAACTCGGTGGTGCCGGGCTTCGCGTCCGGGCCGAGCACGGACAGGTTGAGCGAGTCGGCCTCGGCGTTGAACCGGACCGCGCCTCGCACGACGGCCGGGTGCGTGCGCAGCCGTTGCGCGGTGTCCGCGGAGCCGGTGAAGGAGACCAGGTCCTGCTCGGTGACGTGGTCCAGCAGGTCGCCCGCGCTGCCGCAGACCAGCTGCAGCGTGCCCTCCGGCAGCAGCCCGGAGTCCACGATCAGCCGAACCAGCCGCTCGGTCAGGTACGCGGTCTGGCTGGCCGGTTTGACCAGGCTGGGCACGCCGGCGAGGAAGGCGGGGGCGAACTTCTCCAGCGGGCCCCACACCGGGAAGTTGAACGCGTTGATCTGCACGGCCACGCCGCGCAGCGGGGTGGCGATGTGCTGGCCGAGGAAGGTCCCGCCCTTGCCGAGCGGCTCCACCGCGCCGTCCACGTACACGGTGTCGTTGGGCAGTTCGCGCCTGCCCTTGCTGCCGTAGGCGAACAGCACGCCGATGCCGCCGTCGATGTCGAACTTGGAGTCCCCGAGCGTGGCCCCGGTGCGCAGGGAGAGCTGGTACAGCTCCTCGCGGTGCTCGCGCAGCTCCGAGGCGAGCGCCTTGAGCAGCGCCGCCCGCTGGTGGAAGGTCAGCTCGCGCAGCGCGGGGCCGCCGGTACGCCGCCCGTGGTCCAGCGCGGCCGCCATGTCGACGCCGGTGGCGGAGATCCGGGCCACCTCCTCGCCGGTCGCCGCGTCGTGCAGTGGCCTGCCCGCGTCCTGCGGCGTGTGCCACCGGCCGGAAACGTAGCTGCGCAGCAGGGCCATGAAGGCCAGCCTCCTCGAGTCATCCGACGTGAATTACCAACCGTACGTTCAGTAATTCACGATACCTTGCCGCGGCGGTCGCGGGTAGACCTTCGCGCCCAGAAGGTGGCCAGCGCGGAGCCGGAGATGTTGTGCCAGACCGAGAACAGTGCGGCGGGCAGGGCGGCCAGCGGGGCGAAGTGCACCGTGGCGAGGCTGGCCGCGAGCCCGGAGTTCTGCATGCCGACCTCGATACTGATCGCCCGGCGGGCACTCTCCCCCAGTCCGGCGATCCGGCCGGCGAGATAACCGAGCAGCAGGCCCGCGGCGTTGTGCGCGACGACCGCGAGGACCAGCAACACCCCGCTGCCGGCTGCGACATCGGCATTCACCCCGACCACCGCCGCCACCACGACGACGATGCCGCTGACCGAGACCAGCGGCAGGTACGGCAGCACCCGCCGGACGAACCGGCCGGCCAGCAGCCGCACCAGCACTCCGGCGACGATCGGCACCAGCACGATCTCCAGGATCGAGCGGAACAGGGCCCAGGGGTCCACCGGCAGCGTCGACCCGCCGAGCCAGAGCACCAGCAGCGGGGTCAGCAGCGGTGCGAGCAGGGTGGACACCGAGGTGAGGGTGACCGAGAGGGCGACATCGCCGCGTCCGAGGTAGACCACCACGTTCGAGGCGGTGCCGCCGGGAGCGGAACCGACCAGGATCATGCCGAGCAGCAGTAGTGGCCCCAGGCCGAGCAGGGTGCCGATGCTCCACGCCGCCAGCGGCATGATCAGGTACTGGGCCACCAGGCCGAGCAACACCACCACCGGGCGGCGCAGCACCAGCGCGAAGTCGCCGGGCCGCAGGGTGAGGCCCATGCCGAACATGATCACACCGAGCAGCAGCGGGATCCGCGGGGCGAGGGTGGCCGACTGCTCGGGCAGCAGCAGGCCGAGCACCCCACCGAGCAGAACGAGCGGGGCGAACCAGCGGCCGGCGAAGGTGGCGATCCGCAGCAGGAGACTGGACACGAGTTCCCCCAACGAGGTCGGGCCGCGCCCGGTCCGCGCGGCGCATGATCACCGCAGGCTAACCCGCCGCAGGCAACATCGGCGCCGTTCCAGACCTCCCGCCGGAAGGCCCTGAACGTGCCGATCGAGACGCCCAGCGTCGCGAACGGCCCTATTGGGACGTCCAACGTCCGGAAAGCCACGTTCAGGGCGCTAGCGCCAGCGCAGGGGGAGGTGCGTGATGCCGTTGATGAAGTTCGAGGTCAGCCGCCGCGGCGGGCCGTCCAGCCCGACCTCGGGCAGCCGAGTGAGCAGCTCGGCGAAGAAGATCCGCAGTTGCAGCCTGCCGAAGTGGGCTCCGAGACACAGGTGCGGCCCCTGGCCGAAGGCGAGGTGGTCGTTGGGCCGCCTGCCGAGGTCGAAGCGGAACGGATCGGCGAACGCGCGCTCGTCGAAGTGCGCGGAGGCGTGGTACACGACGACCTTGTCCCCCTCCCGGATGCGCATGCCACCCAGTTCGGTATCCGCGCCCGCGGTGCGGCGGAAGCTGAGCACGGGCGGGTGCCAGCGCAGGATCTCCTCGACCGCGCTCGGCAGCAGGCCGGGGTCGGCGCGTAACCGCCGGTACTGCTCCGGATGCTCGGCCAGCGCGAGCACGCCGCCGGGCAGGGCGCTGCGCACGGTGTCGTTGCCCGCGATCACCACCAGGAAGAAGAACATCTCCAGCTCGGCGTCGTCCAGCGCGCGGCCATCCACTTCGGCCTGGACGAGCGCGGTCATCAGGTCCTCGCCCGGATGCTTCCGCTTGTACGCGGCCAGTTCCCGCGCGTAACCGAACATATCGGACAGCATCGCGGGCGAGCGCGGGTTCACCGGCCTGCCCTCGGCATCCCGCACGGTCTCGGCGTGCTCGGGGTCCTGGTAGCCGATCACCCGGTTCGTCCAGCGCAGCAGCAGCTCACGGTCCGCGGCCGGTACCCCGAGCAGGTCGGCGAGGTTGGCCAGCGGGAAGTCGTCGGTCACCTCCACCGGCAGGTCGCAGCGGCCGCGCGGGGCCACCGCGTCCAGCAGCGACCTGGCCCGCTCGGCGATCCGTTCGGCCGAGCGTTCCAGCCTGCGCCGGGTGAACACCGCGGCCGCAAGGCCGCGCAGCCTGCGATGCTCCGGCGGGTCCATGTTCAGCATCATCCGGCGGATGAAGGCAAGGTCCGCCGGCTCGGGATCGCGGATCTGGGTGGCACCGAGCCATGAGGAGAACACCTCGGGAGTGCGCAGCACGTGCTTGACGTCGGCGTACCGGGTGACCGCCCAGTAGCCCGGGCCCGCCGGCCAGTCCAGCACCGCGTGCTCGTCCTGCCAGCACACCGGCGCGGTGTCCCGCAGCCGGCGGAACTCCTCGTGCGGCAGGCCGCGGGCGAACACCCGCGGGTCGAACACGTCAGTCCCAGTCATGGAAGCCCCTGCCGCTCTTGCGGCCCAGCTCGCCCCTTGCCACCTTGTCCCGCAGCAGCCGCGGAGGCGCGAACCGCTCACCAAGCGTGCCGTGCAGGTACTCCGCGATGGCCAGCCGCACGTCGAGGCCCACCAGGTCGGTCGAGCGCAGCGGACCCATCGGGTGCCGGTAGCCCAGCTCCATGGCATTGTCGATGGACTCGGCGTCGGCCACGCCCTCCTCCAGCATCCGGATCGCCTCCAGGCCGAGCAGCACGCCCAGCCTGCTGGTGGCGAACCCCGGGGAGTCCCGCACCACGACCGCGGTCTTGTCCAGGCCGCGCACCCAGCCGAGCACCCGCTCCCTGGTCTCCTCGGTGCTCTCCGCGGGAAGCACCACCTCCACCAGCCTGGACGGCGGCACCGGGTTGAAGAAGTGCATGCCAAGGAAGCGACCGGGGTCCTGCAGTCCGGCGGCGAGCTCGGTCACCGACAGCGAGCTGGTGTTGGTGGCGAGCACGGTGTGCCCGCCGACCGCGCGCTCCGCGGCGGCCAGCACCTGGATCTTGAGGTCGGCGCGCTCCGGGACCGCCTCCACGACCAGGTCGGTCCCCGCCGGGAGCTCGGCGGGATCGGTGCCGACCCGCACCCTGGCGCGCATCTCCTCCGGGCCGGTGTCGAGCTTGCCGCGCTCGGCGGCCCGGCGCAGCCCGGTGGTGACCCGCTCGGCGGCGGCATCGGCCGCGCCCGCATCGCCCTCGACGACGACCACCTCGGCGCCTGCCGTCGCGAACACCTGCGCGATTCCCGCGCCCATCCGCCCGCCGCCGATCACGCCAACCTTTTCCGGCACCGCAGTCATGAACAACTCCTCTTGACACCTTCACCGACCGACACACAGTATTAACCGTCCATTCGGTCAGTAAGCAAGGCAGGAAGCTAGCTTGGACGAACGCAACGCCGCGCATGCCATGTTCGACGTGGATGAGGCGTCCCGCTCGCTGGGCATCGAGTTGCTCGAGGCGGGCGACGGCCGCGCGGTGGCCACGATGCGCGTCACCAGCTCGATGGTCAACGGGCACGACATCGTGCACGGCGGCTACGTCTTCCTGCTCGCCGACACCACCTTCGCCTGCGCCTGCAACAGCCACGGGCCCGTGACCGTGGCCGCGGGCGCGGACATCACCTTCGTCGCCCCGGCGAAACTGGGTGCGGAGCTGGTGGCCACGGCCGAGGAACGGACCCGGTACGGGCGGAGCGGTATCTACGACGTGACGGTGCGTCGCGGGGACGAGGTGATCGCCGAGTTCCGCGGCCGCAGCCGGGTCATCGGGCAGGAGGAATCGAGGCATGGACGAGGCTGAGACCCTCAGCGCCGACGAGCTGCACGCGTTGCAGCTAGAGCGTCTACAGTGGACGCTTTGGCACGCCTACGACAACGTGCCCCACTACCGCGCGAAGTTCGAGGCGGCCGGGGTGCATCCGGACGACTGCCGCGGCCTCGACGACCTGGCGAAGTTCCCCATGACCACCAAGGACGACCTGCGGCAGAACTACCCCTTCGGGATGTTCGCGGTGCCGCAGCGGCAGGTGAGCCGGATCCACGCCTCCAGCGGTACCACCGGGAAGCCCACCGTGGTCGGCTACACCGAGCGGGACATCGGCACCTGGGCCACGGTGATGGCAAGGTCGATCCACGCCGCCGGTGGCCGCCAGGGGGACAAGGTGCACGTGGCGTACGGCTACGGGCTGTTCACCGGCGGGCTCGGCGCGCACTACGGCGCGGAGAAGCTCGGCTGCACCGTGATCCCGGTCTCCGGCGGGATGACCGCGCGGCAGGTGCAGCTGATCGTGGACTTCCGGCCCGAGATCATCATGGTCACCCCGACCTACCTGCTGACCATGCTGGACGAGTTCGAGCGGCAGGGCGTGGATCCGCGGGACACCGCGCTGCGGGTCGGCATCTTCGGTGCCGAGCCCTGGACCGAGGAGCTGCGCGCCGAGATCGAGGGCCGCACCGGCATGGACGCGGTGGACATCTACGGGCTGTCCGAGGTGATGGGGCCCGGGGTGGCGCAGGAAAGCGTGCGAACCAAGGACGGCCTGCACATCTGGGAGGACCATTTCTACCCCGAGGTGATCGACCCGCTCGAGGAACACGTGCTGGAGCCCGGCGAGCGCGGCGAGTTGCTGTTCACCTCGCTCACCAAAGAGGCGCTGCCGATCATCCGGTACCGGACCCGGGACCTCACCCGGCTGCTGCCCGGCACCGCGTATCCCGCGTTCCGCCGGATGGAGAAGGTCACCGGGCGCTCGGACGACCTGATCATCCTGCGCGGGGTGAACCTGTTCCCCACCCAGATCGAGGAGATCGTGCTGCGTACCGATGGCCTCGCCCCGCACTTCCAGCTGGAGCTGACCACCAAGGACCGGATGGACCAGCTCACCGTGCACGTGGAGGCCCACGCGAACACCCCGGAACAGCGGCGGGTGAGCGCGGCCACCGAACTGGTGGCCGAGATCAAGGACAGGATCGGGGTAAGCGTGGAGGTAGGGGTGCAGGATCCGGACACCCTGGAGCGGTCGCTGGGGAAACTACGCCGCGTGATCGACCGACGGAAAACCGGCTGACAGCCGCTGCGATACTCCTACCGTGACGTCCGTACGGCAAACCCCGCCCCCCGCGTCCTCCGGGCGCAGGGGCAGGCCGGGTTATGACCTGGAGTCGGTGCTGCGGGTCGCGGTGAAGCTGTTCAATGACCGGGGGTACGACGGCACCAGCATGGAGGACCTTTCCCGCAAGCTCGGCATCACCAAGTCGGCGATCTACCACCACGTGTCCAGCAAGCAGGAGTTGCTGCGGCTGGCGGTCGACCGGGCGCTGGACGGGCTGTTCGCGGTGGTCGACGAGGCCGAGCAGGTGGACGGTCGGGCCGTGGAACGCCTGGAGTACCTGGTGCGGGGCAGCGTGACGGTGCTGGTGGACCGGTTACCGTTCGTGACCCTGCTGCTGCGGGTGCGCGGGAACACAAAGGTCGAGCGCGCCGCACTGGCCCGCCGACGCGAGTTCGACAAGATCGTGAGCGAGCTGGTGCGAGCCGCGGAGAACGAGGGCGACATCCGCCCGGACATCGACCCCGCGGTAACCGCGCGGTTGCTGTTCGGCATGGTCAACTCGCTGATCGAGTGGTACCGCCCGCGCCGGGGCTCGGACCCCACGGACCTCGCCGACGCGGTGGCCAAGATCGCCTTCGACGGCATCCGCACCTGAACCGTGTTTGCTCCCCACGTAACCGTGTTGGCCGCTCCCGTAGGCGAGTTTGCCGTCTACGTAGGCGAGTTTGCCCGCTGCGCAGCAAGAAACGCCCACCACGCCGACCGCGGAACGGCCAACGTGCCCCCGCCCCTGTCCTTGGTGTCCCGGACCAGCACGCCCGGCTCCTGCCACCCAATCTCGACACAGGCGCTGCCGTTGCTGCTGTAACTGCTCGTCCGCCAGCCCACCTCGACACAGGCGCTGCCGTTCGTGCTGTAACTGCTCGTCCGCCAGACGATCCCGCTCGGCTCAAACCCGTTCATCGTGATCCTCTCCCGAGGGATACAACTCCACCGCCAGTTCGCGGATCAACTCCATGGATTGTCCCTCATCCAGCGCCTTGCCCGCGAGCCTCGCCAGAATGCTCCGGTAGGCGGAGATTTCCACCGGTTGCTCAAGAAACAGGCAGGAGGTCTCGCTGTCCAGGTACACCACCGGCTTGTACTCGGCGAAGTCCATCAACTGAAACTGCCCGGCAATGCCCGGATGCCCGCCGATGGCGGCCGGGACCGCCCGCAGGCTGATCGATGATCGCACCGCCATCCGCAGCAGATGGTGCAACTGATCCGACATCACCGCCGGGCCACCCACCGGGAGCCGCAACACGAACTCATGCAGGAAGAAGTTCAGCCTTACCGGTAGGTGCCTGGTGAACAACTTCTGCCTGGCCAGCCGGGCGCCTACCCGTTCCTCGATCTCGTCGGACGGCACGTTGCCGGTCTCCACGATCAGCGTCCGTGCGTAGTCACCCGTTTGCAGCAGGCCAGGAACCATGATCGGCTGAAACTCGCCTATATCGAGCGCCTTCTCCTCATGGTCGATAAACGTACGGAGTTGCTCGGGTAGGCGGCTGCCGTGTTGTTGCAGCCAGCCGGGGGTGTCGCGCTCCCGGCACAGCTTCAGCAGGCGCTCGCGCTCTCGGCCCGTCACCCCGCAGATCGCCAGGAAGCTGACGATGTCCATCTCGGTACCGCCACGCTTCCCGCCCAGCAGCTTGGACACGCGGCCTTCCGACCAGTCGAGCTTGGCTGCGACCTGCTTCTGGTTCAGCCCGGCGCGCACCAGGGCCGCGCGCAGCCCCTCGCCGAGTTCCCGGCTGCGGATGGTGGGGGTTCTGTCCTGCATGCGGACAAAGTAGCGCCGATTCCGCACCGTTTCGGCCGGTTCAGTCCATTGTCCCCCGAAGAGGCGCGTGCATTCCTGGGGGACAACCGGTTTTCTATGATCTGGAGGTACGACATGATTTCACCGGCACAAGCCGAAGCGAACCAGTTACTCTGCTGCGAACTGTACCGCCACCTCGACGAGGCGGACTTCCTGGCAGGCAAGTGGACGAAGTGGTCCGATGAGGACATCCAACATGCCCGCGCACTCATCCCGGACCTGCTCCGGGTGATCCGCGCCGTGCTGGATATACACCAGGCGACCTGGCAGGGAACCTGCCGGCTCTGTTATCGACCCTGGCCGTGTGCCACCGTGCAATGCATTCACCGGGTCGTGAAGGACCCGGACCGGGAATTCGTGAAACTCGTTCGACTCAGCGAGCCGTAGGCGGTCGGCCAACAGCAAACTCGCCTACGTCAACGGCAAACTCAGTTACGTGGGCGGCCAACACGGTTACGTGGAGGGCAAACACGATGGGGGAGGTGCACGTAGCGTAGCTACGGCATGTGTCGGAATTCTCATGGAGGGTGACAGGGCTACTAAGGTAAGACTTACCTAGCACCCAACCAAGGAGGATCGTGACCGTCGCCCCCGTGACCGAGTCGGTATCCGAGTCCGTGGCCTGCTGCATCGGCAACACGCCCGTGGTCGCCCTGCGGCGGCTGTTCCCCGACCCCGGCACGGAGGTTCTGGCCAAGCTGGAGCTGATGAACCCCGGCGGCAGCATGAAGGACCGCTCCGCCCGCTACATCGTGGAAAGCGGCCTGCGGGACGGCTCGATCCGGCCCGGCAGCGGGCTGGTCGAGAGCAGCTCCGGCAACTTCGGGATCGCGCTCGCGATGGCCGCGCGCCTGCATGACCTGCGGTTCACCTGCGTGGTCGACCCGAAGACCACCCCGGCCAACCTGACGATCCTGCGCAACCTCGGGGTGCGGGTCGAGATGGTCACCGAGCCGGACGAGGTCGGCGGGTACCTCGGTGCGCGCATCCGGCGGGTGCGGCAGCTGCTCGCCGAGGCCCCCGGCGCGATCTGGATCAACCAGTACGCCAACGAGCGCAACTGGCAGGCGTACTACCACGGCACCGGAGCCGAGCTGGCCGAGCAACTCGTGCACCCACCCACCTACCTCTTCGCCGCGGTGAGCACCACCGGCAGCATCCTCGGCTGCGCGCGCAGGCTGCGCGAGCGCTTCCCCGACCTGCGGGTGGTCGCGGTGGACGCGGTGGGCTCGGTGATCTTCGGCGGTAGCCAGGCGCCGAGGGAACTCCCCGGCATCGGCTCCAGCCGCACCCCGGAGCTGTGCCGCCCCGAGGAGATCGACGAGGTGGTCCGGGTGGACGATGTGGACGCCGCCCTCGGGTGCCGTGGACTGCTGGCCGCGGAAGGGATCTTCGCGGGCGGCTCCACCGGCTCGGTGGTGGCCGCCATCGAGCACAAGCTCCCCGCGCTCCCGCGGCCCTGCCGGGTGCTGGCCGTCTTCCCCGACCGCGGGGATCGCTACCTCGACCTGGTCTACGACGACGCCTGGCTGGACAAAGCGCGACGGAACCGGGAAAACCAGACAGCATGAACCCCGGCGAGCTGGTCATGCGGGACCTGGTGGACGCGCTGATCCAGGAGAACCTGTTCGGCTTCGCCGAGGGGAGGGCCGACACGGAGACCGGCCACTACGAGGTCGCCGCCCCCGGCCCCCCGATCCGGCTGCTGGTGCGTGACGGCGGGGCGTTGCAACGGCACCGGTTCGCGGGCGGACCGGTCCGGCACGGGGACACCGAGCTCACCCCGGACGCGCTGCTGCGCCTGCTCGCCGCCGACTCCCCGCACGGCGCGCGGGTCGCGGCGGACCTGCGGACCGCCGTGGAGCACGCCGAGGTCACCCTCACCGCGCGGCGACGGTTCACCGGACCGGGCGGGGAACGCCTCGCGGCCACCCGCGACCGGCCGTTCCATCCGACCGCCCGCGCCGCGGTCGGCTGGGCCGCGGCGGAACTCGCCGAGTACGGCCCGATGCGCAGGGAATCCCTCGCGCTGGCCTGGGTGGCGGTCCCCGCCGACCTGCTGCGTTTCGGCGGTGGACCGGGCTCGGCGGACCTGCCCGCGATGCTGCTCACCGACCACGACCGGGACCGGCTCGCCGAGGCCCTGCGCGGGCTGGACGGCTGGCGTGCCCTGCCCGTGCATCCCTGGCAGCTTGAGCACGTCCTGCCCCGGGAGTTCCCGGCGAACCGGCTGCGCCCGTTGCCCCGCGCGGGCCGGTTCCACCCGACGGCGGCCCTGCGCACGCTCGGCTCGGCGACGGAGAACGGCGTGCACGTGAAGCTGCCACTGGGCATCGCCACCCTCGGCGCGGCCCGGCTGCTGCCGCCGCGCTACCTGGACAACGGCGAGCGCGCCGAGCGCACCATGCGTACCCTGCTGGCTGCCGACCCCCTGCTGCGTCACCGGGTCGCGCTCTGCGACGAGCGGACCTGGTGCGGCTGGCACGCGGCCGAGGGCGACGAGTTCGCCGACCGGCCGGGACAACTCGCCGCGCAGGTCCGCCGCTACCCGCCGATCGAACCGGACGCGCTCGCCCTGCCGATGGCCGCGCTCGCCGCGCACGAGTGGGACCACCTCAGCGGGCTGATCGACCGCGAACCGGTCGCGTTCTTCACCGAGACCGCCGAGATCTTCCTCAAAGTGGCACTGGGTTTCCTTCGCTACGGCGTGCTTCCGGAGTTGCACGGGCAGAACGTGGTCCTGGTGCTGCGCGCGGGCAGCCCGGTGCGACTGGTGCTGCGTGACCATGACACGCTGCGCCTGCACCCGGCCTGGATGGCCGCGGCCGGGGTGCCCGATCCCGGCTACCGGGTGAAACCGGGGGCGCCGCAGTCGCTGCGGCTGGACTCCCCAGCGGAACTGCTCGGGTACCTGCAAACCCTCGGCATCCAGGTCAACCTCTACGGCATCGCCGACGCGCTCGCCCGGCACCTCGGCATCGCGGAAGGCGTCTTCTGGAGGCGGATACGAACCGCGATCACCGGCGCGCTGGACACGCTTGAGCTGCCAGGCCACCTGGCGAACCTGGTGAAGCGGCGACTCCTGGACGCACCACACTGGCCCAGCAGGCAGGTGCTGGGCCCGTTGCTACGGGAGGGATCCTCCACCGGGGTCAGCATGCCGGCGAGCACCGGCCAGGTGCCCAACCCGCTGGTGCGGGCATGACGGACGACCACCTGGCGGCGGCGCGGCGGGCCGCGCGGCAACGGCTGCTCAACTCCTTCCTGCGGGAGACCGGGCGACACACCGTCTCCGAAGGGGAACTGCGCATCCCGCTGACCGCGGCCCCCGGCGCGCTGGTGGTCCAGCTGTGTCACCGCTCGATCCTCGGCCAGCACACCTACGCCGACCCCGCCTTCCGCGAGTGTCCCGGAAGGCCACGGGTACCCATCGGCCACGCCGAGTTCGTGGCCACCCTGCTGGACGAGGTGGCGGCCGTGACCGGGCGGGGTGGCGCCCGGCGCAAGGCGGAGCTGGCCGCGCAGATCGGCAACAGCGTGGCGCATGTGGCGCGCTACCTCGCGGACCGGGCGGGCCGGAAGGATGATCCGGCCCGCAACGCCGAGCAGAACGTGCTGCTCGGTCACCCCTTCCACCCCACGCCGAAGAGCGCGGAGGGGTTCGGCGCCCGCGACCTGACCCGCTACGCGCCCGAGCTGGGCGCCTCCTTCGTGCCGCACTACTTCGCGGTGACGCCCCGGTTGCTGGCGGGGCGGCGGGTGGCCCCCGGATGCTGGGTCCCGGAACGGGTCGCGGCCCACTGCCCGACCGGGTACCGCCTGCTGCCCGCGCATCCGTGGCAGGCGGGCTACCTGGAGCAACGGGCCGAGGTGGTCGAGCTGATCACGGGCGGGGAGCTGATCGCCCTCGGCCCGCTCGGCGAACCCGTGTACCCGACCTCCTCGGTGCGCACGGTCTGCGATCCCGGTTTCCCAACCTGCTGGAAGCTGCCGCTACACGTGCGGATCACCAACTTCGTCCGCAACAACCCCGCCGAGCACCTGCGCCGGGCCACCGACGCCGCGCAGGTGATCGCCCGGCTGCGGGACCGCTGGCCCGCCGGTTTCGGCGTGCTGCTGGAGACCGGGTATCGCACGCTGGACCCGGAGATCGTCGGCGGCGAGCTCGCCGCCGAGTTCGCCGTGCTGTACCGGGACAACCCCTGCACCGGCGGCGCGGGCTCGCCGCGGGTGCTGGCCGGGTTGCTCGAGGAAGGCCCGCGTGGCGCGGAACCGGAACTCGTGCGCTGCGTGGCCGAGGCCGGTGACGTGCTCGCGTGGCTGCGCCGTTACCTGCGTATCTCCCTGCTGCCGCTGCTCACGGTGTTCGCCACCGACGGGGTCAGCTTCGAAGCGCATGTGCAGAACTCGCTGCTGGCGACCGAGCGCGGCTGGCCGGTGCGGTTCTGGGTGCGCGACCTGGAGGGGGTGAGCCTGAGCGAGCGGCACGACCTTGCGGCGGACAGCCCCGCGCTCTACTCCCCGGCCGAGGCCTGGTGCCGGCTGCGATATCACGCGGTCACCAACCAGCTCGGCCACGTGCTGCACGTACTCGGGCGCTACACCGGGGCGGCGGAGGAGCGCCTGTGGGCGGTGGCGCGGGAGGAACTCGCCGGGCTGCCGTATGCCTGTGTCGCCGAGCTGTTGCGCGCGCCGAGCCTGCCGGCCAAGGCGAACCTGCTCAGCCGGTTCGCCGACCGCAGCGAGCGGCCGCTGTTCGTGGATGTGCCCAACCCGTTACGGGAGGCGTGATGGACCCCGAACTCGTGCAACGCGCGTTGACCGCGCCGGCCTTCGGCACGGTGCGGCGGCGGGTGTTCCGCCAGCTGGTGGAGTCGTTGCTGTACGAGGACGCGTTACAGGTGCGCCGCGATCCTGATGGGTACATTGTGGATGGAAGCGATGGCCGTGGCGCCCCGGTTCGGTACCGGTTCACGGCGCGTCGCAGGCACGGGTTTCACCGGGTCGCGCTGGACGGCCCGGTGTACCGGGAGGGCGTGGAGGCGGAGTCGCCGAGCCGCTTCCTCGGTGAGGTGCGCGAGCGGCTGGCCGCCGAGCCGGAGCGGCTGGCCCGGTTCGCCCGCGAGCTGGAGGAGACCCTGGTGAAGGACGCGCTCGCCGAGTACGCCCGGCGGCGTCGCGGCGACGTGCTGGCCGGCGCCGGCTACGACACCCTGGAGGGCACGGTCACCGAGGGGCACCGTTACCACCCCACCTACAAGTCCAGGATCGGCTTCGACCTGGCCGACAACCTCGCCTTCGGCCCGGAGTTCGCCGCGCCGATCCGGCCACTGTGGCTGGCGGCCGGCCGGGAGTGCACCGAGGTGACCGTATCCGACTCGGTGCGGGAGCGGGACTTCCTTCGCGGGCAACTCGGTGAGTCCACTATGGATCATTTTACCGGGATCGCACCGGAGGGCGAGTTCACCCTGCTGCCGGTACACCCCTGGCAGTGGCGGGAACGGATCGTCCACGTGTTCGCCGAGCAGCTACGGCGTGGCGAGCTGCGGGTGCTGGGCAACGACCCGGACGAGTTCCGCGCCCAGCAGTCCATCCGCACGCTGGCCTGCCGAACCAGCCCGGAACGGCCGTACCTGAAACTCGCGTTGTCCATTGTGAACACCTCGACCGAGAGGGGGCTCGCCCCGCACACGGTCCGCAACGCCCCGTTGATCTCGGACTGGCTGCGCCGGGTGGTGGCCGGGGACGAGTTCCTGCGCACCGAGTGCGGGGTGATCCTGCTGGGCGAGGTGCTGGGCAGCGCGTTCACCCCGGACACCGGAACCGACCTGCTGCGTGCGGACTCCTACGGCGCGCTGGGATGCGTCTGGCGGGAGAGCCTGCACGACCACCTGGAACCCGGCGAGTCGGCCGTGCCGTTCACCGGGCTGACCGCGCGGGAGCTGGACGGCAGCCCCTTGCTCGACCCGTGGGTCCGCGCGCGGGGCCCGCGGGACTGGCTGATCCGGCTGGTGCGGGTGAGCGTGCCGCCGCTGGTGCACCTGCTGTGCGCGCACGGGATCGCGCTGGAGGCGCACGCGCAGAACATGGTGCTGGTGCACCGGGACGGGGTACCGGCCAGGGTCGCGCTGAAGGACTTCCACGACGGGGTGCGGTTCAGCCGGGACCTGCTCGCCGAACCGGACCTGTGCCCGCGGTTGGCGGGCACGCCGGCGCACCACCACAATCGCAACTCCTTCGTGGAGACCGAGGACCCGAGCCTGGTCACCGACTTCCTGCTGGACGCCTTCTTCTTCATCAACCTCGGCGAGTTGGCGATCTTCCTCGCCGAGTCCTACGGGCTGGACGAGCGCGAGTTCTGGGCGGTGGTACGCGCCGAACTACACCGCTACCGGGAGCGCTTCCCCGGCCTCGCGCACCGGTCAGCGCTGTTCGACATCGGCAAGCCACGGATCGCGGTGGAGAAGTTGACCACCCGGCGGCTGCTGCCGGACACCGAGCTGCGCCTGCATCCCGTGCCCAACCCCCTCGCCGAGCCGGAGCAGTGATGCGAAACGAGATCAATGCTCACCAGATCAGCGCTCACGTTTCGGATCAACAGTCTCGAAACGGATCGGTGTGCACGTACGTGTACGACCTTGCGGCGCTCGCCGGGCACGTACGCGCGGTCGTGGCGGCGCTGCCCGAGCGGTGCCGGATGTTCTACGCGATGAAGGCGAACAGCGCGAAACCGCTGCTGCAAACGCTTGCGCCCATAGTGGCCGGGTTCGAGGTGGCCTCGGCGGGCGAGCTGGCCAAGGCGCGGGCGGCGTCCCCGGACGCGCCGGTGATCATGGGTGGCCCGGCCAAGACCGAGCGGGCCATCGCCGAGGCGCTGGCAGGCGGGGTCCGGCGGCTGCACGTGGAAAGCGTGCTGGAGCTGCACCGGGTCGCCGCGGTCGCGGACCGGATGGGCCGCACCGCCGAGGTGTTGCTGCGGGTGAACCTGGCCGGGCCGTTCCCCGCGGCCACCCTGGCCATGGCGGGCAGGCCGACCCAGTTCGGCATCGAGGAGCCCGCCCTGCCCGAGGCACTACGGTTAGCCCGCGAAACGTCGCGCGTGCGGGTCGCGGGGTTTCACCTGCACTCGGTCTCCAACAACCTCTCCGCGCGGGCGCATCTGGCGATGCTGGCGCACTACCGGGACAGGGTGCTGGATTGGGAGCACCGGTTCGGCCTGCGCTGCGAGGTGCTCAACCTCGGCGGCGGCATCGGAATCGACTACACCGATCCCGCTCGCCGCTTCGACTGGGCCGGGTTCACCGCGGGCCTCGAGGACCTGGTGCGGCGCACCTTCCCCGCGCACTGGCGGGAGATCGACTTCGAATGCGGCCGGTACCTGGTGGCGGACTGCGGCCGTTACCTGGTCGAGGTGCTGGACATCAAGCGCAACCACGGCGTCAACTACCTCCTGGTGCGCGGCGGGACGCACCATTTCCGGCTGCCGGTGTCCTGGCAGCACAGTCACCCGTTCACCGTGCTGCCGGTGGAGCGCTGGGACCTGGACGCGCCCCGGCCCGCGGTGCGTGGCGAACCGGTGACCGTGGTGGGCGAGCTGTGCACCCCGAAGGACGTGCTGGCCAGGGACGTGCCACTGGAACAGGTGCGGGTGGGCGACGTGCTGGCGTTCCAGCGGGCAGGCGCGTACGGGTGGGAGATCTCTCACCACGACTTTCTCAGCCACCCGCACCCTGAACAGGTATTCTTCCGCGTTAGCCAAGGCTAACCAAATGCGAAGGAGACCTCGATGCCCCGCTCCGCACGCCCGCTGCGCAGAAGTATCGCCGCGGTGGCCGTAGCCTGCCTGACCCTCACGGCCTGCGGCGGCAACGAGGAACCCCCAGCCGAACCCGAGGCCACCGGGGAACCGGGATCGTTCCCGAGCACGATCCAGCACGCGATGGGTGAGACCACCATCGAGTCGAAGCCGGAGACCGTCGCCGCGCTGGACTCCAGCTACGTGGACGCCGCGCTGGCACTGGAGACCCAGGTGGTCGCGTTCACCAGGTTCCCCGCCTCCGGCGCGCAGCTACCCGACTACCTTCCCGAGCGGGACAAGACCTTCGCGAGCGAGGCCAAGGAGATCGGGCAGTTGAACACGCCCGATGTCGAGCAGCTCTACGACATCCGGCCCGACCTGATCGTGTCCGCCAAGGTGCGGCACGAGCAGATCTACGACGAGCTGACCGGCGTCGCGCCGACCGTGTTCAGCGAGACCACCGGGGCGACCTGGAAGGAGAACATCCGGTTGCTGGCCAGGGCACTCGGCAAGGAGGAGCTGGCCGAGCAGAAGATCGGCGCCTACGAGCGGCGGGCGAGGACGATCGGCGAGGCCGTCAAGGAGAAACTCGGCCGCGACGCCACCGTGTCCCTGGTGCGCTTCGTGGAGGGTGAGCCGACCGTGCGGCTGTACAGCGGCGCCTCCTACCCCGGCATCATCATGGCCGACGCCGGCCTGAAACGCCCCGAGGGGCAACCGGACAGCCAGGACAAGATCTCGGTCGACCTGAGCCAGGAGAACATCACCAAGCTGGACGCCGACCACATCTTCGTCTCCACCTACCAGGATCCGCGCACCGAGGAGGACGACCCGAGGGCGCAGTTCGAGTCGAACCCGCTGTGGGGTTCGCTGGAGGGCGAGATCACCAACGTGGACGACACCGTGTGGTTCACCTCGGTGAGCCTGCAGGGCGCGCACGCGATGCTGGACGACCTCGCCGAGCAGTTCGGCGTCGATCCCGCCCGGTGACGCGTTCCCTACCCCGTGGCCGTCCCGATCCGGCACACTGACCCGATGATCAGGCCGGTGCCGCTCCTGGCGTGCGTGGTGTCCCTGCTCCTGCTCGCCGGGTGCGGCGCCCGGAACCCGGCCGCGGGAACCGGTTCGACCGAGCCGCTGCCACCCACGGTGTCCGCCCCGGCGACCCTGCTGCCCGACGGCACCGTCCCCTGGGTGGACGAGCCGGCGGGCGAGAACGAGTTCAACACCCCGCCCCGCGAGCGCCGCACCGACCCGGACGCCGGGCCCTGCCGGGCCGGGCAGCTACGCGGCGAGCTGACCTCCTGGCTGTCCCCGAGCAACACCGACGGCGGCGAGCACACCGTCCGGGCGGAGCCGGGCGGCAAGCTCATCGGGCAAGCCGAGGTGACCAACACCGGGCAGGACACCTGCCGGCTGCGCGGCGAGGTGGACACCCGGCTGCGCGACCGGAACGGCGAGGTGCCGATCAACTACTCGCACGCGATCAACCAGGAGGGCCGGCAGCGGGTCACGATCGTGCCGCCCGGTGAGTCGGCCACCCTGCGGCTGGACTGGACCGGCCCGTTCTGCCGGCAGGTGGACGGCGGGCTGGAGCTGGCGATCCACCTCCCGGAGGGCGGCGGCGAGCTGCGCGCCCCGGTACGCACCGACACCACGCCGCCGTGCAACCAGGTCGGGGTCAAGTCCCGGTCCACCTCCCACCTCTCCGCGAGCGCCTTCGACGAGCCCGCGCGGGAGACCGCGATGGACTCCCCGCTGCGGGTGCTGAAGGCCACGCTCGAACCGGTGACCACCGGGAAGGCAGGCGAGCTGGTGACCTACCACGTACGGCTGGCGAACCCGACCGGTAAGGCAGTCCCGCTCGACCCGTGCCCCGGCTACCTCCAGGAGCGCTTCTCGCTCGGCGGCCACCAGGTGGCGGCGGTCAACGAGAGCGAGTTCTACCGGCTGAACTGCCGCCCGGTGCGGGAGATCCCGGCGAACGGCTCGGTCCGGTTCGCCATGGGGCTGCGCATCCCGGCCGAGATGGCGCCCGGGCGGGAGCTGAGCGTGGACTGGCGGCTGCTGGCCCCTCGGCTCGCCGGGGAATCCGGGCTGCGCGGCGGTTTCGAGTTCACCGTGGGGTAGCACGACAGCCCTCACGAAAGAGGATGCTCGTACCAGACGTTCGGCTCCACGTAGACGCCGAGATCCTGCTCCAGCGACACCAGTACCGGCGCCAGCCCGCCGGACACCACATTCGGTCCATCCACAAAGGACCTTCCAGTCCAGGACCGCCATTGCCCCACGGTTCCGGTCACGGTCATGGCGAAGGGAGCGATCTTGACGAACCGCGCGCCCAGCCGCTCGTGCGTGCGCAACCAGGCATCCTCGGGCAGGCCGTCCTCCCTGCGCAGCGCGACGTAACCAGGCATGGACAGCCGCGGGTAGTCCGGCTTGCCGGTAGGCCGGACCGGAACCACCATCCGGCTCAGACCGCGCGCCCTGGCAACCTCGCGCAGTGCGAGCAGGGCCTCCCCGGCGATCCCCTTGCCCCGCCGCGGCCGCACCACCTGCACGTCCAGCGCCACCAGCGCGGTCGGCAACCGCTCGTCCAGCACGTCCTCGATCGCCCACAGCACCGCGCCGTCCCAGCCGTGGTCCGGCAGTTCGGTCCGGTCGACGTCCGGGAAGACCAGTGGAACGCTCGCCGCGCGGGCGACCGGTTCATCGCCGTCGAGCAGCACGAGAAAGCACTCGGGCCACCTGCGAGCCAGCCGCCGCGCCCTGGTCAGCGTCGCGATCCGGTCATGGTGGGCGAACTCGGCGCCGACATCGCCGAGCCCGAGCGCCGGCTCCAGCAGGTCCGGCCGGGAGGCGAGATTCTCAACCAACACCTATGCATGATCTACCGTGCGTGACGGCGCCGCCATCGTCTTTCGGATGACTCGCGCGGAGACCACGGTGCCGGGCACCGCGGCTAGCGGGTGGCCTCCACGGTCGAGTCGGCGAACAGCCGGTTCATCAGGTCGACCAGCAGCTCCCATACCCCGGGGACCAGCAGCACGGCCAGCACGCTGAACACGGGGAAGATCAGCGCGTTCTCCACCTTCTTCCCGGTACGGAACCGCAACCAGCTCGGTGGCCGGAGTTCGTACCAGGTCTCCCCGGCGATCGGCAGCGGGAACAGGAAGGGACAGCCGGACTCGGTGAGCGCGTCGCCGAGGCAGTGCGTGAAGCAGCCGACGGCGACGGCGATGCCGAGCCAACCGGACACCGCGTCGAGCTGCCCGAGCACATCCGGGGTCTGGTAGGCCCACAGGATCACCGCGGCCCCGCCGACCGGGAGCAGCCAGTCGCCCAGCGCGTCCTCGGCCAGCAGCAGACCGAACAGCACTACCCCGGCCACCGCCCAGCCGCCGCCCGCGTCGGTGCCGAGCGCGGTCAGCCCGCCGAGCGCGGCGGCGAACAGCACGGTGTGCGAGAGATGCCGGTGCGTCCCCTTGCCGTTCTCGTCCCGTGGTCCCTTGGTGACCGAGTACAGCGCGCCGGATGCCTTGCGCAGCAACCAGGACAGCGCCCCGGTGACCGGGCCGAGCAGCTTCGAGGCCCGCGCGCCGGGATGGTCGAGGTCCGGCAGCAAGGCGAACCCCGCCGTGGTCGCCGCGAACACCACCGCCTGCGCGAGCGAACCCGCGCCGGCGAGTGGTGCCACGGCCAGCCCGGCGCACCAGCCGGTCAGGGCGTGCGTGCGACCCATCATGCGTGCTTGTTCCCCCAGTATGTCCGCGAAACCGGCGGACAGTCTCGCACGCGTCGCGGGGTCGGGGCGTCACCCCACGCCGGTCGGTACCGGGTTCACCGCGCGTAGTCCCGCAGCGGGGGTTCGGCGCGGACCCAGGTCCACGGTGGGCTCTGTAGCCACGCCTTCGCCGGCAACGAGAGCAGGTCCGGAACCGTCTTGGCGAAGCCCGGCCAGTCCAGCGGCATGAATCCCTTGCCACACACCGACTTGTCGATACGGCCCGGATCGGCGGGGCCGTCGTGCCGGAGCGCGTCCAGGGTGAGCGCGTACGGCACGGCATCCACGACCAGGGTGAAGTGCTCGGCGAACCGCCCGGGGCAGATGTCCTGCACCCCGATGTGCGCGGCCCCGTCCAGCCTGCTTGCCGCCTCGCCCGGCGTGGCGGCCTCGTCGAAGTCCGTGTAGACGGAGGTGAACGAAGGGCCTTCCGGCATCGGTTCCGCGTTCAGCGCCCGGGACCAGCCGGAACCCTTGGTGAACTGCCAGAACGACTCCTGGCAGCCGGTGGGGAACAGGTTCAGCACCCCGCAGTACAGGCTCGCGACCGAGGACCCCTGGAAGGGCGCGCCGAAACTGATCGCGTCGTCCAGCATCCCGGCGACGTCCGGCCAGAACCGGGCCACCCACGCGGGATGCAAACCGCCCTGGCTGTGCCCGATGGTGGACACCTTGCGGCCGCTGCGCTCGTGCATCGTCCTGATCGCGTTGACCACGTACTCCGAGGAGGTCTGCATGTCCCGCCAGCCACGGTAGGGATAATTCACCCAGCAGGCGGGAAAACCCTCGTTCCGCAGTGCGGTGACGTAGTTCCAGGCGAAGTTCTCCCCGCCCTCGGCCGTGGTCCCCGGCACGAACAGCACCGGGTTCACGGTCGCGTCGTCGATGCCTTCCGCGCAGTGCAGCGCGGCGTCCAGTTCGGACCGCGGCGTCTCGAGTGGCGGTCCTGGCGAGGCCTGCGCCGTGGCCGCGGGGGAACCGGCGAACACCAGCGAGAGCGAGGCCAGAACGGCGATGGTCGCACATCTGATCCTTTTCATGCGCCGAAGTGTAAGCCGGTGACCCCGATCACGACAGATATTGGATAAGATTACTTATCAGAGTTTGGCGGTCCGCCGTCGTGGATCGCGTCCACGACCTCCGCATACTTGTCCCTGACGACATTCCGGCGGATCTTCATCGTCGGCGTCAACTCACCCGTCCGGGTAGTGCACTCGGCACCGAGGACCGCGACGTCCCGGATGCGTTCCGGCGGCGCGTAGTTCCGGTCGGCCCGCTCGACGACCTCCGCGACCAGCTCGCGCACCCGATCCTGCCCTGCCAGCTCCGCGCGGTCCTCGGGCAGGCCCAGCGCCCGTGCCCAGTGCAGAACCTCATCGGCGTCCAGGGTGACCAGCGCGACCGGGTACGGCCTGCGGTCACCGAGCACTGTCCCGCGGCCGTCGAGAATGCGGGCGATCAACCCGCCGTCGGGGTGTACTCCAACCGGCGCCCGAGCAACACGCCCAGCGCGATCAGGACGGCGCCGAGACCGAGGTGCAGCCCGTCGTCGGCGGCGTTCAGCGGTAGCACGTTGGCCGCCGAGTCCCGCGCCACCAGCAGGCCGTAGCAGCCGAGCAGCAGGAACACCACGCCGCCGCCGACCAGGAAGGCCCGCGCCCCGGTCGCCGTGCCGGCCAGCACGAGGCCGAAGGCACCGAAGGCCAGGTGCACCAGGTTGTGCAGTACCGAGACGGCGAACACGCCGAACAGCAGCGCCCCCGAGTCCGGCCCCGCGACGGCCATGGCGCCGTAGCCGGTGGTGCTCCCTGGAACGAAGCCCAGCCCGCCGACCAGCAGGAACACCACCGAAGCCGCCACGGCGACCCGCTGGATGGGCCTGCGGGCGGTGTAGGCCTGGATGTCCTGCGGCGGGAGCGGATGGTCCTGCGGGCGCGACATCGCGATCCTCCTGTGCGGGTTATTCAGAACGACCCAGCGACCGCGGGCCGCCAGGCCCATGGTCACCGCGGCGCGCAGCGCCACCGTGTGGGTGGCGGTGGGCGACGGGCGGGAGGTCGTTGCAGGTCACAGCAGTGGTGACGCACGCTACGGACCTGAACAACCCGACATCTGAATAAGACACTGTGTCTCCTTCAAGAGTCGATTCCGCGGTTCCGCGACCCCGGGTACCCGCTCCCGCCGCGCTCACACCCCGCTCACCGGTCGCAGAACGCCAGGTCACCGATGCGGGTGATCGGCTCGCCGGGCAGGTTGTCCCGGTACGGGTTCACCGAGAGGGTGAGCTGCCGCCCTTCGTCGGACCGGCCGGCGATCGTGGTGTAGCCGAGCGCGCCGCCGTTGTGCCCCCAGACCGTGACCCCGCAGGACAGCGTGGTGGCGTGCAGGCCGAGCCCGTAGCGTAGCTGCGGCGGGCTGTGCTCCGCCGGCGTGCGCATCTCGGCGAGGGACTCCGCGCTGGTCAACCGCCCGCCGAGCAGCGCGCCGAAGAACCGGTCGAGGTCCGCGGTGGTGGAGATGATCTCGCCGGCGGAGCTGATCATCGAGGGATTGATGTGCGAGACGTCGATCAGCTCGGGCGGCTGCCCCTCGGCGGGCGAGACCTCCATGTACCCGTGCGCGTACGGTTGCGGGATTCGTTCGGAGGTGCCGGGCAGGGTCGTGCTCCACAGTCCGAGCGGCCACAGGATCCGGTGCCGGACCTCCTCCGCCCAGGAGTTTCCGGTCACCGCCTCGACAAGCTGGCCTGCCAGCACGTAGTTGGTGTTGGAGTAGTCCCAGTCCTGGCCCGGCGGGAACAGTGGCGGGTGGCTGAACGCGAACTCCAGCACCTCCTCCGGGGTGTAGCTGTGCTGCAGCGCGGCGTAGTTCCACGCCTCGTAGCCGGGGTGGCTGGCGAAGTCGTCCAGGCCGCTGCTGTGGTTGAGCACCTGCCGCACGGTGATGTTCTCGCCGTTCGGCACCAGGCCCGGCAGGTACCGCTCCACCGGGGCGTCCAGTCCGACCCGGCCCTCGTCCACCAGTTGCAGCACCACGGTGGCGGTGAACGCCTTGGTGGTGCTGGCGATCCGGAACTTCCCTTCGCGGCGGGCCGGGCGGCGGGACTCCAGGTCGCGCACACCGGCCGCGGTGGACCAGTGCCGCCATCCCTGGCTGATCCGGAGCAGCGCGGCGGTCGCCTCACCCGAATCGACCAGCTTCTCCAGTTCGGCCTGAAGTTGCCCGCGTGGCAGGGAATGGGTGGAATCGGCCGGCTCGGCGGACACCGGAACCGCCATGGCCATGAGTGTCGCGGCGGCGAGCAGTGCGGCACCGCAGGTTCGAAGTAGTCTCATACCCGCAACGCTCCCGCGCCCCACCGGCCCGCACATCGGACCAAGGCCTGAGTCCCCTCCTCCCCCGGTCCGATCCGCCGCGGGACCCGCCGCCGGACACGGCACCGTGTTGGCGCAAACTCGTGGACATGGGTAGCAACCTCCGCAGGCCGATCCTGGCCCTGCTCGCGCCGGCCACCGTGGTGGTCGTCGTGCTGACCGTGCTCGTCGGCGAGGCCGGATACCTCCCGCTCGGCAACGGCGACCCCGGGAGGTTCACCTCGCTCGGCACCACCCTGCTGCGGCTGGTGGTGGACGTCACCGGGGCGCTCTGCGTCGGCTCGCTGGCCTTCGCCACCTTCCTGACCCCGGCACAGCGCTCCGGGTGGTTGGCCGCGGACGGGTACGCGGCCCTGCGCACCGCGGGGGCGGCCGCCGCGGGCTGGGCGTGCGCCGCCGCGGCGCTGGTCGTGTTCGACGCGGCGGACTCGGTGGGCAAGCCGGTGAGCGAGGTGCTGAGCCCGGCGAAACTGGTCGGCAACATCGAGGCCATCGCGGAACCCAAGGCATGGCTGGTGAGCTTCGTGCTGGTCACGGTGGTCGCGGTGGCGGCGCGATTCGTGCTCGGCTGGCTGTCCACCGTGCTGCTGTTCGCGGTGGCGGTGTTCGCCCTGCTCCCGCCCGCGGTCTCCGGGCACACGGCGTCCGGCGCCTGGCACGACGTGGCCACGAACAGCCTGCTCTGGCATGTGGTCGCCGCCGCACTGTGGATCGGCACCCTGGTCGCGCTGCTCGCCCACCTGCGACGCAAGGGGGCCTACCGCGAGCTCGCGGTACGCCGGTACCGCACCCTCGCCATGATCTGCTGGGTGACGCTGGCGATCTCCGGGGTCGTGAACGGCCTCACCGCCGCCACCCCCGAGGGACTGACCAGCACCGGTTACGGCCTGCTCACCGTGGCCAAGGCAGTGCTGCTGTGCGCGCTCGGCGCGGTCGGCCTGCTGGCCCGCAAGCGGTTCGCCGCGCACGGAGGCAAACTCGCCCTCGCCGAACTCGCCCTGCTCGGGCTCACCCTCGGCGCCTCGGTCGGGCTCGCGCACATCCCACCGCCCGCGCTGCTGAACGCCGCGCCCTCGGTGCTGAACACCATCCTCGGTTACGAGCTGCCGCTGTCGCCGACCGCCGCGATCCTGGCCCTGGACTGGCGGTTCGACCTGGTCCTCGGCACCGTGTCGGTGCTGGCCGTCGCCGGCTACCTGCTGGGCGTGCGGAAGCTGCACCGCAGGGGCGACCGCTGGCCGGTGGGGCGTACGGCGGCGTGGCTGTGCGGCTGGGCCGCGGTACTGGTGGTGACCTCCTCCGGACTCGGCAAGTACTCCCCCGGCTCGTTCAGCCTGCACATGATCGTCCACATGACGTTGAACATGCTGGCACCGGTGCTGCTGGCGCTGGCAGGGCCGATCACCCTCGCCTTCCGCGCGCTTCCGGTGGCGGGCAAGGGGAACCCGGCCGGCCTCCGGGAATGGCTGGTGGCGTTGATCCACTCCCGGGTGGCCAGGATGCTCACCCACCCGCTGGTGGTCTCCGTGGTTTTCGTCGGCTCGTACTACGCGCTGTACTTCTCCTCGCTGTTCGGCGACGCCATGCTGTACCACTGGGGCCACCAGTTGATGAACGTGCACTTCCTGGTGGTCGGGTACCTGTTCTACTGGCTGGTCATCGGCATCGACCCGGCACCGCGCAGCCTGCCGCACCTGGCGAAGCTGGGCATGCTGTTCGCCGCGATGCCCTTCCACGCCTTCTTCGGCGTGATCCTGATGAACGAGCAGTCCGTGATCGCGGAGACGTTCTACCGCTACCTCTCCCTGCCGTGGATGGAGGACCTGCTGGCCGACCAGCGGCTCGGCGGCGGTATCGCCTGGGCGACCGGGGAAATCCCGCTGGTCATCGTGGTCATCGCGCTACTGGCGCAGTGGGCCCGGCACGACGAGCGGGCGGCCCAGCGCGCCGACCGCACCGGAGACGACGACCTGGCCGCGTACAACGCGATGCTGGCCAAGCTGGCCGAGCGCGAACGCCGCTGAGCGGCTCAGTGCCTGTTGGTAAACGCGCGACACGATCGACTCGGCCGAGCTCGGGCTCGGTCACGATTGTCACCTTCACGGGTACAGCGCTCGGCCTCGCCACTCGTGGGCTGCGCCGCGCGCGTTCCTCCACTCGCCGCGGCAGGTGCCAGCGGTTCTCGGACGCTCTCTCAGGCCACCCGGTGCCTGCTGGCCGGCCGGGGAAACCGCCGGTGCCCACCGGACTCCGGGTCGACGTGCTCCCACTCGGCCCCGTCCGCGGCGGCGAGGTGCTCGCCGCCGGGTAGCGCCTCCCCGCTGACCGGGCTCGGCCTGCCATGCCGCCGGTGCTGCCGGTACACCAGGTAGAGCAGCACCAGCCCGACCACCACCAGGCCGTGCGAGAGAACCCGCCGCACGGTCACCGCCTCGCCGAGCAGATCGGTGACCGAGGCCCCGGCGAGCACCAGCACGAACCCGGTGAGCACGGGCAGTTGCCCGGCGGCCACCCTCGGCCGTAGCGCCGCCCAGCCGAGGCCGATGCCGACGGCGAGGTTCCACGCCGCGCTTTCCCTGGTCAGGTGGCCGAACATGAACCCGGTGTCGTGGCCCCCGTGCATCCCGTTGGCCAACCCGAGCAGTTGCGCGCCGCCGAGGGTGCTCTGCGCCACGGCGACCGCGCCCAGCACGACCCGCAGCACCCACGGCCGCCTGGCCGGAAGCTCGGCACGCCGCAGGATGGTCGCCGTGAGATCGGGCACAGCGGGGGCCGAATGCAGCGTCGTGGACCGGCGCAGGCGCTCGGCCTTGGCCTGCCAGGATCGGCACAGGGCGCAGCCCGCCAGGTGCCGGTCCACGGCGTCCGGCGACACCGGCTCCTGCTCGCCGTCGACCCTGGCGGACAGCGCTTCGCGGCAGAGATCACAGTTCACATCCTGTTGGTCGCGCCCAACCGCCGTGGAGTTCCCGCAGGTCGCGTGTATTAGCCTGCGAGTGTGTCCAGTCCACGTAACGCCGATGACGAGCGGGTAACCGGGCTGGCGCTCGCCGCCGGCCGGGGCGACCGGGACGCGCTCGAGGCGTGGATCAGGGCCACCCAGGCCGACGTCTGGCGGTTCCTCGCGCACCTCGCCGACGTGCGGTCGGCCGACGACCTCACGCAGGAGACCTACCTGCGGGCGCTGGCCAGCCTCCCCCGGTTCGCCGGCCGGTCCTCCTCCCGGACCTGGGTACTCGCCATCGCCAGGCGGGTGGCCGTGGACCAGATCCGCTCCGCCGCGGCGCGGCCGCGGGTCGCCGACGCCGACTGGGAGACGGTCGCCGAGCGTGCCGCCGCGCGCGCCACCACCGGCTTCGAGGACCTGGTCGAGCTGCGCATGCTGCTGTCGGGCCTGGACGAGCAGCGGCGCGAGGTGCTGGTGCTCACCCAGGTGCTCGGGATGTCCTACCAGGACGCCGCGCAGGTGTGCGGGGTGCCGGTGGGCACCATCCGCTCCCGGGTGGCACGGGCGAGGGAGGATTTGCTCGCCGCGGATCGGGAAGCCGACAACGGTGCGGGCTGAGCGCGGGGAACCGCTCCGGCTCGGAGAACGACTATCTTGGGCGTGACCGTGAGTACAGCCAGTGCACCGACCTCGGATCGGATCGAGCTCGCCATCGGCGGGATGACCTGCGCCGCGTGCGCGGCGCGGGTGCAGCGCACGCTGAACAAGCTGGACGGGGTGGAGGCGACGGTCAACTTCGCCACCGGCCGGGCCGTGGTGAACGGCGCGGGCGAACTGGACCCGGCCGAGCTGATCGGCAAGGTGGAGGGCGCGGGCTACAGCGCCAGCCTGCCCAAGCCGGAGCCGGAACCCGAGCGGGACGACCCCGCGCGGGTACGGGACCTGCGCAGGCGGCTGGCGGTCGCCGCCCTGCTGGCCATCCCGCTCGGCAACCTGTCCATCACCCTGGCACTGGTCCCCTCGCTGCGCTTCCCGTACTGGGACCTGCTCTGCGTGCTGCTGGCGACCCCGGTGGTGTTCTGGTCGGCGTGGCCGTTCCACCGCGCGGCCGCGCGCAACCTGCGGCACGGCGCGTTCAGCATGGACACCCTGGTCTCCATCGGGGTGCTGGCCTCCTACGGCTGGTCACTGACCTCGGCCGTGTTCGGTACCTCGGCCGGTCCCGGGTACTGGCTCGGTTTCGGGGTCACCGCGGCCGGGGCGGACGCGGTGTACCTGGACGTGGCCGCCGGGGTGACCACCTTCCTGCTCGCCGGTCGCTACTTCGAGGCGCGTGCCCGGCGCAGCGCCGGCGCGGTGCTGTCCGCGCTCGCGGATCTGGCCGCGCGCGAGGTCCGGGTGCTGCGGGACGGCGTCGAGGCGCTGGTGCCGGTCGGCGAGCTGGCGGCGGGCGCGGAGTTCGTGGTGCGCCCTGGCGAGCGGATCGCCGCCGACGGCACGGTGACCAGCGGGGCCTCCGCGGTGGACACCAGCATGATGACCGGCGAACCGGTTCCGGTCGAGGCAGGCGCAGGGGACGAGGTGATCGGCGGCACGATCAGCACCAGCGGCAGGCTGGTGGTGCGGGCGAACCGGGTCGGCGCGGACACCCAGCTGGCGCAGATGTCCCGGCTCGCCGAGCAGGCGCAGGAGCGCAAGGCGCGGGTGCAGAAGCTGGTCGACCGGGTCTGCGCGGTGTTCGTCCCGGTCGTGCTGGCGATCGCCACCGGCACGTTCGCGGTGTGGCTGCTCGCGGGCGAACCGAGCAGGGCCGCCTTCGAGGCCGCCGTCGCGGTGCTGATCATCGCCTGCCCCTGCGCGCTCGGGCTGGCCACGCCCACCGCGCTGATGGTCGGCGTCGGCAGGGGCGCGCAGCTCGGCATCCTGATCAAGGGCCAGGACGCGCTGGAAGCCAGCAGGTCGATCGACACCGTGGTGTTCGACAAGACCGGCACCATCACCACCGGCCGGATGACCGTATCCGGGGTGCACCCGATGCCCGGCGCCGACCGGGCCGAGGTACTGCGGCTGGCCGGGGCGGTGGAGCACGCCTCGGAGCACGCGATCGCCACCGCCGTGGTCACCGCGGCCACCGAGGAGGCCGGCTCGCTGCCGGAGGTCGAGGGCTTCAGCGCGCTACCGGGCCTCGGCGCACGGGGTGAGGTCGAGGGGCGGCGGGTACTGGTCGGCAGCCCGCGGCTGCTGGCGGACGCGGGCGTCGAGGTTCCCGCCGAGGCGACCGAGGTGATCGAGACGCACCGTTCTCGCGGGGACACCGTGGTGCTGCTCGCCGCCGACGGAGCGCTGCTCGCCGCGTTCACCCTGCACGACGAGGTCCGGCCCTCGGCACCGGCCGCCGTGGCCGAGTTGCACCGGCTCGGCCTGCGGACCGTGCTGCTGACCGGCGACCACGAGAGCACCGCGCGCACGGTGGCCGCCGAGGTCGGCATCGACGAGGTGATCGCCGGGGTGCTGCCCGCGGAGAAGGCCGAGCGGGTGCGGTCCCTGCGCGAGCAGGGCAGGCAGGTAGCCATGGCGGGCGACGGCATCAACGACGCGCCCGCGCTGGCCACCGCGGACCTCGGGCTGGCGGTGGCACACGGCACCGATATCGCGATCAAGGCGGCCGACGTGATCCTGGTCCGGGAGGATCTCCGGGTGGTGCCGGACGCGGTGCGGCTGGCACACCGCACCCTGCGCACCATCCGCGGCAACCTCGCCTGGGCGTTCGGCTACAACGTGGCGGCGATCCCGCTGGCCGCGCTCGGCCTGTTGAACCCGTTGATCGCGGGGCTGGCGATGTCCCTTTCCTCGGTGCTGGTGGTGTCGAACAGCCTGCGGCTGCGCCAGTTCACCGGCAGCGGGGGGTCACCAGTCGATGGTCGGGTACCAGAACAGGTCGAGCCTGCCGAGCAGCCGCAGGTCCCAGTAGAGCAGGGTGAAGGCGCCGGCCACTAGGAAGCCCGCCGCGGTGATCGCGGCCAGCCTGCCCGGTTTCGCCGTCATCCAGCGCTGCAACCTGCCCCGCGTGCCGTGCACGAGCAGCAGGAACAGCAAGGACATCACCACGATGTTGCCCACCGACTGCAGCATGAACGCGCCGGCGCCGTACAGCACGTTCCCGCTCTCCGCCGCATCCCGGAACATGATCCGGAACAGCGGGAACGGCCGACCGATCAGGAAACCGCCGATCAACGCCCCGATCACCACCAGCGGAGTCTGCGGATGGCGCGCGGTGACCTTCGCCAGCGGGTTGCGGACGACCCCGAGTGCGACGAGTCCGAGCAGCAGCATCGACAGCCCGATGACGCCGAACACCACCATCGCCTGAATGATGCGCGGGGAGAGCCCGCCACCGTGCGGGGCGGTGGAGAACTGCGGCATCCCGGTACCCACCAGCGCGACGATCACGCCGTACACCGCCGAGACGCTGAGCATGCCCACGGCGATCCACCCCAGTGGCCGCAGGGTGTGCCCGAGTCGCCTTATCCCGGTCGCTTCCCTGCCGACCAGCGGTGCGACGGCGCCGAACGCCGCGATATTGCACGCGGTGAAGGTACCCGCCAGCCCGGAGACGAAGGCGAACAGGGTGCCGGTGAGCATCCCGGGAACCGGGGTTTCCTTCACGTCGTAGCCGAGCAAGGTGTTGGCCACATTGTCGCCGATGACCCGGTCCACGAACGCCGCCGACCAGACCACGGTGAGCAGGAACCCGGCAAGCAGGGACAGGAGAAGGAGCCGCGTCCGGTGCTCGGGGTACGGCCCCTCGCCGAAAGCGGGTTGCCGCGTACCGGTCGGTTCCTGCTGGATCGTCATCGAGCCCTCCGTGACGGGGTAGCGACCAGGAACTCTGGCCAAATCACGGTAGAGCCGGGCGGTGGAATGCGGCTTCTTTCAGCCTGCCCAGTTCCGCAACGGGCTCGGGTTTCGATCGGCGCGGTCGACCACCACTGCCGCCGGCGGCCTTCGAGTTCGGCGAAGTCCCCGGCCGGGGTGTGGTACGCGGCGAGCACGACCCGCGCCCCACCGCGCGGCCGGTGCTCGGCGACCGGGCGGCGTACCACCATCAGCCCTTCCCCGAGACCGTCCACTGTGAACACATGCTGACGCTCGCCGCGCGCGTGGACCTCGCCTGGACCACGTCGTAGGCCTCCCGGTCCGGGTCGGTGCCCCGCGACGCCCCGGTGATCCGGACGGCGGCGCCGCCGTCCCCGGTCGGCACAGGCTGAACCGGTCGGGGCAGTGCCGTCGCCCACCCGCTGCTCCCCGGTCCCACCGAGCACGGCGGGGCCGACGAGAAAGGCGTCCGCGGTGCGGCCACGCGGCCGGCTTCGCTACGCTGGCCGCGCCATGGCCAGACTCCGTAGCCGCGTGCTCGCCGCGGCCGAGAACGCCCTCGCCCGCGACAAGTACGTCGCGCCCATCGAGCTACTCGGCGCCCTCGGCTGGCTGCCCCCGCCCCGCGCGGAGGAGTGGCGGCAGGGCCGGATCCCGTACCTGGCGCAGGCGCTGCCGGTGGAGCCGGACCGGATCCTCTCCGTGCTCGGGTACCTGCGGGAGTGGGCCGAGGACAGCGGGCTGGTGCCGACCGAGATCGGCTACCCGGCCGGTACCAGGGACCGCAGGCCGCTGCGGTTCACCGCGTCCGGCGACGAATCGCTGGAGCGGAGCTTCCGCACGCACTGGATCTCCACCGAGCTGCCCGAAGGCAGGCGGCGGCGACTGGAAACCAGGCAGGCCAAGGCACCGGACCTGGTGGTGACCGTTCCGGCCGGGGCGTGGGAGTGCGCGGGCTGCGCCGCGGCGGCGCCCGCGGGCGAGTTCCTCCTTCTCGAGGAGGGCGAGCCGCTCTGCCTCGCCTGCGCGGACCTGGACCACCTGAGCTTTCTCCCCGCAGGCAACGCGGCGCTTTCCAGGCGTGCGAAGAAGGAGAGCCCGCTGTCCGCCGTCGTGCTGGAGTTCAATCGCCGCCGCAACCGGTACGAGCGACGCGGGGTACTGGTCGACCGGGCGGCGCTGGAGCTGGCCGAGCGGCAGTGCCTAGCCGACGAGGATGTGCGGGCCCGGCGGCGGGAGCGGGACGCGGTGCGGAGGGCCGACCAGGATGTGCGGTTCCAGGCCGCCATGGCGGAGCGCATCCGCGAGCTGTACCCCGGCTGCCCGCCCGAGCGGGCGGCGGCGATCGCCGAGCACGCGGGGACAAGAAGCAGCGGCAGGGTGGGCCGGTCGGCGGCCGGGCGGGCGCTGGACGAGCAGGCGGTCCGACTCGCGGTGATCGCCTCGGTGCGGCACCTGGACACCGACTATGACGAGCTACTGATGTCCGGGGTGCCACGGATCGAGGCGCGGGAGCGGATCGCCGCCGAGATCGACCGCGTGCTGCGCGGCTGGACGTAGCACACGGGCCGGTGGGCGCGGGGGCGCACCCACGCCCACCGGGAGTGTCGGCTGTTACTGGGCGAAGCAGTAAGCCTGGCTGCCGAAGTTCCAGCACTGCACCTGCTGGGACGCGGTATCACTGTTACCCGCCGCATCGGTCACCGTCAGCTCAGCGGTGTAGGTCGCCTGCCGATTCGGATACGTATGCGTCGTGCTACTCCCACTACCACTCCGGCCGTCCCCGAAATCCCAGGCATACGAAGCGATATCGCCATCCGCATCCGTAGACCGCGTACCGTCGAAACTGCACTCATCCCAATAACAAGACACCTCCACAGACGCCTGCGGCGGCTCACCCGACTGCGGCGGCCCACCCGCGGTCACCTGCTTGGTCGTGCTACCGGTGTTGCCCTCGTCATCCGTCACCGTCAACTCGACCGAGTACGTCCCAGCCTCCACATAGGTGTGCGAAGGACTCACCCCGGAACCGGCCTCACCATCACCGAAATCCCACGCATACGACGCCACCGAACCATCCGGATCACTCGAGGCCGAACCATCGAACGCACACGACGGCTCAGTCTCCGAACAATCCGCCGAGAACGAAGCCCGCGGATCGGTCGGGGTGCCACCGCTGCCGCCGGCCAGCTCCCACAGCGCCCAGGAGATGGCGTCGACGTTGTGACCGAGCGCGGTCTCGTTGAGGTTGGACATGGTGTCGCAGGACTGGTGGTAGCACCGGTCGTAGGCGACCCCGGCCTGGCCGCCCCACTTGTCCGCCTGTGCCTGGGTCTTGCGCTGTTCGGCTCCGGTGAAGATGCCACCGGTCTTGATCCCGATCCGCTGGAAGGACGCGCTGTCACTGCGCCCGCCCACGCTCTGACCCTCCGTCGGCACCCCGGCATCGACGTAGTAGTCCTTGATGGTCTGCTCGATCGCCGGATCGTCATCGTTGTAGACGAAGTAGCCTGCGTTCGGCGAGCCGATCATGTCGAAGTTCAGGTAGGCCTCGATCCGGTCGCGCTCGCCGCCGGACAGCTCGCCTGCGTAGTGCTTGGAGCCGTTCAGCCCGGCCTCCTCGTCACCCCACCAGCCGAACCGGACGGTCACCGGTGGGTTCGGGTTGGCGGCGGCGAAAGCCTCGGCCACCGCGAGGATCCCGGCCGACCCGGTGCCGTTGTCGTTGATGCCAGGCCCCCGGCACACGCTGTCCAGGTGGCCACCCAGCATGAGGACCTTGCTGGTGTCCTGACCCGGCAGTTCGGCGAGCACGTTGCTGCTCTGCCCGCTCCAGGTGGAGAACGGCTGCTCGGTCACCGTGTACCCGGCCGCCTCGGTCTTCTCCATCACGTAGTCCACCGACCCGGTGTACCCACCGGAGCCGGTGCAGCGGTTCCCGTTGCCCTGGGTCTCGGCGATGTTCTGGAACTGGCGAAGGTGATCCATCACCGCTTCGGTCGAGATGTCCGGCGCCCCGTTCGGCAGGTCCGCGGCCTGCGGGGCCGCGGCCGCCACCGGAGCGGCGAACCCCGCCGCCAGTGTCGCGACCGCTACCGCGACCGTCGTCGACATCCGTCTCATTGTTGGTTCCTTCCTGTCCGGTCGGGGTTCTACTGGGCGAAGCAGTAGGCCTGGCTGCCGAAGTTCCAGCACTGCACCTGCTGGGACGCGGTATCACTGTTACCCGCCGCATCGGTCACCGTCAGCTCAGCGGTGTAGGTCGCCTGCCGATTCGGATACGTATGCGTCGTGCTACTCCCACTACCACTCCGGCCGTCCCCGAAATCCCAGGCATACGAAGCGATATCGCCATCCGCATCCGTAGACCGCGTACCGTCGAAACTGCACTCATCCCAATAACAAGACACCTCCACAGACGCCTGCGGCGGCTCACCCGACTGCGGCGGCCCACCCGCGGTCACCTGCTTGGTCGTGCTACCGGTGTTGCCCTCGTCATCCGTCACCGTCAACTCGACCGAGTACGTCCCAGCCTCCACATAGGTGTGCGAAGGACTCACCCCGGAACCGGCCTCACCATCACCGAAATCCCACGCATACGACGCCACCGAACCATCCGGATCACTCGAGGCCGAACCATCGAACGCACACGACGGCTCAGTCTCCGAACAATCCGCCGAGAACGAAGCCCGCGGATCGGTCGGGTTCCCCTGGCACTGCTCACTTCCGGTCACGTCAACCGCGTCCCAGGCCGCCAGCACGCCGCGGTACTCGGTGGAGCACTCGCCGTAGAGCTCGGTCGCGGCGGCGAGGGTGTCGGCACGGGCGTCCGGGTACTGGGTACGGGAGACGAAGTACTCGTCCAGTGCCTTGAACCAGATGTCCGCGGCCTTCTCCTTGCCGATCCCGGTGACCGTGGAGCCGTCACAGGTCGGGCTGTCGCCGTACTCGGTCTGCCCGCTGCCCTCGGCGAGCAGGAAGAAGAAGTGGTTGCCGATGCCCGAGGTGTAGTGCGGGTCGGCGCGGCGGCCCTGCTCGTAGCAGCCGAAGGAGTTGCCGTCCAGGGTCGGGTCGTACATGTACCGCAGCGGCGAGCCGTCGCCCCGGATGTCGATCTTCTCGCCGATGTCGTAGTCACCCTGGTCGGCGGAGATACCCGCGTAGAACTCGGCCATCGTGCCGAAGATGTCGCTGGTGGCCTCGTTCAGCCCGCCGCAGTCGGTCTCGTCGTAGCACAGCCCGGAAACGGCCTCGGTGACCCCGTGACTCATCTCGTGCCCGGCGACGTCCAGGGCGGTCAGCGGATTGCGGTTGTTCTGGCCGTCACCGTAGGTCATCTGCCGGCCGTCCCAGAACGCGTTGACGTAGTTGTCGCCGTAGTGCACCCGGCTGGGCACACCGCGGCCGTCCCCGAAGATGCCGTTACGGCCGTGCACGTTCTTGAAGTAGTCGTAGGTGACCGCCGCACCGAAGTGCGCGTCCACCGCGGCGGACTGGTCGTTGGAAGGGCTGCCGTTGCCCCACTGGTCGTCCTCGTCGGTCATCCGCGAGCAGTTGTACCTGCCGTTGTTCATATCGCAGGTGGAGCCGTCGCCCCGCTCGGGGTCGGTCAGCTCGTAGCTACCCGCGGAGCCGGTGGTGTCGATCTCCACCGAACCGACGTGCACCCCGTCGCCGGTGCCCGCCATCACCTCGTCGGTGCGGAACAGCAGCGCGCCGTCCTCCGCGTCGGTCACCACGTGCAGCCTGCTCGGCGTCTGGCCGTCCGGCTTGAAACCGGAGACCACGGTCTCCCAGGCCAGCCGCGAGTCGTCCCCCTCCTCGACGCCGGCGTCCACCACCAGCCGGGGCTCGCCCACCTCGTCGACGTCGCCACGGAAATGCCGCGGCGCCGCTGCCCTCGCTGCCGCCGCGGTGATCTCCGGGTCGGTGTCCACCGCCACCGGCCGGTCCTGGGACATGGACATGCCGGTCAGCGCACCGGCGGAATCGTGGTGCACGACCAGATCACCGCCGAGGACCGGCAGGCCCTGGTAGGTCCGGTCGAAGCGCACGTCGGTCGAGCCGTCCGGACCGATGATCACGCGATGTACCTGGTAGTCGTCCTGGGTCGAGGACTTGGCCAGGCCGGATCGCTGCGCCAGTGCCTGTTCGGCACGTGCGATCGCCTCCGCCCGATCCGGCCGGTCGGCCGGATCGGGTTCGGCCGCGGATGCCGCTACTGGTGGGACCATGGTCAGGCCCGCCAGCAGCACCGCGGTACCCAGAGCGCGCAGGGTTGTGCTCATGGCTACCTCCGTTGCGGTGTGCCGCGGCAGGGCCGCGGCACACATAGGATCTTCCGCATGTCACTGTCCGGTGGCCGTGATTTCGGAATCAATCCGTAGACCTACCTAGTTAATTCGCTGGCACACCGGAAAACCGACGAAAGTAGCCAGTGAACCGGCACCGCGCCGAAAGAATCCGTAGGGGTTACGGAGCCAGGTGCGGATTGCTCTCTCCGCGGCTTCCTGCCGATGCTCGGTGGGCCGGACATCCGGTGCGCCCGCACCGCGGTGCGCTGCCCACCGAGCGAAAGAGGCAGGATGAGACGAGTTCGAACACGAAGGTTCGGCGGTGCCGCCGGGCTGGTGGTCGTGGCCGGGCTGCTGGCGATGACCCCGGGACTGGCCCAGGCGGCCGAGCCGACGACCGAACCGACCGACCCCGGTTTCCAGGCGACCACGCCGATGGAGGCGGAGCCCCAGGACGGCCCGGGCACCCAGATCGTCGGCGGGGAGAAGGTCTCCGTCGAGGACTACCCGTATGCCATCGCCATGCTGAGGGAGGGTGGCCCGCGCCCGATGGGTCAGACCTGCACCGCCTCCGTGGTGGCGCCGAAGGTGATCGTCACCGCGGCACACTGCAAGGATGGGGACGGGGCCAAGTCGATGTACTACGGCGCCGACGACCTGACCGTCGGCGGCGGCACCGAGATCGAGGTCGAGCACTACTTCCAGCACCCGAACTACCAGTCCCCGAACGGATGGCAGACCGGGTGGGACGTCGGGATCGTGGTGACCAGGACCGAGATCCCGGTCCCGGACGGGTTCAGCTACCCCCGGGTCGCCGACTCCGGGGACACCGCGCTGGACGACCCGGGTACCGACGCGCTCACCCTCGGCTACGGCCGCATCCGGGATGGGGAGAACGAGTACGGGCACCTCAAGAAGGCCGACCTGCCCATTGTCGAAGGGCAGAACACCTGCGGTTCGTTCGGCTCGTTCAACGAGAACTACATGATCTGCGCCGGGTACGCCGACGGGCACGACGGGATCTGCCAGGGTGACAGCGGTGGGCCACTGGTCGTGAACGGGGTGGTCATCGGGGTCAGCTCCTGGGTCCAGACCGGCTGCGGCAGCTACGGCGCCTGGGGCCGGTTGACCAACGAGATGGGCGACTGGGCCAACGAGAAGATCGAGGAGCACAGCGATCCCACCGAGCCGGGCGCACCCTCGGCCTCGTTCACCGCGGACTGCTCGGCCACCGAGCCGAACTGCTCCTTCGACGCCTCGGCCTCCACCGACGAGGACGGCTCGATCGCCTCCTACGCCTGGGACTTCGGCGACGGCCGGACCGGCGACGGGCGGACCCCCTCGCACGACTACGCCCAGTCAGGCGAGTACACCGTCGAGTTGACCGTCACCGACGACGAGGGCAAGACCGATACCGCGCGGGAAACGGTCTACGCGGGCGAGCCGCCGGCGGGCGACCCGCCGTCGGCCTCGTTCACCGTGCAGTGCCAGTGGCAGAACTGCACCGTCGACGGCACGCGCAGCACCGACCCGGACGGGGATATCGCCTCCTACGCCTGGGACTTCGGTGACGGCCGGACCGGCAGCGGAGCCACGGCCTCGCACGCGTACCCGAGCCGGCAGGCGAACTACACCGTGCAGCTCGAGGTGACCGACCGGTCGGGTAACACCGATACCGCCACGAAGCAGGTGCAGTGCTGGGACCTCGGCAGCCAGGCCTTCTGCTTCGGGCAGTAATCCGACCATTCGACAAACACAGGACACCGGGGTGCACCCACTGTGCAGGGGGGTGCACCCCGGTCCGCTGTCCCGGAGTCAGTGCGGGCAGGTGTCCCGGTACTCGGAGATGTCGGAATCCGGGCTCGGCGCGGGGCAGAGGAACCGCTCGTAACGGGTGTCGTTGTCGATGAACCGCTTCAGCCACGAGATCGCGAACTTGGCGATGACGGTGTTCGGTGAGTTGGTGACGAAGTGGCCCTTCCCCTTCATCTCCAGGTACGCCTTGTCCAGTGAGGAGGGAAGGGAATCGTAGAACGGCTCGGCATGGCTGCCGACCGGCGCGATGAAGTCGGTCTCCCCACCGATGATCATCGTGGGAACATCCACATCGGACCAGTTCTGGTTGAGATGCCACGGCGCCAGCGGGATGGCGGCCTGGAGCTCAGGCCGTTCGTCCACAGCGGACAGCGATCCGCCGCCACCCATCGAGTGACCGAGCACGCCGAGCCGGTCGGCGTCGATCCGGTCGGCGACCGGGCTGCGGGCGGTGAGGTGGTCCAGCGCGGCGAGGAGTTGATCCCCGCGCGGGTCGGGGAAATCGAAGATGCCGTTGGTGTCGATGGTGAACACCACGAAACCCTGGGACGCGAGCCGCTCGCCGTACCAGGAGATGGCGGACTGGCTCTCGATGAAACCGGGCGAGATGGCCACCGCGCCGAAGGTGCCTTCGCTGGTGTCGGTCGGGTAGTGGATGGTGCCACCGCCGAATCCCTGCGCGCTGTCACGGGCGACCGTGGTGGTGGCCGTGGCGAACGGGCCGCGCGGGGCTTCGACGCTGCTTTCGGTCGGATCGGGGCCGCGTTCGAACGGGTTCTCCTGTGCGGTCGCGGCCGGTGTGGAGCCGAGCAGCGCCGCGGCCGCGACCAGCGCGGTGAACGCTCCCGGCAGGTACCGCCGGGGCTTCCTGCCGATTCTTCCATTCAAAGTGGACACGCCGTCTTTCCTCCTGTGCGCAGGGAAGTGCGTCCAGCACGCTAGAAGTCCGGTAACGGCGCGAGCAACACGTTCCTACCGAGACCGATTCAGAATCGGAAGCGTATGACAGGTGGGAGGTGGGAACCTGTCACGACGGTGACAACCCAGGAACGCGCGGGATTACCGGTGGTGCTCGCGCCGCTCGTGCGCCTCGCCCGCGCCCGCCCAGGGTTCGGTGTGCACCACGGCGGACACCAGCCGCGGCACCGCGTGCAGCAGCGCGTGCTCGACCTCGTGCGCGAGTTCGTGCGCCGCCCCGACCGGGAGCTCAGGATCCACCGCCACCGCCAGCTCGGCATGCAGCTTGTGCCCGATCCAGCGCATCCGCAGCTGATCGACCTTGGCCACCCCGGCGACCTCGGCAGCGGTGCGCTCGGCGAGCCCGACGGTGGCGGGGTCCACCGCGTCCATCAGCCTGCCGAAGACCTCACGCGCCGCATCGCGCAGCACGAAGCAGATGGCGACGGTGATGAGCAGCCCGATGATCGGGTCGGCCGCGGGGAAACCGAGCCCGACCCCCAGCGCGCCCAGCACCACGGCGAGTGAGGTGAACCCGTCGGTGCGGGCGTGCAGGCCATCCGCGACCAGCGCCGCGGACCCGATCTCCCTGCCGACCCTGATCCGGTAACGGGCCACCAACTCGTTGCCGAGGAAACCGATCACACCCGCGGCCGCCACCACCGGCAGGTGTTCCACCAGCTCGGGCCGGATCAGCCGCCACATCGCCTCGTAGCCCGCGAGCGCGGCCGATGCGGCGATCAGCAGTACGACCACCAACCCGGCGAGGTCCTCGGCCCGACCGAAGCCATAGGTGAACCGGCGGGTCGCCGCGCGGCGACCGAGCAGGAACGCGATCCACAGCGGCACCGCGGTGAGCGCGTCGGCGAAGTTGTGGATGGTGTCCCCGAGCAGCGCGACCGATCCGCTGAGCACGACGACGGCCAACTGCGCCAGCGCGGTCACCAGCAGCACGCCGAAGGACAGTGCGAGCGTCCGCAGGCCCTTGCGGCTGGTCTCCAGCGAGGCATCCACGCGGTCGGCGCTGTCGTGGCTGTGCGGGGTGAGCAGGTGCCGCAACCGGTGCCACCAGCCGGACCGCCGCCCGTGGCCGTGCCCGTAGTCATGCCCGTAGTCGTGGCCATGGCCGTGGCCGTGGCCGTGCTGCTCGTGCGGCATCGCGATCCTCTCGCTCGTTCCCCGCCCACGGTTGCCGGAGTGCCCTGCGTACGGGCATCATGCAACCATGCGCGCGCATGAGCACACAACTACTCTCGATCCCGACCAGCTCGCGGTCGGCGCCGGAGTGCTCGGCCTGCTCGCCGACCCGACCCGGCTGCACCTGCTGCACCTGCTCGCCGGGTGGGAGCAGGACGTGAACACCCTCACCGCGCAGGTCGCCGCCTCCCGCTCCTCGGTGTCCCAGCATCTGAGCCGGTTACGGCTCGCCGGGCTGGTGCGGGCCCGCCGCGAGGGCAGGCGGATGTACTACCGCCTCGCCAGCGAGCACCTCGCGGCACTGGTGGCCGAGGCACTCGGTTATGCCGACCACACCGTGCGTCACATCCCGCACCATGGCGAGTCCGAACCGACCCCGGCGCGTGCGGGAACGGCAAACTCACGCGCGTGAGCGGCAAACTCACGCGCGTGGACGGCAAACACGCCGACCTGAGCGGCAAACACGCCGCTAGTTGGCGCGGTAGGGGCTGCCGGCCGGCAGGGCCGCGGCGGCGATGTGCCCCGCCAGCCGGTCGATATCGCCCTGCACGCCGGCGCAGGTGACCCGGATGTGGTCCGCCGCGAGCGGCGCGGACAGGAACGGGGAGCCGGGGGCCGCGGTGATCTGGTTGACCGCGAGGGCGACCAGCGCGGCCGTCTCGTCGCGTACCTCGATCCAGAGGTTGATCCCGTCCCCGCCCGCCACCCGCACTCCCCTGCTCGCCAGCGCCTCGGTGAGCAACCCGCGGCGCTGCGCGTAGATCCCGCTGGCGTGCGCCACCTCGGCGACCGAGGCGGGGTCGGTCAGCAGGTGCAGCAGCAGTGCCTGCAGCAGGCGACTCGACCAGGCCGGTCCCAGCAGGCGGCGGCGCAACACCTTCTCCACGATCGCGTCGACCCCGCCGAGCGCGGCCAGCCGCAGGTCGGGCCCGTGTGACTTGGAGAAGCCGCGGACGTGCACGGTCTGCTCCGGCAGGTAGCTGCCGAGGCTCACCGGCGGTGAGGTGGACAGCGGCGCGCCGTGGTCATCCTCGATGATCACCAGATCCTTGGCCACGCCGAGAATCGAGGCGAGTCGCATGGCCCGCTGGTCGGACATGGTGTGGCCACTGGGGTTCTGCGCTCGCGGCTGGATCACCAGCGCGGCGGGCGGGGAGCCGGCGACCGCCTCGGCCAGCGCGTCCGGCCGCACCCCCTCGGCGTCCAGCGGCAGCCCGAGCACGGTGATCCCGCGTTCCTCCAGCAGGTCGAGGATCGGCGGGAAGGTCGGGTTCTCCACCAGTACCCGGTCGCCGAACCGCAGCACCACCTCGAAAACCCGGTCGATGGCGTCCATCGCACCGTCGACCATGGTGAGCGCGGCCGGGCGGAACGGCCAGTCGGCACGCAGCACCTCTTCCAGCTCCGGCAGCACCGGCGCGTCGAAGTAGGAACTCGCCGCCGCATGCCTGCTCAGCTTGTGCATGGCGGGCCCGAGATCGGGCAGCAGCTCGGGATCGGGCGTTCCGGTGGAAAGGTCCAGCGCGGGCGGCGGGCCGTTGTGGTGCAGCTTGGAGAATCTGGTCGCCGCGGCGGGCTGCGGCCGCCCACGCACGGTGGTACCCCGGCGACCGCTAGTCTCCACCACCCCGGCATGGGACAGCGAACGCCAGGCTTCGGAGACCGTCGTCGGGCTCACCCGCAGGCACCTGGCCAGCGCCCGCACCGTGGGCAGCCGGGTGCCGACCTCGACATCCCCCGTGGACACCAGCCGAGCCACCGACCTGGCGATTCCGTCGGCGCTGCTGTCTGCGAGGCGGGCGGCCAGGCGCTCCGCGGTCCACATCTTTTGTACGGTAACAAAACTCCCTTGTATTTCAACAATGAGCGACGTTTGATTCTGGCTGGCATCGCGCAGCACGCCGCCAGGAGGAACGATGAGCCGTCCGGTTCGGGCCAGGGATCTTGGTATCGAGCTGCCGGGAAACACCGGCCCGCACAACGGGATCACCGATGTGCCCGGGGTGGAGGTCGGTTACACCACGCTTATCGACGGTGACGGCCCGCTGCGGGTCGGCTCCGGCCCGGTGCGTACCGGGGTCACCGCCCTCCTGCCACGCGGCAAGGACGGTGTGGGCACCGCCTGCGCGGCGGGCTGGTACTCGCTGAACGGCAACGGCGAGATGACCGGGACCACCTGGCTCACCGAGACCGGTTCGCTGGACACTCCGGTGCTGATCACCAACACCCATGCCGTCGGACCGTGCCATCGCGGGGTGATCGACTGGATCGTCGAGCACAAACCCGCGATGGCAACGGAGTGGCTGCTGCCGGTGGTCGCCGAGACCTGGGACGGCTACCTGAACGACATCAACGGCCCGCACGTGCGGCCGGAGCATGCGGTACGGGCGATCGACACCGCGGCGGGCGGTCCGATCGCGGAGGGCTCGGTCGGCGGCGGCACCGGGATGAACTGCTACGCCTTCAAGGGCGGCAGTGGAACCGCGTCCCGAGTGGTCCAGTACGGACAGTACAGCTACACGGTGGGAGCCTTCGTACAGGCCAATTTCGGAGCCCGGCGGGAGCTCACGGTCACCGGAACCCCGGTCGGCAACGCCCTCGCCGCGGACAACCCGCTCGAGGAGGCGGACTCGACCCCGCCTCCCGGCTCCGGTTCGGTGATCGTCGTCCTCGGCACCGACGCCCCGCTGCTACCGAACCAGTGCACCGCACTGGCCCGGCGGGTCCCGCTGGGCCTCGCCCGCACCGGTACCACCGGCTCGCACTTCTCCGGAGACATCTTCCTCGCGTTCAGCACGGCCAACGCCGGTGCGCTGAACAGTTCCTCTCCCCGGGGCGAACCGCGCGCAGGTGACTACGACGTACTTCGTTTCATCCCCTGGGGACGGATGGATCCCTACTACCGGGCGGTGGTGGAGGTCGTCGAGGAAGCCGTGCTGAACGCGCTGGTCGCGGGCGAAACCATGGTCGGGAGGGACGACCACCGTTCCCCCGGGCTGCCGCACGACGATCTCGTGCGGCTGCTCCGGCGGCAACAGACGGGGTAAACGACCCGAGCAAGGGATGGCAATGAACGCGTCCGAGAAGTCGATCGACGCCACGAACACCGGGCAACCCAAGCAACTTCGTCGCGGGCTGAAGGTGCTCGGCACCGTACTGATCACGCTGTCCGCGATCACCCCGGCCTCCTCGGTGTTCATCATCGCGCCCGGCGTCCTCGAGCAGGCCGGAACCGGTGCACTGTGGAGCTTCCTCGCCGCCGGCGTGGTCGGGATCTTCATGGCCTTCGTCTACGCCGAGCTTGCCTCGGCCTACCCGCTGTCCGGCGGCGAGTACGCCATCGTCGGCCGCACGCTCGGCCGCCTACCGGGTTTCCTGATCCTCGGGCTGTTCCTGATCACCCAGCTGCTGATCCTCGCGGTGATCGCGCTCGGGGTCGGCACCTACCTCGGCGTGCTGCTGCCGGGGCTGAACGGGCAGGTCACCGCCGCGGTCGTGGTCATCGCCTCCGCCGTACTCGCGGTGTTCGACGTCAAGTTCAACGCGGTGGTCACCGGGATCTTCCTCGCGGTCGAGATGGCGGCACTGGTCGTGCTGTCCCTGCTCGGTTTCCTCAACGTGGAACGCCCGATCGGTGAGGTACTCCTCGAACCGACTGTCCTTTCCGGACAATCCGATCTCGCGCCCACCTCGGTGGGGCTGATCGCCGCGGCGGTCGCGGTCGCGATCTTCGCCTACAACGGCTACGGCAGCGCGGTGTACTTCGGCGAGGAGACCGCGGACGCCAACCGGGGTATCGCCCGAGCGATCCTGTGGGCACTCGGGATCACCGTGATCGCCGAGCTGCTCCCGGTGACGGCGATGGTACTCGGTACGCCGGACCTCGCCGCCACGTTCGGCGCGGAGAACATGATGAACCACTTCGTCATCGAACGCGGCGGGAGCACGTTGAACACGGTGATCAGCCTGGCGGTGGCGCTGGCCATCATCAACGCGGTCATCGCGATCACCCTGCTGAGCGCGCGACTGCTGTTCAGCACCGGCCGGGATCGGGTCTGGTCCCGCTCGATCAATCGGGGCATGGCGTCGATCCACCCCCGGTTCGGCACGCCGTGGGTGGCCACCCTGGTGACCGGGGTGGTTGGCGCGGCGATCTGTTTCGTGGACGAGACCTTGCTACTGGTGCTCACCGGAACCGGGTTGGTCGTGGTCTACGGGAGCCTGTGTGTCGCGGTGCTCGCCGGGCGTCGCAACGGATCCACCGCGCATGCCGCGTACAAGATGCCGCTGTTCCCGCTGCCGCCGCTGATCGGGCTGGGCGCGCTGGTTTACGTGGTGTACCAGAACGCGCTGGACCCCAAGATCGGCAGGCCGAGCCTGATCGTGACCGGCGTGGTCCTGCTGATCGCGCTGGCGTACTACGTGTTCGTGCTGCGCCGCCGTGGCACCTGGGAACTGCGCGGCCCCGAGGAAGACAATTCGACCACAGTAGACACCCCTGCCACCACGGAACCCGAAAAGCCCTGAACGTGGCCTTCACAACGCTCAGCGTCGCGAACGGCACTATTGGGACATCCAACGTCCGGAAAGCCACGTTCAGGGCCTCTCGGCGACGGGGTTACGCGGTGTCAGGAGCCCGCCTGCTGTTTCAGCTCGGAGCGGTCGGCCTCCCAGCACTGCACACCCTGGATGTCCGGCAGCCGGTCGCGGGTGAACACCGGGTCCAGCCCCTGCCTGCGCTGCTCCTGGTAGTCCTTGAGCAGCCGTATGGCCAGCATCCCGAGCGGTGCGATGGCGACCAGGTTGACCACGGCCATCACCCCCATGGTCACGTCCGCGACACTCCACACCAGCTCCAGCGAGGCCACCGCGCCGAGGAACAGGATCACGATCACCACGCCGCGGAAGATCGGCAACGCCCGCGGGTTCGAGGTGAGGAAGGTGAGATTCGCCTCGCCGTAGTAGAAGTTGCCGAGCACGGAGGTGAACGCCAGCAGGAAGATGATCGCGGTCAACAGGTGCAGGGACCAGGTTCCGAGGTTGGCCTCCAGCGAGCTCTGCGTCATCGAGGCACCGACGGCCTCACCGTAGGTCGGGTCGGAGACCAGAATGATGAACGCGGTGATCGAGCAGACGATCAGGGTGTCGAAGTAGATCCCGAAGGTCTGCGCGAGGCCCTGCTTGACCGGGTGGCTCACCGCCGCGGTCGCGCCGGCGTTCGGCGCGGAGCCCATGCCCGCCTCGTTGGAGAACAGGCCGCGCCGGATGCCCTGCATGATGGCGGTACCCACGGCCGCGGCGCCGATCTCCTTGAAGCCGAACGCCGCGCCGACGATGTCGCCGAGCACGGCCGGGATCTTCTCCACGTTCATCAGCACCACGATGATGCCCATGATCAGGTAGATCAGCGCCATGAACGGCACGGTCATCTGGGCGACGTGGGCGATCCGGCGAACCCCGCCGAAGACGACGAGCGCGACCAGTGCGACCAGGGCGAAGCCGACCACCGGAGCGACCCAGCTTGCCTCCTCCTCACCGGTCACCGAGGTCACCGAGGAATGCACGGCGTCCACGATGCTGTTGGCCTGCACCATGTTGAAGGTGAAGCTGAAGGTGAAGATGATGACCACCGCGAACAGGATGCCCATCCAGCGCGCCTTCAGCCCGTGCTGCATGTAGTAGGCGGGGCCGCCGCGGTAGCCGGTGCGATCCCGGACCTTGAACAGCTGGGCCAGGGTGGACTCCACGAACGCGGCCGAGCCGACGACCAGTCCCATGACCCACATCCACAGCACGGCGCCCGGCCCGCCGAGTGCGATGGCGATCGCGACCCCGGCGACGTTGCCGGTGCCGACCCTGGCGGCCGCCGAGATGGAGAAGGCCTGGAAGGAGGAGATGGCCTTCTTGCCGTCCGGCGCGTTCTCCGGCTTGCTGCGCAGGTTGCGGATCATCTCCGGGAGCATTCGGAGCTGCACCCCGCCGGACCGCACGGTGAAGTAGATCCCGACCAGCGCGAGCAACGGGATGACCACGTAGGTCCAGAAGAGGTCGTTCACCTCGCCGATTCCGTCGATCAGGCCGTCCATGCCGCACTCCTTGTTCGGGTGATCGGATACTTGACGTCGAAGAGTTGGCGGGCACCCGCGGCCAGCGCGGCCGAGGCGAGCTCGCCTGCCGCCTGCAGCCCACCGACCACCTCGCCCCCGCCGTACACCGGAACCGTTGCCGGCTCGAGCAGCCGCTCCGGATCGAGGCCGCACAGCGCCAGTGCCGCCGCGGCGGCCGGCATCCGGGCCCGGTCGGCACCGTCGGCGATCTTGATCGCCACCGCGTGGCCGTCCGGCAGCCCGACCACCTGCACACCCTCGAAGCCGTCCTTGGCGATCAGCCCCGGGACGGCTCGCATCAACAGGGTCACGTCCCTGCTGGTGCCCGCCACCAGCTCGGGGTGCGCGCGCAGCGCGCGGGCGAGGTCGCCCTCCGCTGTGCCCGCGCCCGCGGTCGCGATCCGCGCCAGCGCGCGGGCCAGCCCGGTCAGCGAGATGGAGAACAGCGGCGCACCGCAGCCGTCCACGCTGGGTTCGGCGACCCGTTCGCCCGCGAGCTCGGACACGGTGGCGGCGAGCGCGCGTTGCAGCGGGTGGCCGCGGTCCAGGTAATCTCGGGTGGACCAGCCGCGCGCGCGGGCCGTGCGCAGCATGGCGGCGTGTTTGCCGGAACAGTTGTGCGCCGCACGCCGCGGGGCCCGGCCGCGTGCCAGCCACTCGTCGCGCATCGCGGGATCGTACGGCAGGGCGGGCGGGTTGCCCAGATCGTGTTCGCTCAGTTCCGCCGTACGCAGGATGGCATGGGTTCCGGCGAGGTGGATGTCCTCGCCCGAATGGCTGGCGGCGGCCAGCGCGAGCAGGTCGTCCGGCAGCTCCAGCCCGGCCCGCAGCAGGCCGACCGCCTGCAACGGCTTGGCGGCCGACCGCAGGAAGAACGGCGACTCGATGTCGCCCGCGGCGAACTCGACCCCACCGTCCGGCCCGAGCACGACCAGGGATCCATAGTGGATGCCCTCGACCACGCCGTCCCGGACCACGTGCACGAGCGGGACCGGATTACCCATGCCGGTCCTCCGGCCCGACGATCGCCTGCAGGCTGGCCTCGACCGCGGCGAGGTGGTCCCGCATACCGGCCTCGGCCTCGCCCACGGAGCCAGCGAGGATCGCCCGCACGATCCTCCGGTGCTCCACATTGCACTGCTCGCGGCGGCCGCGCAGTCGGTTGACCAAGCTGGACTGGCGCGCGAGCGCGTCCCGGATCTCCTCGATCATCCGCCGGAAGACCTCGTTGCCGGAAGCCCGCGCGATGGTGATGTGGAACAGCGTGTCCAACGCCGTCCAGGCCAGGTCGTCGGTCTCCGTCTCCATCCGCTCGGCGAGCTGCGCGAGCAGGTCGAGGTCGTCCTCGGAGCGTCGGGCGGCGGCGTATCCGGTGACCGGGATCTCGACGTGCCTGCGCACCTCGACCAGGTCCCGTGCCGAGTAGGAGCCGAAGATCGGGTTGCTCACCGCGGTACTGGCCGCGACGAAGGTGCCCCTGCCGGTGTGCGAGCGGGTGAGCCCGATCGCCTGCAGGGCGCGCAGTGCCTCCCGGACGACCGACCGGCTGACGCCGTAGTGCTGGGCCAGCGCGGACTCGGCAGGCAGCTTCTCGCCGATCGCGTACTCGCCCCTGCCGATGGCGTCCCGCAGGTCGGCGAGCACGGCCTCCATCGCGCTCACCCGGCGTGGGACCGCCTGACCGGCAGTCCGGCTGTCGGACAGGTTCACGGCGGAGCACCGTAACCTGCCCGCCGACCCCCGTCAACGAGGGCTCAGCGAATGGGCTGGCCGAGGAGTGCCAGGAGGGCGTTCAGCAGGGCGGAGCCGAACGTGGCCAGTGCCTGGGGCGACAGCAGCGAGGACGCGACCGTCTCGGTGTCGCAGCCCGGCCGCGACGGTTCGCCCGCGAAACGCGCTTTCAGCCAGTTGATCGCGCCGGCCGCTCCGGTGACGGTCAACGCCACGTGCTCGCTGAGGATGTCCCGGCGGTAGCTGAGCTGGGCGCCGTCCGCGCAGAACCGATCGACGAGGCCGTCCACGTCCTCGTGCGGGATGAGCTGGTCGTTCACCGAGTGGTAGACGAGCAGCGGCGCGGTCGGCGTGTGCTTGCCCATCGTGTTGGCCGCGAGCACGTCCCTGGCGACCGGATGGTTCAGCGGGTCCTCGTTGCTGAAGTAGGAGTAGATGTCCTTGAACGGGAACCGGGCGACGGCCTGCGGGTTACACAGGGTCTTGACCTCCGCGAACGCCTCCCTGCCCTCCGGCGTCAGGTTGGCGTCCAGGTACCCGGCCAGCTCCGGGTATGCCTCGCTCAGCCCGGCGATGCCACTCATCGCGAGCCCGGAGACGGCCGAACCGTTCACGTTGTCCAGGACGTGCTCGACGTTCACCGGCAGCCCACCCTCGGCGACGCCCTTGACGTCCAACTCGGGGGCGTACCCGGGGTGCAGTTCGGAGGCCCAGCCGGAGGCCAGCGCGCCACCGGAGTAGCCCCACAGCCCGACGTCGGTCTCCCTGCCGTCCAGGCCCAGCGCCGGGAAGTTCTGCGCGGCCCGGATGCCGTCCAGCACCGCCTGCCCGGCCTGCTTGCCTGCCACGTAGGCGCTGTCCGGGCCCTCGTAGTCCGGGACGGTCACCGCCCAGCCCTGCTTGACGGCCGCGTCCACGAGCAGGATCTCGGCCTGCGTGACGATGTTGTCGTTACCCGCGCCCTGCCGCCACTGGTAGGAGGGCGCGCAGTGCGCGGCGGCGCTGTCCTCGGCGACCTGGTAGGACAGCAGCGGTCGGGACCGGTCCGGTTTCGCGCCCCAGGGCAGCAGCACCGTGGTCACCGTGGCCTGCGGCCGATCCTGGGTGTCGGTCGTGCGGTAGAGCAACTGCCAGGCCTGCACCTTCTGCGGCAGCAGCGCGAACGCGGCGAGGTCGACCGGGCGGGACCGCAGCACCGTGCCCGGTTCGGTCGACTCGAAACCGGCGGGTGGTTGGTAGAAGGGATCGTTCCCGGGCTCGGGTGGGGCGGCCGCGCCCGCCGGGGCGGCGGCCACCGTGCAGGCCATGATCACCGCCAGCACGGCGCCGAGGAACCTGCGAAGCCGGGTGGACCTGCTCATCGTTGCCACCTTCCGTGGGGACACCGAATCCGCTGCTCGGGGACGCGAGCGGGACGTGTACCGGACAGTAACCCGCCCGCGGCTTATCCAACAAGACTTCTGACCAGATTTTGTCTTGTCCCATCCGAGCCCCACCCGAGCCCCACCCGACCGAGTGGTTACGACAGGTGGGCGCGCAGCCCGGCCAGGTCCTCCGGTTCCGGCTCGAGGTCGAGATCGCGCAGGGTCCCGGCGAGCCGCTCGGGCAGGACCCGGGTCCGTTCCGTCCGCCCGCTCGCCCACTCGACGGTCAGCTCGTCACCGACCAGGCGGCGGTTGACCCCGTGATCCAGCCGCATCACGACCAGCTGCCCGGTGAACGGCGAGCGGGGGTGGGTGGACACGTAATGGTGCGCGACCTCGTAGTCGACCGGCCGCTGCGGCGACTCGTCCGAGACGTGCAGCACCTCCCACTCGTCCCCGTTCCGCTTGGTCAGCGCCCACAGGTTCCCCTGCCGGACGATCCGGTGCGGCCAGCCGGCCTGGTCGACCTCGGCGCCGTCCCGCAGCGGCATCGGGTACATCATTCCCGCGCCGAATCCGACATCGGTGAGGTAGTCGGTGCCCTCGGCGTGCACGGCCAGGGTCATATGCGTACGCAGCCCCGACCGGTGCGGCTGCACCCGCGCCATCCGCCGGTGCACGGTGTACCCCAGCCGCTCGAGCACGGCGGCGAACAGCAACCCGTGCTCGTAGCAGTAGCCGCCCCGGCGCCGGTGCACCAGCTTGTCGGCCACCACGCCGAGGTCCAGCCCGGGGTGCTTGCCGAGCACCACGTCCAGGTTCTCGAACGGGATCGCGCGGATATGCGCCTCGTGCAGTGAGCGCAGTGCCTCCGCCGCCGGCGCGACCAGCGGGTGGCCGATCCGTTCCAGGTAGGCGTCCAGGTCGACGGCTCCGATGTTCCAGTCCCGCGTCTCGGTGAGCTCCAGCGTCGGTGTGGTCATGGGAACCAGCCTCGCACCTGAACCTAAGTCGAGGTCAACACTCACCGCCCCCGACCCGGAACTACGTTTAGCCCGCTAACTGTAGTTCCGGGGCATCCACCGCGGCGTGCCCGGCCGAGCCCGGGCCGGTTTCCGGACGATCGCGTGTCAACCTCGCGCTCCGTCCATACCCGACACCCGGCGCCCCGCGAGCGGCCCGAGCAGCGCCGCCGCCAGCAGGCAGCCCAGTGCGGCGACCAGCAGCACGCTGCCGAGCACGTCACTGGGCCGATGCCAACCCGCGATCATGGTGGCCAGGCCGATCACGACCACACCGACCATGCCGGGGACGGCCACCCACCAGCGGGCGCGAGCGGGCGAAGCGAACAGCAAGGCCAGCAGCAGGGCCATCGCGGCCGCGACGTGGCCGCTGGGAAAACTGTTGTGCGTCGTCGAGCCCGCAACGTCGAGGTCGGGACGGGGTACCAGCAGCTTGAGCGAGCGCGCGGCGACCACCGAGACCAGGAACAGGCCGACCCCCGCCACGGCCGCGCGCCACCGACCGAGCAGCACGCCCGCCAACAGCACCAGCCCGAGGAGCGCGCCCAGCACGGGCGGCTTCCCGAAGACGGACAGCACGACACGTGCGGGCTCGAGCAGCACGGTCGGTCGCCCGAATCCGCCACCTGGCAGCAGCTCCTGCTCCAGGGCCTGGCCCGCACGCGTCCCGACGAACACCAGGCAGATCAGTCCCAGTGCGGACAGGCAGCCCAGCGCGGTCACCAGCAGCCGCTTGACCCGGCCCCGGTCGGCACCCGTCCTGAAGTACAGCGAGTTCGAAGACACCCTGCCCATGATCGACCAGGTTTGTGCCGAGACCGTCCGCACCTCGCGCCGATTCTGTTACAGCCCTGATTCCGATCCGGCGCGCGCATGCCCGCCGCTGCCCTGTGCCGGCGCGACCCGGGAGGTCACCGGGTCGCCGTGGAGGTACCGGAGCCGGCAAGGGGGCTCGAACCCCTGACCTTCCGCTTACAAGGCGGATGCTCTGCCAACTGAGCTATACCGGCGGGCGCGTGTCAACGCGGTGTCAAGTGTATCGGCCACGGTGAGCCGGCGGCCGACGCGCCCGCATGACCTCCGCGGGTCTGTGGTGGACGCCACTGCTCACACCGTGCAACGGTCGGACAATGGAGGTCGATGGTCAGCGGGAATCACGGGACTGAGTGGGGAGGTGAACCGTCGTGAAGGCCAGGCAACGGGCCAGGACGCCCGGAAACCGCAAGAACGTATGGCAGGTGCTCGAGCCGCCGCAGGACGAGCACGGGCCGGACAACCGGACCGCGAACCGGCGTCACGGGCGCACGGCCCGCAGCCGGGCGTGGCACGTGCTGGAGGCGCCGACCGGTGAGCAGCCCGCGGTGGACACCGACGCCGCCATCGGTCCCATGCTGCCCGACGAGAGCACCGTCCACTTCGTACTGGACCTCGCGCTGCGGATCGGCGAGGTGCAGATGCTCAGCGGGGCCGGTGCCTCCGACGTGACGGCCACCATGCTCGCGGTGACCCAGGCGCTCGGCCTGCCGCACTGCGAGGTCGACGTGATCTTCACCTCGATCACCATCACCTGCCACCGCGGGTCCGACCTGCCTCCGGTCACCGCACTGCGGGTGGTCCGTGGCCGCAGCCTGGACTACAGCAGGCTCACCGCCACCGAGCAGTTGGTGCAGTGGATCACCCGCGGCCGGATCAGCGTCGAGGAGGCCTCCACCGAGCTGCAGCGGATCTACGACGCCCCGCATCCCTACCCGCGCTGGATCTCCACGCTGGCCTGGGGCGGGATGGCCGCGTTCATCTCGCTGATCATCGGCGGCAACGTCTGGACCGCGCTGGCCGCGTTCGTGATCAGCTCCGTGGTCGACCGGTTCGGCAGGCTGCTGAACAAGTACGCCCTGCCGTTCTTCTTCCAGCAGGCCATCGGCGGGTTGATCGCCACCATGGCGGCCACCGTGCTGGTGCACTTCAAGATACTGCCGCTGGAGCGACCGACGCTGGTCGTTGCCGCCGCGATCACCGTGTTGCTGTCCGGTTTGTCCACGGTGTCGGCCGTGCAGGACGCGATCACCGGGTATTACGTCACCGCGGCCGGCCGCTCGATGGAGGTGGCGATGATGAGCGCCGGGCTGATCACCGGTGTGGCCATCGCCATCAACATCGCGGACACGCTCGGCATCACCAGCTCCTCCCCCGCGCTCGCGGACACCATGACCCGGTTCGAGCTGCCCGTGATGATCATGGGGGGGTCCGGCGCGGCGGCCTGCTTCGCGCTGGCCTCCTACTCCCGCTTCCGGCCGCTGCTGGTGGCCAGCGTGGCGGGCACGGTCGGCGCGGCGGCCTACGGCACCCTGCGGCTGCTCGAGGCGAACCAGATCACCGCCTCAGCGGTCGCGGCCACCCTGGTCGGGCTGGGCGGCGGGGTACTCGCGCGCAGGCTCAAGGTGACCCCGCTGGTGGTCGCGGTGTCCGGGATCACCCCGCTGCTGCCCGGTCTGGCCACCTACCGCGGCCTGTACATGCTCATCCAGAGCGGCGCCATCGTCACGCTGATGACGGCGGTCGCGATCGGGCTCGCCCTGGCCGCGGGCGTGGTCCTCGGCGAGTACCTGGCCCAGCCGTTGCGCACCGGCCTGGGCAGGCTGGAACGCAGGCTGTCCGGGCCGCGGATGGCCGGGCCGCTGCGGCAGAGCCGCCGGCTCGACTGAGCTACCCGGCGCACTCGACTGAAAGAGTGTTGTGCTGCTGGATTGCTCACATCTCATGCCGGAGCCGCACCGGATACTGTTCGTGGTATGGCACCCCCGGAGAGCACCGAGCCAGAACGCACGGCGGCGGAGTTCGTGGTGGTGGCCAACCGGCTACCAGTCGACCTCGAACGTTCCGCCGATGGCACGCAGCGCTGGACCCAGAGCCCCGGCGGCCTGGTCTCCGCGCTGGAGCCGTTCCTACGCTCCCGCAGGGGGGCCTGGGTCGGCTGGCCGGGGGTGCCCGACGTCGAGGTGGACGAGTTCGTCGACGAGGGCCTGATCCTGCACCCGGTGCGGCTCACCAGCGATGAGGTCCGGGACTACTACGAGGGCTTCTCCAACGCCACGCTCTGGCCGCTGTACCACGACGTGGTCGCCCGCCCGGTGTTCGACCGCGGCTGGTGGGAGAGCTACGTCCGGGTGAACCAGCGCTTCGCCGAGGCCAGCGCGCAGGTCGCCGGCCAGGGCGCGACCGTATGGGTGCAGGACTACCAGCTCCAGCTGGTGCCCAGCATACTGCGCGAGTTGCGCCCCGACCTGCGTATCGGCTTCTTCCTGCACATCCCGTTCCCGCCGGTGGAGCTGTTCATGCAGCTGCCGTGGCGAGCGGAGATCGTGCGCGGGCTGATCGGCGCCGATCTGGTCGGATTCCACCGGCCCGGCGGGGCGCAGAACTTCCTGTGGCTGGCCAGGCAGCTGATCGGCCTGGAACCGAGCCGGGGTGCCGTGGGGGTGCGCTCCCGGCCGGGCATGGTCCAGGTCGGCGACCGCATCGTGCGGGTCGGCTCCTTCCCCATCTCGATCGACGCGCCTGGCCTGGACAACGTCGCCCGCAGCAAGCACGTCGCCGACCGGGCCGCCCAGGTGCGCGCCGAGCTGGGCAACCCGAAGACCATCCTGCTCGGGGTCGACCGGCTGGACTACACCAAAGGCATCGACCTGCGGCTACAGGCACTGCACGAGTTGCTGCACGAGGGCCGGATCAGCGCGGAGGACGTCACCTTCGTCCAGTTGGCCACCCCCAGCCGCGAGCGGGTGGAGCACTACCAGCGGATGCGCAGCGACATCGAACAAATGGTGGGCCGGATTAACGGGGAGTTCGCCCGCGTCGGGCACCCCGTCGTGCACTATTTACACCAGTCGGTGAACCGCACCGAACTGGCCGCGTTCTTCTCCGCTGCCGACGTGATGGTGGTGACCCCACTGCGCGATGGGATGAACCTGGTCTGCAAGGAGTACGTCGCCTGCCGACACGACCTGGGGGGAGCGCTCGTCTTGTCCGAGTTCGCGGGCGCCGCCGCGGAGCTGAGCAGCGCCTTCCTGGTCAACCCCCATGATCTCGACGGGGTGAAGAACGCACTGGAGGCTGCCATTACGCTCGACCCAGCCGAGGGCCGGCGTAGGATGCGCGCCTTACGTCGACAGGTCCTCACCCACGACGTCGACAGGTGGGCGCGCTCGTTCCTTGAAGCCCTCGGGACCGAGCCGACCAGCTGAGTTCCCATCACCCTGCGAAGCTCCTTAAGGAGGAGTGTTGACCGCCGAGGCCCTGCCCGCCGAGCTGCGGCGTGCGATCATGCAGATCGCCAGGACGCCGCGCCTGCTGGTCGCCTGTGACTACGACGGCACGCTGGCTCCGATCACCGCCAACCCCGACGAGGCACGCCCGTTGCCGGAGTCGGTCGGTGCGCTGCGGTCGCTGGCCGCGCTGCACGAGACAACCACCGCGGTGATCTCCGGCCGTGCCCTGCGTGACCTGGCGACCCTGTCCAGACTCCCGGCGGAGGTGCATCTGGTCGGCAGCCATGGCTCGGAGTTCGACATCGGGTTCGTGCACGCGCTGGACGCCGAGGCCCGCGAGCTGCACAAGCGGCTGGAGACCGAGCTGGAGCAGCTGGTGCTGGACGTTCCGGGGGTGTCGCTGGAGGTCAAGCCGGCCAGCATCGCCGTGCACGTCCGCAGGGCTGAGCAGAACGCGGGCCGGCACGTGCTGGAGAGAGTCCACAGTGGACCTTCGACCTGGGGCGGCGTCTCGGTGACCGAGGGGAAGGAGGTCGTCGAGCTCGCGGTCGTGCAGACCGACAAGGGCAACGCCCTGGACACCCTGCGCCACCAGGTCGGCGCCACCGCCGCCATCTTCCTCGGCGACGACGTCACCGACGAGAAGGCGTTCGCCCGGCTGTCCGGCCCCGACCTGGGGATCAAGGTGGGCGACGGGCGCAGCCGCGCGACCTACCGGGTGCCGGACACCATGGACGTGGCCACCGTGCTGGCGTTCATGCTGGAGGAGCGGCGTAACTGGCTGTACGGCGAGCAGGCCACGCCGATCGAGCGGATCTCCATGCTGGCCTGCGAGCGTTCGGTCGCCCTGCTCACCCCGGACGCGCGGCTGACCTGGCTGTGCCACCCCGGCCCGGACGCCCCCGCGGTCTTCGCCGACCTGCTCGGCGGGCCGGGCGCGGGCCACTTCTCGATCAAGCCGGCGCGCAACGGGCTGCCACTAGGGCAGCGCTACCTGCCGAACACCATGACGGTGGAGACCCGCTGGTCCCGGCTGCTGGTCACCGACTACCTCGAGCCGGACAGCCCGGCACACGAGACCAACCTGGTGCGGGTGATCACCGGGGAGACCGATGCGACGGTGACCTTCGCGCCGCGACCGGAGTTCGGTGGGGTGCCGGTGCGGCTGCTGCCCGAGCACGACGGGCTGCGGGTGCTCGGCACCTCGGAGCCGTTCGTGCTGCGTGCCCCCGGCGTGCGCTGGGAAATCGAGAGCGACGGCATCAACGACACCGCGACCGCGCTGGTGCGGCCGGCTCCGGAGCAGCCGGTGGTGCTGGAGCTGCGCTGCGGCACCACGAACCTCGGCCCGCACGAGCTGTCCGAACTGGACCGTAGGGCCCGCGCGGGCGACTACTGGAGCGAGTGGGCACGCACCCTGCGACTGCCCGAGATCGAGCCGGACCTGGTGGCCCGCTCCGCGCTGACCTTGCGCGGGCTGGTGGACACCGAGACCGGCGGCGTGATGGCGGCGGCCACCACCTCGCTGCCGGAGGAGATCGGCGGGGTCCGCAACTGGGACTACCGCTACTGCTGGGTGCGGGACGCGGCGATGACCGTGCGGGAACTGGTGCACCTCGGCTCGGTCGCCGAGGCAGAGGGTTACCTGCGCTGGCTGCACGGCGTGCTCGGCACGCTGGCCGGGCCGGAGCGGTTGCACCCGCTGTACTCGCTGGCCGGGACCCAGCTCGGCGCCGAGGCCGTGATCGACTCGCTGCCCGGGTACAAGGGCTCCCGCCCGGTGCGCGTCGGCAACCTGGCCAACCACCAGGTGCAGCTGGACGTGTTCGGCCCCGTGGTGGAGCTGATCGTCATCCTCGCGGCCAAACGCGGCGAGCTGCACGACGACGACTGGCAGCTCGTGCGCGCCATGGCCGAGGCGGTGACCAGGCGCTGGGACGAGCCGGACCACGGCATCTGGGAGGAACGGCACGTGCCGCGGCACCGGGTGTACTCGCGGGTGATGTGCTGGCAGACCCTGGACCGGGCGATCAAGCTCGCCGAGAACTACGGCCGGGAGATCCCGGCAGGCTGGCTCGAGCTGCGCGAGACCATCGCGGCGGACGTGCTCGAACACGGCTGGAACGACGAGGTACAGGCGTTCACCACCGCCTACGACGGCACCGACCTGGACGCGGCCTCCCTGTTCGTGGGGCTGTCCGGGCTGCTCGACCCGCAGGACGAGCGGTTCCAGTCCACGGTCACCGCGATCGAGGCGGAGCTGCGCAGCGGCTCGACGGTGTACCGGTACCGGCGCGACGACGGGCTGCCCGGCAACGAGGGCGGGTTCCACCTGTGCGCGGCGTGGATGATCGAGGCGTACCTGCTCACCGGGCGACGGACCGAGGCGAAGGAGCTGTTCGAGCAGCTGGTGGACGCCGCGGGCCCGACCGGGCTGCTGCCGGAGCAGTACGACCCGATCGCCGAGCGCTCGCTCGGCAACCACCCGCAGGCGTACTCGCACCTCGGTTTGATCCGCTGCGCCATGCTGCTGTCCGGCTGACCAGCGCCGGAACGCTCCGGCGGCCATCGGGCAATACCTGATGTGACGTCGATGCGTGCGCGGCCGGACGGCGAGCTGGAGCACCCGGACCTGTCCGGGAGCTCGGCTGGGGCGGTTCTGACCAAGCTGTACGACGCCCACGCCCGGTCGCTGCACGGTTACCTCGCCCGCAGGCTGGACTCCGCCACCGCGGACGACCTCGTCGCCGAGACCTTCCTCACCGCGTGGCGGCAGCGGGACGGCTACGACCCCGCCAGGGCCTCGGCCCGCGCCTGGCTGTTCGGCATCGCGACCAACCTCGCCCGCAGGCACGCGCGGGCAGAGGTCCGCGCGCTGCGCGCGGTGACGAGGGAGGGGACGCGGGCCGGCACACCGGAGCCACCGGACGTGGTCGCCGCCGAACGGGCGGACGCCGGGGAGCAGGTCCGGCGGGTCGCCGGGGTCATCGCCGAGCTGCGCCCACAGGAGCGGGATGTCCTGCTGCTGGTGGCCTGGGCGGACCTGACCCCGGCCGAGGCCGCCACCGCGCTGGGCATCCACGCCCACACCGCACGGACCCGGTTGCACCGCGCCCGCACCACCCTGCGCCGTCATCTCGTCATTTCGGAGGACGACCGTGCCTGATGACCTGGACTTGAATGTAGTGCGCAGCCTGCGCGCCGACGTGCCGGAGATGAGTGAGCGGGCTTTCGCAGAGGGACGTGCCCAGCTGGTCGCCGCGACCGGGGGTAAGGGGGTGGTGCCGCGGCGGCAGGCCCGGAGGCAGCCGTTTCGGGGGCGGCTGCTTCCGGTGGCCGCCGCGGCAACGGTAGCCATAGCCGGAGCGGGGGTTGCCGCGGTATCGCTGACCGGGGACGAGGCCAAGGCGCCGGTGGCGGAGACCGGCCCGGAGAGCCGGGTGCTGCCGCCCATGCCCGCCGAGCCGCTGAACCGGGCGGGCGAGTTGGCCGACCGGGTGACGGACATCCCGCCGCAACCCGGGCAGTACCTCTACCTGGAGGAGACGGGGTGGATCAGCGGCGAGGCGCCCGAGGAACCAACCCGGACCTGGGTCCCGAAGAACCGCGCCGCGGAATGGCTGAGGATCATTCCATCCGGGGACGAGATACGCGCCGAGGGCGGCTTCGAGTCCGCCGGGGACGTACTGCTGCCGTCGCAGTCCACCTTCGAACGGCTTCCCCGAGATCCGAAGGCCCTGTACGAGTTCCTGCGCCGGGAGGTCCGCTACCGCGCGGACCAGGCAACGGCGATGTTCGAGAACATCGTCCGGATGCTGGACGGCTCCACGCCCGCACCACTACGAGCCGGCCTGTACCGGGTACTGGGCCACCTACCGCATGTCGCGATCGCCCCCGGCGCGTTCACCGAGGACGGCAGGCCGGCGATCTCCGTCGAGATGCCGTGGGTGGACGGCCGGCGCTCCACCGAGGCGCTGGTCGCCCCGGACACCGGCCTCGTGATCGGCCACCGCGGCCAGGGGAAGGAGAGCGAGGGAACGGTTCGCTACGCGGTGGTGGACCGGATGGGGCAGGTTCCACCGGCCTGACCGCGCTGGGATCAGCCGCCCGCGATCGAAGGAATCACGTCCACCTCCGCCCCATCGGTCAGCGGGGTCTCGGCCCCGGCGAGGCCCCGGCACTCCTCCCCGTCCACGTAGAAGTTGACGTACCGGCGCAGTGCGCCCCGCTCGTCACGCAGCCTGCGTTCCAGTGCCGGGTGCCGCCTGCCGAGCTCGTCCAGCAGCTGGCCGAGGGTAGCCGCGGGCACCTTCAGCTCGGCGTGCCCGTCGGCCGCCGTGCGCAGTACCGAGGGCAGGCGCACCGTGACTGCCACGTCACACCACCGCCGCCCGCACGCAGAGCACGTCCGGCAGGTGCTGGGCGACCAGCTGCCAGTGCTCCCCCTCGTCCGGGGTGCACCACACCTCCCCGGTGCGGGAACCGAAGTACACGCCGGCCGGGTCGGCGTCGTCGGTGCACATGGCGTCCCGCATCACGGCGGCCCAGTAGCCGTCCTCGGGCAGCCCGGTGGACAGCGCCGTCCAGGTGTCACCGGCGTCCTCGCTGCGGTACACCCGGCAGCGGCCTGCCGGCGGGAACCGGAACTCCGAGGAGACCAGCGGGAAGTTGTAGATGACCTCGGGCCGGTGCGGATGCACCACCATCGGGAAGCCGAAGTCGTCCGGCAGGCCACCGGCGATGGACTGCCAGCTGCGCGCGTCGTCCTCGCTGCGGTAGACGCCGTGGTGGTTCTGCAGGAAGTAGCGGTCCGGCCGGGACGGGTTGATGGCCAGCTTGTGCACGCACTGCCCGAACTCCGGGTATCGCTGGTCCTCGGGCAGGAACACCGCCTGAATGCCGGTGTTGCCGGGTTCCCAGGTCTGCCCGCCGTCTGCGGTGCGGTACACCCCGCCCGCGGAGATCCCCACCGTGACCCGGTTGGCGTCGGTGGGGTGCGGGATCACGGTGTGCAGGCAGGCTCCCCCGCCACCGGGCATCCACTGCTTGCGGTGCGGGTGCTCCCACAGCCCGCGCACCAGCTCGAAGCTCTTGCCACCGTCGTCGGAGCGGAACAGCCCATGCGGTTCCACCCCCGCGTACACCACGTCCGGCTGGTCGACCGGCCCCTGCGCGAGCTGCCAGATGCCCTGCAACGCGGCGTCGGCGTCCTCCGGGAAGGCGATCGGCGCCTGCTCGGGTTCGTGCCAGGTCTGCCCGAGGTCGGTGCTGGTCACCACGGTCGTGCCGAAATGCTCGTTGACCACCCCGGCCAGTACCCGCGGGCTCGGACCGCGGGTGTCGATGGTGAGCGCCTTGACCCCGTCCACCGGGTAATGCGGTCCGGTCAGCTCCCAGCTCGCGCGACCGTCCCTGCTGCGCGCGAACCACATACCCTTCCGGGTGCCGATGCCGAGCAGTACGTCCATGCCTACCTCCCTTATGTTTCAGGTCACAGGAAGGGTACTGCGGGGGTCCGACAAATCACCCAACCACGCAACGTTCGATCAACGTGATCGAGTCCTCGTGGTCCAGGGCTCGATCAACGAGGTCGCCGAAGATCCGTTCCGCGGTGCGGACCTGGGCCTCGCTCTCGGTGTGCACGGCACCGAGCAGGTGCTCGACATACACCCTGTCCTTGACCTCGGCGCCGGGGTAGCGAGCCAGCGTGAGGTTGCCGACCAGCCCATCATGGGCGCCCTCCGCCTCCAGAATCACCTGCACCGTGACGTTCGGCAACGCGGCGCGTTCGAGGATGGTGCGCAACTGCTCCCGGTGGGCAGCACCCGTGCAAACCCTGGGACGCAGGGCTGTCTCGTCCATGATCACGTGTAGGCACAGCACGGGCTCCCCGGTCAGTCGCCGCTGCCTGCGCAGCCGTGCTGCGACAATGTTCTCCAGTGCCTCACCGGTCAGCGGGCTGCTGGCCGAGATGAATACCTCCCGCATGTACTCCTCGGTCTGTAGCAGCCCAGGCACGTAACCGAACTCGAACGCCCGGATCGAGTTGGCCATATCCTCGACCGCGATGTAGCCCCGGCCTTCTCCTTCGTATTCGTGCCACCAGTCCTTCTCCAGTGCCCGCTCCCGGATATCCAGGTATTCGTTCCACTCGGTGACCGGCACGCCGTACACATCGAGCATGGCGCGAAAGGCGTGGTACTCGGGGACCTGGCCGGTCTCGATCCTGCTCAGCTTGGCGTGCGAGAAAGGCAGCCGCTTCGCCGCCTCGTACTGGGTCATCCCGATCTCTTCGCGCAATCCTCGCAACGTACGAGCGAGCCGCCTGGCTTGCGCACCGGGCTTACGCATCTTCCCCATCGACATCACCTCACGAGGTCGGGCAGATACGAATGGTAAGTCGGTGCCAACCCGCCGACGGTTCTCGCCTCGAACTGGTTCTCGGCTATCGCCACGTCACGCCGCCGCCGACCGGCTCGCACCAGTACGCCGTGGCCGGGCTATACCGAGCGCTGGAGGATGCGTGCGACACCGCCAGCGGGAGCAGTTGTCCGTGTTGCCCCGGGTCGGGGTGCGGATCAGCACGCCGTGGCGGACGGCGTTGATCCCGGACGTGGCGATGCTGGACACCGACCCGCACCACACCAGCTTCGCGGCCGAGAACCTGCTGCTCGCGGTCGAGGTGTGGTCGCCGGGCAACGCCCGGCCGAGCGGGACACCAAGATGGCCGCCTACGCGGGCGCCGGGGCGCCGTATCTGTGGGCCGTGGAACCGCCGAAGCTCTGGGCCTACCGGCTGGCCGGCACCCGTTACCGGCAGGAACTGTTCGCCGAGGGTGACAATCCGGTGACCGTTCCAGGGCCGGTTCCGGTGCGGCTCGACCCCTCCCGACTCTGCTGACCTTCTGCCAACAGCCAACTCGCCTACGTGAGCGGCAAACTCGGGTACCTGGATGGCAAACACGCCTACGTGGGCGGCAAACACGATGGGCGGCGACGTCACTGCATGGGGACGTAGCGGACGGCTTTGAAGGCCGTCTCCAGGTCGCCGACCTCGAGGGTGCGGATGCCCTCCGGCAGCGGGCCGGGGTCCGGGGGCACCAGCGCGTGCGTGAAGCCCAGCCGCACCGCCTCGCCGAGCCTGCGGCCCACCCCGGTCACCCTGCGGATCTCCCCCGCCAGCCCGACCTCGCCGATCGCCACCAGCCGCGGGGACAGCGGGGTGTCGTGGGCTCCCGAGTACACCGCCAGGGCCACCGCGAGATCCACCGCGGGCTCGACCACCTTCATCCCGCCGACCGTGGCCGCGTACACGTCCTGCTCGCCGAACTTGACCCCGGCTCGCTTCTCCAGCACCGCCAGGATCATCGCCACCCGGGAGGAGTCCAGCCCGCTCACCGCCCGCCGCGGCTGCGGCAGGCTGGACTTCGACACCAGCGCCTGCACCTCACCCAGCAGCGGCCGCTTGCCCTCCACGGTGACCGTGACCGCCGTGCCCGGCACCGCGTCCACATGCCGGTTCAGGAACAGGCCGGAGGGATCGGGCACCCCGGCGATCCCGTCCTCGCGCAGCTCGAAACACCCGATCTCGTCGGCGGCGCCGAACCGGTTCTTCACCCCGCGCACCATCCGCAGGGTGGAATGCCGGTCGCCCTCGAACTGCAACACCACGTCCACCAGGTGCTCCAGCACCCGGGGTCCGGCCACCGAGCCCTCCTTGGTCACGTGCCCCACCAGCACCACCGGCAGCCCACGCTCCTTGGCCAGCGCGACCAGGCCTGCCGTCACCGCACGGATCTGGGTGACTCCGCCCGGTGCGCCCTCGGCCTGCGGGGAGGACATCGTCTGGACCGAGTCCACGATCAACACCCCGGGCTTGACCGTGTCCACATGCCCGAAGATCGCCGCGAGGTCACTCTCCGCGGCCAGGTACATCCCGTCGTGCACATTGCCGGTGCGCTCGGCACGCAATCGCACCTGCCCTGCCGACTCCTCGCCGGTCACGTACAGCGAGGGTGCCTCCGCCCCGGCGTCGGCGGCCCACTGGTAGGCCACCTCCAGCAGCAATGTCGACTTACCGACACCCGGTTCCCCGGCGAGCAGCACCACCGCGCCCGGCACCAGCCCGCCGCCGAGCACCCGGTCCAGCTCGCCCACCCCGGTCCGCCGCGCCCTGGCCGCCTCGACATCGACCTCGCCGATCGGCCGCGCGGGCGCGCTCGGGGCGCCGGCGGCCACCCTGGCGATCGCCGGCCGCGAGTCCCCACGCTCCTCGATGGTTCCCCAGGCCTGGCATTCCGGGCAGCGGCCGACCCACTTGGCGGCCTCGTAACCGCAGTCGGCGCAGCGGTAGCCGGCCCGGTTACCGGCCGAAGCCTTCTTCACCATGGCGGCACGCTAACCGCGGGTACCGACAGCTTGTCGCCCAGTGCCGAACCCGGTGCCGAGCCCGGTGCCGACCTCAGTGGCTGCTCTCCGCCTCACCGTGCTCGCCGTCGTCGGTACGCGGGTGCTCCGGCACCCCGATCGGCAGTTCGACGGTGACCTGCCCCGCGTCGGCGAAGGTGAAGGTGACCGGCACGTTCATCCCCGGCCGTACGTCGTAGGCCAGCCCCCGCAGCACGATGCCGCCCTCGCCCGGCCGCTCCGGCTCGCCGTCCGGCCCACCGGTCGGCCGCTGGAAGTCCGGTACCTCACCCTCGGTGGACCCGATCACCAGTACGTTGCGCCCGGCGATCGTGGACGCACCGCTGATGATGGCGTTCGCCGCCGCATCGGAGGACACCGACACGAGCTCCGCGGGCTGGTCGCCGTCGTTGATGACCCGCAGGTTCAGCTCGGCACTCGAGCCAGCCCGGTACACCGAGTCGTTCGGCGGGTAGGCCAGCACCGCGTCCCGGATGGCGAGCGAGCCCACGGTGGCCTGCGCCCCGTTGACCGCGGCTTGCTGCGTGTCGGTCTGCGTGATCTGACCTGCCCCGCAGCCGGCGACGACGATGGCCGCGGCGAGGCCGAGCGCGGCCGAGCCGAGCACGCGACGTTTCTGCTGCCTCACGGTCTTCAGTCCCTCCTACCTAGGCCGACCCTGCAGCGAAGGGTAGCCGGGCACTCGATCACTCCCGGCACCTGGTGGCCGCACCTGTGTGGCCGCGAGCGCCCGCGGGCGGCGCCGATCGCCCGCCAATCGTCCACAGTGGAGCACCGGGACCTTACCGGACCCGCTCGCCGCCACCTGCGTGAGTACACCGAACGGCGGTTTGTCAACCCCCCTTCCACCCTCGATTAGGCCACTGACCTGCGAGGACAGAACCCGGGGCGCTAGGTGGGCCGGAACGCACCGTGCTAAGCTGGAGGGAGCGAAAGGGGCAGAGGACACATGGTTTTCAAGGTCGGAGAGACCGTCGTCTACCCGCACCACGGTGCCGCACTCATCGAAGCAATTGAAACGCGTGTGATCAAGGGCGAGGAGAAGCAGTACCTCGTCCTGAAGGTCGCGCAGGGTGACCTGACCGTTCGGGTCCCAGCCGACAACGCCGAGATCGTCGGCGTGCGTGATGTCGTCGGCCAGGACGGTCTGAACCGCGTATTCGATGTGCTGCGTGCTCCGCATACCGACGAGCCGACCAACTGGTCTCGTCGATACAAGGCCAACCTGGAGAAACTCGCCTCCGGCGATGTGAACAAGGTGGCCGAAGTGGTGCGCGACCTCTGGCGGCGTGAGAAGGACCGTGGCCTGTCCGCAGGCGAGAAGCGGATGCTGGCCAAGGCTCGGCAGATCCTGGTCAGTGAACTAGCGCTGGCAGAGGGCACTGACGAGACAAAAGCGGAAGTGCTCCTCGACGAGGTCCTAGACACCGCAGTGGTTTAGCACTCCTGAACGCCATAAACATCGCGGCACTGGTCCCCGTGACCGGTAGAGAAGGTTTGGTTCCCTTTTATGGTGAACCGGCGCTGACGCGTGCCGTCGGCGGCCTTCTCAATTCCGGAAGTGTGGATCAGGTCGTCATTGTGACACCCCCGAACCGTTCCGCGGCTTGCGCGGCGGCACTGCATACGGTTCGGAACGCGCGGCTGCACCTTTCGAGCCGTGGCGCCGACCTGGATTGGTCCGCGCTGGCGGCCGAGGTGTGCCGGGACGCGGAGATCGTACTGATCCACGATCCGGCCCGCCCGTTCACCCCGGCCACCGTGCTCGACGCGGTGGTCCGGGAGGTACGGGCCGGCGCTCCGGTAGCGGTACCGGTACAGCCGGTGACCGATACGATCAAGGCTATCGGATCCGCCGGCGTCGTCTCCGGCACCCATGACCGGACCACGTTGCGATCCACTCAGGCCCCCTGTGGCTTCCGGGCCGAGGTGCTGCGGGAACTACCCGGCACCGATCCGCTCGGAGCGGCTGTCGGCCGCGGGGTGCCGGTACGTACCGTGCCCGGCCACGTCCGCGGAATGCGGCTGAGCACCCCGTTCGACCGGACGGTGATGGCGGCGTTACTCGCGGAGGAGACGACATGAGGGTCGGCCAGGGGGTCGATGTGCATCCCGTCGCGGCCGGCAAGCCCTGCTGGATCGCCGGGCTGTTCTGGACCGGGGTGGACGGCTGCGCCGGGCACTCGGACGGCGACGTGGCCTCGCACGCGCTGTGCGACGCGCTGCTGTCCGCGGCGGGACTCGGCGACCTCGGCGCGGTGTTCGGCACCGGCGAGGAGCGCTGGGCCGGTGCGCATGGCGCGGAACTGCTCACCGAGGTACGGACCCGCGTCGAGGCCGCGGGCTACCGGATCGGCAACGCGACGGTCCAGGTGATCGGCAACGCGCCCCGGATCGGCAGTAGGCGGGAGGAGGCCCAGCGGGTACTGGGCGAGGCCGTCGGCGGGCCGGTGAGCGTGTCCGGCACCACCACCGACGGGCTGGGCCTCACCGGGCGCGGCGAGGGCCTCGCGGCGATCGCGACCGCGCTGCTGGTCGAAGATCACTAGGCTCGTGGCATGGCAGTCCCACTCAGCGAGACCACCCGGTCGAAACCGATGACGTGGTGCGGGTGGTCGTGCGCGTGATCCCGGAGAAAGTCACGGGCTTTTCCGCCTAGCCTGCCGGTAGCCTCGGTCTCGTGGCGATCACGGCTGTGTTGTTCGACTTCTCCGGCACCCTGTTCCGTCTCGAGCATGACGACACCTGGGTCAGGCACCTGACCGACGCCGGCGGCGACCCGCTCGACCTGGAGGCGCAGACCGAGCTGATGCGCCGGATGACCGCACCGGTCGGCCAGGTGGTCGACCTGGACGCCGAGCACCAGCACGCCTGGGAGCACCGCGACCTCGACCCCGCGCTGCACACCAAGGTGTACCTCGAGGTGCTCCGGCAGTCCGGGGTACCGACCGTCGAGCAGGCCGAAGTCCTCTACGACCGGCTGGTGGACCCGCTGGAGTGGACGCCGTACCCGGACACCGAGGCGGTGCTCAAGGGCGCGGCAGCGCACGGCCTGCGGATCGGGGTGCTGAGCAACATCGCCTTCGACATCCGGCCCGCGTTCGCCTCCCGCGGCCTGGACGCGTACGTGGACGAGTTCGTGCTGTCCTACGAGGTGGGCGCGATCAAGCCGGACCCGGCGATCTTCCGTACCGCGCTGGACCGGCTCGGGGCCGGCGGGCCGGAGACGTTGATGGTCGGCGACAGCGAGGAGGCCGACGGCGGGGCGCGGGCGCTGGGCTGCGCGTTCGCGCTGGTGCCGCCCGCGCCGACCGCCGAGCGCACCGGAGGTCTGCTCGCCGCGCTGCGCGAGCACGGCGCGCTCCGGGCGCCGTGAGCAAGCTCTCGTACCCGCCCCGTACCATTCCGGTGTGGCCTTACACCTCTACGACACCGCGACCCGGCAGCTGCGGGAGTTCCATCCCGCGCGTAGCGGGACGGCGTCGATGTACGTCTGTGGGGCCACCGTGCAGGGCATACCGCATATCGGTCACGTACGGGGCGCGCTGAACTACGACGTCCTGCGGCGCTGGCTGCTCCACAGTGGACTGGACGTTCGGATGGTCCGCAATGTCACCGATATCGACGACAAGATCCTGGACAAGGCGGCCGACGCGGGCCGGCCCTGGTGGGAGTGGGCGTTCCAGCACGAACGTGCGTTCGAGGGTGCCTACGAGACGCTCGGCTGCCTTCCCCCCTCGATCGCGCCCCGGGCGACCGGGCACGTGACCCAGATGATCGAGCTGATGGAAAGGCTGATCGAATCCGGGCACGCCTACGCCGAGGGCGGGGACGTGTACTTCGCGGTCGCCTCCTTCCCCGGCTACGGCACGCTGTCCGGGCAGCGGGTGGACGAGGTCCAGCAGGGCGAGAGCGCGGCCACCGGCAAGCAGGACCCGCGCGACTTCACCCTGTGGAAGAGCGCCAAACCGGGCGAGCCGTCCTGGCCGACGCCGTGGGGTCGGGGCAGGCCGGGCTGGCACCTGGAGTGCTCGGCAATGGCGACCACCTACCTCGGCGCCGAGTTCGACATCCACGGCGGCGGGGTCGACCTGGTGTTCCCGCATCACGAGAACGAGCGCGCCCAGTCCACCGCGGCCGGTGACCCGTTCGCCCGGTTCTGGCTGCACAACGCGTGGGTGACGCTGTCCGGCGAGAAGATGTCGAAGTCGCTGGGCAACGTGGTCTCGATCCCGCAGATGCTGCGCGCGTGCCGGGCGGTGGAGCTGCGTTACTACCTGATCCAGCCGCACTACCGCTCGACCATCGAGTACTCCGACGAGGCACTGTCCGAATCGGCCCAGGGCTACCGGCGGATCGAGCAGTTCCTCCGGCTGACCGCCAGCACGGCGGGCGCGGTGCGGGTCGGCGAGGTGCCACCGGACTTCGCCGCCGCGCTGGACGACGATCTCGGAACCCCGCAGGCCTTCGCCGTGTTGCACAACACGGTGCGCGAGGGTAACGCCGCGCTCGCCGATTCCGACACCTCCACGGCGCTCAAGTGCGCGGCCGCGGTGCGGGCGATGACCCAGGTGCTCGGGCTCGATCCGCTGTCCGAGCAGTGGGCCGAGGCGGGCGGCGGTGACGCGCCGCTGCGGCAGGCGCTGAACGGGCTGGTCGAAGGGATGCTCGAGGAGCGCAAAGCCGCCCGCGCCGAGCGGGACTTCGCGCGGGCCGACGCGCTGCGAGACCGACTGACCGAGGCAGGTATCGCGGTGGAGGACACCGCCAACGGTCCCATGTGGACAGTGAGAGACTAGGAATATGGCTGGCAATTCCCGCCGCCGGGGTGCGATCCGCAAGCCTGGCACGAAGAAGGGCGCGGTCGTCGGCTCCGGCGGCAAGCGGCGCAAGGGGCTCGAAGGCAAGGGCCCGACGCCGAAGGCGGAGAACCGCACCGGGCATCCGGCGCAGCGGCGCGCGATGGCCAAGGCCAAGGCGGAGAAGTCGCGGGCCAACAAGACCGAGGGCCCGGAGCTGATCGCCGGGCGCAACCCGGTGGTCGAGGCGCTGCGGGCCGAGGTGCCCGCCACCGCGCTCTACGTCGCGCTGCACGTGGACACCGACGACCGGATCAAGGAGGCGGTGCAGCTCGCCGCGGACCGGGGCATCTCGATCCTGGAAGTGCCACGCGAGGAGCTGGACCGCAGGACCAACCGGGCAACCCATCAGGGGCTCGGGTTGCAGGTGCCGCCGTTCGACTACTCCCACCCGGACGACCTGCTGGCGGGCGCCCAGGACTCCGGTGACCCGCCGCTGCTGGTGGCGCTGGACGGGGTGACCGACCCGCGCAACCTCGGGGCGGTGATCCGCTCGGCGGCCGCGTTCGGCGCACACGGGGTGCTGCTGCCGGCCCGGCGCAGCGCCGGGATGACGGCGGTGGCCTGGCGAACCAGCGCGGGCACCGCGGCCAAGCTGCCGGTCGCGGTGGCGACGAACCTGACCCGGCAGCTGCGTGCCTGGGCCGACGAGGGACTGATGCTGGTCGGGCTGGACGCGGACGGTTCGGTCGAGATCGACGGCCTCGAACTCGCCACCGACCCGCTGGTCGTCGTGGTCGGTTCCGAGGGAAGGGGGCTGTCCCGGCTGGTGCGGGAGACCTGTGACGCGACCGTGTCCATCCCGATGGCGGCCGGGGTCGAGTCGCTGAACGCCTCGGTCGCGGCGGGCGTGCTACTTGCCGAGGTGGCCCGCAGGCGCAGGGTGCGCGGCCGCACGTAGCCCCTCGTGGGGTGCAACGAACAGCACATTCGGCCGGTTCTCACTCGGGCGGGCCAGGCGCTCGGCTAAGGTCACGTTGCCGAACCGTGACCAGGGGGCCCACTCAGGATGTCGTTCGTCTCGCCGCTGTTCCTGTGGTACTTCATGCCGGCGGTGTTGCTCGCCGTGCTGCTGTGCCCGCGAACCTGGCGCAACGGCATCGTCGCCATCGGCAGCCTGCTGTTCTATGCCACCGGCGCCGGGGCGTTCACCCTGCTGCTGCTCACCTGCATGGTGGTCAACTTCCTGGCCGGGCCGGTACTGGAACCGGACGAGTGGGGCATGCGGCCCGTGCGGCGGCGACGCTGGACGCTGGTCGGCGTGATCGCCTTCGACCTTTCGATCCTGGTGATCTGGAAGTACGCCGGGTTCGCCACGGAGCAGATCGCGGCCTTCACGCAGTTGCTCGGCGGGGACTTCCCGGTGGTGGAGCTGGCGCTGCCGATCGGGATCTCGTTCTTCACCTTCCACCACATCTCCTACGTGGTGGACATCTACCGTGGCGAGCGGCGCGCGCTGCGCAACCCGGTGGCGTTCGGCACCTACATCGCGATGTTCCCGCAGCTGGCCGCGGGGCCGATCGTGCGGTACCGGGAGATCGCCGACCAACTGCCGCAGCTACGCTCGCACCGGCTGGACGACATCGCGGCCGGGTTCCCCCGGTTCGCCCTCGGCCTGTGCAAGAAGGCCATCATCGCCGACTCGCTCGCGCCGATGGTGGACGCGTGCTTCTCCACCCCGTCCGACGAGATGACCTTCGGCATCGCCTGGCTCGGCGCGGTGGCCTACACGCTGCAGCTGTTCTTCGACTTCTCCGGGTACTCGGATATGGCGGTCGGGCTCGGTCGGATGCTCGGCTTCCGGCTGCCGGAGAACTTCGCGCGGCCGTACGCCTCGGTGACGATCACCGAGTTCTGGCGCCGCTGGCACATGTCGCTGTCCCGATGGTTCCGCGACTACGTCTACATCCCGCTCGGCGGTAACCGGGGCGGCGCCCGCAAGACCTATCGCAACCTGTGCATCGTGTTCGTGCTGACCGGCTTCTGGCACGGCGCGGCGTGGACCTTCCTGGTCTGGGGTGCGTACCACGGCGCGTTGCTGATCATCGAGCGCGCCTTCGGCTGGGACCGCACGCCGAGCGCCACCGGCCCGCGCATCGCCCGCCGCCTGCTGACCCTGGTGCTGGTGATCTTCGGCTGGGTGTTCTTCAAGTCCGCCGACCTCGGCTCGGCGTTGACCATGCTCGGGCACATGTTCCTGCCGGACTTCGAGGGCCTCACCGACCTGGTCGACGCCTCGCTGACCAACCAGCGGCTGGTGATCCTGCTGGCGGCGCTGTCCATGTTCGCGCTACCCGCGCACCCGGTGACCGGCCCCCTGCTGGAGTCTTCGCGCAGCCTCCCGGCCACCGCCCTGCGGGTCACCGTGATGACCGTGGGCCTTGCCTACGCCGCCATCCTGGTCGCCACCGGCACCTTCAGCCCTTTCTTGTACTACCAGTTTTGACCGACATCCCCCACCGCCCGGGCAAATGCCCTGAACGTGGCGATCAAGACGTCAGACGTCGCGAACGGCACTATTGAGACGTCTGACGTCCCGGAAGCCACGTTCAGGGCTTTTTTGCGGGTGGGGTGGGTGGTCGAGGACGGCGAGTTGGTCGGGGTGGAAGGAGTCGCGGCGGGGCGGGGGCAGCCAGGTGTCCGGGCGCTCGTGCCGCTGCCTGCCCAGCTCCGCCAGGTCCAGGGGGGCGTCCAGGTCGATCCCGTGTTCCTTGGATCCGGGGAACCTGGTCAACCGCAGGCCCTCCGGCTGCACCTCGATCCCGATCGCCACCAGGTACGCCTCGCCGAGGATGTCGGTGAAGCCCGCCCAGGCGCCGGCGAACCGCCATATCGCGGCCCGTGCGGGGACACCCTCGACATCCCAGGTCACCCGGCGCCAGTCGGTATGCCGTTTGGCCTGCTGCTCCGCGTGCTCGACCAGCGCCGGGATCAGCCCTGCCGGGCGCTGCACCGCCGCGTCCGGCAGGGTCAGGTTGATCAGGCCGAAGGCGGCGCTGAACGCGACCGGGGCGAGGCGGTCGCCACCCCGGGGAGTGAACGCCTCGTCGTAGCGCCGGCGGGCGAGCGTGCCGACCCGCACCCCGCCGGAACCGTCCTCGGCACGGTGCCCCAGCCACAGCGCCCAGGCGGGCGCACCCTGCCTGGCCTCGAAGAAGTCCAGCCACCTCGGACCCTGCCAGGCCTGGTCCAGCCCGTACACGGGGAAGTCCGGGGGCGGTGACACCGGCTCTACCGCAGTGCTCATCCGGACATCCTGCACCTCGTCGTCCAAGATCGCAGCTTCTGCCGGTATGTCCGGATCAGGCAACGGCGAGGTCCCTGCTGGGAAAGACCGCACCGCACCGGCGGGGGTTGACTGCCCGCTACCAGTCGTCGCGGACAGGAGGAACCATGCCCGAGCGGGCCACCACCGAGTTCTGGAAGGATCTCAAGCCGATCCGGAACTCCTTCAAACCGGATGCGCAGCCGGAGGTCTACCTCTCCCAGGTTGCCACCGACGACGACCGCTACTACGCGCCGTTCACCGACACCGTCGGATCACGTCCACTGTGGATCAACGTGAAGGACAACTCCTGGTCGGACATCCTGCGCGCCAAGGAGGCCGGCCTGGTCAACCGGCATTATCACCCGCACGAGGTGTTCGCCTACACCATCTCCGGCAAGTGGGGATACCTGGAACGCCCGTGGACGGCCTCGGCGGGCGACTTCGTGTACGAGGCCCCCGGTGAGGGGCACACGCTGGTCGCCTACGAGAGCGACGAGCCGATGAAGACCATGTTCATCGTCAAGGGTCCGCTGATCTGGCTGGACGAGAACGGCGAAACGGCGGGGTTCTTCGATGTGCACGACTACATAGACCTGTGCCGCAAGCACTACGAGAAGGTCGGCATCGGCGCCGACTACGTCAACTCGCTCTTCCGCTGAGGTAAGGCGATCACCATGTTCGGCAACCGGTCACCCGCGACCCCCGCGCGGCGGTACGAGTACATACTGCTGCTGATCCTGTTCCTGTCTTTCGGTTTCGTGTTCTTCGACCGGCAGGCACTGTCCTTTCTGGCGCCCTATATCGACGGCGACTTCGGGCTCTCCAACACCCAACTCGGCACGCTCTCCGGGGTACTCGCGCTCACCTGGGCACTGTCCGGCCTGGTCTTCGGCAGGCTCTCCGACCGGCTGGGCACCCGCAAGCCGATCCTGATCGCGGCGGTCGTGATGTTCTCCGTGTTCTCCGCCGCGTCCGGGCTGATGACCGGGTTCGTCGGGCTGCTGATCGCTCGCGCTCTGATGGGGGTCGCCGAGGGAGCGGTGCTGCCGATCGCCCAGTCGCTGATGGTGGAAGCCTCGGCCGAGCACCGGCGCGGGATGAACATGGGGCTGGTGCAGGGGTCCTCGGCCGGCCTGCTCGGCGGGATCCTCTGCCCGCTGGTCGCGGTGTGGATCGCCGAGCAACACGGCTGGCGGACCGCCTTCTACCTCACCATCATTCCCGGGCTGCTGATCGCGCTGTGGATATGGCGCTCGGTGCGGGAGACACCGCCACTGGGCCGGGTCACGGCGACCACCGACCGCACGCCGGCCGCCGAGAAGCCCTCGCTGTGGGAGGTGTTGCGGCACCGCAACGTGCTGCTCTGCGTGCTGGCCGGCTGCTGCTACCTCACCTGGTTCATCGTCATCATCACCTTCACCCCGAAGTACCTGACCGATGTCAAGGGCTTCTCGCCGGGAACCATGAGCGCGGTGATGACCTGCTTCGGGGTGGCCTGGGTGGTGTGGGGGTTCCTCACCCCCGCGATCTCCGACCGGATCGGGCGCAAGACCACGATGATCGCCTTCACCGCGATCGCCGCGCTCTGCCCGCTGGCCGTGGTGTACGTGACGGACCCGTTGCTGCTGGGCGTGATCGTGGTGCTGACCTACACCGGACTCGGCTGCTTCACCCTGTTCATGGCCACCATCCCGGCGGAGACCGTGCACCCCGCCGCCCTGGCCACCGCGCTCGGGCTGGTGATGGGGGTCGGCGAGCTGTCGGGCGGTTTCCTCGGCCCGCTGGTCGCCGGGTGGGCCTCGGACATCTGGGGCCTGCAGTCGGCGATGTTCATCGCGGCCGGGGGCGCGGTGCTCGTGGTGCTGCTGTCCTTCGGGTTGCGGGAGACCGCGCCGATGGTGCTGCGCAGGCGGTCCGGTGCCGCCGCGGCGACCCCGGAGCCGGTCCGATGAGGGCCGCGGTGTGGCACGGCGTCAAGGATGTCCGTGTGACCACTGTGGACATTCCGGAGCCCCGGGCAGGCGAGGTGCGGATCGAGGTGGCCTACTGCGGGATCTGCGGCAGCGACCTGCACGAGTACACCTCCGGCCCGCACGCCATCCCGGCCGCCGAACCGCATCCGGCCTCCGGGGTGCGCGCCCCGCTGATCATGGGACACGAGTTCTGCGGCACGGTGACCGCGACCGGGCCCGAGGTTTCCGGGCTCGCGCCGGGCACCAAGGTCGCCGTCGAGCCGAACTACCGGTGCGGGACCTGCGCCCGCTGCGTGGCCGGGGAGTACAACATCTGCCGGCACTTCGGCTTCGCCGGGCTGATGGGGCACGGCGGCCTCGCCGAGTACGCCACCGTGCCCGCCTACATGGTGCACCCGCTGCCGGATACCTTCCCCCTGGAGCAGGCCGCGCTGCTGGAGCCGGCCGCGGTGGCACTGCACTCGCTGCGCCGGGCCGAGCTGCGCCCGACCGACACCATGCTGGTGCTCGGACTCGGTCCGATCGGCCTGCTCACCGTGCAACTGGCCGCCCAGCGCGGGGCACGCCGGATCATCGCGGCGGACCTGAACCCGAAGCGACTCGACCTGGCCATCCGGCTCGGCGCCACGGACATCCTGGACGCGCGCCAACCGGACCTGCCGGGGGTGGTGCGCGCGCTCACCGACGGGACCGGGGTGGACCTCGCGTTCGAGGTGGTCGGCGCGCAGGCGACGGTACGGACCTGCCTGGCATCGACCCGACCCGGCGGCCGGATGATCCTGGTCGGGCTGGGCGGTGAGCTGCGCATCGACGCGTTCGCACTGGTCAACGACGAGCAGTCGATCATCACCAGCGTCGGCTACCGGAACTGCCACCCCGAGCTGATCCGGCTGGTCGGCGAGGGTTCGCTGGACCTGAGCCCGCTGATCACCTCGATCGTCCCGCTGGAGGACGTGGTCGCCTCCGGGTTTCACGCGCTCACCGAGGGCACCGACCAGATCAAGGTGCTGGTTCGGCCGGGGGCGCGGGTATGAGTCGCCCTGTGTCAGACCGCGGCGCCCACGGCGACCACAGAACGCGCCCCTGGTCGAAGGCGGATGCGCGCAGAGCCGCAGAGGAGAGCATGACACCCCTTGGGTCAACCCGCGACAGTCAAGGTGACCACAGAGCGCGCCCTCGGCCGGAGGCCCCGCTACCGGGGCGGCGGGGCGCGTGCCCTGATGGCCATGCGCTGGGTCGTGCCGGGCGCCCCGTCGACACGATCGCGGACGCGCGCGAAGCCGCGAAGGAGCGAGCATGACCGGCGCGCTGGCACCCGGCCTTTTCGCCGGCAACACGATCCTGGTCACCGGCGGGACGTCGGGAATCGGCTCGGCGACGGCGACGCTGTTCGCCGAGCTCGGGGCGAGTGTGCGGGTGCTCGGGCTGCCGCCCGCCGACCCGGGTGACCTGCCCACGCACGAGCGGGTCGAGTGGGTGGAGGCCGACGTCACCGACTCCGCCGGGCTGGCCGGGTGGATCGGCGCGGCGGGCCGGATCGACCACCTGGTCAACTGCGCGGGACTGAGCCGGGACCGGCGGGAGTACCGGGCCGAGTCCTGGGAGCGGGTGCTCGCGGTGAACCTCGGCGCGGTGCTGGTGGCCAGTGAGGCGGCCCGCGAGCGGCTGGCCGAGAACCGGGGCAGCATCGTCAACCTGTCCTCGATGTTCGCCTTCTTCGGCAGCCGCGACCGGCCCGCCTACAGCGCCAGCAAGGGCGGGGTGTCCCAGCTGACCAGGTCGCTCGCCGCGGAGTACGCCCCGCTGGGGGTGCGGGTGAACGCGGTGGCCCCCGGATTCGTGGTGACCCCGCTGGCCCGCGGGGTGCTGGACGACCCGGCGGCCACCGAGGCCGTGCTCGCCCGCACCCCGCTCGGCCGGCTCGGCACCCCGGCCGAGGTCGCCGCGGTGATCGCCTTCCTGTGCTCGCCGGCCGCCGGGTATGTCACCGGGGCCGTGGTGCCGGTGGACGGCGGGTATCTGGCCTGCTGACAGCGGGTCCGAGGCCGCGGGGCGTGACGTGCGCCACCGACTCGGGTTACGCTCCGTGGTGAGAGCAAGGGGGCACGAGCGGCAAGGAGGCCGAGATGCCCGTACCCGCGGTCTCGACGATCTCCAAGGTGTCGACGCGTTCGGTCCCGCCCGCGGAGCGGATCGACTTCTGGCAGGAGTACAACCGGCAGGCCCTGGTGGGGCTGACCGTCTCGCCGTACTCCGAGCAGGGCCTGCTCGCGTCGCAGGCCAACCTGCGGATGGGCGCGCTGCGGCTGGCCGATATCGCGGGCAACGAGCACGTCATCGAGCGCACCCCCGGGATGTGCCGGGCACTGCCGAAGGACTCGGTGTTCGCCAGCCTGCTGCTCTCCGGGGAAGCGGTGTTCCTGCACCGTGGCGGCAGCTTCGCGATGAAGGCGGGCGACCTCGCGCTGTACGACACCCGCCGGTCGTACCTTTTCGGTTTCTCCGCGCCGATGCACCAGGTGCTGGTGGACATCCCGCGGGAGATCTTCGCCGAGTACTGCCTGCCCGGCGGGCTGACCGCGCCGATGCGGTTCACCGCGAGCTCCGCGGCCGAACGCCCCGCGCTCACCGCGCTGCGCTCGGCGCTCGGGCAACTCGCCGCGGGCAGGCCGATCACCGCGGAGGCCGACCGCGGCACGCTGGAGCTGGTCGGCTCGCTGATCGCGGGCAGGCTCGGCGGGACGCCGAGCGGTGGGCGATCGGCGCTGCTCGTGCTGGCCAAGGACTTCATCGAGCGCAGGCTGACCGATCCCGCGCTGTGCGCCGGCCAGGTGGCGGCGCAACTCGGCATCTCGGCCCGGCATCTGAGTCGGGTCTTCGCGCCCGAGGAGGTCACCCCGGCGCGATACATCCTGCTACGGCGACTCGCCAAGGCCGCCGAGCAACTGGCCGACCCCGGCTCGCGGGACAGCACCGTTGCCGATATCGCCTACCACTGGGGATTCGCCAGCCAGGCGCACTTCACCCGCGTCTTTCGCGACCAGTACGGCCACACCCCCGGCGAGACCCGCCCGCTCTGACCCTTACCGGTAGCGGGGGCGGGGTTATCTGGGGGGTTGGCCGTAGCCGCGGAGCCTGGTGACGATGTGCTCGATCTCGGGCTGCGGCAGCAGCGCGGGGGTGCCCGCGGAGCGGGCCAGCAGCCAGAGCCGGCAGAGCCACTCGAGCTGCTGGGCGCGGTGGTAGGCGGCGGCGAGGTCCTTGCCGTAGGTGACGGTGCCGTGGTTGGCCAGCAGGCAGCCCCGGCGCCCCTTCAGCGCGGCGAGCATCGCCTCGGCCAGCTCCGGGGTGCCGTAGGTCGCGTAGCTCGCCACCCGCGCGCTCGGCCCGATCACCGCCAGCATGTAGTGGATCGGCGGCACCTCATCGACCAGTGTGGACACCGCCGTCGCGTGCACCGAGTGGGTGTGCACGACCGCGGCGACCGGCGCGCCCTCGGGATCGGCGGCCTCGCGGTAGACGGTGAGGTGCATCGGCAGCTCGCTGGTCGGCCGCAGCTCTCCGTCCACAACGGACCCGTCAAGGGAGACCACGGTGATGTCCCCCGGCGTCAGCACGTCGTAGTCCACGCCGGTGGGGGTCACGGCCACCAGGTCACCGGAGCGCACCGACACGTTCCCCGAGGTGCCGACGACCAGGCCGTCGGCGGTCATCCTGCGCGCGTACTCGCACACCGCCGCGCGCTCGTCCTCCAGCAGCATTCACAGGCTCCACAGTCCGCGGGCAGCGGACAGTGAGGTCTGGTAGTCCGCGTAACCCTGTTGGTAGAACTCGACGTTCTCCGGCCGCATCTCGACCGTACGCGAGTTTTCCACCCACCGGTCCACGTCGAACGGCTGCCCCAGCGCCTCCGCCGCGACCAGCACCGCGCCCCGCGCGCCGACCCCGGGGTCCCCGGGGACCACGATCGGCCTGCCCAGCACGTCGGCGAAGATCCGCGTCCATTCCGCCGAGCGGACCCCACCCCCGTTGGCGTACAGCCGCCCGGTGAGCCCGGCCGCCTCGAAGCAGTGCCGCGCCGCGTAGGCCACCGACTCGCACAGCGCACGCAGCACGTCCGCCCTGGAGGTCTCCAGGCTGAGCCCGGAGAACTGCGCCCGCGCGGCGGCGTCCACGAAGGGTGCCCGCTCGCCCGAGGTGGAGAGGAACGGCAGCGCCCGCACCCCGCCCGCACCGGGCGCGCTCTCGCCCAGCAGCCGCCCCACGTCCTCGACGTCGATACCGAGCAACGTGCAGGCCCAGTCGATACTCGCGGTGCCCACCATCGCCGGCATCGCGCGCAGGAACTCGCCCTCGTTCGGGCTGCACAGGAACATCCCCGCCGGCTCACCGTCCGGGTCGAACGTGGGCTCGCCGGTGAGCACCTGGCAGGCCAGGGTCGTGCCCGCGGTGAGGATCCCGTCCCCCGGTTCGCGCACGCCGGCCCCGATCGCGCAGGCGGGCAGGTCGAAAGGACCCGCGGTGACCGGCAACCCGGCCGGAAGGCCGAGCAGCTCGGCACCGGCCGTGTCCAGCCGGAACACGGTCCGCGGCCGGGCGGGTTCGGCCAGCAGGCCGCGCCGGTGTGCCAGCCCGCAGGCCGCGATCGCCTGCTCGTCGTAGCTCCGGGTTGCCGGGTTCAGGAACGGCAGCGAGGCGTCCGAGACGTCCACGGTGATCTCGCCGGTCAGCCGCTGCACCACGGCGTCCACGCAGTACCCGGCGACCGCGGCGCGGTCGAGCGACTCCGGCTCGTGACTGTCCAGGTAGGACATGATCGCCGCCGCGCAACCGGGGAACATCCCGGAGGCGGTGCGCCGGAACACCTCCCTGGTCACCCCGCCGGCCTGCCACTTGGCCAGCAGCGCGTTGGCCCTTCCGTCCAGCCAGGAGATCGCCGGGCGCACCTGGTTACCCTCGGCGTCGCGCAGCCACAGCCCGTCACCCTGGCCGGTCAGCGCCAGCGCGGCGACGCCGCCGTCCACCTGCCCCGCCACCTCGCGCACGACGGTGGCCACCGTGCCGAGCACCTGCTCGAGGTCCTGCTCGACCAGCCCGCCGGGCAGGTGGTGCACGTCGGAGGGGGTGCAGGCCTGCGCGATCGAGACCCCGGCCGAGTCGAAGACCACCGCCTTCGTCAGCGAGGTGCCGATATCGACACCGATGACGTGCATTCCGGCCCCGGTCGGCATGATCACTGCCCGAGGATTTCGGGGTTCGCCACGTGCAGCAGCGCCTCGCCGCGGGCGTAGCGGCCGACCTCGGCCGCGACGATGGCGGCGGCCCGCTCGGCGGTCTGCCTGCTGGCACCGGCCAGGTGCGGGGTGGCGATCACGTTCGGCGCGTTCCGCAGCGGCCAGTCCGCGGGCGGCGGCTCGTCGTCGTAGACGTCCAGCGCGAGCGCCCCGAGCCTGCCGGAACGCAGGCCCTCCGGCAGCGGCCGGTAGTCCAGCAGCCCACCGCGCGCGGTGTTCACCAGCACGGCGCCCTCGGGCAGCAGGTCCAGCTTGGCGGCGTCGATCATGTGCCGGGTCCGCTCGGTCAACCTGGCGTGCAGGCTGACCACCCGGCTGCGGCGCAGCAGGTCGTCCAGCTGGACCAGACCGGCGCCGTCGGCGGCGACCGAGGACGGGTCGGCGTAGGGGTCGGCGACCAGCACCCGAGCGCCGAAGGCCACCAGCACCCTGGCCACCCGCGAGCCGATCGCGCCGTAGCCGACCAGGCCCACGGTGGTGCCCTCGAGCTCGATACCCGCGTTGTCGTAGGCGTAGTAGTCCCCGCGCCAGTCCCCGGCGAGCAACTCCGCCGAGGAGGTGGAGATGCGGCGCATGGCGGCCAGGATCATGCCGACCGCGAACTCGGCGGCCGCGGTGGCGTTGCGGCCCGGCGCGTAGGTCACCGCGACCCCGGCCTCGGTGGCCGCGGTGAGGTCGACGTTGATCGGCCCGCCACGGCAGACCGAGACCAGCCTCAGTCCGGGCGCGGCCGCGAAGACCTGCTTGGTGAACGGAGCCATCTGGGTCACCGCGACCTCGGCACCAGCCAGCGCATCGATCACCTGCTGCTCGGTGCCGCTGGCCTCCTGGACATTGCCGACCGGGCCGAAGGGCTCGATCGGCCAGGGCAGGGAGAGCTCGGTGAACTCGGGCCGCACACCCCGCTCCGCGCGTACCGCGTCCCGTAGCAGCCCGGTGCCGACGAACTCGTCCCCCGCGGCGAGTATCCGCAACATCATTGTTCCTCTCGCACCAGGAGGGTTATGCACAATCCAGTCGACGGGGGCCGCCCGGAGCTTGCGGAGGGTGGCTCGTGGCGACTGGATACGACGTACGGCACGGAAGGTAGCCGCACCTGCAACTGTGCATTAACCCTCATTGATTGGACACTAGCTTTGTCAGGAGGCCGCGTGGGCCCGCTCGTAGTCGGTGATGTGCGCGACCTTGCTCGCGCTGGCCGATTCCGGGTCGAACCGGTGACCGACCCACTCGGTGACGATCTTCTTGGCCAGCTCCGGACCGATCACCCGCGCACCGAAGGTGATGATCTGGCAGTCGTTGGACTTGATCGAGCGCTCGGCGGAGTAGGAGTCGTGCGCCACCGTGGCCCGCACGCCCGGGACCTTGTTCGCCGAGATCGCCACGCCGATGCCGGTTCCGCAGACCAGCACACCCCGGTCGGCCTCGCCGCGGGCGATCGCCTCGGCGGCGGCGAGCCCGAGCACCGGGTACGCCCGGTCGTCGGCCGCGTCCGCCACCCCGAGGTCGGTCACCTCGGTCACCCGCGCGTCCGTGCGCAGCAGGTCGGCCACCACGTTCTTGAGCTCCACACCGGCATTGTCCGCCGCGACCACGATCCGCATCAGCCGTCCTTTCCCAACTCCTCGCCGACCGCCGTGACGATGAGCGCGAACGAGGTCGCCCCCGGGTCGGCGTGGCCCTTGCTCTTCTCCGCCAGCCGAGCCGCCCTTCCCTTGGCGGGCACCAGGTTCGCGGTGTCCGCCGCCGCCGTGCTCGCGGCGAGGGCGGCCTTGCGCCATGCCCGCTCGAGGCCGCTGCCCGCGTCCGCCTCGGCACGCAGGGTCACCCGGAAGGGTTCGATCGCGTCCAGCATCGTCTTCTCCCCCGGCTCCGCCCCGCCGAGTTGCACGAAGGCGTGCGCGGCCCGGTCCACCGCACCGGCCAGCGCACCCGCGGTGATCTCGGGCAGGCCGCGCAGCCCGGCACCGGTCTCGGCGAGCAGCACCCCGTACAGCGCGCCGGAAGCGCCGCCCGCGGCATCAGCCAGCGCCGTACCGGCGCGCAGCAGGGCATCGGGGACACCGGCGCCTGCCGCCTCCGCGTGCCGCGCGGCGACCACGGCGGCCCGCATGCCCCTGCTGATGCCCAGCCCGTGGTCGCCGTCCGCGGCGACCGCGTCCAGCCTGCCCAGCTCCTCCTCGTTGTCCTCGACGGACTCCAGCGCGGCGGTCAACACCCGGTCCACCACGCCGCCGCGGGTGGCATCGGCGGGATAGTCGTCCACGGTGGACTCCGGCTCGACCCGGTCCAGCACCGCGCCGGTACTGCGGTAGCCGGGGGTGTCGCAGGGCGCGGCGTACAGCCCGGCGAGCTCGTCGTCCAGCACCATGACGGTGAGCGAGACCCCGGCCATGTCCAGCGAGGTGACGAACTCGCCGACCTCGGTGTGCAGCGGGCTCAGCCCGGCGGCGGCCAGCCGCTCGTGCACCCGGGTGTAGGCGACGAACATCTCCTCGTACTTGGTGCGGCCGAGCCCGTTGAGCAGCGCCACCACCCGGCCGTCGTGCGCGGGCAACTCCGGCAGCAGGCCGTCGACCAGCTCGTCGGCCAGCGCGCGGGCCCCCAGCCTGCCGACCGTGCGCACCCCGGGCTCACCGTGGATGCCGAGGCCAAGCTCCATGGCGCCGTCGTCCACCGTGAACAGCGGCTCGGCCGCCCCCGGAAGGGTGCAGCCGCCGAAGGCGACGCCGAAGGTCCGGGTGCTCGCGTTGGCCTTGATCGCGGCCGCGTGTACCCCGGCAAGGTCGTCGCCGCGCTCCGCGGCCGCCCCGGCGATCTTGAAGACCAGGAGGTCACCCGCCACGCCGCGCCTGCGCTCGGCCCGCTCGGCGGGCCCGCTGGCGATGTCGTCGGTGACCAGGACGGTGCGGCTGTCGATGCCCTCGGCGGCCAGCCTGCGCGCGGCCAGCCCGAAGTGCAGCACATCGCCCTGGTAGTTGCCGTAGCCGAAGAGCACCCCGGCACCGCCCTCGGCGGCCCGTGCGGTGCGGTAGACCTGCTCGGCACTCGGGCTGGTGAACACGTCACCCACCACGGCGCCGTCGGCGAGGCCGGGCCCGACCAGCCCGGCGAAGGCCGGGTAGTGCCCGCAGCCACCGCCGATCACCACGGCCACCTTTCCCCGCCGCGGCACCTGCCTGCCGATCACCCCGTAGGCGTCCGGCACCTTGCGCACCGTCCGGCCGTATGCGGTGACGAAGCCGTCCAGCCAGTCGCGCTTGAAGGTCTCCGCCGTGCCGAGGACGGTCATGCTCCCTCCTTCGCGGCTCCGCGCGGGGCCTCCGGCCAAAGGCGCGCTCCGCGGTCACCTTGACCGCCGCGAGTTGACACAAGGGGTGTCATGCTCCCCTCCCCACCAGCTCGCCGGCCAGGTAGGCCAGCAGTTTCCTGCGCACGTCGTCGTTGTCCGCCGCCACGGCGCTGGCCAGCTCCAGCGCGTCCGGTTTCGGCGGGTAGGCCGGGTTGGGCAGCGCGACCACGGTCAACCCGGCGGCCGCCGCCGCGCGAATGCCGTTGCTGGAGTCCTCCACCCCGAGGCATTCGGCGCCGCCGTGCCCGAGTCGCTCCGCCGCGGCGAGGTAGACGTCCGGGCTCGGCTTGCCCCTCGGCACCTCGGCGCTGGAGACGGTGGCGGTGAACTCGCCGGTCAGCCCGTGGGTGTGCAGGATCGCGTCGATCACCCTGCGGGCGGCCGAGGAGGCCAGCGCCACCGGCACCTTGGCCGCGCAGTCCCGCACCATCGCGCCGGCACCGGGCAGTAGCGGGGCCTCGCCCGCCTCGATCGCGGCGATCATGCCGTCCACCACGGCCCGCTCCACCTGCTCGGCGGTTTCCGGGGTACCGCTGCGCTCGGCAAGGTAACCGGCCCACTCCGGGGCGCTCATCCCCTGCACCGTGGCCGTGTCGGCGTCGGTCCACTCGACCCCGTGCCGCGCCGCGTACGCGGCCCAGTTCTCTTCCCAGAGGTGTTCGCTGTCGACGAGGACCCCGTCCATGTCGAACACGACCGCGGCCAGTGCCATGGTGTAACAACCCCTTTCACACGGTTATCGTTAAATTAACATCGTAGACGAGACTTGTCACGGCCTGACTGTTACATCCGGAGGGAACGATGAGCACCCACCTGTTCCTGGTGCGGCACGGCGAGACCGAGTGGCACGCCGAGAACCGCTACGCCGGCACCAGCGAGGTGGCGCTGACCGCCACCGGTGTCGCGCAGGCGGAGTCGCTGGCCCGCTTCCTGGCGGCGCTGCCCGCCGGGCGCGGGCCGGGAGCGCTGTACTGCTCCCCGCAGCGACGCGCCCTGCACACCGCCCGACCGGCCGCCCGCGCGCTCGGCCTGCGCCCGGTCGAGGTGGCGGACCTGCGCGAGGTGCACTTCGGCGCGGCGGAGGGCCACACCCTGAACGAGGTGGAAAGGGAGCTGGTCGACGAGTTCCGCGCCGACCCGGTGCGCGGGGCCTTTCCCGGATCGGAGCCGCCGGAGCGGGCCGCGAAGCGGGGCGCCGCCGCGCTGCGCGCCATCGCGGAGGCCGAGTCCGGCGCCGGTCCGGTGCTGGTGGTCGCGCACAACACCCTGCTCCGGCTGACCCTGTGCGAGCTGGTCGGCATCCCGCTGCGCGCCTACCGCACGGTGTTCCCCCGGGTGGACAACTGCGCCCTCACCGAACTCGCCATCGATGGCGAGAACACCGCGATTCGGCGGTTCAACCAGCCGACCGGTGGCCGGGAGTGAGATCCTGGTCGGATGAGCGAGACGTCGAGCGGGGGCAGCGCGCGCTCTCGAAGCATCAGGCAGCAACGCATCACCGACTACGTGGTGAACCGGGGCTCGGCCTCCGCGGCCGAGTTGGCCGAGCTCACCGGGGTCAGTGTCATGACGGTGCATCGCGACCTCGATGAGCTCGCCAGGCGAGGGCTGCTGCGCAAGTTCCGCGGCGGGGTGTCCGCCCAGCCTTCGACCGTGTTCGAGAGCAACGCCGAGTACCGGCTCGGCGCGCATGTCGAGGCGAAGTCGGCGATCGCGAAGCAGGCACTGACCCATGTCGAACCGGGCATGTCGATCCTGCTCGACGACTCGACCAGCGCGCTCGCGCTGGCCAAGCTGTTGCCCGAGGTGGTGCCGCTGACCGTGGCCACGAACTACCTGCGCACCATCGAGGAGCTCAAGCACGTCGAGGACCTGCGGTTGATCTGCATCGGCGGGGACTACTCCAGCACGCACGACTCCTTCCTCGGCATGCCCTGCCTCGAGGCGGTCGAGCGGATCACGGTGGACGCGACCTTCGTGTCCACCTCCTCGATGAACGCGGAGATGACCTTCCATCAGGAGCCGGAGATCGTGATGGTCAAGCGCGCCATGCTGGCCAGCGCGGAGACCAAGGTCCTGCTGATGGACGCCAGCAAGATGCCCCGGTCGGCCCTGCACCGGCTGGCCCCGGTGACCGACTACGACCGGCTGATCGTGGACTCCGCGGTGCCGAGCCCGCTGGTGGAGGAGCTGCGCAACCGCACCACGGTGGATGTCGCCCCGCGCTGAGCGATACGAGGAAAACTTCTCGCAACATCTTGCGTGTTAAATTAACAGACTCCATGATACGTCCAGCACTTGTCATGGAGGCATATATGAGCCAGTTGACAACACCGGAGTTGTCCCAGCCCAGCCCGTTCAAGCGGATGTTGAACAGGTGGGGCCTGCCGGCACCGCTGTTTCTCGGCTACGTCGGCCTGCTGCTGTTCATGATCGGCGACGGCGTCGAATCGGCGTTCATCGCGCCGTTCATGGCCGACAACGGCGCCGGTACCGATATCCGGGCGTCGCACGTCATCACCGTGTACGGGGTCGCGGTCATGCTCGCGTCCTGGCTGTCCGGCGCGCTGTCCGAGCTATGGGGGCCACGCCGGGTGATGTTCGCCGGTCTGGTCATCTGGGTGGTCTTCGACGCGCTGTTCCTCGCGGTGGCCGTCGCGGGTGAGAGCTACCCGCTGATGATGGTGTTCTACGGGTTGCGCGGGTTCGGCTACCCGATGTTCGCCTTCGGGTTCCTGGTGTGGATCACCGCTGTCGCCCCGGTCGCCCGGCTGGGTGCCGCGGTGGGTTGGTTCTACTTCGCGTTCACCGGGGGCCTGCCGACGCTGGGGGCGCTGGTCGCCAACTTCACCAACCCGGTCCTCGGGCACTACGGCACGCTCTGGCTTTCGATCGGCATCCTCGCCCTCGGTGGCCTGGTCTGCCTGCTCGGCGTGCGCGAGCGTACCGGGCGGGAGCGGCTCGCCCCGCCCGAGGTCAAGCCGGTGCAAAGCCTGGTGTCCAGCCTGTCCATCGCCTGGAAGAAGCCGCGGGTGGGGATCGGCATGCTCGTCCGAGTGATCAACACCGCCCCGGAGTTCGGCATACTGGTGTTCTTCCCGACCATCTTCATCAGCGAGATCGGTTTCGGCGAGAGTCGCTGGTTGCTGCTGGTGTCGGTGATCTTCGGCACCAACATCTTCTTCAACCTGATCTTCGGCGTACTCAGCGACAAGATCGGCTGGCGGACCACGATCACCTACTTCGGCGCGATCGGGTGCGCCGTCTCGATCCTGCTGCTGTACTTCGTGCCGGTGTACGCGGGTGCCGACTACTACTGGCTGGCACTGCTGGTGGGCGCGCTGTACGGTGCCACACTCGCCGGGTTCGTGCCCATCTCGGCGCTGCTGCCCTCGCTGGCCCCGGAGAACAAGGGCGGCGCCATGGCACTGTTGAACTTCGGGGCCGGTGCGGCCACCTTCGCCGGACCGGCGGTGGTCAGCCTCTTCCTCGGGCCGTTCGGCGGTGCCGGGGTGGTGATCATTTTCGCCGCGCTGTACATCGTCGCGGCGATACTGACCCGGTTCCTCAAGCTGCCGGAGGAAACCGAGCAAGCACTCGAGAAGAACGCCACCTTGCAACAGGCCGGGGAGAAGGTCGTCGTCACATGACCGGAGTGACCATCGGCATCGACGTCGCCACGGCGGGGGTACGCACCCTCGCGGTGGACGGCGCCGGCCGGGTGCTGGCCACCGCGGCGACGCCGCTGCCGGCCCCGATCCGCGCCGCGGCGGGGCACAGCGAGCAGGACGCGCGGAGCTGGTGGCCCGCCGTCGCGACCGCGCTGCGCCGGACCACCACGGCCCTACCCGGCCGGGGTGCCGAGGTCACCGCCGTGTCGGTCGCCGCGACCTCGGGCACCATCGTGGCCGTGGACGGCAGGGGGCGGCCGTGCTCGCCCGCGCTGATGTACGACGACCGGCGTGGAACCCCGTACAACGCCAAGGCCGCCGAGCTGGGCGAGGCGCGCTGGCGGGCGCTCGGGATGGCCGTGTCCGGCACCGCCGCGCTCGGCCGGATCGGCTGGCTGCGCGACCATATCGCCGGGGCGGCCGCGATCCGGCACACCCCTGAGCTGGTCGGCGCCGAGCTGGTGGGTGCTCCGGTGGCCACGGATTCCGCGCACGCGTTGAAGAGTGGCTACGACCCCCTCGCCGGCGAGTGGGCGGGCGAGGTGTTCGACGCGCTCGGCGTCCCGGCGGCCTGGTTACCCGACGTCGTCGCGCCCTGCACCGTGCTCGGCGAGGTCGGCCCGCCGGCCGCCGAGAGGACCGGGCTGCGCACCGGCTGCCGGGTGGTGGCCGGAATGACCGACGGGTGTGCGGGCCAGCTCGCCTCCGGTGCGGTCACGCCGGGCCAGTTCGTCGGCATTCTCGGCACCACCTACGTGCTCAAGGGGGTCACCGAGCGGCTGGTACCGGATCCCACCGGCGCGATGTACAGCCACCGCCACCCGGATGGATGGTGGTTGCCCGGCGGGGCATCGAACACCGGCGGCGAGTCCGTTTCGGACACTCCCGAGCTGGCCCGGCTGGATGCGGCCGCGGCGGCGGGAGGTCCCGCACGGATCGTGGCCTACCCGCTGCGCAGGCCCGGCGAGCGGTTCCCGTTCGCCTCACCCGCGGCACGGGGATTCGTGACGGGAACACCCGTGGACGAGGTCGAGGCGCACCGCGCCAGGCTGGAGGGGGTCGCCTTCCTCGAACGTCTCGCGCTGGATCACCTACGCAGGCTGGGTATCCGGGTGACCGCACCACTGTCCGCAGCGGGTGGCGGGAGCAAAAGTCCACTGTGGAACAAAATCAGGGCGACCGTCACCGGACTCGGCCTGCGGATCGCACCGCACGCGGAAACCGGCTACGGCGCCGCCCTGCTGGCCGCCGCCGGCGGCATGCCCGGCGGGCTCGGCGAGGCCAGCCGCCGGCTGACCGGGGAGTCCGAGCTGATCGAACCGGATCCGGCGGAGCGGGACGCGCTGACCGACTCCTACCACCGGTTCTGCGCCGCCCTGCACACCCGCGGCTGGATCGACGACGAGCTGCTCACCGTCGCCACCAGGTAGCCGATGGTCGCGCCAGGTGGCGGGCCGGGCCTTACAGCCAGTCGTGCTCGCGTGCGTATCTGGCCGCTTCGTGCCGGTTCTGCGTCTGGGTTTTCTGCATGGCGTTGGAAAGGTAGTTGCGTACCGTGCCTTGCGCGAGGTGGAGCTGGGTGGCGATATCGGCGACGGAGTACCCGTTGCCGGTCGCGCGCAGCACATCGAGCTCGCGGTCGGTGAGGGGGCAGTCGTCGACCACGGCGAGCGCGGAGACGTCCGGGTCGACCCAGCGCCTGCCTTCGTGCAGGGCGGTGATGACCGAGGTGATGTGCGCGGGTTCGGCGGACTTGCTGACGAAGCCCTGGACTCCGAGTTTGAGGGCTTTGCGGAGTACTCCGGGTTTGGCGTGACGGGTCAGCATGAGGATGACCTGGTTCGGCCGGGTGCGGTGGATCTCCGCGACGGCGCCGAGACCGTCCACGCCGGGCATCTCGAGGTCGATGACGAGCACGTCGGGCTCGTGTCGCAGGGTGGCCTGGACGGCTTCCTCGCCGTTCGCCGCTTCGGCGAGCACGGTGATCTCGCCCTCGAGCGGGAGCAGTGCGGCCATGGCCTTGCGGAGCAAGGCCTCGTCGTCGGCGAGCACCACGGTGGTCATCGGTTCTCCTGTGCTTCTTCAACGTGACGCGGGAATCCCGCGGCTGTCCGGAACTGGCCGTTGTCCTGCTCGACCGTCAGTTCGCCTCCGTCGGCGGCGACGCGTTGTTCGAGGGCGGCCAGGCCGCGCAGCTCGGGCAGCGGGGTTCGCTGGGCGCCGTCGTTGACGATGGTGATACTCCGTTCGGACAGGGTGATCCGCACCCGGGTCGCCTGGGCGTGCCGCAGGATGTTCGTGGTCGTCTCGCGGAGGACCTGGCCGAGCAGCTCGCTCGCGCCAGGGGCGACGTCGGCTTCGCGGTTGACACGCACGTGGATGCCCGCGGCCTCGAAGAGGTTCCTCGCGTTCTCCAGCTCGGCGGAGAGGTTGAGCCTGCGCTGCGCGTAGGCGAGTTCCTTGGTCTGGGTGATGGTGTCGCTGACGAGCTCGTGGATCTCGTGCAGCTCCTGCTTGGCTCGTTCGGTGTCGCTGTCCACCAGCTTCCGGGCGAGCGCGGTCTTGAGCTTCACCACATGGAGGGTGTGGCCCTGGATGTCGTGCAGGTCGCCGGCGAACCGGACACGCTCGCGGGTGACGGCCAGCTCCGCTTCCCGCTCCCGTGCCTCCTCCAGCTCCGTGACGACGTCGTAGAACCGCTTGTTGGGGAACATGAGCCCGACCGCCACCACGGTGACGCCGGTGGGGACGAGAACGTACTGGAACAGGACACCGGGGACGTCCTCGTGCGACACCAGCAACCTCCCCGCCCCCACCGTGGCGACGTAGGTGGCGAGCGCGACAGCCGCCGCGCCCCGGTGGCGCGACAGCTGGGGGATGACGAAGGAGCCCACGCAGCAGAGCGCGAAGAAGGCCGCGCCGCTGCCGGCCACCAGTACGGAGAAGGGCCACACGGCGGCGGTGACGACCAGGCAGGGGAGCGCGACGCGCAGGACGTCGCCTGCCGCCCACCGCACGAAGACCACCAGGACCGCCACCACGCTCGCGCTCAGGACGAGAGCCTGCCACCACGACCGGGCGGCGACCGCCACCACCAGCGCCCCGGCGACGGCGAGCAGCGGGAGAAACATGGTGAGGTTGAGCCTGCGCAGCGTGCCCCACGCCGGTTCGGTGTCCTCAGCCATGTCGACGGTCGGCGGCATCGCGCGGTGGGCTGGTGTCCATAGGCGAGTCTCCGGGTTCGAGCGGCAGAGTCCGCTGCCCAGTATCGTCCCGGTGCGGTGGGGTGCACCAGTGACACCGCGTCATACGTTCACCCCAAGGAATGTCACGGCGAAGTGATGACGTGGTCGCACTGGCAGGAGTATGCCCTTGCCGTTGAGATCAACGGCATGACCTCGACACCAGTGATCGACGTGGAACGTTTGAACGTCAGGTACGGTGACTTCCACGCTGTGCAGGATCTGTCCTTTCAGGTGCGGAGGGGCGAGTTCTACGCCCTGCTCGGCACGAACGGGGCCGGCAAGACTTCGACCATGGAGACCCTCGAAGGCCACCGGGCGCCGACGTCGGGCACGGTGAGGGTGCTCGGATGGAGCCCGCGGGACCGGTCCGCCGTGCGGCCCAAGATGGGCATCATGCTGCAGGAGAGCGGGTTCTCCCCGGATCTGACGGTACGGGAGTCGATCCGGCTGATCGGGAAGCTGACCCAGCGCACGGACCGGGTCGAGCGGGTGCTCAGCATCGTGGATCTCACGCGCAAGGCCGCTACAAGGGTGTCGCGGCTCTCCGGCGGTGAGAAGCGGCGGCTGGACTTCGCCACCACGGTGTACGGCGCGCCGGAGCTGATCTTCCTGGACGAACCCACGACCGGTTTGGACATCCAGTCCCGGGACGCGTTGTGGGACGCGGTGGACAAGCTACGCGAGGACGGGTCCACGATCGTGCTCACCACGCACTACCTGGAGGAGGCGCAGCAACGCGCCGACCGCATCGGACTGCTGCACAAGGGAGCGTTCCACCAGGAGGGCACCGTCGCCGAGCTGACGCGGGCGCTGCCCGCGGTGATCCGGTTCGCCCTTCCGCCTTCGGCGCCCGCGCTGCCGCTGCGGGGCAGGCGCGAGAGCGAAGGGAGGTTCCTGATCGAGACCCATCACCTGCAGCACGACCTGTTCACCCTGCTCCGATGGGCGCAGGAGCACGCGGTGGAGCTGCGCGAGCTCGAAGCGGGCCCGACCCGGCTCGACGACGTGTTCCGCGCCATCGACAACTAGGCAGTGTCTGACAAGGCGCGCCCCGCATCACCTTTGCGCAGGCACCGTCTTCAACGGCTCCTGGACCACACTCCCTCCGGAAAGGACACCTCAGCCATGCTCGCGATCGCGCTCAGTGAGCTGATCCAGATCTTCCGCAACCGCTCGGTGCTGATCACCAGCTTCGTGATGCCCGTCGCGGTCAGCGCGTTCTTCGTCTACCAGCACGAGACATTCGCCAAGCTGGCCAGCCTCGGCTACATCGCGGCGATCGTGCTGTTCACCGTGTGCGCGTTCGGGCTCTACGCCAGCTCGGTCACCACGCTGGCCGCGCGCAGGCAGAACCTGTTCCTCAAGCGGCTGCGCTCCACCTCCGCCGGTGACGCGGGCATCCTGACCGGGCTGGTGCTGCCGGTCACGGTCATCGCACTGATCCAGGTGGCCGTGACCATGACGGTGCTGGGCGTGGTTGCCGACGAGCCGGACAACATCGGCCTGCTCGCGGTGGCCGTCCTGGCCACGGTGAGCATGATGATCGGCCTGGGGCTGGCCACGGCGGGACTGACCAACTCCCCCGAACATGCCCAGGTCACCACGCTGCCCGTCAGCCTCGGCGTCATCGCCGTCGCCAGCTGGGCCGGTATCGCCGGCACCGAGGACCTCACGCTGCTCAAACGCCTGCTACCCGGCGGGTCGGCCACCGAGCTCGTCGTCAACGCCTGGAACGGCGGCGTCGCCGTCACCGACTCCCTGCTCCTGCTCGCACCCACCCTGGCCTGGGTCGTCGTCGCCGTCCTCCTGGCCTCCCGGCTCTTCCGCTGGGAACCCCGCCGATGACGACCCGCACCTCCCACACGAGTGGCGGGGGCCGGAAATCCGTTGCGGGGCGGGTGCCAGTATCGACCGGGCGCTCGCGGGGTATCACGGATCCCGCCCACCACCCGGTGCACCGGTTCCTTTCCGCCGGTCTCCCGTTCGTGGTCTCCTCCGACGATCCCGGCATACTCGCCACCACTCTCCACGAGGAACTCGAATGGGTGTGCGCGCACACCGGTGGCGGCGCCGAGCTCAGGCGACACCTGCTCGAGACCGCGCGCCGGGCCCGCGCCGAGGTCCACACCGGACGATCCGGTCACTGACCGAACTCGGCGGGCGGGGCGATGCCGGACACCTCACGCGGCACCTCGTGGCAGTAGCCGCCGCGGTCGGTCCGGACGAGCTTGTCCCGCACGCTGCCGATGTCCAGCGCGGGCACCGCGCCGAGCAGGATGTCCAGGTTCTCGAACGGGATCGACGTGACATGCGCACGATGCACGACGCGCAACGTCGCCCGTTCCGCGGGCAGTTCCCGCTCCAGCCCGATGCGCCGTAGGTACGCTTCCAGGCCACGCTTTTCGGCCGCGCACAGTGCCGCCGGGGTGTTCGTTGTCGCCATACCTTCGAGCCCGCGGCCAGGGCACCGGACCGCGGAGCGGGCGTTTGCCCTATCCCCCGGCATCGATCGGTAAGCGGAACCGGCGGGTCAGTAACAGATTGGTCCGTATGGTCTAGACCTTGACGGATGCAGGTCCCCTATTCTCGGACAAATCCGACGTATCCACGGGCGCGCGGGATCGTCAGGAAACGGATCCTTCATGTCGGACACAATGAACAACCAGGACCGCCCTCCGCGCAAAGTGGTCGTGCGGTGCCTGGACGCCCTGCTGCGGGACGCACTCGCGAGCTGGGTACAGGCCCTGCCCGGCCACCTGGTGGCGGGCGCGGTGACCAGTGGACCGGAGCTGCTCCGGTTGTGCACCCTGCGCTCACCACACCTCGCGGTGGTGGAGATCCGGTCCGCCGACGCGGACGAACTCCGCTTGCTGGACAACCTGCGCCGGTGCCGGCCACGGACCTACGTGGTGGGCGTGCACCATTCGCTGGACACGCACAAGCTGCTGCGCCTGCACCGCGCCGGTGCTGACCGACTGGTCAGCAGCCGATATGGACTGCCGACACTGCGGGCCGCGCTGCTGGGCGCCGGGACCGGCCCGCCTTCACGGTCCGCGAGCGGCGGGCTGAGCGGCAGGGAACTGGAGATCCTCGCACTGATCTCCGCCGGGTGCCCGGTTGTCGAGGTCGCCGACGTGCTCGGGATCAGCCCGCATACCGTGACCAACCACAAGCGACGCATCTTCGCCAAGCTGGAGGTACACAGCCGCACCGAGGCGGCGGCCGAGGCCGGCAGGCTCGGGCTGGCGTGGCGGGCGAGTGTCGGCCCCGCCGCCGAGGGGCTGTTCGGCGGGCCGCCCGGCGCGCTGCACGACGAGGTCGCCAGGGTGCTGTCCACGCATGGCATCGCCGCGCGGCCGCCGGTAACGATCCTGGTGGAGCCGACGGAGAGTTGCTGGCGGGCGGCCGAGCAACAAGCGGCGCCGATCATCGTGATCGACCCCGCGTTCCGTGGCCGAAACGCGGTCGCCGGTGCACTGCTGCGCGGAGCCAGCGCCACGCTCACCGGTGACCGCCTCGCCGAGCGACTACCGGCCGCCATCGCGCTGACCGCGGCCGGTTACCTGGTCGCGACCGGTGATCCGGTGCGGGCGCTGCTCGCCGAGAGCTATCCGGCCGCGCCGACCACACTGACGCCGCGCGAGCGGGACGTGCTCGACTCGATCAGCCGCGGCCATTCCGTCCGGCAGACCGCGCACGAGCTCGGCATCACGATCAAGACGGTGCAAAGTATCCAGCGGCAGCTGTTCTCGAAGCTCCGGGTACACAACAGAACCGCAGCCCTCGAACTCGCCAGGCGGCTCGGACTCGTCTCGCCCCCGACCGGCACCTAGGACTTTCGCGTCACCCTTAGGTCATTCCGGTCCTGGCGAAGGCCGAGCAAACAGGGCATTTTCAAGTAACGCCTTTCCCTGCCCGCGAACGCGGAGGCCGACATGAAACATACTGACGATCAAGGCTGCGCGGTTGTCAACCGACGCGGATTCCTCGGTGGCGTCACGGCGGGAGCCGCGGCCAGCGTTCTCACACCCGGAACGGCCGCGGCCGCGCCCTCGTCACCGCGATTCTTCGGCCGAGTCTTCGACGACCTGCCGCCTTTCGCGCAAGCTACCCCTGCCGTTCAGGAGGCGCTTCGGGAAATGGGCAAGCCGGGCGGGCTGATGGACGCCAAGGACCCACTCGAGGAAGGACCTATACGACTCATCACCCATCCCGAACTCAGCCCCAACAACGTGGACAACCCCTTCCACACGGCGGGAACCACGTTCTTCGGTCAGTTCATGGACCATGATTTCACGTTCGATCTTTCCTCCCGACTCGGCGTACCCGTCGACCCGGAGGAATCACCCAATTCCCGCACGCCCACGCTGGAACTCGACTCGGTATACGGTGGCGGCCCCATCGCGGATCCCACCCTGTACGACCCAACGGACAACGACAAATTCCTCGTAGAAAGCGGTGGTCTGTTCGAGGACCTACCGCGCGACCCGGACGGCATCGCCATCATCTCGGACCCACGAAACGACGAGAACCTGATGGTTTCCGGGATACAGGCCGCTTTTCTGCTCTGCCACAACCGGATGGTCGACAGGCTGCGCTCCCAGGGCGTGCCTGCCGACCAGGTCTTCGCAAGAGCACGGCGGCTGGTCACCTGGCACTACCAGTGGATCGTCGTGCACGAATTCCTGCCCCAGGTGATCGGTTTCGGCATCACCCAGGACGTGCTGCGGCATGGAAGACGGTTCTACCGGCCGGCATCGGGCCAACATTTCATGCCGGTGGAGTTCCAGGGCGCGGCCTACCGCTTCGGGCACAGCATGGTGCGCCCGTCATACCGCGCCAACCTGGCCGGCGATCAGGGCGAACCATTCTTCGGGTTCGTCTTCGACCCCGCGGGGCAGGGCCAGGGCGACCCGGTCGACCTGCGCGGCGGCGCGCGTGCCCCGCGCCGGTTCATCGGCTGGCAGACCTTCTTCGACTTCCGCGACGGCGAGCTGAAACCGAACAAGCGGATCGACACGAAGATCTCCACCGTGCTGTTCCGGCTGCCGATCGCGGCCATCCCCACCGGCGACCCGCCGACCGCGCTGCCGCAGCGCAACCTGCTGCGCCACCTGACCTGGTCCCTGCCATCCGGCCAGGCGATCGCCGGCGCGATGGGGATACCGCAGCTCGAGCCGGACGCGCTGACCGAGCTCCGGCAGTTCGGTGTGGGCCTGGAGCGCAGCACACCCCTGTGGTACTACGTGCTCAAGGAGGCGGAGGTGCTCGGTGACGGCATCTCGCTGGCGGGTGTCGGCGCCCGGCTGATCGGCGAGGTGATCCTCGGGCTGCTGGAACTCGACCCGCAGTCCTATCTCGCGGCGGACCCGGCCTGGCGGCCCACGCTGCCCGGCCGGCCGAACGGTGACTTCGGCTTCGCCGACCTGCTGACCTTCGCCGGGGTGGACCCCGGCAGCCGTGGCCAGTAGTCACGTCACGCGCTCCGCGTGACTGCCGGGAGTGTCCCGTTCCGGGCGATTGGCTCTCGCCCGGAACGGGACACTCGGCCAGGGTTGTCCGCAAGCGCGCCGCGGAGCTGATTCACCCCGCCTGGTGAACAGCGGGGTGAATCAGCGGTGTGGTCAGGCGGGCTGCTTGGACTTGCTCGCCGCGGCGCTCTCGGCTCCCTCGCCCTCCTCGGACGGCTCAGCGGACTCGGCAGCGGCCTGCTGGTCCGCGCCGACGCCGAAGGCCTGCATGGCCTGCTGCACCGCGGCGTTCGTCGCGGCCAGCCGGTCGGTCACCTGCTGGCGCAGGTCCAGCGCCTGGGTCCGCTGCTGCTCGGCCTCGGCGAGCTGGCGTTCGGCGTCCGCGACGAGCCCGGCCGCCTTCTCCTGCGCGGCCGCCTCCTGCTCGGCGATGACCCGGTCGGACTCCGCCTTGCTGGCCGCGATGGCCTCCTCGGTCTCCTGCTGCCGAGCGGCCAGGCCGTCCTCGGTCTCCTTGCGCTTGGCGGCCAGTGCCTCCTCGGTGTCCTTCTCGGCCTCGGTCCGGCGCCGCGCGGCCTCCTCGTCGAGCTGCTTCCTGCGCTCCTCGGCCTCCTTGTCCAGGCGCTCGGCCTCGGCCCGGGCCTCCTCGCGAGTCTTCTCGGCATAGGCATCGGCCGCCGACCTCGTCGAGTCGGCGTCCTCCTCTGCCTTGGTGCGGAGCTCGGCTATCTCCTCCTCGGCCAGTCTCATCATGGTCTGCACGCGCTCGGTCATCGCCGCGGGACCGGCCGGGTCGTTGACCATCCTGGACAGACCGGCCTTGGTCTCGGCCAGCTCCTGCTGCGCGTAGTTCAGCGCCTTGGTCAGCTCGGCGACCGAGTTCATCGCCTCGTCCCGGCTGCGGTTAGCGGTCTTGACCTCGTCGGCGAGCTTCTTGAGGGTCTCGTCAACCTGTTGTTGGTTGTAGCCACGCAGAGTGGTGGCGAACTGGGGGGTGTTGGGGGCCTGATCAGGCGTGTCGGCTGCGGCCATGCGGGAACCTTAGTGAGTCAACACGCCGAATCCCATACCGCCAAACGGCTGCATTTTGCCGACGCGAACCGGGTGATCAACATACGACGCCCGGGGCACATGGCACCCTGCACTGTTGGCAGTGGGTAAACGACGTGAAGGGGTGGCATCGGAGGTGCGGACGGTCCTCGATGACCTCGCGGAACACTGGCACGTCTACGCCACCATGCCGTTCATCGCCGCGTTGATCGGCTACGTCACCAAGCGGGTGGCCATCGAGATGATGTTCCGCCCGCTGGAGTTCGTCGGGATCCGCCCCTTCCTCGGCTGGCAGGGCGTCATCCCGGCGAACGCGCGGCGGATGGCCACCACCGCCGTGGACCTGCTGACCGGCCACCTGCTCGACCCGAAGGAGATCTTCGCCCGGCTGGACCCGGACCGGATGGTGCGGGAGCTGGAGCAGCCGCTGTTACGCGCGGTGGAGGACATCACCCGCGAGGTGATGGCGCAGCACCAGCCTCGGCTGTGGGAGGCACTGCCCGCCCGTGCCCAGCGGATGTTGATCAATCAGGTGCACGCGCAGGCACCGAAAGTGGTCGCCAAACTGATGCGCGAGCTGTCCGGCAATGTCGAGGACGTCCTGGATGTCAAGGACATGCTGGTCACGAACATGGTCCGGGACAAGGAGCTGACCTGCCGGCTGATCAAGGAGGTCGCCCAGCCCGAGCTGCGGTTCATCGCGCGCTCCGGGATCTACTTCGGGTTCGTGATCGGCCTGGTGCAGATCGCGGCCTGGGCGCTGACCAAGGAACCGCTGATGATGCCGATTTTCGGGTTCCTCACCGGGTTCGTCACCGACTGGCTGGCGCTGAAGATGATCTTCTACCCGCGCCGGCCACGGCGGTTCCTCGGGGTCCGCTGGCAGGGCCTCTTCCAGAAGCGCCGCCGGCAGGTGGCCGTGGACTACGGCGGGCTGATCGCGGACGAGGTGCTCACCGGCGCCAACGTCATGGAGGCGGTGCTGACCGGGCCACGGTCGGACCGGCTGTTCGAGCTGATCACGCGGGAGGTGCAGCGCACCATCGACCAGCAGGCAGGTGCGGTCAAACCGATCGTGGCGCTGACCGTCGGCGGCCGGCAGTACCAGGAGATGAAACGGGCCGCGGCCACGAAGGCGATCGAGTACCTGCCGGACACCATGCGGCACGTCGAGGGGTACGCCACCGACGCGCTCGACGTGCGCAACACCATCGTGGACAAGATGCAGCAGCTCAGCCCGGTGGAGTTCGAGGGCATCCTGCGCCCGGCGTTCCGGCAGGACGAGTGGAAGCTCATCCTCACCGGCGCCGTGATCGGCGGCCTGATCGGTGAGCTGCAGGTACTGATCCTGCTGCACTGACCCCCGGATACGGTTCTGCCGGGGATGTCACGAAGCGCAGGGAGGACCGGGGTGGACGTGGACGCGATCGTCGCGGACGTGCGTGACCACTGGCAGGTCTACGCGAGCATGCCGTTCATCGCGGCGCTGATCGGCTACGTCACCAAGCGGGTGGCCATCGAGATGATGTTCCGCCCGCTGGAGTTCGTCGGGATCCGCCCCTTCCTCGGCTGGCAGGGGGTGCTGCCGGCGAACGCCGAGCGGATGGCCGCGACCGCCACCGAGATGCTGACCCGCAACCTGGTGGATCCGAAGGAGATCTTCGCGCGGCTGGACCCGCATCAGCTCGCCAAGGAGATCGAGCAACCCCTGGTGCGGGTGGTCGAGGACGTCACCCGCGAGGTGATGGAGCAGTACCAGCCGAACCTCTGGGAGGCGCTGCCGGAACGAGCCCAGCGGATGCTGCTGCACCGGGTACAGGCGGAGGCGCCGCGGGCCATCGCCAAGATCATGCGCGAGATCTCGTACAACATCGACGACGTGCTCGACCTCAAGCATATGGTCGTGACCAACCTGGTCCGGGACAAGGCGCTGCTGAACCGGCTGATCAAGGACATCTCCCGCCCGGAGATGCGGTTCATCGCCCGCTCCGGCATCGGGTTCGGGTTCGCCCTCGGCATCGTGCAACTGGCGGTGTGGGCACTCACCCGCTCCCCGCTGGTGCTGCCGGTGTTCGGGGTGCTGATCGGCTGGTTCACCGACTGGCTCGCGCTGAAAATGATCTTCCTGCCACGGGAGCCGAAACGGTTCTTCGGCGTCTACACCTGGCAGGGGGTGTTCCAGCGGCGCAGGCACCAGGTGGCAGCCGACTACGGCGACATGATCGCCTCGGAGATCATCACCATCCCGAACCTGCTGGAGGCCATCCTGCGCGGCCCGAAGTCGGACCGGCTGTTCGGGCTGATCCAGCGGGAGGTGCAGCGCACCGTCGACCAGCAGGCGAGCGTGGTGAAACCGGTGGTGGCGGCCGCGGTCGGCTCGCGCCGGTTCCAGGAGATGAAGCGGGCCGCGGCGAAGAAGGCCGCCGAGCGGGTCCCGCTGACCATCCGGCACGCCGAGGAGTACGCGGTGAACGCACTCGATGTGCGCAACACCATTGTGGACCGGATGCGGCAGCTCACCCCGGTGGAGTTCGAGGGGCTGCTGCGCCCGGCCTTCCGGCAGGACGAGTGGAAGCTCATCGCGGTGGGCGCGATCATCGGCGGCCTGGTCGGTGAGCTGCAGGTGCTCCTGCTCCTGCACTAGGTCTGCGTTACTGTGCGGCCAAAGCCGAGCGGGTGAGGAGGTGCGAATGGATGCCGTCCTCGACGAGCTCGCGCGGCACTGGGCGGCCTACGCCGTGCTCCCGCCGCTCGGCGCGATCATCGGCTACCTGGCCGCGCGGCTGGCCGTGGGGCTCCTGCTGCGCCCGCTGGAACCGCTCGGCACCCGGCCGCCGCTTGGCTGGCAGGGCGTCGTACCCCGGCATGCGGGCCGGGTGGCGGCCCGGGTCGGCGAGGCGGTGACCACCGGCCTGCGCACCCCAGGCGAGGTTGTCGCCGGCATCGACCCCGACCGGCTCACCAGGGAGGTCGAGCAGCCGCTGCTGCGCGCGATCGACGACATCGCGAGGGATGTGCTCGAGGAGTACCACCCGCGGCTGTGGGAGGCGCTGCCCGCGATGGCGCAGGAGCTGACGATCAAACAGTTGCAGGCCTCGGCACCGGACCTGGTCCGCAGGCTGCTCGCCGAACTGGCCACGGCAGGCGAGTCCGTGCTGGACGCGCGGCAGCTCGCGGTGGACCGGCTGAGCCGGGACCGGGCCCTGCTGGTCCACCTGGTCCGCTCGACCACGCGGGCGGACACCGTGTTCCTTGCCCGGTTCGGCCTGCTGCTCGGCCTGCTGCTGGGGGTCGTGCAGGCCGTCGTGCTGGCGGCCACCGGGCAGCCGTTGCTGCTGCTCGCCTTCGCCGTGCTGATCGGGGTGGTCGCCGCCGTGCCCGCACTCGGGCTGGCCGTGGCGCCCAGGCGGGAGCGGGGCGAGGTGCCCCGCCGGTACGGCGAGCTGGTGGCCCGCGAGGTGCTGACCGTGCCCACCCTGATCGAGGCCGTCCTGCGCGGCCCGCCCTCCGACCGGCTGCTGGCGATGATCCAGCGCACGGTGGCCACGGCGGTCCGCGAGCAGCGCGCGGTGGTCGCGCTGACAGTCGGCGGGGAGCGGCTGCGGGAGATGAAGCGGGCGGCCGCGCGGCGGGTTGCGCACAAGCTGCCGGACATCGCGCGGCATGCCGAGGGCTACCTCACCGAGGCGATCGACGTCGCGGGCACGGTCGAGCGACGGCTGCGCGCGCTGCCCGCGGGCGAGTACGAGCGCCTGCTGCGGCCCGCGTTCCGGCTGCACTCCGGCTGGCTCGGTACGGCGGGCGGGCTGCTCGGCGCCGCCGGTGGTGTGCTGTACCTCCTGCTGCTGTTGCCCTGATTCCCGCTGATTCCGGCCACGGCGTCCTCTACGGTGTGGACGTGGTGGAGGAACGAGGCGAGCTGCCCGCGGTGCACGAGGCGTGGCTGCCACGGGAGCACGCGCTGCACCGCCCGCGGCACGGTGGGCGGCAGCTCACCGCACTGCTGTCCGCCCTGGTCTTCTTCGTGACCCCGACCATGCTGTGGGTGCTGGGCGGGCGGCCTTCGGAGATCGAGAACCACCCGCTGGCCGGCTTACCCGGCATCAGCGAGGGCTGGGGCGTGTTCACCGGCCTGCCGGGATGGGCCACCGACCAGTTGGTGTTCCGCGCGACGGCCATCCAGGCCGCGGACGACATCAGCAGAGCCGTCTTCGGCGAACCCGCCCCACTGGACCAGGGCGGCGGCCCGCCGGCGGGACCGCTTCCCGGCGAAACCCGTCCCGAACCGGAAACCGACCAGCCCGACCCCGGTACCGGGGAGCGTGGCGGCTGGCGTGTGGTCGAGGGCACGGACGGGTGGCTGTACCTCAGCCTCGACTCGGAAGCGAAGTGCGAACCGGCACGGCCGGTGCGGGAGACGGTGCACGGAATGACCGAGCTGCGCCGAGCGGTGGAGGCATCGGGGCGGCAGTTCGTGTTCGTCATCGCACCGGACAAGACGACGATGGTGCCGCAGCATCTGCCGGAACGGTATCCGTACCGCGAGTGCTCCCGAGCGGTGGCAGGAGACTTCTGGCGGCTGCTCACCGGCCGGGGCCGCGCGCTCGACCTGCGCCCGCCGCTGGCCTCGGCCGCGGAGCGGATCGGGCGGCCGGCCTACGCTTCGAACGACACGCACTGGCGGGACGAGGGGTCGATCGTGCTGACCCGTAGCCTCGCCGAGGCCATCCGCCCCGGCATCACCGATGGATGGGTGACGCGGCCCGATGGCACCTACACCGCGCCATCCGACCTGCCGACCGTGCTCGGCAGGCGGGAAGAGAAGACCAACATGCGCTACGAGTTGCGACCGGACGGCCGGACCAACATCCACGGCCCGTACATTCCGGACACCGACACTCCGGTGCGCACGAAGCGGGCTCCGCTGCCCGGCATGGTGGAGAAACCGACGCTGATCTTCGGCGACTCGTTCGTCAACACCTCGTCCAGCTACCTGCCCGCGGCCTTCAGCGATCTCACGATGCTGGCCTACCCTTCGATGAGCGAGCACCTCGACGCGGTGGTCCAGGAGTTCGTCGACGCCGAGGTCGTCGTCGTGCAGAGCGTGGAACGCGCGGTGGCCGGCGGCTGGTTGCCGTATCTGGACGACGCCTTCATCGAACGGGTGCGGGCGGCGATGGCCGCGCGTCCGGTTCGCTGACCTCGGTACGACCCCTGGCCGCGCGGGCGCGGCGATGCGAGATCACCCGGCAGACCAGGTAGATGACGAACGAGATCGCGGTGACGAAGAAACTCACCGGTGCGCCGGGCGCCAGCGAGAGCACGATCCCGCCGACTGCGGCGACCTCGGCGAAGAGCACCGCGAGCAGGGTGGCCCGCCACGGGCTCGCGGTCACCCTGGCCGCAGCCGCCGCCGGGGTGACCATCAGCGCGACCACCAGCAGCGCACCGACGATCTGCACGCCGAGCGAGGTGGATACGCCCACCAGCACCGCGAACACCGGGGAGAGCAGGCGCACCGGCACCCCACGGGCCATCGCGACCCCGGGGTCCACACTGGCGAACAGCAACGGCCGGTAGATCAGCGCGAGCACGAGCAGCACGACCGCGCCCGCGATGACCAGCAGGGTGAAGTCGGTCGTGTCGATCGCCACGATCTGCCCCACCAGGATGCCCAGCCGGTTCGAGGTGCGCTCCGGCACGTACCACAGCAGCAGCACGCCGACGCCGAGCCCGAAGGAGAGGATCACCCCGATCACCGAGTCGCGATCGGACTCCCGGCCGCCGAACACCCCGAACAGCACGGCGGCCACCACCGCGCCCACCAGCGCGCCGTACTGCACCCCGACGCCGATCAGCAGCGCGGCCGCCGCGCCGGTGAACGCCAGTTCGGCGGTGCCGTGCACGGCGAAGGCCATCCTGCGCAGCACGATCAGCGGGCCCAGTACGCCGGCGACCAGGCCGAGTACCGCGGCGGCCAGCAGCGCCGTCTGCACGAAGTCCAGGCCGAGCAGTCGCGCGGTCAGCTCGAGGTCGAAGAACTTATCCATGCTCGCTCATTCAGCTCGCCAGTTCAGGACGCGCGTTCGTCCACGTGATGCGGTTCGTCCTCGCACAGCGCGCTCTGCGCACCGGCGACATGGATCTGGCCGCCGACCCGGAACACCTCGACCCGGGTGGCATACAGCTCGGAGAGCACCGTGGAGTTCATCACCTCGTCCGGAGCACCGATCCGGAAGGCGCCGTTCACCAGGTACAACACCTTGTCCACATAGGACAAAATTGGGTTGATCTCGTGCGTGACGAACAGCACCGCCGTGTTCGCGGACCGCCGGCGCGCGTCGATCAGCTCGCTCACCGCGCGCTGATGCGCGATGTCCAGGGACAGCAGCGGCTCGTCGCAGAACAGCACCTCCGGGTCGCCGACGAGGGACTGCGCGACCCGCAGCCGCTGCTGCTCGCCGCCGGAGAGGGTGCCGACCGGTGCCTTGGCGTAGGACTGCGCGCCGACCGCGTCGAGCGCCTCGGCGACCCGGCGGCGCCGGCGCGCCATGCCCAGCAGCCCCGGCCCCCAGCGGTGCCCGTCCAGGCCGAGCCCGACCAGGTCGGTGCCGCGCAGCGCGAGGCCCTCGTCCAGCACCCGTTGCTGCGGGATGTAGCCCACCCGGTGGTTGGCCCGGCCGGGCGGACGACCGGCCAGCCGCACCGAGCCCTCGGTGAGCGGCTGGAGGCCGAGCAGCACGCGCAGCAGGCTGGTCTTACCGGAGCCGTTCGGTCCCAGCACGGCCACGAACTCACCCGGCTCGACCACCAGATCGAGCCCGGACCACAGGGTGCGGGGGCCGAAGGCGAGCCGGGCCCCGGTGACCTCGATGGCCGGCGGGGTCATGGCGTACCCAGCGCCGCGGACAGTGCGGAGACCTGTTCGCCCATCCACGCAATGTAGCCCTTCTGCCCTTCCGGCAGTGTCTCGGTCACGTCCACCACCGGCACCCCGGCTTCACCGGCCGCGGCCACCACCCGCTCGGTGGCCGGGCTCTCGGTCTGCACGTTGTGCACCACGGCCCGTACGGTCCCGCCGGAGACCAGCCGGTTCATCCGCTCCTGCGCGGCGACCGGCACATCCGTCTCGCTCTCCACGGCCTCGAGGAAGTCCTCGGGGGTCACGTCGGTGGCCCCCGCGGCCTCCAGCAGGTAGTCCGCCACCGGCGCGGTGGCGAGCACCTCGGCGCCCGGCTGCTCGGTGGCGAGGCTTTCCACCTGGCCGGACAACGTGTCCAGCTCGGCATGGAAGGCGGCGGCGTTCCCGGTGAAGGTCGCCTGCTGCTCCGGGCGCAGCTCGCCGAGTTGGGTGGCGACCTGGTCGGCCACCTTGCCCACGGTGGCGAGGTCGTACCAGACGTGCTCGTTCACCCCGGCGTGGCCGTGCTCGTCACCGTGGTCCTGATGCTCGCCGGGTTCCTCGTGCTCCGCGTGCTCTTCCCCCCGCTCCTCCCCGTGCTCTTCCGAGTGCTCTTCCCCGTGCTCTTCCGCACCGGCCTTGCCGGAGATGTCGAAGGCGACCAGCTCGCGGACGTCCGGGGCCTGACCTGCCATCTGGGTGAAGAACTCGTCGTATCCGCCGCCGTTGTAGAGCACGAGATCGGCGTCCTGCACGTCCGCGGCATCCTCCGCGGTCGCCTGGTAGGCATGCGGATCGGCCGCCGGGTCGTCGATCACCGAGGTGACCGAGACGTGCTCGCCGCCCACCGCGGTGACCACGCTCGCCCACACGTTGGTCGAGGCGACCACCGCTATCTTGCCGCTCTCGGCGGAATCGGTTCCGCCCCCGCAGCCGGAAAGTCCCAGCACGAGGGCCGCGATGGCTGAGGTGGCGCCGAGCAGGCGGCCGGTGCGTCGGATCGTCATAGGTGGGCACTCCTGGGCGGTTCGGGGCACGACGGGTAGCTAATGGAAACCGTTGTCGAATTCACTTTACCCCATCGGGTGGACCGCGCCCTGCCCGCCCGTGTCCCGGTGTGCGGAATGTGATCAATGCCGACCATCGTCGGGTGCGGCTTCTGCAATGAGTTCTGAACCGTTACGGTTTGTTCATGGGCCGGCCTATTCGAACCAGGCGCCAGGCGACGCTGGCGTCGCTCGCCGCTGAGCTGGGCGTGTCCAGAACCACCGTGTCGAACGCCTACAACCGGCCCGACCAGCTCTCCCCCGAACTGCGCCGCCGTGTGCTGGAAACCGCGCGCAGGCTCGGGTACCCGGGACCGGACCCGGTCGCCAGGTCGCTGCGCACCCGCAAGGCGGGGGCGGTCGGCCTGTTACTCACCGAGAACCTCTCCTACGCCTTCCGCGACCCGGCCGCCGTCGGCGTGCTGGAGGGACTGGCGCTGGCCTGCGAGGACGCGGGCGTCGGCCTGCACCTGGTGCCGGCGAGCCCCGGCCGGGAGGAGGTCGCCGCCGTGCACAGGGCCGGGGTGGACGGGTTCGTCGTCTACTCCGTCCCCGACGACGACCCGCACCTGGCCGCGGTGCTGTCCCGGCCGGTGCCCACGGTGATCATCGACCAGCCACGCATCGAAGGGGTCGACCGCGTCGGGCCGGACGACGCTAGCGCGATCACCGGGCTGGCGAACCACCTTGTCGAACTGGGCCACCGCCAGATCGGCGTGCTGTGCATGCGGCTGGCCCGGGATCGCAACGACGGCTTCGTCTCCCGGGAACGGCAGTGCGACGCGCACTTCCACGTGCAGCGGACCAGGCTGGCCGCGCTCGCCGAGACCTTCCAGGCGGCCGGCGTGGACTGGTCCACGGTTCCGGTGGTGGAACGGTTCGAGCACACCGTGGACGACGGCGCCTCGGCCGCCCGCCAGTTACTCGATACGCATCCGCAGGTCACGGCGCTGATCTGCACCTCGGACATCCTCGCGCTGGGGGCGCTGGCCGAGGCGGGACGGCGGGACCTGCGGGTGCCTGCCGATCTCACCGTGACCGGGTTCGACGGCATCGCCGAGGCCACCCGCGCCGGGTTGACCACAGTGCACCAACCAGTGCTGGAGAAGGGGCGCTCGGCGGGCCAGTTACTGCTCGCGGCGCACGACCACGTCAACCCGAGGGTCATCACGCTGCCGACCGAACTGCGTCTCGGCACCACCTCGGCGCCGCCGCGGACCGCCGAGGAATTCTGGTTCGGCCCGTGAGGATCGCGCACGCCGTGATGTTCGCGGCATCCGCGTTGCCCGGTTGGTGGATCGCGGGTCCAATAGGTGATCGAAGCTGACTACCGGAAGGTGGCCATGACCGCGATCGACGAACTGCTCAGCCGCAACGCCGAGTTCGGCAACGCCGTACCCGGTGACCGTTCGACTCCGCAGCCCTCACTCCACATCGCGATCCTGACCTGCATGGACGCCCGGATCAGGGTGTTCGAGATCTTCGGCCTTCTGCAGGGCGAGTCGCACGTACTGCGCAACGCGGGGGGTGTGGTCACCGACGACATGATCCGCTCACTCGCGCTCAGCCAGCGCAAGCTCGGCACCCGCGAGGTGCTCATCGTGCAGCACACCGACTGCGGGCTGAACCTGGTCACCGAGGACGGCTTCAAGGACGAGCTGGAGGACGCCACCGGGCTGCGCCCACCGTGGGCGGTCGAGGCGTTCCGGGACGTCAACGACAGCGTGCGGCAGTCGGTGGAGCGGGTTCGGCGCAGCCCGTTCGTTCCGCATACCGACCTGGTTCGCGGGTTCGTGTACGACGTGCACACCGGGAAGCTGACCGAGGCCACCTGACGCGAGGAGCGCCCGCCCGCTCTCCTACCCTGATCGGGTGGCCATCGACCCCGACATCCTGATCGACTGGTTCGCCGAGCAGGGTCGCGACCTGCCGTGGCGACGTGCGGAGTGCACACCATGGGGTGTGCTGGTCAGCGAGATCATGCTGCAGCAGACCCCGGTGGCGCGGGTGCGTCCGGTGTGGGAGGAGTGGCTGGAGCGCTGGCCGCGCCCCTCCGCGCTGGCCGCCGCCGCGCAGGGCGAGGTACTGCGTGCCTGGGGCAAGCTCGGCTACCCGCGCCGCGCGCTGCGGTTGCATGCCGCGGCCGAGGTGATCGCCCGGGACCACGGGGACGTGGTCCCCTCCGACGTCGACACCTTGCTGGCCCTGCCGGGGATCGGCGTGTACACCGCCCGCGCGGTGGCCGCCTTCGGCTACGGCAAGCGGGCGCCGGTGGTGGACACCAACGTCCGGCGGGTGGTCGCCAGGGCGGTGCACGGCGCGGGTGACGCGGGCCCGGCATCCAACACCAGGGACCTCGCCGACGTGGAGGAACTGCTGCCGGATCGGGACGCACCGGCGGCGAGCTTCTCCGCCGCCCTGATGGAGCTCGGCGCGCTGGTCTGCGTGGCCCGTGGCCCCCGCTGCGCCGACTGCCCGTTGCACGCGGACTGCGCCTGGCAGCACGCGGGCAGGCCCGCGTACACCGGTCCGGCCAAGCCGGTGCAGCGCTTCGCGGGCACCGACCGCCAGGTGCGTGGGCTACTGCTGGACGTGCTGCGTGGCACCGCGGAGCCGGTGCCGAAGGAGCGGCTGGACCTGGTGTGGTCCAAGGCGGGCCAGCGGGACCGGTGCCTGGACTCGCTGCTGGTCGACGGCCTGGTCGAGCAGACCCCGGACGGTCGCTTCGCCCTACCGGGTGAGTACTGACCGGCTCCACTCGTAGTTGGTGAACTGTTGTCCCGAGCGTGTCCTCGGGCTACCGTCCATGCGTGCATCCCTGCTGATGAATATCTGCGCATAACCTCATAAAGCCGATCTGGGCGGGTGGCTCTCCGCATGCGGCTCGCCCCTTGTCGAGGGAGATCGCCATGGCTGACCGGCCCGGTTTCGACCGCAGGTCCCTGTTCAAGGGCGGGCTGACGCTGACCGCCGCCACCGCGCTGGCCGGGTTGCCGGGGCACTCGGCCGCCGCGGTGCGGGGCCGCTATCCCGCCCCACTGATCTACAGCACCGATGACTGGGAGGCCAGGCCGCCACGCTGGCCGGTCACCGTGGAGAACCACCGGCCGACCTACATCGTGGTGCACCACACCGTGGATCCCGGCAACACCGACGACTTCTCGAGGGAACGGGCGTTCTGGATGTCGCGGTCGATCCAGAACTTCCACATGGACACCCGCGGCTGGATCGACAGCGGCCAGCAGTTCACCAACAGCCGGGGCGGCTACATCACGGAGGGCAGGCACCGCAGCCTGGAGATCCTGCGCGGCGGCGCCCGGCACGTGCAGGGCGCCAACGTCGGCGGGCACAACAGCGAGGTCATCGGCATCGAGAACGAGGGGCTCTACGTCGATGTGGACGTCCCGCAGGCGTTGTGGGACTCGCTGGTCGAACTGGTGGCCTACATGGCGGACCAGTACGGGGTGTCCACGGCGAACATCAAGGGTCACCGCGACTTCAACTCCACGCAGTGTCCTGGCGACGTCCTCTACGCCAGGCTGCCCGAGCTACGCGGGGCGGTCGCCGACGAGCTGGACGTGCCGGTGCTCGATCCGCCTGAGTGGCCGCTGCTCAAGCCCGGCGACACCGGAAGGCCGGTGCTGGCGGCGCAGCACCTGCTGCGGGCCCGGGGCGCGCGTGACGTGCCCACCGACGGGGTGTTCGGGCCCGCGACCGGCGCCGCCGTGGACCGACTCGCCCGTTCCGCCGGGGTGGCCCGGCACACCTGCCACGCGGGTGCGCATGCCGACGAGCGGGGCCTGCTCGGCGCCGATCTCTGGCCGCTGCTCACCACCACGGCCGCCCCGGGAACCGGCAGCGAGGCCGCCCGCGCCGCCGCCGTACTCACCGAGACCGCGGGCACCCGCGTCACCACCCTGCACCCACCGGACTGGAAACCCCTGCTCGCCAACTAGCGGTGGAGCAGGTGGGAGAGGAAGGCCTCGACGGCGCCGCGGTACTCGTGGGGCGCGTCATCGTGCACGACGTGCCCGGCACCATCCACGCGTACGTGCCGGGCACCGCCGGGAATGCGGGCGGCGAGCTCCGTCTGCTGGCCGGTGGGCATGGCGGTGTTCCCCGCCTCGACCACCAGCGCCGGACACTTGACACCATCCACATAGGACCAATAGTCGCGGCGGCCCCACTCGGCCGCGATCCGGTACAGGTTCTCCAGATCGGCCATCAGGTGATAACCGTCGGCCCGCTCGACCACGCACTCCGCGAAGTAGTCCCCGGTGCTGCCGAAGAACTCCCGCACATGCGCGAGGGACTGGAACGGCACCGGCCAGGACTCGAAGTAACCGCGCCAGGCATCGACGGTCCGCCCCCGCTGGTCCGGAGCCATGTCCTCGACCACGATCCCCCGCACCAGCGCCGGATGGGTCGCGGCGAGCACCCACGCGTGCAGCCCGCCCATCGAGTGCCCGATCACCACCGCGGGCCCGGCGTCCAGCTCACCGATCACCTCGGCGACATCGGCCACGAACTCCTCGGTCCGCCAGCTACCCGGCCGGCGCAACCGCCCGTGCCCGCGCGCGTCCAGCCCGAGGACCCGCCCGTACGCGGTGAGCCAGCGCGCCACCGACCACCAGGTACGTGCCCGGCCCATCAGCCCGTGCAGCAACACGATCGGCTGACCGGTGCCACCGAACTCAACCACGTCCTCACGCCTGTCCACCTAAGCTCCGTCCATGCTCAACGGCCGCATACGAACCCTGCTGCTGTGCGGTCTGACCTGCACCCTAGTGGCGTGCACGGGGAGCGAGCCCGCGCCGCCCGCCCGGCAGACCGGTACCGATCCGGCGCCCGGAGCCGCCGGCGCCGGTGATCCCTACTACCCCGCCGATGGCAACGGCGGTTACGACGCCCTCGGTTACGAGGTCTCGGTCCGCTACGAGCCCGCGGCCAACCGGCTGCGCGGCGACACGGTGCTCACCGCGACGGCGACCAAGGACCTCAGCCGGTTCAACCTCGACCTGCGCGGGTTCGAAGTGGAGTCGGTGCGGGTGAACGGCCGGCCGGCGGAGTTCCGCAGGGAGGGCGAGTTCGAGCTGGTGATCAGCCCGGCACGGGCGCTCGCCGAAGCCGAGACCTTCCAGGCGCGCATCCGCTACGGCGGCGCACCCCGGGCCGCAGGCGAGGGCCAGCTGGGCGCGAACGGCTGGCAACGCACCGGAACGGGCGAAGCGTTCGTACTCGGCCAGCCACACTCCGCCGCGTACTGGTACCCGGTCAACGAGACCCCGCGGGACAAAGCCACCTTCCGCCTGGAGGCCACCGTGCCGGAGGGCTGGACCGCGGTGTCGATCGGCAGGGAGATCGGTGCCCGCACGGCGGACGGCTGGACCACCACGACCTGGGAGGAGCGGACCCCGGTGGCGAGCTACCTCACCACCCTGGCGATCGGCCGGTTCACCCTCGAGCGCCGCGACCTGGCCGACGGCACCCCGGTGCTGGACGCCTACGCGCCGGGTGCCGAGGAGCAGCGGGACCTCGGCCGGCGCACCGGCGAGGTCATCGGCTTCCTTGCCGGGAAGTTCGGGCCGTACCCGCAGCGCGCGGCGGGCGGGATCTACCTGGACGAGCGGATCGGGTTCTCGCTGGAGACCCAGGGCAGGCCGGTCTACGCCGAGTGGGCCGACCTGGAGACCGTGGTGCACGAGCTTGCCCACCAGTGGTACGGCAACTCGGTTTCGGTGCGGTCCTGGTCGGACATCTGCCTCAACGAATGCCTCGCCAGCTACGCCCAGTGGCTGTGGCTCGAGGAGCAGCGGGGCGAGGACCTGGACGCCCGGTTCCACCGGATCGTCGAGCGCACCAGGAACGACGACGAGTTCTGGTCGCCCAAGCTGCACGAGATGGGAGCGGGCAACGAGTTCGAGGGCGTCTACGACAAGGGCCCACTGGCGATCCACGCGTTACGCAGGAAGATCGGCGAGGAGGCCTTCGCGAGGGTGCTCCCGGAATGGGCGGCCGAGCACCGCGAAGGCAACGCGAGCTGGCCGGAGTTCGAACGGTTCGTCACCGAGATCTCGGGCCAGGAGCTGGACGCGTTCTTCGCTGCCTGGTTCCGCGGTACCGGGATCCCGCGAAGGGCGCGGTTGTTTCCCGGATCCTTGGGTGGCTGAGTCCCTGTTCCTAAACGCGCGACACGATCGACTCGGCGGGGCTCAGACTGGACCACACTCGTCTCGTCCGCAGGTGAGACGCCCCGCCTCCCCGCTCGTGGGCTACGCCGCGCGCGTTCCCCACTCGTTCGGGTGGCCAAGTCCAGTTCAGGCGCAAGCTCCGAGCAGCGTCTCTGCCGTACCCTGACCGCATGGCTGTGGTGAAGATCAACGCTATCGAGGTGCCCGAGGGGGCCGGGCCGGAGCTGGAGAAGCGCTTCGCGGCGCGGATGAGCGCGCTGGACGCCGAGCCCGGTTTCCTCGGGTTCGAACTGCTCCGCCCGGTCGCGGGGGAAACCCGCTACTTCGCCTACACCCGCTGGGAGACCGAGGAACACTTCCAGGCCTGGATGGCGGGACCGGCCAAGGAGGCGCACGGCGGGCACGGCAAGCCGGTGGGCACCGGCTCCGGCCTGCTCGAGTTCGAGGTGGCGGTACGCAGCGAGCCGAAGCAGGCACCGGAAACCCCGTGAGCGAGGCCGAACTCGCCCGCGCCGCCGAGCTGATCGCGGGCGCCGACGCGCTGCTGGTGTGCGCGGGCGCGGGGATGGGCGTCGACTCCGGCCTGCCGGACTTCCGCGGGGACGAGGGGTTCTGGCGGGCGTACCCGCCCTACGCGCGGCTGGGCATCAGTTTCGTCGAGCTGGCCGATCCGGACCATTTCGCCTCCGATCCGGAGCTGGCGTGGGGTTTCTACGGGCACCGCCTCGGGCTTTACCGGGAAACCGTGCCACACCACGGTTTCCACCTGCTGCGCGAATGGGGCGCGCGCACCGCGGGCGGAGCATGGGTATTCACCTCCAATGTGGACGGTCAGTTTCAGCGGGCGGGATTTCCCGCGGACCGGGTGGCCGAAGTACACGGGTCGATTCACCACCTGCAATGCCTGGAACGGTGCCGGGAGGAGATCTGGCCCGCCGGCGACGTCGAGGTCGAGGTGGACGAGGCCAGTATGCGGGCGCGGCGCCCACTGCCGGCCTGCCCCGAGTGCGGCGGCCTCGCCCGGCCGAACATCCTGATGTTCGGTGACTACGACTGGCTGGGGCAACGCAGCCAGCGGCAACTCGACCGGTTACAGGAATGGCGGCGCGACCACCGGGCGGCCGTGGTGCTCGAACTCGGCGCGGGTACCGCGGTGCCGACCGTGCGCAGGCAGGCCGAGCTGGCCAGCGCGGGCACCGGCGCGCTGATCCGGATCAACCCCCGCGAGCCCGAGGTGCGGCACGGGCGGGGTATCGAACTTCCGTTGCCGGCGCTGGACGCGCTGTCCCGCATAGCCGAGCTGCTGCGCTGAACGCGGCACTTACCTCAAGCCGCTCAGTCCAGTTCACGAACAGCCTGCCAGCACCCAGCCGACCTCGTGGTCGGCCAGCGCCCGCAGCATGGCGGGCAACTGCGGCGGTGGCCGGGAAAGCGGATCGAGCACCCGGCGAGGTTACCCGGCCTGCGGCCGATCAGGCCGGTAGTTGCAGCCGCGCGTACACCGCGTCGTGGTCGGTGCCTGGCACGTCGAACACCCGGTAGTCGCGCACGGCCAGCCGCTGGTCCACCAGGACGTGGTCGATGGTCACCGGCGGCGGGAAGAGACCTTCCGGCCAGGTCGGGGTGAGACCGGAACCGGTCTCCTCCCCCGCGTCCCGGTAGCCCTCGCCGAGCACCCGGCGAAACGCGGCGTGGTCCAACGTGGCGTTGAAGTCACCGGCCAGTATCCGGGCCGTGCCGCGCGGATCGGTGGCGGGCAGCCCGGCCAGCGCGTCCCGCCAGTCCGGGTAGGAGTACGTCGGCGGCACCGGGTGCACCGCGACCACCTCGACCCCACGGCCACCCGGCAGGCTCACCCGCGCGCTGGGCTGGGCCAGCAGGGCGGGCCGGGCCAGTCCCAACCGCCGCAACGGGTGCCGGGAAACCAGCCCCGAGCCGGCGCCGGACCGCCCAGGCCGCAGCACCCGGTACGGCAGCGGCGTGAACAGTCCGGCCTCGGCGAGCCGGGGCACCGCTTCCGGGGTCAGCTCGAGCAGGTTGAGCACATCGACCTCGTGCGCACGTACCAGCTCGACCAGTCGCTCGGCGTCCGCGTGCCCGTAGTACAGGTTCACCGCGAGCACCCGCAGTGTGGGTCCGGCGGCCACCGGTTGCGCGGCGGGAGTCAGCCTCGGCAGCAGCGACACCAGCAGCCCGGCCGCGAGAGCCAGCACGACAGCACCGGTCCACCAGCGGCGCAGCAGCAGCGCGAGCCCGCCGAGCACGAACCCGGCGAGCGCCGCATAGGGCAGCAACGCCAGCGCGGACGCGGTGTGCTTACCGCCGTCCACCCCGAGCACGCGGAATCCGGCCAGCATCACGAGCGGGGAGGCGGCGAGAAGTAGCAACACCGTGACAACACGTGTTCGCGGAGTGGTCCGCGCCGAATCGAGCACGCCGCCAGTCTGCCGGAACCCCCGCCACCAGCGACATGCCAGCGCGCTGTGCGGTGGCTGCCAGCGAGTGGGCGCAAGCTTGGGGCAGACAGGAGGGAGGACCCATGACGAACGCGATCCAGGCCGAGGGCCTGGTGAAGAGGTTCGGGGAGACCACCGCGCTGGCCGGGGTGGATCTCGAGGTGCCGACCGGCAAGGTGGTCGGTGTGCTCGGGCCGAACGGCGCGGGAAAGACCACCGCGGTCCGGATTCTGGCCACCTTGCTGAAACCGGACGCCGGCCGGGCCACGGTCGGCGGCTACGACGTGCAGCGCGATCCGGTCAGCGTCCGCGGGCTGATCGGACTAACCGGGCAGTACGCCTCGGTCGACGAGGACCTCACCGGCGCGGAGAACCTGCGGCTGCTGGCCAGGCTGTTGGACTTCTCCAGGGCGGCGGCGCGGACCCGCGCCGCCGAGTTGCTGGAGCGATTCGAGCTGACCGACGCGGGTTCCCGCCCGGTCCGTACCTACTCCGGCGGCATGCGGCGCCGGATCGACCTCGCGGCGAGCCTGGTCGGCAGGCCACGGGTGCTCTGCCTGGACGAACCGACGACCGGGCTGGACCCGCATGCCCGCAACGAGGTGTGGGAGGTGGTCCGCCGGCTGGTCGAGGACGGGGTCACGGTGCTGCTGACCACGCAGTACCTGGAGGAGGCCGACCAGCTCGCCGATCGGATCACCGTGTTCGACCACGGCCGGGTGGTCGCCGATGGCAGGCCGGACGAGCTCAAGCGCCGGGTCGGCGGGCAGACCATGCAGGTACGGCCGTCCGTGCGCGGCGACCTGGAGGCGGTGGAGCGCATCGTCACCGAGCTGACCGGGGCGCGGCCGGCCAGGGACGCCGACGCCGGGCTGCTCACCGCGCCGGTGGACAACCCGGCTCTGCTGGCCGCGCTGGTGCGACGGCTGGACGAGGTGGGTATCACCGCGGACGAGCTGGCGCTGCGGCTGCCCAGCCTGGACGAGGTGTTCCTCGCCCTGACCGGTTCCCGGGCCGAGTCCGCGCGGGCCGACCTGGAAGGGAGCATGGCATGAGCACGATGGCAGCGGGCGCGCCGCCGGCGTACATCGGCCCGGCAAGGGCACTGCGGCACGGGATCTCGCTGGCATGGCGGGGCGCGATCAAGATCAGGAAGAACCCGGAGCAGCTGATCGACGTCACCCTCCAGCCGATCCTGTTCCTGGTGATGTTCGTGTACCTGTTCGGCGGCGCGATCTCCGGCAGCACGGACTCCTACATGCAGTTCCTGGTGCCGGGGCTGATGGTGCAGAACGCCCTGTTCGCCAGCCTTTCCGCTGGGGTGTCCCTGAACACCGACGTGAACAAGGGGGTGTTCGACCGCTTCCGCAGCATGCCGATCGCCCGGTCCGCCCCGCTGGTCGGCGCGGTGCTCTCCGATGTGTTGCGGTACCTGGTCGGCATCGCGGTGCTGCTCGGGTTCGCGGCGGTTCTCGGCTTCCGGATCCACACCGATCCGGTCTCCACCGTGCTGGCCGCGGCGCTGATCATCCTGTTCGGACTGTGCTTCTGCTGGATCGCCGTTTTCGTCGGCATGCTGGTCAAGCAGACCGGGGCGGTGCAGGGCGTGATGGTCGCGCTGGTGATGCCGATCACCTTCGGCAGCAACGTGTTCGTCATGCCGGAGACCATGCCGGGCTGGTTGCAGGCCTGGGCCGAGGTGAGCCCGGTCAGCCTGGCCGCCGACACCATGCGCGGCCTGCTGGACGGCGGAGCAGTCGCCGGACCGATGCTCGGCATGCTGGCCTGGATGGCCGGAATCGTGGCGGTGTTCTTCCCGCTGGCGATGTGGGCCTACCGCAGGCGAGTCACCTGATCACAAACCGAACTCCTCGCTGAGCAGGGTCGTGGCGTCCGCCGTGGACAGGCGGGCGCCACGATCATATGCCTCGGTGTAGGCCGCCTCGCCGAGTGCGGCCGCCAGCTCCGCACCCAGCCGCCGCAGCCGCGGGTTGCCCCGGTCGAAGACCCCACGCACGGCCGCGCTGACGCCGAGCATGGTGGCGGCTCGCTCGGCGTCGCCCTCAAGGGCACACACGCAGGCCAGCATCTCGGTCCCGTTGGCGACGCTCGGCAGATCCCCCCTGCCCAGTGCGGAGGCGAACAGGTCGGTCAGCCTCGCGCGCGCGGTCGCCTGGTCCTGCTCGGCGACCGCAAGCTGTGTCTCCGCCAGCCGCATCCACTCCAGGCCGATCTCCTTGACGAAGGAACTCTCGTCCAGGCTGTGGGCCAGTTGTTCGAGCAGGATCCTGGCCTGCGCGAGGTCGCCGGAGTCCACGGACAGCTCGAGCTTGTGCAGCAACAGCATCAGGTTCAGTTGCTGGTTGTCGCCTGCCTGCGCGGCCCGTTCGGCTTCCCGCATGTCCTTCCAAGCGCCGTCCAGATCACCGGCACGCATCCGCTCCAGCGCCAGCTGCATGGTGTACTGCCACGCCTCGTCCTCGGCGTACAGCTCCCGGACCAGGGTGATGCCCCGCTGGTAGGCCGCGATGGCGCTGGTGTGGTCCCCGGCGAGGGATCGTGCCCTGCCGAGCATGTGCAGGGTCATCGACGCACCGCCCTTGTCCCCCACCGCTTCGAACCCGGCCAGCGCCGCTCGCTGGGCGTGCTCGGCTCCGGCCTGGTCCCCGCGATGGGCCAGCAGGAAGCCGTGCGCCCAGTGCGCGGCCGCGACCTGCCACGGGTCCGCGCTGGAAAGGCCCCGGTTCAGCTCGCGGTCGGCCGCCTCGGCGTCCCCGATGACGAAGGCCGCCATGGGCAGCATGATGACCAGGAAGGCGTAACGTTCGAAAGCTCCGGTGCGCTCACATTCCGCCAGCAAGGGGGACAGATCCGTATCCCGGTCGAAGCCCGGCGCGATGGCGGCAAGGTGGTGCAGCACGCGGAAGGCGGCGCGGGCATGGTCCGGGATCAGGTCGCTCAGCCGCACCAGTTCCGCGCCGAACGTCCCGAGTTGCCGGTAGGACCCCTGCATCACCCAGTGCCAGACCAGCGCGGCGGTCAGCCGGTACGCGACCTCGCCCTCCTCGTTGTCCACCGCCCAGCGCAACGCGGTGAGCAGATTGTCGTGCTCCGCGCGCAGCGTGCCGATCGCCGCGAGTTGCCGGGCGTCCCGCAGCTTCGGGTCCGCGTCCTCGGCCACGGCGAGGAAGTGCCAGGCGAACCGGCGGGCGATCGTGCCGGTCTCCCCTGCCTCGGCCAGCCGCTCGGCCCCGTAGGCCCGCAGCGTCTCCAACATCCGGTACCGCGGCTCGCCGGCCTCCGAACCGGAAGTTTCCACAATGGACTTCTCGGTCAGGGAACCGAGCACGTACAGCACGTCCTCCTCGGCGAGCCGCTCGTCCGCGCACACGGCCTGCACGGCGGACAGGCTCGCGCCGCCGGAGAACAGGGACAGCCGCGCGCCCAGTAACCGCTCCCGCTCGTCCATCAGGTCCCAGCTCCACTCGATCACCGCGCGCAGGGTGCGTTGCCGCGGCAGCGCCGCCCTGCTGCCCGAGGTGAGCAGCCGGAACCGGTCGTCAAGGCGGCCGGCCACCTGCGCCGCGGTCATCGACCGCAACCGGGCGGCGGCCAGCTCCAGCGCCAGCGGCATGCCGTCCAGGCGGCGGCAGATCTCCGCCACCGCCTCGGTGGCCTGGGACAGCTCGAACCCCGGCCGTACCGCGCGGGCCCGGTCGACGAACAGCCGCACCGCGCCGTAACCGGCCGGGTCGGCGCGTTCCGGTGGCACCTCCAGTGGCCCCACCGGGTACAGCGTCTCCCCGGTGATGGCCAGTGGTTCCCTGCTCGTGGCCAGGATCCGCACGCCGTCCGAGCGGCCGAGCAGGTCGTGGGTGAACAGCGCGACGGCCTCGATGAGGTGTTCGCAGTTGTCCAGCACCAGCAGGGACCGGCCGAGGCTGAGCGCCTCCGCGATGCGCGCCACCTGGTCCGGCGCGGCGAGGGAGGTGGTGTCCAGTGCCCGGGTCTCGGCCTGGCCCAGCGCGCTGAGCACGGCTCCCGGCACCGCGTTCCCGTCCCGGACCCCGGCCAGCGAGACGAACCACACCCGCCCGTGCTGATACGCCGGATGCCGTGCGGCGACCTCGGTGGCGAGCCTGGTCTTGCCGGAGCCGCCGGGGCCGATCAGGGTCAGCAGGCGCGAACTCGCCAACCGCTCGGCGACCTGCGACAGCTCCTCCTCCCGCGCGACGAAGCTGGTCAGCCGCGCGGGCAGGTGATCGGCGGCGGGCTGCGCGGGTGGACTCGGGGCGGTGAGTTCCCCTCGCAGCACGGCGAGGTGGGTCTCGGCCAGCTCGGCCGAGGGGTCGATGCCGAGCTCCTCCGCCAGCGCCGCACGGATGCGCTCGTAGGCGGCCAGTGCCTCGGACTGCTTGCCGGCAAGGGCCAGCGCCCGCAGGTACAGCGCGGCGAGGCGCTCCCGTAGCGGATGCTCGGTGACCGCGTCTCCGATGTCGGCGAGAACCTCGGCCTGCCTGCCCTGGCGCAGCCGAACGTCGAACAGGTCCTCCAGCGCGCTCAGCCGCAGCTCGGCCAGCCGGGCCGCGGGTCCCTGGACGAACGCGGCGTCGGCGAGATCCGCGAACGGCGGCCCCCTCCACAGCTCCAGTGCCTCGCCGAGCAGCTGGTCGGCCCGCGCGTAGTCACCGGCCGTCAACGCCCGCCGCCCGCGCGCCGCCAGGGTGTCGAACCGGTGCGTGTCCAGGTCCTCCCGCCCGATCCGGAGCAGGTAGCCGCCACCGTCGGCGTCCAGCTCGGCCTGCCCGGCCAGTGCCTTGCGCAGCCGGGACACCAGGGACTGCAAGGCGTTGGCCGGGTCGGCGGGCGATTCCACCCCCCACAGGTCCGCCACCAGCACCGTGGCGGGCACCGGGCGGGGTGCGTCCAGCGCCAGCCGGGCGAGCAGCAGGCGCAGCCGGACGCCGCCGAGGGTGATCGGGTCACCATCGGCGGTGTGGACCCGCAGCGGGCCGAGCATGGCTACGCGCACCCCACCACAATTCCAGAAAGCCCTGAACGTGCCGATCGAGACGTCAGATGTCGCGAACGGCACGATTGAGACGTCTGACGTCCGGAAAGCCACGTTCAGGGCCCCTCGGGCATACGCAAGGCGCCCACCGGCGGACCGGTGGGCGCCTTGCGCTTGGTTACCTGGTTACTCCTGCTCGGTCTCGCCGCCGGTGTTGTCCTCGCCGCTGGCGGCGCCGACACCGACCGGCGGGGTGTCCGGGACCGGGGTGGGCTTGGCCTCACCGCGGAAGGTGAAGTAGGCGGTGTCGTCCTTGGTGGACTCGCCGTCCCAGCCCTCGACGTCGCAGACGATGATCTGCCCCGGCTCGACCTCGCCGAACAGGATCTTCTCCGACAGCTGGTCCTCGACCTCGCGCTGGATGGTCCGGCGCAGCGGCCGGGCGCCCAGCACCGGGTCGAACCCGCGGCGGGCCAGCAGCTTCTTGGCCCTGTCGGTCAGCTCCAGCACCATGTCCTTGGCCTTGAGCTGGGACTCGAGCCTGGTGACCATCAGGTCCACCATGTCGATGATCTGCTGCTCGGTCAGCTGGTGGAAGACGATGATGTCGTCGATCCGGTTCAGGAACTCCGGCCGGAAGTGCTTCTTCATCTCCTCGTTGACCTTCTGCTTCATCTTCTCGTAGCGGGCGACGCCCTCACTACCGGAAGAGAAGCCGAGGCTCACGGACTTGGAGATGTCCTGCGTCCCGAGGTTGGAGGTGAAGATCAGCACCGTGTTCTTGAAGTCGACCGTACGGCCCTGCCCGTCGGTGAGCCTGCCGTCCTCGAGGACCTGCAACAGCGTGTTGTAGATCTCCTGGTGGGCCTTCTCGATCTCGTCGAACAGCACCACCGAGAACGGCTTGCGCCGCACCTTCTCGGTCAGCTGGCCGCCCTCCTCGTAGCCGACGTAGCCCGGGGGCGCGCCGAACAGCCGGGAGGCGGTGTAGCGGTCGTGGAACTCGCCCATGTCGATCTGGATGAGCGCGTCGTCCTCGCCGAACAGGAAGTTCGCCAGCGCCTTGGACAGCTCCGTCTTCCCCACCCCGGACGGGCCGGCGAAGATGAACGAGCCCGAGGGCCGCTTCGGGTCCTTCAACCCGGCACGGGTGCGGCGGATGGCCTGGGAGACCGACTTGACGGCATCGTCCTGACCGATGATCCGCTTGTGCAGCTCATCCTCCATCCGGAGCAGACGGGTGGTCTCCTCCTCGGTCAGCTTGAACACCGGGATACCGGTCCAGTTGGCCAGCACCTCGGCGATCTGCTCGTCGTCGACCTCGGCGACCACGTCCAGGTCGCCGTCCTTCCACTGCTTCTCCCGCTCGGACTTCTGGCCGAGCAGGGTCTTCTCCTCGTCCCGCAGGCGGGCGGCCCGCTCGAAGTCCTGCGCGTCGATCGCGGACTCCTTGTCCCTGCGCACGTCGGCGATCTTCTCGTCGAACTCGCGCAGGTCCGGTGGGGCGGTCATCCGGCGGATCCGCATCCTGGCGCCCGCCTCGTCGATCAGGTCGATCGCCTTGTCCGGCAGGAACCGGTCGTTGATGTACCGGTCGGCCAGGGTCGCGGCGGAGACCAGGGCACCGTCGGTGATGGAGACCCGGTGGTGCGCCTCGTAGCGGTCCCGCAGGCCCTTGAGGATCTCGATGGTGTGCTCCAGCGAGGGCTCACCGACCTGGATCGGCTGGAACCGGCGCTCCAGCGCGGCGTCCTTCTCGATGTACTTGCGGTACTCCTCGAGCGTGGTCGCCCCGATCGTCTGCAGCTCGCCCCTGGCCAGCATCGGCTTCAGGATCGAGGCCGCGTCGATCGCACCCTCGGCGGCACCCGCACCGACCAGCGTGTGCAGCTCGTCGATGAACAGGATGATGTCCCCGCGGGTCTTGATCTCCTTGAGCACCTTCTTCAGGCGCTCCTCGAAGTCACCGCGGTAGCGCGAGCCCGCCACCAGGGAGCCCAGGTCGAGGGTGTAGAGCTGCTTGTCCTTCAGCGTCTCCGGTACCTCGCCCTTGACGATGTTCTGGGCCAGGCCCTCGACCACGGCGGTCTTGCCGACGCCGGGCTCGCCGATGAGGACCGGGTTGTTCTTCGTCCGGCGGGACAGCACCTGCATGACCCGCTCGATCTCCTTGTTGCGCCCGATGACCGGGTCGAGCTTGCCCTCCCGCGCGGAAGCGGTGAGGTTACGGCCGAACTGGTCCAGCACCAGCGAGGAGGACGGGGTGCCCTCGCCGCGGCCGCCGCCGGCCTCGGCCGGCTCCTTGCCCTGGTAGCCGGACAGCAGCTGCAGCACCTGCTGGCGCACCCGGTTCAGGTCCGCGCCCAGCTTGACCAGCACCTGCGCGGCCACGCCCTCACCCTCACGGATGAGGCCGAGCAGGATGTGTTCGGTGCCGATGTAGTTGTGGCCGAGCTGCAGTGCCTCCCGCAGGGACAGCTCGAGCACCTTCTTCGCGCGCGGTGTGAACGGGATGTGCCCGCTCGGCGCCTGCTGGCCCTGACCAATGATTTCCTCGACCTGCTGGCGCACGCCCTCGAGGGCGATACCCAGCGACTCCAGCGCCTTCGCGGCGACACCCTCACCCTCGTGGATCAAACCCAGCAGGATGTGCTCGGTGCCGATGTAATTGTGGTTGAGCATCCTGGCCTCTTCCTGAGCCAGCACAACCACCCGCCTCGCGCGGTCGGTGAACCTCTCGAACATTCCCACTCCCTCGACTGCTGCGTCGGCGGCCCGATCTCACCGTGATCGTCGAAGTCCGACCCTACGGCCTATGTCCGACCGTCGAGGCCGACATCCACGATGAGTTCAGCACCGTAAGACCACTGTAGTAGCCAAGCGAACACGTCGGAGTACCACTGGGGCTGAATCCCCTCCGGGCTGCCCCGCGGCGGCACCACCGCCCGCCTCGCCGTCTCGTGCTTTTTCGCTGGCCGTTGACTCTTTGCACAACGACCTGGGCCGGGACGGGATTCCGGCGCGCGGGGCTGTCCGCTGACCGCGAACACCGATCGACCCAGAGTTCGCACGATCGGGTACCCGGCTGGCGAATTCGCCGACTCCATGTAAGGTAAGGCAGACCTAATCACCTGGATGGAGCAGGGGGGTGCCGCTTGCGGGTACAGCAGGTCGTTCGTGATGCTCGCCACACCGGGCAGGCGTGTCCCGGCGCCGGCGGCCTCGCCGACTCCCTGCGCCGGGTGGACGAGCTGCAGTCCAGGATCGAGCTCAGGACCGGCCGGCCCGGGGACGGGCGCTGGCGCCGCTGCTGCGACCTGCTGGAAACGCCGTACCTGTTCACCAGGTGGCGCGCCGACCTCGCGACCTGGCTGTCCGCGCGGCACGGCGTCGCACCCGCGCGGACCACGGCCAGCTATGTCGCCTCCTGGTACCTGCGGGTTCCCGCCTACGTGGGCGCGTTGCTCCTGCATCACGAACGGCGGGTGCCCGCCCTCCGGCCGGAGGAGCTCACCCTGCGGGTCGCCGCCGAGGGCAGGCCGAACCCGGACGGCGTCGCCGTGCTCGGGGAGTCCTTCTACTGCCTGCCGTCCGACCCCGGCTCGGCGCTGCCGGAGGCGACCGTGGTGGCCGACGACCGCGCGCTGGCCGCCGTGCTGCGGGCGCGCTACACGGCGCATGCCGCCCGGTTCGTGCAGGCCTACCGCGAGGTCAGCCCGCTCGGTCCGCGCGCGCTGTGGGCGGCGGCGACCGACGCGCTGGACAGCTGCCTGTGGTGGGCCGGGCTGGACGGCGGCGACGAGGGCTCCGGGGTGGCCGATGCCGCGCTGGTGCTCGAGTCCCGGTTCGCGCCGCTGACCTCGGCGTCCACCCTGTGCACGGTCGCGGCCACGGACGGGCACCGGGAGTGGACCCGGAGCAGGGAGAGCTGCTGCTTCTCCTACCTGCTGCCGGAGCGGGCCGAATGCGCGGGTTGCCCTCGCGTGCGCGGGGACGGCCGGTGCCGAGCGCGCAAACCGCCCCTGGACGGGTTCGCCTTCCCCTGAGCTCGGGCTCGATGATCACCCGCCGGATGCGCGGCACGGTGACCGGGCCGGCCACCGTGCAGGACTTCCGGATCCGGTGCCGGACCTCGAAGGCCGGCGCACCTTCTTGAACACTGGTCAACCGGTCAGGGGCGCCGCCCGGTGAGACCGAGCGTGCGCTCCAGCGCGGAGGCGGCGGGGCCGACCTCGACCGGTTCCCCGAACACCCCGTACGCTCTGCCCTGCTCGGCCAGCCCGCCCACGGCCACGAGCGCGGCCTCGGCGACCTCCGGCGGGCACCGGAACGGCTGCCCGGTCGCCACCGCGAGGTCCCAGCCGTGCACCACCAGCTCGCACAACACCATCGAACCGACCATCGACGCGGGCAGCCGGGTGCCTCCTGCCTTTGCTCCCCCGGCCCGCGATGCTCGGCCGTCGTCGCCTCCGGCACTCATCTCCGTCGTACCCTCCCAGGCCCGCGGGCTGCCGAGCGCCGTGGCCAGCTTGTCGGCCGCCCCGGCAAGCCGGTCCCGCCATTCGCCGGTCACCAGGTCCGCGGCCTCCTCCCCGCCGTCCGGCGGCGGCGCGGGCAGCCGGCGCGCGGCCGCGCTCAGCCGGGGCGCCCAGTACAGCAGGTGATTGAGCAGTCCACGCAGGTCGTAGTGTGCGCGGGGGGTCGGTGCGGCCAGCCGTTCGGTCGGTACTCCGCGTACCACCGCACGGAAGGCGCCGGCGGCACCGTTCATCGCGGATGCGAGTTCAGACATGGCCCTATCCCGCCACAGGCGCCGACCGGAGGTCTTGAAAAAAGGCGTCAGCGCCTGATCAGGCACGGTCTAGCCTGTGCTCCGTGGCAGGTCATCGGGTTCCGCGGGGAGTACTGCGGGAACAGCGCGCCGGCGAGACGTTCGAGCTCAGCAGGCACGAACCCGGCACGGCGCTGCACCCGTTCGTGCAGTACTACTGGATCGTGCGCTGGGACCTGCGCGGCCGGCCGCCCTACCGGCAGCGGGTGCTGCCGAATCTTTCGGTGCATGCCGCGTTCAGCCGGCACGCATCGGGCGTGTTCGGGCCGGGAAAGGGGAACTTCGAGTACCTGCTACACGGCAGGGACCAGGTTCTCGGCGTGCGATTCCGGCCGGGTTGCTTTCGACCGTTCCTCGGCAGGCCGGTATCGACGATCGCGGGCACCTCGGTCCGGCTCGCCGAGGTACTCGGCCCGGCCGCCGACGGCACCCAGGAGGCCATCCTGGCGGCCGATAACACCACGGATATGGCCGGGCTCGCGGACGCCCTGCTTTCGGCGAGGGTGCCGGAGCTCACCGCCACGGCCCGGCGCGCGATCGGCCTGGTGGAGACGATCGCCGCGGACCCGGCGATTACCAGGGTGGACCGGCTGAGCGGGGTGGCCGGGATCTCGGTCCGCACCCTCCAGCGGACCTTCGACAACCACGTCGGCGTGAGCCCGAAGTGGGCTATTCGCGTCTACCGGCTGAACGATGCGGCGCAGCGAGTCGCCAGGGCCGGCGCTACCGAGGCAATCGATTACGCGGCATTGGCCGCCGAACTGGGCTACAGCGATCAAGCCCACTTCACCCGCGATTTCACCGCCACGGTCGGCAGCCCACCAGCCACCTATGGCAGGGAGTGAGTGACCCCATCAAGATTTTCGATGAGTTCCACTGCGACGTTCCGGCGATGTTCCGGGCCGCGGGGATTCCCGGCGACCCGGAACTCGAGTCGCCTCAGTTCTTCTTGTGGTAGGCCTCCACGACCTCGGACGGGATACGACCACGGTCCGAGACCTGAAAACCATTCTTGCGGGCCCAGGCCCGAATCGCCTGGTTCTGCTCACGATCGACCGACGCGGGCCGGGCAGCGGCCACCTTCGCGGACGCCCGGGTGCCGGTGCGCTTGCGGCCACCGGCACGCCGCGCGTGTTCTACGTACTGCGCCAGCGCATCCCGCAGTTCCTCGGCATTGTCGGAGGACAAATCGATCTGGTAGCTCACTCCATCCAGACCGAACTCAACCGTCTCCTCGGCCTCGGAACCATCCAGATCGTCCACCAGTGAGACGAGCACCTTCTGCGCCATCTGTTTCCTCCTGTTTGCGCTGGCGATTGATCGCAGTAGGTACCCACACGCTCCACGCGACCCAGCCAGAAGCCTTCAACTACGACATTAATACCCGTTGAAGCGACTAAACGCAAATCACGTTTGGATTAGGTGTCGGACTCGCCGAGGCTTGTCAGCCTTACGGGTTATTCCGGCCGGACCAGCGGGAACAGGATCGTCTCACGGATACCGAGACCGGTGAGCGCCATCAGCAACCGATCGATGCCCATTCCGACACCACCGCTGGGGGGCATTCCGTACTCGAGCGCCCGCAGGAAATCCTCATCCAGCCGCATGGCCTCGCTATCGCCTTGCGCACCCAGCCGGGCCTGCTCGGTCAACCGTTGCCGCTCGACGACCGGATCCACCAGTTCCGAGTAGCCGGTGGCGAGCTCGAATCCGCGCACGTAGAGGTCCCACTTCTCGGCAATGCCCGGCTGGCTCCGGTGCTGCCTGGTCAGTGGCGAAGTCTCCAGCGGAAAATCACGAACGAATGTGGGAGCGTGCAAGTGATCGCCGACGAGGTGTTCCCACAGTTGTTCGACCAGCTTGCCATGGCCGAGTTTCGGATCGGTCTCGAGACCATGCGCATCGGCGAACGAACGCAACTCCGCCACCGAGGTGTCCGGAGTCACCTCGGTACCGAGCGCATCGGATAGCGAACCATACATCGTCAGGCTCGCCCAATCGCCGGACAAGTCGTAGGAAGACCCGTCAGAAAGGGTCACCACTTGCGTACCGAACGCAGCTTCGGCCGCCTCCTGTACCAACTCCCGGGTCAATGTCGCCATGCCGTCGTAGGAACTGTACGCCTCGTAGTACTCCAGCATGGCGAACTCGGGCGAATGTGAGGAGTCGCTGCCCTCGTTGCGGAAGTTGCGGTTGATCTCGAACACCTTCTCGATACCGCCGACCACACAACGCTTGAGATACAACTCGGGAGCGATGCGCAGGTAAAGATCGAGGTCGAAGGCATTGGAATGGGTGACGAACGGCCTGGCGGCCGCCCCACCCGGCATCGTCTGCAACATCGGGGTCTCCACCTCGGTGAAACCCCGATGCTGGAACGAGTCCCGCAGCGCACGCAGCACGGTGGACCGGGTGCGCAGCACGTCCCGCGCCTTGGGCCGCAGCAACAGGTCGACGTAGCGCTGGCGAATCCTGGTCTCCTCGGCGAGGTCCTTGTGCGCCACCGGGAGCGGGCGGAGTGCCTTCGAGGTCAGCCGCCAGCCGTCGGCGAGCACCGAGAGCTCGCCGCGCTTGGAGGTGATCACCTCGCCCCGCACGAACACATGGTCGCCGAGATCGACATCGGTCTTCCACGCCGTGAGGGCATCCCCGCCGACCTGCGCCAGGCTGAGCATGGCCTGCAACTCGGTACCGTCGCCCTCACGCAGGGTCGCGAAGCACAGTTTCCCGGTGTTGCGCAGGAACATCACTCGGCCGGTCACGCCTACTCGAGTGCCGGTGGCGGTGTCCGCGGGCAGATCGGGATGGGTCTGCCGGACCTCGGCCAGGGTGTGCGTCCGCGCGACCTCGACCGGGTAGGGGTCGATCCCCTCGGCAAGGATCCGATCACGCTTTTCCCGGCGCACGCGCATCTGCTCGGGCAGGTCATCGTCCTTGTTCGCGCGCTCCGGTGGTTGCGCAGCCGGGTTGTCGGTCATGGTCACATAGCGTACGAACCCGGTTGAGCACTACGCGAACCGGATTACCTCACCGCATTGGCGCACCGGCGAGCCAGGTCTGTCCTCGTGCGCGACACCACCCGGGACGGCGAGCTGAAGGCCTTGCGCGCCGGTTCCTTCGGGCCCGACGGTGCTAGCTTGGAAGTGGCGGTGTTGGCCGCCCCGGACGAGTGCGTCGTACCCGGCATCGACAAGACGGCGCGGCATCGGATGAATGTTCGTTCTGGTGATCGCGGAGGCCGGGAATCATGTCGTGGATCGTGCTTGTGGTGTCGGGGATGTTGGAGACCGTGTGGGCCGCCGCGCTCGGCGCGTCGAAGGGCTTCAGCAAGCTCGGCCCCAGCCTGTTGTTTCTGCTCGCCCTCGCGCTGAGCATGGGCGGCCTCGCCTACGCGATGCGGGACCTCCCGGTCGGCACGGCGTACGCGGTGTGGGTCGGCATCGGCGCCGTCGGCACCGCGGTCTGGGGCATGCTCGCGCTGGGCGATCCGGCGTCCACGGGCCGGATCGTCTGCCTGGTGCTGATCGTGGCCGGGGTACTCGGCCTGAAGCTGTTGCCGTCCTGAGGCTCGCGGACCTCAGTCGCGGGTGTTGCGCTCGTAGGCGAGGCGCAGGCCGAGCAGGGTGAGATCGGGCACATGCTCGGTGATGGTCTCCGACTCGGAGAGCACCAGCGGCGCGAGCCCGCCAGTGGCGATCACCGTCACCGGCTCGCGCCCGCCGGGGGCCAGTTCGCGCACGATCCGCCGCACCAGGCCGTCCACCTGGCCGGCGAAGCCGAACAGGATCCCGGACTGCAAGCAGGACACCGTGTTCTTGCCGATGACCGAACGGGGCGGGACCAGCTCCACCTTGCGCAACGCCGCCGCCCGCGCGGCCAGCGCGTCGACCGAGATCTCGATCCCCGGGGCGAAGGCCCCGCCGAGGAACTCGCCACGCGCCGAGATCGCGTCCACGTTCGTCGAGGTGCCGAAATCCACCACCACGCACGCGGTGTCGTGCAGGTGATGCGCGGCGAGCGTGTTCACCAGCCGGTCCCCGCCGACCTCCTTGGGGTTGTCCACCAGCAGGGGAACGCCGGTGCGTACCCCTGGCTCGACGACGACCTTCGGCACCCTCGGGTAGTACTGGTCGAGCATCACCCGCAGCTCGCGGAGCACGGCGGGCACCGTGGACAGCGCACTGACCCCGGTCACCGCGTCGGCATGCGCACCGAGGAGACCGCGCATGGTCAGCGCGAGCTCGTCGGAGGTGATCCGGGCGTCGGTGCGCATCCGCCAGTCCCGGATGAGCTCGGCGGTGTCCCCGCGGCCCCGGTAAAGGCCGAACACGATATTGGTGTTCCCGACGTCGATGGCGAGCAGCACGAGCGTCGCCCGCTAGCCGTCCGCGTGCAACAGGGCGTCCAGCTGTGCCGCGTCCGAGGTCTCGGCGACCGGGAAGGTCAACGGCTCGCCGTCCGGCGGTTCGACGATCGGCAGTGCGCCGCTGACCAGGCCGGATCCCTCCGGGGCGTGCGCCGCGTCGTGGCCGGACTCGAGGATCCGGTTGCTCTCGTCCACGAACACGATCCGGGGCTGGTAGGCGGCGGCCTCGGCGGAGTCCATCTGGCCGTAGGCGATCAGGATCACCAGGTCACCGGGGTGCACGAGGTGCGCGGCGGCACCGTTGATGCCCAGCACACCGCTGTCCCGCTCACCGGTGATCACGTAGGTCTCGAGCCGCGCGCCGTTGGTGATGTCCACGATGGTGACCAGCTCGCCGGGCAGCAGGTCGGAGGCCTCCATCAGCGTCTGGTCGACCGTGACCGAGCCCACGTAGTGCAGGTCTGCCTGAGTCACCGTCGCTCTGTGGATCTTCGACTTCAGCATGGTGCGGTACATCGGACTTCTCCTAAACCCCTGCGTCCTCTTTGGACGGCTCCTGCACCCCATACTCGGCCGCGCTGCCGAGCACAACCGGAACATTGTCGATCAGCCGGGTGTTCCCGACCCGGGCGGCGATCAGCAGACGCGCCTCACCATCGACGGGCGCGACACCCAGTTCGGTTCCCCGCAGTTCCAGATAATCGACGGCGACTTCCGGTCGTGCGGCGAGAACCTGCCTCGCCGCCGCGATCGCGGCCGCCCCTCCCAGCTTGCCGCTATGGGCGCCTGCGGTCAACGCGGCAGAAATGACCACGGCTTCCCGCCGCTCCGGTTCGCTGAGGTAGACGTTGCGCGAGGACAGCGCAAGCCCGTCGCGCTCGCGCACGGTCGGTACTCCGATCACCCGGACATCGAGATCCAGATCACGCGCCATGCGGCGGATCAGCACCAGCTGCTGGTAGTCCTTCTCGCCGAAGAACGCGTACCGCGGGCGCACGATGTTGAACAGCTTCGCCACCACGGTCAGCACGCCGGCGAAGTGGCCCGGCCGGAACGCACCCTCCAGCACCGCGCCGAGCGGTCCGGGATGCACGGTCACCGCCGAGTCCGCCGGGTAGAGGTCCGCCTGCTCCGGGGTGAAGGCGATCTCCACCCCGTCCTCGGCCAGCGCCTCGAGGTCGGACTCCAGCGGGCGGGGGTAGGCATCGAAGTCCTCCCCCGCGCCGAACTGCAACGGGTTCACGAAGATCGAGGCGGCAACCACGGTGTTCGGCAGTCGCCTCGCCCTGCGCAGCAGCTCCCGGTGCCCTTCGTGCAGCGCGCCCATGGTCGGCACCAGCGCGAGCCGGCGCCCCACCCCACGCAGGGCCTCGGCGACCCGACGCATGTCCGCGGGAGCGGAGTAGACGTTCAGCTCGTTGCGGGTGAACTTCGGGGTGGTCACGGTGTCTCACGTCCATCGGGGTCGTCGAGCAGGCGGATGACCTCGGTCGCGGCCGGCCCGGCCAGCAACCCGGAGTCGCTCGCCCGTGCCGCGGTCCGCCTGGCGAGTGTGGTGTAGCAGTCGACGACCTCGGGTGCCCGCTGCGCCAGCACCTCGAGGTGGGTACGGACGGTGCCGGTGTCGCCCCTGGCGACCGGGCCGGTGAGCGCGCGATCGCCGTGCCGCAGCACATTGTCCAGCGCCGCCGACAGCAACGGGCCGAGCACCTTCTCCCCACCGGGGATCCCCGCCTCGCGCAGCAGCTCCACGCAGTCCGCGACCAGGGTGATCAGATGGTTCGCACCGTGTGCGAGCGCCGCGTGGTACAGCTCACGGGCGGCCTCCGGGATCCGGACCGGTTCGGCGCCCATCTCCATCGCCAGCGCCTCGCCGACGTTCCACGCGGCCTCGTCCTCGGTGTTCGCGGTCACCCCGATCGAGCAGGCGGTGATTCGTTCCAGATCCTCCGCGCGGCCGGTGAAGGTCATCACCGGGTGCAGGGCCAGCGGAAGCGCGCCGATTTCGGTGACCGGTTCGAGGATGCCCACGCCGTGCGCGCCGGAGGTGTGCGCCACAATCTGTCCCGCACGCAGCGCGCCGGTGGTGACCAGGCCGCGCACCATATCGGCGAGCGCGTCATCGGGAAGGGCGAGGAGCACCAGGTCGGCCCGGCGGACGACCTCGTCGGCGGGCAACAGCGGGACCTCCGGCAGCAGCCGCTCCGCCCGGCGGACCGAGGCGTCGGAGATGCCGGAAGCCGCGACAACGGTATGCCCCGCTCTGGCGAGTGCGGCGCCGAGCACACTGCCCACCCGGCCTGCCGACACCACGCCCACCGCGAGGCGGGCCGGGCGCGTCATCGCATGCCCCTACGGCTGCACATCACCTTCGAAGCTCCCATTCTCGTTCCGGTCCCGCATCCGCTCACGGGTACCGGACGACGGCGCGAGAGTAGCCCTCGGCCGGACGGTACGCGCGCGGGAGGTGATGAGCTTCACCCGGTGCGGGTCACCCACTCGAAGCGGGTTCCGGTCGGCCCGCGGCCAGCCGCACCGCCTCGGCTCGCGCCCCGCGCAGGGCCGCGAGCAGCCGTTCCTGCCGGTGGTCGGGATCGCCGTCCGCGGTACCCGTGGCGACGTCGCGACGCAGGAAGGCCAGTTCCGTCACGCTCGCCTGATAGGCGGCCACCGCGGCGGCCGCGCGCCGCCCCGACTCCCTGGCGGCCTGCCGCCGCCACTGCCGCCGCCCGGAAAGGCTCGCCAACAGCTCGACCTCCGATGGCGCGATCCACCTGGCCCGCACCATCGCGGGCAGGGCTGCGGCGATGATGCGCTGCTCGCGCCTCCGCTGCCACAGCACGAGCAGTAGCACACCGATGAACATCGGCACCATGATCAGGAAGTACACGTTGAGGAAGGTGGTCGCGCCGCCGATCGTCGCGGCCGCGTTCCACAGCGCGTGCAGGCTGATCGCGGCCAGGTAGCCACCCAGCGGCGCCAGCACCCGCGGCCTGCGGCTGGTGCTGCGGGCCGCGACCCCGATCCCGATGCCGGTGAGCACGGTGAACAGCGGGTGGGTGAACGGGGAAAGCACGCCGCGCAGGATGAAGGCGGCCAGCACGCCGGCGCTGGTTCCGTCGCCGAGGCCGTGCTCGGCGAACGCGCGGCCGAAGTAGTAGATGTTCTCGGTGAAGGCGAACCCGGCCGCGCTGAATCCCGCGTAGACAATGCCGTCCACCACACCGTCGAACTCCCTCGGCCGCAGCAGGAACACCGCGAGCACCGGCACGGCCTTCACCGCCTCCTCGACCAGAGGGGCGGAGACGATGGCGCTGATCTTGTGCCCGTTGCCGCTGCCGAGCAGCATGTCGCCCACGGTGGCCGCGGTGTCGTTGATCAGCAGCGCGGTCAGCGTGGCGATGCAGGCGCCCCAGAAGAACGAGAGCAGCAGCAGCCTGCCCGGCTCCGGTTCCCACCGGTCGATCCACAGGAAGGTGGCGACCACCACGGCCACCGGAACGACCGCGGCGACCACGCCGATCACCACGGCGAGCACCCCGACCCTGGCCGTGCCGAGGCCGAACAGCAACAACGCGCAGAGCGCGACCGCGACCAGGCCGAGCACCGGCAGCAGGACCGTGATCCGGCGTGGTGTATGCCGCCGCGGCAGGGTGCGGCCGCGATTCCCCGTACGCGAAGCGGTGCCCGTGGATCCCCTCACGCTCCGGCACGATATCCGGGCCCGGTGACAGCCGGCCGATCAGTGCTTGTGTCATATTCACAAATGTCGGGTTGTTCAGGTCCGTAGCGTGCGTCACCACTGCTGTGACCTGCAACGACCGCCCGCACGGGCCTGGCGGCCCGCGGTCGCTGGGTCGTTCTGAATAACCCTCCTTGTCTGAAACGCGCGACACGTTCCGGATGCCCGGTCAGTCCTCGGCGCGACGCCGCCTGCGCGGGGTGCTGGAACCACCCGCCCCGTGTGCGGCGAGCAGGTCGCTCACCGAGCGGCCCTCGGCGTGCGAGCCGGACGGCTCCTCCTGTTCGGCCGAGCGGCGCCCGTGGCCGGCGTCCTGCCGCTCGGCGGAGCGCCGCCCGTACTCGGGTTCCGCCGGCTCGGCGGAGCGGCGGCCGTGGCCGGTCTCGTCCGCAGCCGGCCTGGCGTGGCTGCCGGTGGAACGGCGCCGCGAGCCGCTGTCGGCCTCGGAGTCGGCGGTGCCGAGCCGTTCCCAGGACGGCGGCTCGCCCTCGGGGCGGTGCCTGCGCCCGCCGCCACCGGACTCGGGCGCGCCGTGCCTGCCGTGTGCGGGCTGCTCGGCGGCGTGCCCCGGTTCGTCCTCCTCCACCCGGTGCCGGCGACCGGCCCGCTGGGCGGGCTGCTCGGCGGCTGGGCCGTGCCCGTTCGACGCACCGGTGGCGGCCCCGTTCGTGCCGACGGCGCTGCCGTTGCCACCGTGCCGGCCCGGGGGCGCCGGCTCCCACGCGGTGTTCCAGTCGGGCTGGGAACCCTTCACCTCGGTAACCGGCTCGGCAGGCGACGGCCCGGCCGGTGGCATGGCGGGGGTGCTGCGCGCGGCCGGCGGTTCGGCGGCCTGCTGTGGTTGCTGTGGTTGCGCGGGCTGCTGGGGCGGCTGGGGCGGCTGCTGCCGGGGTTCCGGTTTGCGGGTGGGCGGCGGCACGCTGGCCGCGGGCCTGCCCTGCGCGGCCCGGTTCATGGCCGGTTTCGTCAGGTCCTGCCGGGGCCCCTGCTGCGCGGCGGGCTGCGCCGGAGGGCGATTCGGTGGTTGCTGCGGCGGAGCGGGCTGCTGGGCCGGTGGTTGCTGACCCCGCGCGGGCCGCAGGTCGGCGCGGGTCGGCTGCTCCGGTCCCCCGCCATGGCGGTCGGCGTGGTTGCTGCCATCCGGCCGGTCGGGTCGGTCAGGTCGGTCGGGTCGGTCAGGTCGGTCAGGTCGGTCGGGCCGGTCGGGTCGGTCGGGTCGGTCGGGCCGGTCACTGCGCTGCTGCATCCGCGCGGCCTCGGCACGGGCCTCCCCCGCGGCCTTGGCCGCCCGGGCCGCCGCCGAACCGACCTGCTCGTTCGGTGGCGGTACCCGGCGAGTCGGCGGGCCCTGCGCATCGGGGCGCTGTGGCCTGCGGACCTCCTGGGTTTTCGCGGTCTGCGGCTGCTGGGCCGGCCGCTGGGCTGGCGGGGGCTGCTCGGCCGGGGGCTGCTCGGGCGCCTTCGGCGGTGCCTGCTTCGCGGCCGGAGCCTGCTGGGCCTGCGGCTTACGGCGGGGCGCGGCCTGCGCATCGGCCGGCTGCTCCAGCACCCGGCCCATCAGCTCGGTCGGCTGCTCGGCGGCCTCCGCGGGCGCCTGCTTCTTCGCGCCTGCCGGTAACTGGACTCGTGGCTTCCCGTTGCTCCCGTTACTCCCGTTGCTTTCCGCCGCGGCGACCAGCCGCGGTTCCTCGTTCAGCGAGCGCATCCGGGTCGACTGGGCGGTCAGCGCCACTCGCTCGTAGAGCACCTCGCCACCGAACAGTGACTGCAGGCTCTCCCGGAGGGCGGTCACCTCGGTGCGGAGGGCCTCGAGTTCGTCCCGGGAGCCCGCCTCGGCCCGGTCCCGCGCCTCGGCCTCGAGTTCGAGCTCGTACTCGCGCCGGGCCGCGATCTCCCGTTCCAGCTCGAGCTCGTAGACCTCCTGCGCCTGCCGCACCGAGTCCTCGGTGGCGGATACCTGCTTGCGGTACCTGGCGGCGATGAACGCCCCGATCAGTGCGGCCCACAGTGCGGCGATGATGCCGAGCCGCAGGTAACGAAGGTCCTCGGTGAGCACCAGCGCGGCAGTGGCCGCCAGGGCGAGTGTGAAGCCCAGGACGAGCCACGGCCGGCCAGGGCGGCGGCTGTGGCTTGTCGGCGAGTCATCACCCACGCCCGTCATGCCCAACACCGTACCTTCTAGTTACCCGACCGAGACCTGGTCGGTACTTCGAGCGGTGGTTTCGGAGCGTTAACCGGTCGCGCCCGGCGGGCGATCAGAGTCACGCGGCTCCGGCGTGCGGCAGCAATGTTCCAGCCACAGCGCTGCGGCCGTCAATGCCACGGCACAACAGACCCCGATGACGGCGCCCGGCAGGTCGTTCTCCGCCGCGGTGATCCGGTCGGCCCGTGGCAGCAGGTAGCCGAGCACCCCGACCCATGCGCCTGCCATCAACGAACCGAGCAGGGAGGACGCCTTCGCCAGCGCGACCGCCCTGGCGATCATGAGCGCGCCGAGCACGCGGCCGGCGCGGATCCGGCCGCGCACCGAGAACGCCAGTACGAGCTCGATCACGGCCAGGATCAACAGGGTGGTCCCGGCGAGCGTCGGCAACCGCGGCAGGGTGCTGTAGACGAGTTCGAACAGCAGGTAGGCGGCACCGAGGCCGATCACTCCGGCGATGGCCAACTCGCGTGGCCGCGTGAAGTGCATGACACCCGAGCGTAGCCGTAAGCATTCGGGATACTGGACTCTCCACCGACTGGAGGGTGCAGCATGACAGCAGCGGGCGCGACGGCCATGTTCACCATCGGTGAGCTGGCCAAACGGACGGGGCTACCGGTCAAGACGATCCGGTTCTACTCCGACGAGGGGTTGCTCCCGCCGACCGACCGCACACCAGCGGGCTACCGGCTGTACGACACCACGGCGTTGGCCCGCCTCGAGCTGGTCCGCACCCTGCGCGAGCTGGGTATCGGACTGGCCGAGGTGTCCGCGGTGCTGGTCAGCGAGGCCACCGTGGCGCAGCTGGCCACCCGGCACGTCGATGCGCTCGACGAGCAGATCCGCGCGCTGACGCTGCGCCGCGCCGTGCTGCGGGCGGTCGCCAAACGGGGATCCGAACCAGAGGAAGTGAAGCTGATGAACAAGCTGGCGAGCATGTCGGACGGGGAGCGCAAGCGTTTGCTCGACGAGTTCTGGGAGGAGGTGTCCGCCGGGCTCGACGTGGATCCGGACTTCTACGAGTGGATGCGCTCGGCCAAGCCGGAGTTGCCCGAGGACCCGACCCCCGAGCAGCTGGAGGCCTGGATCGAGCTGGCCGAGCTGGTCAAGGACGCGGACTTCCGGCGGCTGATCCGCGGGATGAGCGAGCGGCATTCGACCGCCCGCGCGGAGGGCGCGGACATGTCGGCTTCGCAGGCACAGCAGGAGCGCTGGTTCTCCTGGAACTCCACCGCCCAGGCCGCGCTGGACGAGGGCGTGGACCCGGACTCCGCGCGGGGGAGGGAACTCGCCGCGGAGATCGCGAGCACCTCGGCGCCGGCGGGCAGGGAGTCCACCGATCCCGCCTACCGCCGCGAACTCGCCGAGCAGATCGCGGTGGGTATCGATCCGCGGGCCGAGCACTACTGGCGGCTGCTGGGCATCATCAACGGCTGGGAACCGTTCCCTTCCCGGGTGGCGGCGGCCACCTGGATCGTGGAAGCGCTGCGCGCCTCGGCCGGGCCGGCTGCATAGTGGAGGCGTGACCCGAGAGCAGCTGCCGGCAACCAGGCGGGACGCCGTGGCCGGCGCCGTGGCGTGGGTGCTGATCGTCCAGTTCTTCGTGCTGCACCTGCTGGTGCAGGCGGCCTGGCGGACGCCGTACAGCTGGGCACGTAACGACATCAGCGACCTCGGCACCACGGTCTGCGGGCAGGCGCCCGGGTACCGGACCTACGTCTGCTCGCCGTGGCACTCCGCCATGAACGCCTCCTTCGTCGTGCTGGGTGCCTGCGTGGCGGCCGGTGGGGTGCTGCTCGGCATCGCCCTGTCCCGTGGGACCGCGGGCAGGCTGCTGCCCCGGCTGGCCGGGGCGCTACTCGCGCTGGCCGGGGTCGGCACGGTGCTGGTCGGGGCCAACCCCGGCAACCTGGAGCTCACCGCGCATCTGGTGGGGGCCGCGGCCGCGACCCTGTGCGGGAACGCGGGGCTGCTGCTGCTCGGGCTCGCACTGCGCCGGAACGGGCGAGCGGTCGGCACGGTCGGGGTCGGGGCCGCCCTCGTCGGGTTCGCCGGGGTGCTGATCGCGCTGGCCCAGCAGCTCGGCCTTTTCGGCGGGCTGCAGGGCTGGGGCGGGGCGGTGGAACGGGTGGCGATCTTCCCGATGTTGATCGCGATGATCGTGATCGGGGTGAGCTACCTCACTCGACGGCCCGGCATGCGGCCGACCCGGTGACGTGGACGGCCAACCCGGTGACGTGGACGGCCAACTCACGCGCGTGGGCGGCAAACTCACCCGCGTGGGCGGCAAACTCACCCGCGTGGGGGGCCAACACGCGTACGTGGGCGGCAAACACGCGGGCTGATCAGGGGCGGGAGCGGTACACGGTGACCGCGACGTCCGCGAAGGTCAGCGGGATCGGGGCGGCCGGTTTGTGCACGGTGACCTCGACCGACCGCAGCCTGCGGTCGGTCAGCACGTCCTCGGCGATCCGGCCGGCCACGGTCTCGATCAGGTCGCGGGGCTCGCCACCGAGGATCGCGGCGGCTCGCTCGGCGAGTTCGCCGTAGTTCAGCGTGTCGGCGAGGTCGTCGGAGGCCGCGGCCGGGCCCAGGTCCAGCCAGGCCGTGATGTCCAGCACGAACTCCTGACCGTCCCTGCGCTCGTGCTCGAACACGCCGTGCCTGCCGAACACCCGCAGCCCGGTCAGGGTGATCCGGTCGGTCACTCCGGGGTTCCCTTGCCCCAGGCCGCGGCCACCGACACGGCGTCCAGCGAGGCACCGACCTCGTGCACCCGCACCCCCCAGGCACCGGCGGCGGCGGCCAGTGCGGACATCGCCGCGGTGGCGTCCTCGCGACCGGCGGCCGGGCGCGGGTGGCCATCCGGATCGGCGAGCAGGCGGCCGAGGAACCGTTTGCGGGAGGCCCCGACCAGCACCGGGAAGCCGAGGTCCAGCAGCACGTCCATGCGGTGCAGCAGTGCCCAGTCGTGCTCGGCCCGCTTGGCGAACCCGATCCCGGGGTCCAGTACCAACGCCTCCGGTCGCACCCCCGCGGCGAGCGCGGCCTCCACCCGGTCGCCGAGCTCGGCACGGACCTCGGCGACCGGGTCGGTGTAGGTCGCCAGCGAGGTCATGTCCTTGCTGTGACCGCGCCAGTGCATCAGCACCCACGGCGCCCCGGATTCGGCGACCATCCTGGCCATATCGGGGTCGGCGAGCCCGCCGGAGACGTCGTTGACGATCCGGGCCCCCGCCCGGAGGGCGGCCTCGGCGACCGTGGCCCTCGTGGTGTCCACCGACAGCGCGATGCCGTCCTCGGCCAGGGTCCGGATCACCGGGAGCACCCGCTCGATCTCGGTCTCCGCGGCCACCCGGTCCGCACCCGGCCGGGTGGACTCGCCACCCACGTCGATCAGGTCGGCTCCGCGCTCCCACATGGCGTGCGCGTGCGCCAGCGCGCCGTCCACGCCGAGGTAGCGGCCACCGTCGGAGAACGAGTCCGGAGTGACGTTCAACACACCTATCACGACGCAGCGGCCGGGATCGGGCAGGGCGGGATGCCGTGCGCGCGCGGCGCTCACCGTCGGCCCTTGATCAGATCCAGCGCCTCCGCCCTGGAGGAGGCGGAGGTCTGCAGCAGCCCGCGGACGGCCGAGGTGGTGGTCCGGGCCCCCGGCTTGCGGATACCCCGCATCGACATGCACAGATGCTCTGCCTCGACCACCACGATCACCCCGCGCGGCTTCAACCTGCGGTCGAGGGCGTCGGCGATCTGCGAGGTCAGCCGCTCCTGTACCTGCGGCCGCTTGGCGTACAGGTCCACCAACCGGGCCAGTTTGGAAAGGCCGGTGACGTTGCCGTGCCCGTTCGGGATGTAGCCGACATGCGCCACCCCGTGGAACGGCACCAGATGGTGCTCGCAGGTCGAGTACATCGGGATGTCGCTGACCAGCACCATCTCCTCGTGGCTCTCCGCGAAGGTGCGGTCCAGTACCCGGTCGGGGTCGTCGTAGAGCCCGGCGAACATCTCCTGGTAGGCGCGGGCGACCCGGGCGGGCGTCTCCCGAAGGCCCTCCCGCTCCGGGTCCTCACCGCAGGCGATCAGGAGCTCACGGATCGCGTTCTCGGCCCGCACCTGATCGAAGACCCGGCCGTTGGCACGTTCCGGGCCCACCTCGTCGAATACCGGCCGAACGTTGTTCGGGGACTCACTGGCGATGATGACCGTCCGGGTCGTCGGGGTTACCGCGTCGGTGCTGACCCTCCCCATGGGTCTCCTCGGGCGGCTGCGCACCGCCGTACCGGCCACCATGCTGCCACTGGCCCTCGCCCTGCCACTGGCCCTGCTGCGGCTGCTGCTGGGGTTGTTGCGGCTGCTGAGGCTGCTGGGGTTGCTGCTGGTAGGGCGGGGTCGGCACGTTCGACCGCCACGGCTGGCTCGGCCGGCCGCTGGGCGAGGTCGCCGGGGTCCATCCGGGCGGGGCGCCGTAGTTCGGCGGACCCCCCTGGCCACCCTGCGGCTGGCCCTGGCCGTACGGCTGCGGCCAACCACCGTTGCCGGTGCCGTTCGGACCACCTGCGGGACGGGCCCCGTTCGGGTACCCCCCAGGAGGCGGCGGCGCATACGGGTTCGGGTTGGGATTCGGGCTGCCCGCCTCCTGGCCGCCGGGCTGGGCCTGCCCGGGCGGGACGCCGCCGGGCAGGTCACCGGCGCCGGGCGCGGTGGCCACCGGGGTCGGCGCCGGCTCCGCGGGCTCCTCCTCGGGCCTGGGCGGAGGCCACGGCTCGCCGCGCTCCATCGCCAGCTCGCCGGGGGTCTTGATCGGCGGCTTGTTCGAGGGCTTGCGCTCGCCGAACTCGTTGAACACGGTGATGTGCGGCCGCTTCTGCACCGAGGCGAAGATCCGTTCCAGGTCCCTGCGCTGCAGGGTCTCCTTCTCCAGCAGCTCGATCACCAGCTCGTCGAGCACATCCCGGTAGGTGTTCAGCACCTCCCAGGCCTCGGTGTGCGCGGTCTCGATGAGTTTGCGGACCTCTTCGTCGATCTCGTGCGCGACCTCGAGCGAGTAGTCCGGCTGACGGCCCGCCGAGCGACCGACGAACGGGTCACCCTGCTCCTGGCCGTACTTCACGGCGCCCAGCCGCGCGCTCATGCCGTACTCGGTCACCATCGACTTGGCGATCTTCGTCGCCTGCTCGATGTCCCCGGAGGCACCGGTGGTCGGCTCGTGGAAGACGAGCTCCTCCGCCGTGCGGCCGCCCATGGCGAACACCAGGCGTCCGATCATCTCCGAGCGGGTCATCAGGTCCTTGTCGTCCTCGGGCACAAGCAAGGCGTGCCCACCCGTCCGGCCGCGCGGCAGGATGGTCAGCTTGTAGACCGGCTCGATGTCCGGCATCGCCCACGCCGCGAGCGCGTGCCCGCCCTCGTGGTAGGCGGTGATCTTCTTCTCCTTCTCGGAGATGATCCGGCTCTTGCGGGCCGGGCCGCCGATCACCCTGTCCACCGACTCCTCGAGTGCCGAGTCGGTGATCACGTGCCCGTGCTGGCGCGCGGTGAGCAGCGCGGCCTCGTTGATCACGTTGGCCAGGTCGGCGCCGGACATTCCGACGGTGCGCTTGGCCAGCGCGTGCATATCGGCGTCCTGCGCGAGCGGCTTGCCCTTGGAGTGCACCTCGAGGATCTGCTTGCGGCCGCTCATGTCGGGCGCGGACACCGGGATCTGCCGGTCGAACCGGCCGGGCCGCAGCAGCGCGGGGTCCAGGATGTCCGGCCGGTTGGTGGCCGCGATCAGGATGATCCCACCACGGGAGTCGAAGCCGTCCATCTCGACCAGCAGCTGGTTCAGGGTCTGCTCGCGCTCGTCGTGCCCACCGCCGAGGCCGGCGCCGCGCTGGCGGCCGACCGCGTCGATCTCGTCCACGAAGATGATGCACGGCGCGTTCTGCTTGGCCTGCTCGAACAGGTCGCGGACCCGGGAGGCACCGACGCCGACGAACATCTCGACGAAGTCCGAACCGGAGATCGTGTAGAACGGCACCCCGGCCTCGCCGGCGACCGCGCGGGCCAGCAGCGTCTTACCGGTGCCCGGCGGCCCGTATAGCAGCACGCCCTTCGGGATCTTCGCGCCGAGCGACTGGTAGCGCGCCGGGTTCTGCAGGAAGTCCTTGATCTCGTGCAGCTCTTCCACGGCCTCGTCGGCGCCCGCCACGTCGGTGAACGTGGTCTTGGGCATGTCCTTGTTCAGCTGCTTGGCCTTGGACTTGCCGAAGTTGAGTACCCGGTTTCCGCCGCCCTGCGCGTTGTTCATCATCCACATGAGCAGCAACAGCAGAATGCCGAGCGGAATCATGTAGATGAGCATCTGGGTCAGGAAGGACTGCTGGGTGACCGTGGTGCTGAACTTGAGATCTCCGCCACCCGCGGCCTCGGCGTTGAGCAGCCCGCGGTAGATATCGGTGCCGCCGGCAGTGGGGAACTTGGTCAGCACCTTGCTGACCTGCTGGCCATCGTTCTCGATGCCGTTGGCCAGGGTCAGCTTGAGCTGCTGCTCCTTGTCCTCGAGGGTCGCCTCTTCGACATTCCCACTTCGGATCTGCTCCATCGCTTGCGACGTGGGGATCTCGGTGTAGTCGCGATCACCGTCGAAGATCGTGCTGAATGCGAAATAGAGCAGCAGAACCGCGACTATCCACAGCAGTGGGTTCTTGAGCAGGCGCTTGCGGTCCATTCGACTCGGCCGTGGTGGCCTCGACCCTCCCTGGTTAGGCGGTAGATGTGGCATCCGCCGTCACGGTGTTGACAACTACATGGTGCACGGAGGCATCCGTCTCACCAGGGTACCGCCCAGCTTCGTGACGACCGGGCGAGCCTCCCGCAGGTCAACGGTCGGTGCCTGGCAGATGTTCCCACCCGGTGCTCCAGTACTCAATATCCCTGGGCAACCGGCCACCGCACCTAGCGGTCGCTGATCTCCGCGAGCATCTCGCCCAGCCTGGTACGCAGGGTCTTCGTGTCGGCAGGCGACACCGTCACCCATTCCCTGCGGTCCGCACCGGACTTGGCGAGGCTGAGGTAACGGCCGGTCGAGGTATCGAACCAGCCGAGCACGGGGGAGCGCCGCTTCCCACCCAGTGGACTCCGGCTGTTCGCCGCGAGCTGACCGCCCCGGATCCGGGCCTGGCCGGTGAGCTGGGCGTAGGCCTGCCGGGAGTCGGTCTGCCGGTCGGCGAGGCCCGTCCTGCGCCCGCTGCCACCGGTCGACCCGGCCGGCGCGGTGACCGGCGTGCGCGACGGGGCGATCCGGACCGCCTCGTCCACGGGCAGGGTGACCGAGGCCTCAGTGCCGCGGCCGGCCGCGGGCAGCAGGTCCACCACGGCCGAGGCCAGCCCTTCCGGGTAGACGGACCGGATCCAGATACCGTCCGCGTCCTGCACGGCCAGCACGCCGTTCCTGCCGTCCGAGGCCGCCAGCGCCGCGACCGGATTCGCCCGCAGCTCGGGGATGTGCACGGCGTCGATGCTGAGCGCGGGTCGGGCCAGCAGGGTGAGCCAGTCCTCCACCTCCGGATCCAGCCGCCCGCCGGAGTCCCGGATCCCGCGGGCCCGCAGTTCGTTGTCCGCACGCTGCCGCAACAGCCCGCGCTCCGCCTCGGTGGCGCCGTGCGAGGTCACCTCGAGCGGGTACGGCGGTTCGCCGAGCCCGCCCGCCTCCCAGAGGAAGTCGAAGGACAACGGTGTGAAGAACTCCGGACGGTTCACTCTTCTCCCCGGTTCACGTATTTGCCAAGGAGATCGAAAGTAGCTGGACCGAGCTGGGCAGTCGACCTGCACAGATCGGCTACTTTCGATCGGATTGGTATCTACCGGCACACTCCCTACCCAAGAGTAGCCACTGGCGCGGGCGAGGCAACCCGGCAGGACCGCCGGTACGACCGGATACCGCTAGTACGAGGCCGCCGCTGAGCTGACCGCCCCGGACAGCATCTCGTTCAGCCGCTGCCGCAGCGCGGCCGCGTCGGCGGGCGCGATGGTGATCCACTCGCGACCGTCCCGGCCCCGGCTTGCTTGGGTGAGGTATCGGCCCACCTCGGTGTCGAACCAGCTCAGCACGGGTGTCCGCGCCCGGCCGCCGAGCCGGTTACGCGCGTTCGCCCCGATCTGGCCACCCCGCAACCGGGGCTGGGCGTGCAACCTGGCCAGTGCTTTGCGGTCCTCGTCCGCGGCGGCGTACCCGTCCGCACTCGGTTGCCGCCGCTGCATGAAGTCGGCACCCGCCCCGGTGACCAGTTGCTCGAGCGGAACGGTGATGGACTTCTCGGTACCGCGGCGAGCGGCGGGCAGGATGCCGATCATCGCGCTGGCGAGCCCGTCCGCGGGCACCGACTGCAGGTGCAGCCCGCGGCCGTCCTGCACGGCGAGCAGGCCATGGCTGCCGAGGGCGGCGGCGACCGCGCGGACGGCGTCCGCGTGCGGCGCGCTGACGTGCACCGCGTCCAGGCTCACCTCCGCACCGGAGAGCAGGCTCACCCAGTCCTCGAACCGCGGGTCGGGCCTGCCCGAGTCGTCCAGGACGCCCCGTCTGCCCAGCTCCGTGAGCACCTGCTTACGGAGGGAAGCGCGCTCGTCCATGGTCTCGCCATGCGAACGCACCTCCAGCGGGTAGGGCAATTCGCCCGCCCCGAGTGACTCCCAGAGGAAGTCGAGCTCAAGCGGAGTGAGCAGCTCCGCCACCTGCTACCTCTCTTCGGCTTCGTTGGCCCAGGCGCCGATCACCGGCGGCGGGGTCGCCTCGTTCGCGCCGAACGCGTCGTCCGGATCGGGCTCGATCAGGAAGGAAGCGTGGGTGTGTTCCTCTTCTTGCTGTTGCTGGCCACCCCGCATGCCACCCATGCCGCCGCCCATCGGCGCACCGGCCGCGGGCGGGTGGGCGCCACCGCCGATGGTGCCACCGGAGGAGACGACGCCCTGGTTCTGCTGCGGGGCGATCGCCGCGGCGCTGGAGCCCTGGCCCTGGTTGAGCGAGGCCTCGGTCTCGCCGGTCTCCTCGGACCGGTCCCGGTCCGACTGCTGCTTGCTCCCACTCCGGTTGCCCTGGCCGAGCGCCCTGGCGCCGGCGAAACCGACGCCGCCGCCGACTGCCGCGGCACCGAGACCGGCGCCCGCGCCGGCCGGGGCGCCGGAGCCGGAGGCCGCCGGGGCCGCGGAGCCCATCGCCGAGCCCGCCCCGAGGGACTGGCCGCCGACCGGGGCCCCGCCCGCCGCGTAGCCGGAGCTGCCGACGCTGCTGTCCACCGAACCGGCCGCGGCCACGTGGCCACCGGCGATGGCCGCACCGGGCACGCCCGCGCCGGTGTGGCCCGGCAGCCCACCCGGGCCGGCGAAGCCGCCGACCGGGCCGACATCGCCGCCGGTGTCCGGGCTCATCGGCTTCAGGCCGATCGACTCCGGGGCGAAGCTCGGCGTGGAGTCGTCCACGTCGGACATCGCCTTGGTGTATGCCTCGAGGAAGCGGATCTGTTCCGCCTTGACGGCCTTCGCGGCCTCGTCGTCCGGCTTGGCGTCCTTGACCAGCTCCGCCGGGCCCTGCTGGACCTTCTCGCTCATGGCCGCACCGGGGTCGTGCTCGACGGCGGGCGGCATCTTCTTCACCTCTTCCGCGGCCGCGGCCTGCTGCTGCATCCGGTCGCCCATCACCCGCGCGGCCTCACCGGCCTGCGCGCTGGAGTTGGCGATGGCCACCAGCGTGCCCTGCGCGGCGCCGGCGCCCTGGCCGATCCAGGCCGCACCGAGCTCGGAGATCGCCGTGTACAACTCGGTCGCGACCTGGTCGAGCGCCGAGCCGTGGCGCGTCCAGGAGTGCGCGAGGGACTGGGCCGTGTCCGGGCGGTTGTTCACCGTCCCGGCGTGGTAGAGCTGCTGGCTGGTCCGCCCCGGCCAGTTCGGCGGGCTGCCGATCGCCCGGTCCGCGCCGTACTCGAAGCCGTCCTGCCTGCCCCTGGCGTGCTCGACGATCTGCGAGGTCTCCGAGTTGTCGCCGAGCCGCACCGCGTTGCCGCCGCCGGTCGAGCCGGCGGCCGTTCCGCCGTGCACGGGCTGCTGCTCGGTACCCACGGGCTGCTGCTCGATCGGCTGCGCCGGCTGGGCCTGCTCCACCGGCTGCTGTCCCTGTGTTCCGTCCATCGCTGGCTCGCCCCCTGGTCTCACGCGCGCCCGAGGAACGGGTCGGCGCTGGCCTCGTCGATCTCCTCGTACCGGCTCATCGCCGTGGTGATCGCCCGCTCGGCCTGGTCGTACTGCTGGTAGAGGTTGCGCAGGGCCTGCGCGTAGGAATCCCGCTCGCCACCGGCGGCCCGCTCGGAGACCTTCTCGGACATGGCCTCGGCGACCTCGTTCGACCCCAACTGCGGCCGGTGGCTGAGGCTGTGCCCCGCGTCGAGCAACAGGTTCTCCACCGTGTCCTTGCCCGCCCGGAGCTTGTTCAGCACCGCCTGTGCGGCATCGGGATCGACGCCGACCTGACCGGTGACCGCCGCGTTACGGAACGCCGCCGCGTCCGCAAAGCTGCTGTTGCCCATTCCAGTGTCTCCCTGTCCCCTACAGCGGCGCCGCGTCGGCACGCGGCTGGAACCTGTGTCCTATTCACATGTCGGGTTATTCAGGTCCGTAACGTGCGTCACCACTACTGGAACTGCAACGACCGCTCGCACGGGCCTGGCGGCCCGCGGTCGCTGGGTCGTTCTGAGATAACCCTCCCGCACGGTCTTCGCATAGGTTAACGCACCGACCGTGCCGGTATGACGCGCTCCGGGAGATCAGCGTTCCGGATTCCGGCCACTTCGCGCAACGAGTTCACCGGAAGTTCGCCCAGCTCGCGGCGGCGACTACGAAGAGTAAACCTTCGGATCCAAGGTGCCGATATACGGCAGGTCCCGGTAACGCTCCGCGAAGTCGAGGCCATAGCCGACCACGAACTCGTTGGGGATGTCGAACCCGATGTATTTCACCGGCACCTCCACCTTCACCGCGTCCGGCTTGCGCAGCAGCGAACACACCTGGAGCGAGGCGGGGTTGCGGCTGGCCAGGTTACGCAGCAGCCAGGAAAGGGTCAGGCCGGAGTCCACGATGTCCTCCACGATCAGCACCTGCCTGCCCGCGATGTCCCGGTCGAGGTCCTTCAGGATGCGCACCACGCCGGAGGACGAGGTGGCGGAGCCGTAGGAGGACACCGCCATGAACTCGAGCTGAGCGGGCACCGGCAGCGCCCTGGCGAAATCGGTCATGAACATCACAGCGCCCTTGAGCACGCCAACGAGCAGGAGGTCGTTGCCACCGGATTCGCTGTCCGCGTCCGGGTAGTCCGCCGCGACCTGCTCGGCGAGCTCGGCGATCTTGTCCTTGATCTGTTGCTCGGTGACGAGCACGGAGGCGATATCGCCTTCGTACACGAGTCCATCCCCTCTGTTCATGGTTTCCGCCGGATGGCTTCATGGTTTCTGCCGGATGGCGAATCTACCCGGAGCCTGCCGCGCCGCCTGCTGGCCTCGAGCCTCCCCGGCAGCCAGACCCCGCCCTGCCCCCGCCAGTCGCCGATCAGCGCGTCCACCGCACGCAGGTGGGCGTCGGTCAGCTCAGGGGCGCCGGCGTCCAGCAGCCAGCTCCGCAGCGCCCGCCTGCGCAGCGCGGCCGGGGCGGGCAGCAGCTCGGCGACCTCCAGCTCCGCTCCCCTGAGCGCGCGGTCGAGCAGTTCCGCACCGAGCTGGTCGAGCGCGGCGCAGTCCTCGCGCAGCTGGGTCGCCGTCCGGCCCAGCGCGGCCGCGACCCCGCCGTTGAGCACCTCCTCCAGTAGTGGCAGCACCTCGGTGCGCAGCCGGACCCTGGTGTAGCGGGTGTCCTCGTTGTGCGGGTCGTCCCATGGCCGCACGCCGAGCTCCGCGCAGGCCGCGCGGGTCACCGAGCGCGGCAGGTCCAGCAGGGGGCGGGCCCACGGCGGGTCCAGCGGCCGCATCCCGGCCACCGACCTCGGCCCCGAGCCACGGCCGAAGCCGAGCAGCACCGTCTCGGCCTGGTCGTCCCTGGTGTGCCCGAGCAATACCAGCACACCCGCGGGCAGCGCGGCCTCGGTGCGCAGTGCCCGGTACCTGGCCTTGCGGGCCGCGGCCTCCGGCCCGCCGGGGCCGTGCACCTGGACGGTGTGCACCTCGGCGTGGTCGACGCCGAGGGTGCGGGCCGTCTCGGCAGCGGTGGCCGCCACCGCTGCCGAACCCTCCTGCAGGCCGTGATCGACCACCAGCGCGCGGACCCGCAGGCCCAGCCGGCGGCCGGCGTGCGCGGCCGCCTCGGCGAGTGCGAGGGAGTCGGCGCCACCGGAGACCGCGACCCCCAGCTCACCGTGGTCCAGGTACTCCGACCGTCCCGGGTCGGCGAGGAACTCCCGTACCGCCCGCCGGACCGCGGCGACCGCGGGACCGGGACCGTCGCCCGTCACCGGCCGTGCACGCGGCGCACCCAGGCCTGCGGATCACCGATCTCCGCCCGGGTCGGCAGGGTGTTCGGCGAGGTCCACACGGCGTTGAAGCCGCTCATGCCCACCGCATCCACCACTTCGCGGGTGAACGCGGCTCCGCGCGCGTACTGGCGGATCTTGGCGTCCACCCCGAGCAGGCTGCGCAGCAACCGGTCGAAGAGCCCGCCGCCCCTGCGCCGGGCGGTGAACCGCTTGCGGATGGTGGACACGCTGGGCACCACCGCCGGGCCCACCGCGTCCATCACGTAGTCGGCGTGTCCCTCCAGCAGGGTGGACAGCGCCAGCAGCTTGTCGAAGACCTCACGCTGGTCCGGCGAGGAGACCAGCTCGGCGAACCCGGTCGAGCCGTCCGAGCCGCCGCGCCGCGCCTCGCGCAGGGTGTCCGGCAGCCTGCTCAACATGCTGCCGAGGCCGTCGCTGTCGGCGAGCCCGCCGACCAGCCGGGACACCTCGTCGGCGAAGTAGTCGCGCAGCCAGTCCACCGCGGTGAACTGCAGCCGGTGGGTGCACTCGTGCAGGCAGACCCACATCCGGAAGTCGCGGCCGTCCACGTTCAGGGCCTGCTGCGCGGTCAGCACGTTCGGCGCGACCAGCACCAGCTGCCCGGACTTGTCCGGCCCGCCGAAGGGGTCGTACTGGCCGAGCACCCGCGCGCCGAGGAAGGCCAGCAGCACGCCGGTCTGCACCCCGGCGCCGCCCGCGAGCAGCGGACCGAACATGCGGCGTTCCTCGCCCGGCAGTGCCCGCCCGGTCAGTTCCTCCAGCCCGGCGGCCGCGGACCTGATCCAGCCCGGCCGGTCCACCACGGTGCCGGGACGCAGCGGAAGCTGGTCGCCGAGCCCGGTGAGCCGCCGGACGTGCGACTCCGCCTCGATGGTGAGCTCACGCAGTTCGTGCACGGTCAGCTCGGCCTCGGCCCGCGGCACCGAGGGCCCGCCGCGCACCAGCCGGGCACCGGTCGACGCGGCGAGGGACCAGTCGACGACGGCGGCCGTGCCGTCCTTGCCGCCCATGCTGTGCTTGCTCTCCTGGCGTGTTGGCTGACTCACCTCTCCGACGCTACCCGCCCGTCGCACCGGCTCGCCCGGTCACCGACATCCGCACTCGCGCAGTGCCGCGGCCACCTCGTCCAGTGCGGCCTGCGCCGGTCTCAGCGCGGAGCCCCCGGACATCAGCGCGAACACCAGCACCCTGCCATCGGCGTCGAGCACCACCCCGGCCAGCGTGTTCACCTCGGAAAGGGTGCCGGTCTTGGCCCGCACCCAGCCCTTGCCCTTCTCGGCAGGCCCGTCGTAGCGGCCGGCAAGAGTGCCGCTGGCGCCCGCTACCGGTAGCCCGCCCAGCAGCGGCCGCAGCTGCGCCGTCCGCGGATCGGAGTCGTCCGGTGCCGCGGCCACCGCGAGCAGCTCGCTCAGCAGGGTCGCGGACACCCGGTTGCGCACCGACAGCCCGCTGCCGTCGGAGAGCTCGAGCCCTTCGACGTCGAAGCCGTTCTCGGCGAGCACGTCGATCGTGGCCCGAGCGGCGCCGGAGAAGGAGGGCTCCTCGCCGGTGGCGACGGCCGTCTGCCTGGCGATCACCTCGGCGAGGAGGTTGTCGGACAGGGTCAGCATCTGGTCGACCAGCTCGGTCAGCGGCGCGGAACGCACCTCGCCGAGCACCGTCGCCCCTTGCGGCGCGGTGGTCGGCTCGCCGACGCTCGCGCCCAGCTCCCCGGCCAGCCGCTGGGCGAGCTCGCCCGCCGGATCGGACACGCGCACGGATTTCATCCCGGTGGGCTCGCCGCGCCCGCCATCGAGCATCGCGGGCTGCGCCGCGGACATGAAGGTGGACGGCACGTCCTCCGGGGCCCACCCCTGCGCCTCCTCGGGGCCGGTGAAGGCGGACAGGTCCAGCCGCACCCGCTCGACCGGGGTCCCGGCCTGCTTGACCTGCGCGACCAGCTCGTCGAGGTGGGCGGCGCCGCGGTAGATCGGGTCCTGGCCCTCCGGCAGCCCGGTCAACGTGACGTCCCCGCCCGCGACCAGCACCACGGTGCCCGGCTGGTCGCCTGCCACCACCTTGGTGGTCAGCTGCTTGCCGTGGTCCACCGCGAGCAGCGCCGCCGCGGCGGCGAGCAGCTTGGTGGTGGAGGCGGGGACGCGTACCTCGTTCGGCGAGCTCTCCCACAGCACGGTTCCGGTCGCCGGGTCCAGCACCCGGCCGGTGAAGTCGCCGAGCGCGGGGCTGCTCGCGGGGCCTTGCAGCGCCGCGGCCACCCCCTCCGGGGTCGGTGCCGGTGCCGCGGTGTCGGGCCCGTGCAGCGACCTGTTGACCGCCACCGGCTCCGGGGCCGAGGCGCGCGGCGCGTTCGGCGCCCAGGGCAGGCCGAGCCGGTTGGACACGTAGGGCAACGCCATGGCCACCCCGACCGCGACCACGAGCAGCGCGGCCACGCCACCGACCAGCAGGCCGCGGCGTTTGCGTTTCGGCGGGGCCTGCGACTCGGCGACGTGGTCGGGTTCGGCTGCCGCCGCCTCGGGTTCGGCCCGCGTGGTCTGGTCGGCGGCCGGCGGCTCGACCGGGGGTGGCGGTTGCTGGGCCTGCTGGGTTTGCTGGGTTTGCTGGGCCGGTGCCGCCCGCGGCTGCTGGGGTGGCGGAGCCTGCGGCGGGCGCTGGGGGTGCTGCGGCGCCGCCGGCCGTTGCTCACCGGTGGTGGCCGGGGCGGGCCGCATCTCCCCGGTCGGCTCGATCCGCATCGGCCGGGCAGGCACGCCCGCCTGCCGGATCTCCGGCACCTGCCGCGACGGCGGCGCGGGCTGCCCCTGCTGCGGCTGCTGCGGCGCGGGCTGCTGCGGCTGCTGTGGTGAGGGCTGCTGTGGCTGCGGTTGTTCCGGGCGCCGCACCGGCTGGGTACTCTGCTCGGCCGGCCGGGCGGGCGGCTCCGGATGTTGCGTCGGCCACCCCGGCTCGCGTGTGTGCTCGGCACGTGCCGGTGCTTGCTCCGCACGGACCTGCGGTGGCCATTCCGGTACGCGGGCGTGCTCGGTGGGCTCCCCGGCGTCGGGCTCGGGCACCGGTTGCCGTACCCACACGGTCTGCGGTTCGTCCCGCGTGACCTTCGGCACGGGCAGTTCGTTGGTCGACTGCTCGTTGCCGTCGGCCGACTCGTCACGGTCGGCCGACGGCCAGGCCGGTTCCTGGCCTGCACCAGCCGTTTCGTTCTCCGGCACGCACCCTCCTCCATCGCTTCGGCACCGTGCCGGCGGGGCCGAGGTCACAGGCGGCCATGCGGACCGGCGGCGGCGCATGGTCCACACTAGTGATGTCAAGTAAGGGAACCGGTCAGCCGCCCGGCCGCGGCGATAACAGACAAGATCAGCGAGGACGGCGTGGAGTTCGACGTCACGATCGAAATCCCCAAGGGGGAACGGAACAAGTACGAGGTGGACCACAAGACGGGGCGGATCAAGCTGGACCGCACCCTGTTCACGGCCACCCAGTACCCGGCGGACTACGGGTTCATCGACGACACCCTCGGTCAGGATGGTGACCCGCTCGACGTCATGGTCCTGGTGCAGGAACCGACCTTCCCCGGCTGCCTGATCCGCGCGCGGGCGATCGGGATGTTCCGGATGACCGACGAGAAGGGCCCTGACGACAAGGTGATCGCCGTGCCCTCGGATGACCCGCGGCTGGAGCACCTGCGCGACATCCACCACCTCAACGAGTTCCACAAGCTCGAGATCGAGCACTTCTTCCAGGTCTACAAGGACCTCGAGCCGGCCAAGAGCGTCGAGGGCTCGAACTGGGCGAGCCGCACCGAGGCCGAGAACGAGATCAAGCGCTCCTACGAGCGCGAGTCCACGCGCCTGGCCGAGCTCGCCGAAGCCGCCGAGACCCCCGAAACCAGCTGACCCCTTACGCGCGGTAGCCGGGCATGGGGTAGGCGGCCAGCAACTCATGGACCTCGGCGGCGATCCGCTCGAGGGCCTGCTCATCCCCGCTCGCCGCGGCGGTGACCGCGCGGTCGATCCACTCCGCCAGCCGCGGCTGGTGCTCCGGCCGCAGGCCACGGGTGGTGATGGAGGAGGTACCCAGCCGGATTCCGGAGGGATCGAAGGGCTTGCGCGGGTCGAACGGGACGGTGTTGTAGTTCAGCTCGACACCCGCCCGGTCCAGCGCCTGGGCCGCGGGCTTGCCGCCGATCCCCTTACCGGTGAGGTCGACCAGCAGCAGGTGGTTGTCGGTGCCGCCGGACACCAGGTCGAAACCGCGCTCCAGCAGCGCCTCGGCCAGCGCCCTCGCGTTGTCGACCACGGCATGCGCGTAGTCCCGGAACTCCGGGGTGGCCGCCTCGCCCAGCGCCACCGCGATCGCCGCGGTGGTGTGGTTGTGCGGCCCGCCCTGCAGTCCGGGGAACACCGCCTTGTCGATGGCCTTGCCGTGCTCGGCGTCGGCCAGGATCATCGCGCCACGCGGGCCACGCAGCGTCTTGTGCGTGGTGGTGGTGATCACCGGGGCGTACCCGACCGGCGAGGGATGCGCCCCACCCGCTACCAGGCCCGCGATATGCGCGATATCGGCCACCAGCACCGCCCCCACCTCGCGGGCGATCTCGGCGAAAGCGGGGAAGTCGATGGTGCGCGGGATGGCGGTGCCACCCGCGAAGATCAACGTCGGCCGGTGCCGCCGGGCCAGGTCGCGGACCTGGTCGAGGTCGACCCGGCCGGTCTCCTTGCGGACGCCGTACCGGACCGGGTCGAACCACTTGCCGGTCGCCGAGACGCTCCAGCCGTGCGTCAGGTGCCCGCCGTCCGGCAGCGCCATCCCGAGCACGGTGTCCCCCGGCTTGGCGAAGGCCAGGTACGCCGCCAGGTTCGCCGGCGAGCCGGAGTACGGCTGGACGTTGGCGTGCTCGGCCCCGAACAGCGCCTTCGCCCGCTGCACGGCCAGCCGTTCCACCTGGTCGATGACCTGCTGGCCCTCGTAGTAGCGCCGGCCGGGGTAGCCCTCGGAGTACTTGTTGGTCAGTACGGTCCCGGTGGCCTCGAGCACCGCCTCGGATACGTAGTTCTCCGAGGCGATCAGCCGGATCTTGTCGTGCTGGCGACGTGCCTCCCGCTCGACGAGACCGGCGATCTCCGGGTCGGCGGCGGTCAGTGCGGACATACCTGGCTGGTGCGTCATGGTCCTACTCCTGACAGGGAGCGGTTCGGCTCCCTGCTCGCGGCGGGACACCCAGGCGCGCGGTGCCTGCCGATCGAAAGCTCCCCGGTGGTGCTCCACCTCAGGCGGCGCCAGTCGCTCGGACGACCTCGATCCTAGTGCACCCGCGGCGCCGGTGGCTGCACCGTGACGCCCATCGACCGCGCCGTACCCGCGATGGTCCGCATCGCCGCGTCCAGGTCGCCGGTGTTCAGGTCGGGCAGCTTGCGCTCGGCGATCTCCCGCAGTTGCTCCGCGCTCAACGTCCCCGCGCCCTCGTGCCCCGGCCGGGAGGAACCCCTGCCACCCAGCGCCTTGCGGATGAGGAACGCGGTCGGCGGGGTCTTCAGGCGCAGGTCGAACGAACGGTCCTCGAACACCGAGACCACGGCCGGGACGACGTCACCACGCTGGTTCGCGGTCGCGGCGTCGTAGGCCCGCTTGACCTCGACCAGGTTCACCCCGGTCTGGCCGAGCATCTTGCCGAGATCCACCACCGGCGCGTCCCCGGCGGTGAGTTCCAGCGTGGCCTGGAAGCTGAGCTTCCTGGCCTTCTTCGGTGGCTTGTTGGGTTGTTGGCTCGGTTGTTGGCTCGGTGGCTTGTTCGGTGACACGGCGTCCCCTTCGGTCGTCCCATCTACGTGACGACCGGGAACGCTAAGGTCTCCAGCTACTGGAGACTCAACTCGAAAAGTCCGGCTCAGTCGCCGACCGGCTCGATCCCCTCGGCATGGCGCCTGGCGAGTTGCTGGTAGACGGCGGCGTTGTGCTCCACCCACACCCGGGCCGAGTCGGTCAGCGGCACGTGCTTCTTCGCCGGGCTGCCCATGGCGATGTGTTCCGCCGGAACCACCAGGTTCGGGGTCACCGTGGCACCGGCCGCGACCAGCGCTCGGGTGCCGATCTCGGCCTGGTCCAGCACCGTGGAACCGTTGCCGATCAGTGCCTGCTCCCCCACCGTGCAGTCGTGCACGAGGCACTGGTGGCCGACGGTGGCGTTCTTGCCGATCTCGGTCTCGTTGCCCGCGTTCACGTGCACCACCGAGTTGTCCTGGACGTTGGCGCCCTCCCGGACCACGATGCGGCCGAAGTCGGCCCTGAGCACGGCTCCGTACCAGATGGATGCGCCCTTCTCCACGACGACGTCGCCGACCAGCGTCGCCGTCGGCGCGATCCAGGCGTCCGGGTGCACGGTGGGGCTGACGCCCTCGAAGGAAAACATCGGCATGCGGCAACCCTACGGCCGGCCGATCCGGCACGCGATCTCCGGGGATAACCGCGATTGATCCCCCGTAAGGATGACGGTGCGCGGGCACGGCGGGTCATAGTTTGTCCGGGCCGGCCACCGGAACCGGCTCGGTGATCAAGGAGCTCCTGATCCTCCCCTGCACAGCTCGTGGAAAGGAGCGACAGCCCATGCGGCTCCGCAAGATCGGACTCGGCGCAGGCGTCCTGCTGGCTTCGGCCGGGTTGATGCTGAGCACGGCGCAATCGGCGACGGCGGCACCCGAGTCCACCCCCGACACCGCGCCCGTCGCGGCCTCGGCGGAGGGCGGCGGCGATGTCTCCCCCTATATCGTCGGTGGCCGGCGCGCCAGCCAGACGTATGACTTCATGGCCTCGTTGCAGTCCTCGGGCCGGCACTTCTGCGGCGGCTCGCTGATCAGGTCCGACTGGGTCGTGACCGCGAAGCACTGCATCCAGGGTCAGTCGCCCGGCGGCTTCCAGGTACGGGTGGGCAGCACCAGGTACGACTCCGGCGGCACCCTGGTCGGTACCTCCCGGGTCGTGCCGGGCTCCGGCGACATCGCGCTGGTGCAGCTGTCCCAGTCGGTGGGCCAGACGCCGATCGACATCGCCGACGCCGGTACCAGCGCGGGCACCGAGACCAGGCTGATCGGCTTCGGCCAGACCTGCGCGACCCGCGGCGGCTGCGGCGCCTCGCGCGACCTGATGGAGATCGACGTGTCGGTGCAGGCCTCCGGTTGCACCGCCAACTTCGACCCGAACACCGAGCTGTGCCTTGGTGGCGTGCCCCGTGCGGGCGCCTGCTACGGGGACTCCGGCGGGCCGTCGGTCGTACAAGAAGGCGGCGAGTGGCGGCTGACCGGCGCGACCAGCAGGGCCGGCCGTGGCCAGCCGACCTGCGGGCAGGCCCCGGCGATCTACATGAAGGTGCCCGCCTACCGGTCCTGGATCAACGGTGTCGTTGGCGACGACGACGATGACGACAACCCGCCGCCGGAAGGCTGCGAGGGCGTTCCCGCCTGGCAGGCCGGGGACTCCTACCGGATCGGCGACGTGGTGGCGCACAACGGCCACCGGTGGGAGGCGATCTGGTACCCGGGTGGCGCCGAGCCGGGCGACCCGACCTCCTGGGCCGTGTGGGAGGACCTCGGCCCCTGCTGATCCCCGGTAACCGAACCACCACTTGGGCCCTCCCCGCGCGGGAGGGCCCAAGTTCGTTCGGACGTTCCTCGCCAGGAATGTCGAAACCGGCCACCGCGCTCCGACCTCCGCCGCGAGGCGCCGAGCGGTCGGCGCGGAAAGGGCTGATCATGGAACATCCAGTGGTGCATTTCGAGATCATCGGGACCGACCCCGCGCGGCTGCGCCGCTACTACGCCGAGCTGTTCGGCTGGGACTTCGGCATCGGCGACGCCGTTGTCGAGGAGGTCTCCGAGCCGGGCAACTACGGGTTCGTGGACGGCGGCACGACCGGTGCGGGCGGCATCAACGGCGGGGTCGGCGGCGGCACCGGTTACCGGCGGCAAGTGCTGTTCTATGTCGGTGTCCCCGAGGTGGAGGCCGCGCTGCGCAGGGCGGAGGCCCTGGGCGGGTCCCGCCGGATGGGCCCGGCGCACGCACCGAGCGGCGGCCTGGTGGTCGGGCATTTCACCGATCCGGAGGGCAATCTGATCGGCGTCGCGGGACCGGCGTGACCGGCACGGCAGCGGGAGGAACGAGATGAAGTACCTGATCCTGATCTACAGCAACCCGAAGAGCTGGGGACACCCGATCTTCGAGCGGACACCGGAGTTCCAGGCGCTACCGGAGGACGAGCAGGCCGCGCTCTCCGAGCAAGCGGAGGCGCTGGACAAGGAGATCACCGAGTCCGGGGAGCTCATCGCGGGCACGGCGCTCGCCGACCCCGTGCACACGCGGACCGTGCGGGTGCGCGACGGTCTCCCGGTGACCACGGACGGGCCCTACGCGGAGGCGAAGGAACAGCTGGCGGGGTACTTCGTGGTCGACTGCGAGAGCCCGGAGCGGGCGGCCGAGATCGCGGAACGGTTCCCGGACGCCCGGTTCGCCGGGATCGAGGTGCGCCCGATCATGGAAACCTCCGGTCAGGAAATGTGAGTACCGGCGAGGTCGATGGCCTGCTGCGCCGCACGGCGCCGCAGGTCCTCGCCGCGCTCGTGCGGCACTACGGGCATTTCGAGGCCGCGGAGGACGCGGTGCAGGAGGCATTGCTCGCGGCGGCGACGCGGTGGCCGGAGCGGGGCGTGCCGGACAGCCCGGTCGGCTGGCTGATCAGGGTCGCCTCGCGCAGGCTGACCGACCAGCTGCGCAGCGAGCGGGCCAGCAGGCAGCGGCAGGAGAAGGTGGCGGCACTGACCCCGCCGGACGAGCTCCGCGCCGAGCCGCCCGGCGAGGACGACACACTCACGCTGCTGATGCTGTGCTGCCATCCCGCGCTGACCCCGCCCGCGCAGATCGCGCTCACCCTGCGCGCGGTCGGCGGGCTGACCACGGCGGAGATCGCCAGGGCCTTCCTCGTGCCGGAAGCCACCATGGGTCAACGCATCAGCAGGGCAAAGCAGCGGATCAGGGCGGCGGGCGCACGGTTCCGGCCACCGCCCGCCGCGGAACGGGCGGATCGGCTGCGCAACGTGCTGCACGTGCTGTACCTGATCTTCAACGAGGGCTACACCGCCAGCTCGGGGCCCGAGCTGTACCGCGGCGAGCTGACCGCCGAGGCCATCCGGCTCACCAGGACCGTCCGTGGCCTGCTGCCCGAGGACGGCGAGGTGACCGGCCTGCTCGCGCTCATGCTGCTGGTGGACGCGCGCCGCGCGGCACGCACCCGGCCGGACGGCGGGCTGGTCCCGCTCGAGGAGCAGGACCGCGGCCGGTGGAACCGAGATTCCATCGAGGAGGGTTGCGGCCTGATCACCCGCGCACTGGCCGAGGCCGAACTCGGGCCCTACCAGGTGCAGGCGGCGATCGCGGCGGTGCACGCGGAGGCCGCCCGCGCCGAGAACACCGACTGGGCGCAGATCATCGGGCTGTACCGGATACTGATGCGCCTCGCGCCGAACCCGATGGTCACGCTGAACCATGCGGTGGCGGTGGCCAAGGTGCGCGGCCCCCAGGCCGGGCTCGCGCTGCTCGAGGGCTTGGACACCGACGAGCGGCTGTCCGGGCATCACCGACTGCACGCGGTACGGGCGCACCTGCTGGAGCTGGCGGGCGAGCGCACGGTCGCCCGATCCTGCTACGAACGGGCCGCGCGGCTGACCACCAGCCTGCCCGAGCAGCGCTACCTGCTGGACCGCGCGGCGGCTACGATGCGCGCCCGTGACTGAGGACGTGCTCGAGGTCGCACTGGGCGTGCTGGCGGCGGGTATCAGCGCCGCCATCGGCTGGTTCACCCGTGCGTTTCTCTTGCGGCGCACGCTGCGCCGCAAGCAGCGTTTTCTCGGCCTCCCGCGCGGCTCCGACGCGTTGCTCGTGGTCAACCGGCACGCGGGAAGGGAGGACGCGGTAGACCGCTACGACGTGTTCACCCTGCTCGAGCTGTCCGCACTGATCAAGGACTGCGGCGCGCAGGCCCGGATCGTGGCGCATGACCTGGTGCGCCAGGGCCTCGGCCGGCAGGCCGAGTTCTGCGTCGGCGGGCCCGTCTCCAACCACCGGATGGCCGCGCACCTGCGTGCCCTGCTGCCGGGTGTCGCGGTGAACACCGGCCTGGATCCCGAGGGACCCGCCGACCAGTGCGTCTTCCAGATCGGCACGGAGCGCTATCACCTGGAGAAGGGCGCCGTGGAGTACGTCATCCTGGCCCGGCTTTCCGTCGAGCGGGAGGCTCGGCCGGTGTTCCTGTTCTGCGGCCAGGTCGCCATCACCAACCAGGCTGCGACCCGCTACCTTGCCCGGCACCACCGTCGGCTCGCCCGCAAGTACCGCGACGACTCGTTCTGCCTGCTGCTGAAGGTCATCAACTCGGAGGCGTACGGGCCGGACATCGTCGAGCTCGTCGCCGACGTGACCCGGACCGCGCGGGAACCGATCCCGAACTGAGCCTCACGACGAACGCTGCGAGTCATCGGCGTTCATCGCGAGCAGAACGTCCAGGTGCGCTTGAACCGGTTCGTAGAAGCCGTGTGGTACATACTCGCCGAGTTGTCCGCGCTCGAGCCATTCGACCTCCGCGATCTCCTCGCTCTCCTCCACCCGCGCCGTTCCGGACACGACTTCGCAAGCCACGTAGATCATGGTGCGGCCGGTGCTCGGATGAACCCGTTCACCGAGAACCTGGGATTCGATCACGCTCAGGCCGGTCTCCTCCCGAACCTCGCGGACGGCCGCTTCGGCTGCCGATTCACCTGCCTCGATTTCCCCTGCTGGGAACTGCCAGGAAAGGCTTCCCTCCTGCACCAGCCGCCGGACCAACAGGACTTTCGCGTTCTCGACGATGACCGCGGCGGCGACAGGGGGCAGCCGAATCTCCAGCGCGTCCAAAGCGAGGTGCCACGGGTACCGGTCGAGAGCGGTGCCTCCGGTACGCGGCGGGTGGGGCCGGAAGCCCGACGGACCATACAGGACGGTGATGCCGGAACGACGCAACTCGTCGACGCTGCGATCGAGGACCCGGTTGGCGGCGAGAGCGGTGTTGACGAACGGAAGCACTGCGATGGGTATGCCGAGTCCGGTGAGTTCGGCCAGCACGTTCAGTGCATACGTGTCGGTAATACCTGCTGCCCATTTGTTGATGGTGTTGTAGGTCGCGGGCACAACGGCAACGGCGTCAGCGCGGGGAAACGATTCATCGCCTTCCCGTCGATAGTCGTGGCGCACCTGATGTCCGGTGAGTTCCCGAAGGTCTGACAGGTCGAGGAAGTGCGTCATCGCAGCGGGCGTGGCGATGCAGCACACCTCCCAGCCTCGCTCATTGGCGAGGGTGACGAATGTTTCGATGCGCCCAGCGGGTCCTGCCCCGCAGATCACCGTGTAGAGAACCTTCGAACGGTTGTCGGCAGTCACGCGTTTACCCCTGCCTTGTGCGCGATTCGACGGAGACCGGCGTCCGCTCCGCCGGGATTGGTCAACAGCAACCCGCTGATGAGCCGCCGGGCCAACGGTCGGCAACGGACTTCTTGCGGGGCGAGTTGATCGGCTTGGATGAGCACGCGAAGCGCGTTCCGGTAGCTGCCGGTCTGGGTATAGGCATCGGTGAGATCGAGTAGGTAGTTCGACTGCCGCTCGGATGGGAGACAAGCGATCAGCGAGGGCTCGATCGTGTCGGCATAGCGGATGGCGTGCTTCCCTTCCCTGAGCCGTACGAGCGCGGACACCCGGTGTACCTGGACATTGGCGGGACCAAACACCGTGTGGTGGTCTCGATGCTCTGGTGCGAGTCTGCCGGTGGCGGAGACCGCCTCCTGATGCAGGTCGCCGGCCAGCGACCCGTTGCCCTGCCTCGAGGCGGTGATTTCCGCTGAGAGCAGCAGCATTCCGAACAAGGGCACCGTGTCCGCATCGCCGTTGCCCAGGTATGGCCGCAGAAGATCTGCCATGCCAGTCGCCGCAGCCACGGACTCGTCGAACTGGCCGACGTGACTCATGGCGCGCGCGACGCTACGGGTGGCGCGCGCCAGCGCGATGGTGTCGTCGCCGCACCGGGCGGCATGCATGGCCCGATCGGCGGCTAGCCAGGCGATGTCCGTGGCGTCGTGTTTCAGCAACATCGAGCAGGCAAGCCGATACGCCATCACAAGTGCGCGATGCGCGTGTGCGCGGTCCGCCTCCGCTGCCTGGCTGGCGACTGCTTGCGCATCGATAAGCAGTCGCGGCAGCACTTGGCCGACAGTGGCGAGATGGGAAGCGAGCCAGGCGTACCCTGCGTATCGCAGTTGCCGATGTACGTCGGCCGGCACCACGCCGCCGCCCGAGCCTGGGGTAAGCATTGGATACCGGCCGAGGGCCTTCTTGATCGCCTCGACCTCGACGGCGTCCGTGCACCGGACGTCCGGGGTATCCCCGTCGGTGAGCGCACTCGGGTCGACGGACAACGCCTCGGCGACCCGTTCGAGCATCGGCAACCGGAGCAGGCTGCGCTCGCCGTTCTCGATCTTGTCCAGCCATGAGGTCGAGCGTCCGACCATATCGGCGAATCGTTTACGGTCGAGGTTGCGGCGCCGACGCCAGTACCGGACGCGCCGTCCTATGTCGGATGTTTCTTCAGTCATTACCCACCTTGTCGTGTGCGGACCGGTATATCCGCCGACGCAGTGACCCAGTTACACAAACTGTACAACTGATCACCTGCCGTGGCCGCTAGCGTCAGCCACGATGACACCGAAACAGCAGGTCAACGCCCCGGGCGGCGAACCCGTGGTCTTGCTACGCCTTCGATCCGACTACGCGAGGGGCGAGCGGGACCGCGCGGTCCACGTCGTCCCGCTGAGCACGGCTACCGGTGGAATGGCGGTGGCCTACTGCGGCATCAGGCTGTCCGTACCCGCGGCCGAGGCGCTGCCCGCGTTCGCGGGTCTCCCCTGTACAGGCTGCCTGCACCAGGCATCCACGAGGGGCGGCGAGTCACGTGCCGCCTCGCGACCCCTGCCGCATCGCGCACCGCCCATCCCGGCAAACCCCGGAGGACCAGCGCTGGGGTTGCGGGACGAGCACATGGTGCACCGGATACCTGAACGGCCCATCACCGCGACGCTGGACGGCCGCACCGTCGTGCTCAGTACCTGCGGCGTGCTGGCCTGGACCAGCGACAGCCAACCGCCAAAGAAGTGGCCGCGTTGCGGAGAGTGCTACGAACGGAACGCGCGTGGAATCTTGAGCGATCCATGAGAAAGGGGTCCGGGTGATCCGGACCCCTTGCGAGCTACGAGCCGCGTAGGGGAATCGAACCCCTGACCTGTTCATTACGAGTGAACCGCTCTGGCCGACTGAGCTAACGCGGCAGTGGACGAGCAGTGCCCGTCCCTCGATTGGAGAGTGTAGCGGCAACACTCCGCGTCACTTTCAGCCCCCACCGTCGTTAGCCTGCTATGACGTCAGTCTCAGTCGACTGACCCGGCCTATCAGGAGGACTCTGCATATGCGCGGACGCCTGCCCCGCCTGCTGGCACTCCCCGTGACGGCTGCCGTGCTTGCCCTGCCCGCCGTGCCCGCCATGGCGCAGGAGATTCCCACGACGCCGATTCCGCAGCCGGAGGATCCGGGCCAGCCACCGATCTCCTCGCCGCCGAACGTGCAGCCGACCGGTAAGGCCGTCGGCGACGCGGGCACCGGGCTCGGCGTGCTGCGGCTGCTGCCGGACGCGGTGCCGACCAGCGCGATCATCGACGAGATGTCGGACGAGCTGCCGAAGCAGGCTGCCTTCGAGGGCGGGCTCGGCCTGTCCAGCGCTCAGGCCAACTCCGAGGCCTACCTGGCCTACGAGCGGTCGATCGCGCAGGCGTCCCCGTTCGGCGCCTCGGTGGCCGGGAACGCGCCGCAACTGCCGGGCTCGCTGGTGCAGACCGCGTTGCCGGACAACCCGGAACCGATCACCGGCGGGCTGAACGCCCCGCCGAACCCGCTGCTGAACGTGGGCCTGCTGAACGGCAAGGCACACGCACGCTGGAGCCCGGAGCTGGGCCCGTGTGTGGGCACCATCGCCGATGCCTCCACCTCGCTGGCCAGCCTGTCCGTGCTGAACGTCATCCCTTCGATGCCGGAGGCGGGCGAGCTCACCGAGGCCGGCGATGACCTGAAGCAGACCCTCGGCGAGTTGCCGGGGCCGTTGGCCAGCCTGGGCGGCCTGCTCTCCGGAGGGGACAAGCCGAAGGGCGACGGCAGCGGCTCGCTGATCAGCCTGCCGAACACGCTGTCCTCCCGGTCCACGGTCCGGCTGGTGGATATCCCGGACTCGGACCGCAAGGCCGTGCAGTCCGTCTCGACCATGCAGGCCGCGGACATCAACATCCTGAAGGGCACCCCGCTCGGCCTGACCATCAAGGTGGCCAGCCAGCCCACGTTGACCGTCACCTCCACCGGGAACAAGGACACCTCGACCGTCGAGTACAAGGCCCCGGTGCTGACCGTGGAACGGGGCGGCGAGGTGCTGTTCACCCTGGACGCGGCCAACCCGACCCAGGACGTCCCGATCGGTATCCCGCTGCCCGGGATCCGGGATATCCCCGGCTTCAAGGAGATCAAGGACGTTCCGGTCATCGGTGGCCTTGCCGAGCTGGCCGAGAACGTGACCAAGCCGATCACCGAAGCGGCCAAGGGCTTCGTGCTGGACCTCGGGGTACTGCGGCTGTCCATTGCGCAGCTGAACGAGCAGTCCATGGACATGACCGACCCGTTCAAGGGCTACCAGCTCGGCGCCTCGGCCCGGCTGCTCGACCTGCAGGTGCTGCCCACCAAGCTGCTGAAGGACGCGCTGCCGGAGGCCGCCGCGGACAAGCTGCCCTCCTCGCTCGCCCAGCTTTCCCTCGGTGAGCAGATCGCCAGGGCCTACGCCCCCGAGGGCGGGGTGGAATGCGGAACCACCAAGCAGCCGGGCCCGCCGCCCGGCGGCGGTGACGCACCCGGTGTGCCGGACAAGCTGGCGCAGACCAGCGCCGCGTACTCCACGGTGCCGATCTTCTGGACCGGCACGGGCCTGCTGCTGGTGGGTGTGGTGCTGGTCGCGGCCCTGCCGGGGCGCAGGCGGGTGAGCACGGCAGCCGACCCGGTCAAGCCGTCGCCACGTCCACGCTCGTAACGGGTGACCGGCCGAGGGGCGAGGGCACGGCCCTCGCCCCTCGGCTCAGGCGGTGCCGGGCAGGCGGGAACCGGCCGCGGCTGAACCCGCGCGTCCGGGCTGATCAGCCCTGACGCAGGGTGGTCACCATGGCCTCCACCGCGATCCGCGGTTTCACGTTCCACTCGATCGCCTCGCGGCAGGCGAGTACCGCCTCCAGGCGGCGCAGCGTGGAGACCGGCGACCACTCGGCCGCGGCCCGCGCGCTGTCCCCGGCTCGGTCCGGGTGCATCAGGGCGGCGCCGGACCGGCTGGCAGTGACCAGCACGTCCCGGTAGAAGGCGGCGAGATCCACAAGGGCCAGGTCGAGGGTGTCTCGCTGGGTCCTGGTCGCCCGCGACTTCTGCCGCTTCTCCAGTTGCTTGACGGCGGCGTCGGCGGCCCGTTTCGCCGAGGCGACACCCTTGCCGCTGCCGCCGGCACCCATCGCGGTGCGCACGGCCTCCTGCTCGGCCTCGTCCTTGGCCTTGCTCTCCTCGGTGGCATCCGCCTCGGCGGTTTTGATCAGGTCGTCCGCGCAGGTGAAGACGTCGCCCGCCCGGCGCAACCCGAGCGGGATCCGCAGCACCGCCGCCCGGCGCTCGCGGGCACTCGGGTCCGTGGCCAGCCGGCGTGCCCTGCCGACATGCCCACCGCACACGGCGGCCGCCCACTCGGCCAGTTCCGGTTCGATGCCATCCCGCTCGGTGAGCACCTGCGCGATGGCCGCCCTCGGCGGCGTGCGCAGGCTCACCAGCCGGCAGCGCGAACGGATCGTCACCGTGATGTCCTCCGGGTGGTCCGAGGGCGCGCAGAGCAGGAAGACCGTGCGATCCGGTGGCTCCTCGACCGCCTTGAGCAGCGCGTTCGCCGCCCCTTCGGTAAGCCGGTCGGCATCCTCGATGATCACGACCTGCCACTGCCCCGTGGTCGGCTTACGCGCCGCGGCCTGCACCAGTGCGCGCATCTCCGCCACCGAGATGGACAGGCCTTCCGGCACCACCAGCCGCACATCGGCATGGGAGCCGGACAGCGCTGTCCGGCAACCGGTGCAGTCGCCGCAGCCGGTGCCGCTCGTGCACTGCAACGCCGCCGCGAAGGTACGCGCGGCCACCGAACGACCCGAACCGGGCGGGCCGGTGAGCAGCCAGGCATGGGTCATCGCACCGGAGTCGGTGGACGCGCCGGACACCAGCGCGGCAGCCGAGTCGGCCGCCGCGGACAGCACCTCGATCGCGGGTTCCTGCCCCACCAGCTGGGCCCAGACCGTGCGCGTCACGACGAGGCCTCCGTGCGCCGCTGCTCGGCAGCCCCCGCTGTCTCGGCCGCTTCCTCGGCAGTGTCCCGCGGCTGGAAACCGAGCCGCCTTCCGGCCAGTACCGCCCCTACCGCGGTCCGCACGCGCTCACCCACCTCGTCCTCAGTGCCCTCGGCATCCACCACGACGTACCGGTCCGGATCCGCCGCCGCCATCTCGGCGAGCAGATTCTGCACCTGCCAGTGGCCCTCGTGCGAGGCCACCCTGCTCGCGGTCGCCGGGGCAGGCCCGGCGTCCAGCAGGACGGTGACATCGGGGCGCAGCCGGTTGGTCGCCCAGTCGGCAAGGCCCTCCAACTCCGCGGTGTCCAACCCGGCCACCGCGGACAGATGCGCCAGCGGCGAGTCCACGAACCGTTCCATCACCACGATCGCCCCGCCGTCCAGCGCGGGCCGCACATCCCGCTCCACGATGTCCGCTCGTACCGCGGCCGCGGCGAGCGCCTGCGCCCGCGCCCCGGTCAGCGAGGCCCCGGAGACCAGGGAGGCGAGCCGATCGTCGTCCAGCGCGGGGTCGGCTGCCAGCACCACCTGGCGCGGGCTGGAGGAGCGCAGCCACCCGGCCAGCCGGGCGGCCTGCGCGGCGGTGTCGGTCGCCGTGGTCCCCTCCAGCGCGATCAGCAGTCCGTTCACCCGGCGCGGCCGGCGCCGGATCGCGTTGCGCAGATCGGCCAGGATCGGCTCGGTGCGCCGGGAGTCCATCTGCCGGTAGGCGATCACCCCGACCAGGGCAGCGAGCAACCCGCCGCCCAGCAGCACCGGTCGGGTGCCGTCGATGATGATCGGATTGCCCCATACGCTGACCACCTGCGGCCTGACCAGGCCGATCAGCAGCGGAACAGTCGCGGTCGCGCCGAACACGATCAGCTTCAGCGCGGCCTGGTAGATGGAGTTGATCCGGCCGCGGATGGCGTCGTCGATCTGCGAGCCGATGATGGTGACGCCGGTCAGGAACGCCCCGCCCGCGCAGGCACCGACCACGGCCACGGCCACCAGGGCCACCGCAAGGTGCGGGGCCAGCGCCACCACGATCAGGGCCAGACCGGCAAGCACGATGCCGACCCCGAACAGCCGGTCGTGCGGCAGTCGCTTGGCCAGTTTCGGCGCGCCGGCGAGACCGACCGCCGCCCCCAGGAACACCGCGACGAACAGCAGGCCGAACGCGGCGTCCCCGCCGCCCAGGCTGGAGGAGTACGGCTTGGCCGAGCCGATCACCGCGCCGCCCGCGGCGAAGGCGCCGACCATGCCGATCAGCAGCCCGCGGACCAGCGGGGTGCTGCGGATGAACTTGCCTGCGTCGCGGACCATGCCGAGCAGGCCGGTGGAGGTCGCCTCGACGACGGGTTTCGGCGCCGCGCCGGTACTGGGCACCGGGTGCACGTTGCGCAGGGAGAGCTCGGGGATGCGGGTGAGTAGCAGCGCGCTGCCCAGGTAGAGCAGGCCGTTGAGCACCACGACCACCTTGGCGATGCCGAACTCACCGAGCACGTCCGGCGGCAGGTGAAAGGTGGTCTGGATACCGGTCAGGATCGAGTAGAGCCCGGCGCCGGTGACCACGGCGAGCCCGTAGGTCATCACCATGCCGAGCTGGTTTGCCGTCTCCACCTGGTCCGGGCGGCGCAGCAGGTTCGGCACCGCCGCGTCCTTGGAAGGGATCCACATCATCGCCGCGGAACCGACAAGGAAGTTGCCGATGAACAGCCACCACGTGCTGCCGACCAGCGCGATGGACAGCAGCAGCGCGCAGCGGAACAGGTCCGCTACGATCATGATCTTGCGGCGGTCGAACTTGTCCGCCAGCAGCCCGCCGAGCGGGGCGAACAGCAGGCCGGGCAGCAGGTTGGTGAGTACGACCCCGGCGAAGGCGAAGTTCTGCGCGGCGTAGTTGTCGGTGAACTTGGTGACCAGGCCGGTCAGCGCGAGCAGGGCGAGCCAGTCGGCCACGCTGCACAGGTAGGTGACGGCCCACAGCCGGCGAAACGGCGGGATCGCCAGCACGCGACGGATCCGGTAGACCGTGGAGGCGCCGGACGCGTCGCCGTCCGCACCCGCGCTGCTCGCCGCCCCCGCTTCGTCGCTAATGCGCCCACCCCGCAAAGTCGTGTCTCCGACGGCCGCTCGCGACCGCGCCGACCGGGCCGCCGCTCCGCAATCCCCCGTACGTGTAGTCAGGGTATCCCGAGAGCAACCAAGCCAACCGCCGGGCCGGTGACCGGTACCGCCGGACGGTAATCGCGGCGCGGTCGCACCGCAGCCGGTAAGCGGGTCGTTCGCCAGGGCGTGTGCTGGGGAACGAACGAGGACAGGTTCGCGGCCCTCAGTCGAGACAGAACTCGTTGCCCTCGATGTCCTGCATCACGATGCAGGACTCCTCGTTGCCGTCGGCAAGCAGTAGTCGCACGCGTACCGCGCCGAGCGCGACCAGACGTGCGCACTCGGCCTCGAGTGCCGCGAGGCGCTCTTCACCCACGAGCCCGGTGCCGACCCGCACGTCGAGGTGCAGCCGATTCTTGACGGCCTTGCTTTCGGGAACGCGCTGGAAGAACAGTCGCGGGCCCACACCTGAGGGATCAATGCAGACGAACGCCGCACCCTGACGCTCAGGCGGCAACGAGCGATCGACGTCGTCCCACGTGGCAAACCCCTCCGGCGGCGGCGGTACGACGTACCCCAACACCTCGCACCAGAAACGAGCGACGCGCTCGGGTTCTGCGCAGTCGAAGGTGACCTGGAACTGCTTGACCGACACCATCGGGCCACCATACTTGCGCATGCTGTTCACCGAGATCCCGGCTGGGAGACACGCCTTAGTTGAAGACGCCGGAGAAGCTGTCGAACAGGCTGGACAGTAGCTGGATCACCAGCACGCCGAAGATCACCAGCAACACGACCGCGATCCCGAGCCCCGCGGAGCCGCTGGACGGCTTGCGCACCGGCTGAGGCTTCGGCTCGCGCTCGTCCCGGTGCCGCGGCCGGAACGCCTGCATCAACTGCGGCTGGCCGGGCCAGGCCCGTTGTTGCTGCGCGGGAAGCATCCCGGCGGTGGGTGTGGGCGCCTGCGCACCCGACTCGGTGGTGCCGGACTCCGCCGGCTGGGCAGGCTCCTGCTGCTTGTTCTTGCGGTCCTCGCCCCGGAGCCTGCTGAACAGTTCCTCGTCGCGCTCGCTGGTCAGCGCCGCGTCCACCATGTCGCGCACCACCTCGGGGTCCGGCTCCACCGGGGAGGCGATCTCGACTTCCACCTCGTCGTCCGGGGTGGCCCTGGCACCGATTCCGGCGTCGCTGCCGGTGACCAGGCCGGCCAGCGGGTCGTTGAAGGCGGGCGGCGGGGGCGGCGACTGGGTCCCGTCCGGGTCGAACTGAGCCTGTCCCACCGTCACCACTCCCCTGCGCAACGTCAGCTTCACCCGCCAGGGTAGCGGGTGAACGCCCGTATCCGTCAGCCCAGCGCCGCATGTTCGACCCACCGTTCGGCATGCGCTCGCCCCGCGGGCGCGTATTGCAGTACCCAGTGCCCGCGCTCGCTGACCGAGGTGCCGAGGAAGTACCGCCCGATATCGTTGTCGAACAGCACGAAGGCGCCCCGCGGGTACTCGACTCGAACCCGGTCCCGCACGATGAGCTCGACCAGCACCGTGCCGTGTCGCGGCCGGGCCGTGCTCCGCCTGATCATCTCCACCGTGTCCGCCGCCTCCTCCGGCAGGCCCCCGTGCTCGTCGGCGTGTAGCTCGACGAATCCACCCGGCCCGCGCGGTACGTCGCGGATGTCGTCGAAGGCCCACTGCGGCAACCCGCGCAGGGAACCGCTGCGCAGCAGTACCTCGCCGCCGACCACGTTCAGCACGGTGGCGCAGTCCCGGTCACCGAAGAACCGCACCTGGAGCGGCTCGGCGCGATCGGCGAACACACCGGTCACCACGCCGCGGATATGCCCTGCCCGCAGCGTGCGGTACAGCGCCACGGCGGCCGGGGTCACCTCGCCCTCCGGCAGCAGCCCCATGGCCGCCATATCGCCGACGACCTTGGTGTACTGCTCGGCCTCCGCGGCCAGGTCACCGGTGTCCGGTGGCGGCCCCTCCCGCAGTGCCGCGGGCAGCCGGAACTCCGGGTCGAGGAACTCCATCGGCGACGGCCGCTCCGGCACCGCGCTGTCCAGCGGCGCGAGGACCTCGTCGAGGAGCTCGAAGACCGTCTCGCGCCGGCTCCGGGTGTGGGGGGTGTGGGCTGTCGGGCTTGCTGTCGTCCGGCTTGCTGTCGTCCCTGTCGTCTCGGTCACCCGGCCATTAGACCGGGCACCACCGACAATTTCTCGAACGTACGTTCGATCGCAGGTCAGGACTTGGATTTGGACTTGGCGGTGCTGCCGCCGGTGCCGCTCTTGGTGCCGCTGGACGCCTTCTTGCGGGTGGAGGACGAGCGCTTCTTCGGCGCCGGCCCCTTGGCCCGCTTCTCCGCGAGCAGCTCGGCGGCCCGCTCCTCGGTCAGCTCCTCCACGCTGTCCGAGCGGCGCAGCGAGGCGTTGTACTCACCGTCGGTGACATAGGGACCGAACCGGCCGTCCTTCACCACCATCGGCTTGCCGGAGGCGGGGTCGTTGCCGAACTCCTTCAGCGGCGGCTTCGCCACCGCCTGCCTGCCGCGCCGCTTCGGCTCGGCGTAGAGCTTCAGTGCCTCCTCCAGCGTGATGTCGAAGATCTGCTCCTCGGTGGCCAGTGACCGGGAGTCGGTTCCCTTCTTCAGGTACGGCCCGTAGCGCCCGTTCTGCGCGGTGATCTCCTCGCCGGACTCCGGGTCCGTGCCGACCACCCTCGGCAACGAGAGCAGCTTGAGCGCGTCGTCCAGGGTGATGTCCTCGATGGACATCGACTTGAGCAGCGAACCGGTGCGCGGTTTGGGCTTCTTCGCCTTGCTGCTCTTCTTGGTCTCGCCCTCGGCCTCCTGGGGCTCCGGCAGGATCTCGGTGACGTACGGGCCGAACCGGCCTTCCTTGGCGACGATCTCGTGCCCGGTCTCCGGGTCGGTGCCCAGCGAGCGGCCCTCCTGCGGGGTGGCGAAGAGCTTCTCCGCGATCTCCGGGGTCAGCTCGTCCGGCGGCAGGTCGTCGGGCAGGTTGGCGCGCTGCGAGCTGCCGTCGACCTCGCGCTCGAGGTACGGTCCGTACCGGCCGACCCGCACCACCACCGTGTTCTCGTTCTCGTCGGTGAACAGCGGGATGGAGTTGATCTCACGGGCGTCGATGTCCTCCACCCCGGCACCGACCAGCTTCTTCAGCCCGCCGAGCCGGCCCACGGAGCCGTCCGCGCCGGTGTCGCCGCCGAAGTAGAAGGTGGAAAGCCACCGGGTGCGCTGCTCGTCACCCGCGGCGATGCGGTCCAGCTCGTCCTCCATGGCCGCGGTGAAGTCGTAGTCCACCAGGCGCTCGAAGTGCCGCTCCAGCAGCCCGACCACGGAGAAGGCGACCCAGGACGGCACCAGCGCGGAACCCTTCTTCCACACGTAGCCGCGGTCCTGGATGGTCTTGATGATCGAGGAGTAGGTCGAGGGCCTGCCGATACCCAGTTCCTCGAGCTTGCTGACCAGGCTCGGCTCGCTGTAACGCGGGGGTGGCGAGGTGGCGTGGCCGTCCGGGGTCAGCTCGGTCGCCGACACCTGCTGGTCCTCGCGCAGCTGCGGCAGCCTGCTCTGCTTGTCGTCGGCCTCGCCGCCCGCCTCGCTGTCCACGGCCTCGACGTAGGCCTTGAGGAAGCCGGCGAAGGTAATGGTGCGCCCGGAGGCCGCGAAGGCGCACTCCTCCCCGCTACTTGCGGTACCGCTGATCCGCACCGACATCGTGGTGCCCTTGGCGTCGGCCATCTGGGAGGCGATGGTGCGCTGCCAGATCATCTCGTACAGCCGGAACTCGTCACTCTCCAGCTCACTGGCGACCTGGCCGGGCGTGCGGAAGACCTCGCCCGCCGGCCGGATCGCCTCGTGTGCCTCCTGCGCGTTCTTCACCTTGCGGGTGTACTGCCGCGGCTTGGGCGAGACGTGGGAGGAGCCGTACAGCTCGGTCGCCTGGTCGCGCGCCGCCGAGATCGCCGCCTCGGAGAGGGTGGTCGAGTCGGTACGCATGTACGTGATGTAGCCGTTCTCGTACAACCGCTGCGCGATCCGCATGGTGCGCTCGGAGGAGAACCGCAGCTTGCGACCTGCCTCCTGCTGCAGGGTGGAGGTCATAAACGGGGCGTACGGCCGCCGGGTGTAGGGCTTCTCCTCGACGCTGGTGACCGCGAAGTCCTGCCCGCGCAGCGCCTCGGCGAGGCGGTTCGCGTCCGCCTCCACCAGCACCCGGACGTCCTTCTTCGCGGCCGCGGCGGTCAGCTGCCCGTCCGCGCCGAAGTCCCTTCCGGTGGCCAACCGGTCGCCGTCCACCTGGACCAGCCTGGCCGGGAAGGTCCGTGGCGAGGCGTCCGCGCCGGCGTCCATCGTGGCGGCGATGTCCCAGTAGGAGGCCGAGGTGAACCGCATCCGCTCGCGTTCCCGCTCGACCACGATACGGGTGGCCACCGACTGCACCCGGCCTGCCGAGAGCTTCGGCATGACCTTCTTCCACAGCACCGGGGAGACCTCGTAGCCGTAGAGCCGGTCCAGGATGCGCCTGGTCTCCTGGGCGTCCACCAGGTCGGGGTCGAGCTCCCTGGTGCTCTCCGCCGCCGAGCGGATGGCCTGCTCGGTGACCTCGTGGAACACCATCCTGCGCACCGGCACCTTGGGTTTGAGTGCCTCCAGCAGGTGCCAGGCGATGGCCTCACCCTCGCGGTCGGGGTCGGTGGCGAGGTAGAGCTCGTCGACGTCCTTGAGCAGGCCTTTCAGCTCGGTCACGGTCGCCTTCTTGTCCGGCGACACGACGTAGAGCGGCTCGAAGTCGTTGTCCACGTCCACGCCGAGCCTTGCCCAGGGCTGGCCCTTGTACTTGGCAGGCACGTCGGCGGCGCCACGCGGGAGGTCCCTGATGTGCCCGCGGGAGGATTCGACCACGTAGTCCCGGCCGAGATAGGGCGCGATCTTGCGGGCCTTGGTCGGGGACTCGACGATCACCAGCCGTCGACGACCGGCGCCATTCGATCCAGAGTTCTTGGTCCGTGCCGATCCAGCCACGCTGTCCTGCTCTCCGCTCAATCATCTCGCCGCGATGGCGACACTAGTTCGACCAGCCTGTTCGACCAGCCAGTGTGCACCGCACTTGCCGGTGACCTCCGCTCAGGTACCGCGTCCGGTGGCCACCACGTATGGGGCGCATCGGCCGCGAGCCCGGCGATGTTTCTTTTCCACACCTAGCACGTGATGTCCGACTCGTCCGCGCTGGGGGCTTCGGTAGCCGGACGAATACCCTCCGTTCGTCGGTGCACACCTCACCTATTGTTACCCGCAACCGTCCCCGGAACCGATAAGGAGTCAAGGCATGACCCGCCGATGGCTGACCGCCCTCCTCACGGCCCTGCTCGGGGCGCTCCTCCTGGTGCCGTCGCCCGCGGCCGCCACCGTGACCGCCCGGGCCGAAGTCGACTTCCGGGCCACGGTCGCGCTGTCCAACTGCTCCGGCTCGGTGGTGCGCCTCGCCGGGGCGGCGGCCGATGACCCGGCACTCGTCCTTTCCAACGGGCACTGCCTGCAGGCGGGTTTCCCGGAACCGGGTGAGGTAATCATCGACCGGCCGTCCCAGCGACAGTTCCGGCTGCTCACCGCGGACGGCCGGGGTGAGTTGGGCACGCTGCGAGCGAGCAGGCTGGTCTACGCGACGATGACCGAGACAGATGTCTCGCTGTACCGGCTGCGGCGCAGTTACGCCGAGTTGGAGCAGGCCTACGGAGTTCGGCCGTTGCGGCTGGCCTCCGCCACGGCCGACGAGGGCACCGCGATCAGCGTGGTGTCCGGATACTGGAAGCGGATCTACTCCTGCACGGTGGACGGGTTCGTGCACGAGCTGCGTGAGGCCGGCTGGACCTGGCGCGACTCGATCCGGTACACGCCCAGCTGCGACACCATCGGCGGCACGTCGGGTTCGCCCATCATCGACCGGGACAGCGGCGAGGTCGTCGGGGTGAACAACACCGGCAACGAGGACGGTCAGCGCTGCACCTTGAACAACCCGTGCGAGGTCGACGAGCACGGCAACGTCACCGTCCGGCACGGCACCAACTACGGGCAGCAGACCTACCGCTTCTACGGCTGCCTGATCGCGGGCAGCCGGATCGACCTCACTCGTCCCGACTGCCATCTCCCCTCCTGAACCCGGTCAGCCGGCCCGACGGAGGGGGTTCGGGGTGGGCCAGAGAGGTTCGGCACCGGCGGGCGGGCGGCCGACCAGTTCCTCGAGGGTGGCAAGGCGCCGCCTGCCGGTGACGCGAAGGGCGGGGCCGCCCGCCTTGGGGCCGACCCGCTGGGCCGGCAGGCCGATCGTGCCCAGCGCCGCGGAAAGCGGATCGTGGGTGTCCGGCGCCTCCGGGTCGAGCGGGAGCAGGTAGCCGCGTTCGGTGGGGATCCCGCAGGCCAGCACCCACATCCGCAGGGTGGGTCCGTCCAGCAGGAACCGCCCCGGCACCTCCTTGCCCTCGCCCGCGCACCAGTCGTCGGCCAGCGGCAACAGGTCGACCCGGAACGGCGTACGGACCAGCGGCTGCCCCTCCGCCGAGCTGGTGACCTCGGCGGTCACCCCGCGCCGCCCACACTCCATGGCCAGTGCCCGCGCGCGCAGGCCCTCCCCCAGCTCGACCGAGAGCCGGGCCGCGGTGCGCCCGAAGCTCACGACCTGCCCGTGACCACACAGCACGCCCGCGAGATCCCCGGCTCGCGGGCCGCGGGCCTCGGCGGAGAAGAACGAGATCTGGTCCACACGCAGAGGATAGAACACCCGTTCGAGACAGTATAGCCGTGACGTACGACGAACTGGTTTGAAGTTGACGTAGCGTCAATCTCTAACGTCGTCGAGGTGAGCCGGAAGGAGGTTCATCCGCACGGAGGTCGACATGGCTTACTCGATCGTGCAGGTCGCGCGAATGGCCAAGGTGACGTCGAGGACGTTGCGGCACTACGACGAGATCGGCCTGCTCAGGCCGGCCCATATCGGTGGCAACGGTTACCGCTACTACGAGCGGGAGCAGTTGCTGCGCCTGCAGCAGATCCGGGTGTTGCGGGAGCTCGGGCTCGGGCTGGACACGATCGGAGACGTCCTCGACCGGCAGACCGACCAGCTGGACGCGCTCCGGCTGCACCACGAGTGGTTGCTGGCCGAGCGGGACCGGTTCGACCGGCTCGCCACGACCGTGCGGCACACCATCGAGAAGCTGGAAGGAGGGAAGGACATGAACGCGGAAAATCTGTACCGGGGCTTCGCCAGGGACTCCGAACAGGCCGAACGCCACGCCCAGGAGGCGGAGCGGCGCTGGGGCAGCGGCGCGCGCGAATCGCACGAGCGGGTCAAGGGTTGGTCAGCGGAGAAGTGGGAGGCCGTGCAGCGGGAGGGTGCCGCGGCATCGGCCGAGCTCGCCGAGTTGATGCGGGACGGCGTGCCCGCCGACGACCCGCGCACGATCGAGGCCACCGACGCGCACTACCGGTGGATCTGCCACTTCTGGACGCCGGATCGCGAGTCCTACACCGGTCTCGGTCAGCTGTACGTCGATGACGAGCGGTTCACCGCCAACATCGACGAGACCGCGCCGGGCCTGGCCGCGTACCTGCGCGAGGCGATGGCCGCCTACGCCGGGCGGCGGCTGTAGGAACGGGGACGGGCGAGCCGCGGATCCCCCGCCCGGTTCCTACGCCGGACCGAGACGGGGACTCGGGTCCTGCTCGATGAGCTCGCGGCAGGTGGCCGCCCGCCTGCTCGCCGCGGCCAACTCCGGGGTGGAGCCGATGCCCTCGAGCAGGTTGACCTCGCCGAGGTCCTCCAGCGGTCCGTCGACCGCCTCGATGGCGGCATGCCGGGCGTCGTCCCTGCCGGCGGCGTCCAGCTGTTCCTTGGCACTCACCGCCCGCTCCCGGATACGGGTGTAGTCGGCGACCGCCTTGACCTTCATCGTGTCCCCGCTCGGAACCGGGGCCGGCGCCAGGCCGTTCAGGTTGCTCAGGGTCCGATCCAGGCCACCGATCACCGCGCCGAGCAGCCGGCTGGAGGTCCGGGAGGCCCGCCGCGGGCTACTCGGATCGATCTCCGGAATCGAGGACATCGAGTCCACGAGGGCACCGACCGCAGTGCAGTAACCGTCGACCCATTCGGTCGTGGCGCGCTCCCGGTGCAGCCGCTCCTGGCTGGGCGCGCCGGAGGTGGTGCTGCCGGGAACACGGCGTGCCTCCTGCCCGTCCGCCGGGCCGGCCTCCGGCGATTGCCGGCCGCATCCGGTGAGTACCAGGCACAGCACCGTCGCCAGTCCCACCACTGCCGCCAAACCGGAACTCCGCGGCCGCACGCCGACACCTCCTTACGCACCGTGAGCACAGCCGTGTTGACGGTACCGATCCCAGCAAGCTTCGCAAGTCGCGCAGTACCTGACTGATACCACGCCGATTGCGGAGAGTTACTTTTGTAAGTCTGCGCAGTTCGGGGCATGGCGCCCCGCGTCCCGTAGTGCGGGAATTCCGTCCACCAGCCCGAGTGGGTTCCCGATCTCGGCCAGTGCCGTGCTCGCCTCCTGAACGCTGCCCACCGCCTCGATCAACGCCTGTTGATCGTCGCCCCGCGCCGCGTCCAGCTTGCTCCTGGCGTCGGAGATCTGTTGCCGTACCGGCCCGAGCCGGTCCAGCAGTTCCTGCTTCTTCGTGTCACCCTCCGGCACCGGGGAGGGCGGCAGTGCCCCCAGCTTCGTCACCGCGGTACCCAGCGCACCATCGAAGCGGCCGAGCATGTCGCTGAAGGTGCGCTTGGCGGCGGCGATGTCCCCGGGGGCGATGTCCGGGGCCTGCGCACCGGAGAGGGTGGCGAACTCGGTCAGCGCACCGCAGAAGTCGTTCATCCACGCGACGTTGGCCTCGTCGGCGGCATCGGTCTCGTTCTCGGGTGTGGCCCCGCCGCTCGGCGTGCGGCCACTGGCGGGGCCGTCCGGCGCGGAGGTGCTCGGGCCACTCGTCTCGCTCGGTGCGGGTGTGCCGGTCGGGGGCTCCGTGATCTCGTCGTCGGAACATCCGGTCAGCAGGATGGCAAGGCAGGCTGCCAGTGACCCGACGCGATACCTCATGCTCGGTGTCCCTCCCAGGCGAACGAGTGTGCCGGTGCCGGACGCTACCCGGCCGGGAAAGCCTCGGGCCCGCCACGCACCAGGACGTGACGGGCCCGAGCCCGTTCGCGGGTCAGGAGGCGTTGGTCGCCTCCGCGTTGCTCGGGGTGTCGGCGATCGCGTTGCCGCGACGCTTGGACACCACGATCGCCGCCGCGATGATCAACACGGAGACCACGGCGATCGCGATCCGCAGCGGGTCCGAGGCGTCCGGCCCGACCGAGAGGGTCACCACCGCGGGTGCGATCAGCAGCGAGACCAGGTTCATCACCTTGATCAGCGGGTTGATCGCGGGACCCGCGGTGTCCTTGAACGGGTCACCCACGGTGTCCCCGATCACGGTGGCCGCGTGCGCCTCGGAGTTCTTGCCACCGTGGTGGCCGTCCTCGACCAGCTTCTTCGCGTTGTCCCAGGCACCACCGGAGTTGGCGAGGAACACCGCCATCAGCATCCCGGCCGCGATGGCCCCGCCGAGGTACCCGGCCAGCGCGCCGGTGCCGAGGCCGAAGCCGACCGCGATCGGCGCGAAGATCGCCAGCAGACCCGGGGTGGTCAGCTCGCGCAGCGAGTCCCTGGTGACCAGGTCGACCACCTTGCCGTACTCGGGGCGGGTGGTGCCCTCCATGATTCCGGCGATCTCCCGGAACTGCCTGCGCACCTCGTAGACCACGGCGCCTGCCGCGCGGGAGACCGCGTTCACCGCGAGCCCGGAGAACAGGAACACCACGGCCGCACCGATCATCACACCGATCAGCGTGTTCGGGCTGACAACCCGGTCCAGGAACAGGTCGGTGGAGGTGAGGGTCATCCCCAGTTCCCGCAGCTTGGACTCGATCGACTCGGAGTAGGAGCCGAACAGCGCGGTCGCGGCGAGCACCGCGGTGGAGATCGCGATGCCCTTGGTGATCGCCTTGGTGGTGTTGCCGACGGCGTCCAGCTCGGTGAGGATCTGCACGCCCTCGCCCTCTTCGAGGTCACCGGACATCTCGGCGATGCCCTGCGCGTTGTCCGAGACCGGGCCGAAGGTGTCCATCGCGACGATCACGCCGACCGTGGTGAGCAGGCCGGTTCCGGCCAGCGCCACGGCGAACAGCGCGACCCCGCCGCCGATCAGGTAGGCACCGAAGACCGCGGCACCGACAACGAGGGCGGTGTACACGGCGGACTCGAAGCCCACCGAGATACCGGACAGGATGACCGTGGCCGCGCCGGTCTCCGAGCTCTTACCGACATCCTTGACCGGCTTGTGCTCGGTTCCGGTGTAGTAGCCGGTGAGCCAGAGGATCACCCCGGCCAGCACGATGCCGATGATCACCGAGACGGTGGCGATCACGGCCGGGCTGCCGGTGGCTTCGGCGAAGGAGTCCGGCAGGAACACGAAGGCCGCGATAGCCGAGAGCACCGCGGAGATCACCGCGGAGATGTAGAACGAGCGGTTGATCGTCGTCAGCCCGCTTTCGCCCGCGCGTGCCCTGGTGATGTAGATACCGATCACCGCGGTGATCACCCCGATCGCCGGGATGATCAGCGGGAAGGTCAGGCCCGCTCCGGCCGTGCCGAACGCGGCGCTGCCCAGGATCAGCGCGGCGACCAGGGTCACCGCGTAGGACTCGAAGAGGTCGGCCGCCATCCCTGCGCAGTCGCCCACGTTGTCCCCGACGTTGTCGGCGATGGTGGCGGCGTTGCGCGGGTCGTCCTCGGGGATGTTCTGCTCGACCTTGCCGACCAGGTCGGCGCCGACGTCTGCGGCCTTGGTGAAGATGCCGCCGCCGACACGCATGAACATCGCGATCAGGGCGGCGCCGAAACCGAAGCCCTCCAGCACCTTGGGCGCCTGGCCGGCGTACACCAGCACGACCACCGCCGCGCCGAAGAGTCCGAGCCCGACCGTGATCATGCCGACCACACCACCGGTCCGGAAGGCGATCCGCATCGCCTTCTCCCTGGCGCCGTCGCCTTCCCTCGCCGCGGCGGCGACCCGGAGGTTGGCCCTGGTGGCCAGCCACATGCCGAGGTAACCGATCGCGAACGAGAAGACAGCGCCGACGAGGAAGAACAGCGATCGGCCTATCCGCTCACTCCAATCTTCCGCGGGAAGCACCAGCAGCAGGAGAAAAACGACAGCGCCGAAAATCGCGAGCGTCTTCCGTTGCCGGTTGAGGTAGGCGGTCGCCCCTTCCTGCACCGCCTTGGCGATCTCCTGCATCTTGGTGGTGCCCTGGCCCGCGGCCAGCACCTCCTTGAGCAGTAGGTAGCCAATGACCAGTGCGGCAAGGGCGACCACGGCGACCACGGCCACGATGCCGTAGTCACCTCCGGAGAGCTCCGCGGAGCCCGCCGCGAGGAAATGCCGGGACATTCGTCCTCCTGGAAACGTCGCCTGTCGTCAGCGACGGGCCGCCGATCGAACGGCTGCGCCGACGCTGGCATGGAATGCACCACAGGTGGTGTGGTTGGGCGGAGTGTATTGGTAGCACCGATCGCTCCGGCAAGGCGTCCCCATTCCGGTACACAAAGTAACGAACAGCGAGTGCTCGGTGCCGATTCGTGGGTGGTCGGCTCAGGTCGGCGCAGGTCATTACCGGGACGGCGGAACGGGACCGTCGCCCGGCCGAAGCCGAACGCGGACGCTGTGAGACCGCTCACTGAACCGATCCGCCTGCCCGCGCCGCCCGGCCACATGCCGCCCTGCCGATATGCCAAGCTCGCCGGGTGGACGGCGCGGGAGAAGGCATGCGGGCGCGGCGCCTGCTGCGCCGGGTGACGGCGGGCATCCCGGAGGACCGCAACCCGGTCACCCATGTCACGGAGTTACCCGAACGCGAGGCCGGTTTCGCCGAATGGCCGGACTGGGTGCCGGCGGAGGTCGCCCGCGCGGCGCGGGCGTCCGGGGTCGAGCGACCGTGGACCCATCAGGTCGAGGCGGCCTCCCTGATCCGGGCCGGCCGGCATGTGGTGATCGCGACCGGCACGGCCTCCGGGAAGTCCCTCGGCTACCAGCTACCGGTACTCGCCGGGCTGGCCGAGGACCCGAAGGCCGGCGCGCTCTACCTCGCACCGACCAAGGCGCTCGGGGCCGACCAGTTACGCTCTGTGTCCTCTATGGACCCGGGCGGCGTGCGGCCCGCGGCCTACGACGGGGACACCCCGATGGCCGAGCGCGACTGGGTGCGGGCGCACGCGCGCTGGGTGTTCACCAACCCGGACATGCTGCACCGCGGGATCCTGCCCGCGCATGGCCGCTGGGCACGGCTGTTCCGCAGGCTGACCCACGTGGTGGTGGACGAGTGCCACAGCTACCGCGGCGTGTTCGGCTCGCACGTGGCTCTGCTGCTGCGCAGGCTGCGCCGGGTAGCGCGGCACTACGGTTCGGATCCGGTGTTCGTGCTGGCCTCGGCGACCACGGCCGCCCCCGACGAGTTCGCCACCCGCCTGTCCGGTGTGGACTGCACCCCGGTGCTGGCGGACGCGTCCCCCCGCGGCGCGCGCACGGTGGCCCTGTGGGAGCCGCCGCTGCTGGAGGAGTCGGCGGGCGAGAACGGCGCGCCGGTACGGCGCTCGGCGGGGGCCGAGGCGGCCCGCATCCTGGCCGAGTTGGTGATCGAGGGGGCTCGCTCGCTGGCCTTCGTCCGGTCTCGCCGCGGCGCGGAGCTGACCGCGCTCGGCGCCCGTCGCATTTTGTCCGAAGTGGACTCCTCGTTGCCCGATATGGTCGCCGCGTACCGGGGCGGCTTCCTGCCGGAGGAGCGCCGCGAGTTGGAGGCGGCCCTGCTCTCCGGCGAGTTGCTCGGCGCGGCCACCACCAACGCGCTGGAACTGGGTGTGGACATTGCCGGGCTGGACGCGGTGGTGCTGGCCGGTTACCCGGGCACCCTGGCCTCGTTCTGGCAGCAGGCGGGCCGGGCCGGGCGCGCGGGCGACGGCGCGCTGGTCGTGTTCGTCGCGCGGGACGATCCGCTGGACACCTACCTGGTGCACCATCCGGCCGCGGTGCTGGACCGCCCGGTGGAGACCGCGGTGCTGGACCCGGCGAACCCGTACGTGCTGGCCCCGCAGCTCGCCTGCGCCGCCGCCGAGCTGCCACTCACCGCGGCCGAGCTCGAGACCTTCGGCGGCGCGTCCGCCCGCGCGGTGCTGGACTCCCTGGTCGCCGACAAGGTGCTGCGCCGCAGGGCGAGCGGCTGGTACTGGACCCGCCGCGACCGCCCGCAGGCGGAGGTGGACATCCGCGGTTCCGGTGGCGAGCAGGTGGCGGTGGTCGAGGCGGAGACCTCGCGGATGCTCGGGACGGTGGACGCGACTTCGGCGTGCAGCACGGTGCACACCGGCGCGGTGTACCTGCACCAGGGGTCGTCCTACGTGGTCGACGAACTGGATCTGGAGGCAGGGCTGGCTCTGGTGCACGCGGAAGCCCCGGAGTGGACCACCTCGGCCCGCGAGGTGGTGGACATCTCGGTGCTGGGCACGCAGCGGGAGGAGGTCTTCGGCGGGGTACGGACCTGCCTCGGCGAGGTGGCGGTGACCTCGCAGGTGGTCGGCTACCTGCGCAAGCTGCCCTCGGGTGAGGTACTCGACCAGGTTCCGCTGGACCTTCCCGAGCAGCGGCTGCACACCAGGGCGGTGTGGTACACGGTGAGCGAGGAGCTGCTGCGCGAGGACACGTCGAGTGCTTCGCGTAAGGGCAGGGCGCCGGGGGGCACTGGACTCGTTCCGGCGCGCATCCCCGGCGCCCTGCACGCCGCCGAGCACGCGGCGATCGGCCTGCTACCGCTGTTCGCTACGTGCGACCGCTGGGATATCGGCGGGGTCTCCACCGCGCTGCACGAGGACACCGGGGAGGCGACGGTGTTCGTGCACGACGGCCATCCCGGAGGCGCGGGATTCGCCGACCGCGGTTATGCCGCGTTGGTCCCATGGCTGGCCGCTACGCGGGAGGCGATCGTCTCCTGCGAGTGCCCGGCGGGATGCCCGTCCTGCGTACAGTCGCCGAAGTGCGGGAACGGCAACGATCCGCTGGACAAGGCAGGGGCCGTGGTCGTACTGGACATCGTGCTCGGGGCTGTGCGTCAACACGAGGGCCGGCACGACCACCTGATGGTCAATCACGCTGCTGAACGTCCCACCGCCAGCAACTCCTGAGCGGAAGATGGCGCCGGGGTGTCGTCCGACGTCGGACCGTGCAGCGCGCGGGCGAGCACATCGTGCACGGATGCCGCATCCGGCAGGCGCCAACCCCAGACCTCGGGCTTGACCCGCCAATGCACGACCCCGTGCTCGAAAGGCGTCGGCGGGAGTGGCACCCAGCCACCGGCGCCATGCCATTCGACGCTGTCGTCCTCGGCGAGGGCGACAGGCAGCCGATCGGCAGCGGTGGTGAGGAAGAGCCACCGGCCGTTCGGCATCGCCACGATCGGCGCCGGTGCTCCCTGCACCCGCAGCAACCGCGCCGCACGGCGGCCCACCTCGTCGTCGACCTCGACCGCGTCGAGCACGGTGCCGGTGGCCACCAACAGGCTGTAGGGGCTGCCGGTCCACCACGAAGCGACCTTGTGCGGGTGGGCACCGAGCCGCTCACGCCAGTCGTCGTGCGCGGGAACCGGACGGCTCCACTCGGCTGCCCGGTCGCCGTCGTCGCCCGCCGGGTAGGTGCCGGGCAGCACCGGCCAACCCCGCCAGGCAAGGCCGATCGCCTCGGCGCGGAGCTCGATTCCGAACGCTCCTCGCCAGCCTTCCGACCAGTCCGTGTCCAACATCGTTACTTCGGCCTCCTCCAGAAACTTCTCTGCTGTCCGCCGCCCTTGAGACTCGGGTGAGGTTCGGCGGCGGGGCTACACCCGACTTAACGGCAATTTGCAAAAAGCCGGTAGATCCCTGGCGCCAACCGGCCGGTAACGAACGATGAGTGAGCGGGGAGCTAACGGTCCGGCTGAAGATCACCGGCCGATGACCGGCTCGGCGTAGCCCCGACCGGCCCGCTCGTCGCGGTCCGCATCCACGCGCACCACCCGGGTGTTCGCGCCTGTGATACCGCTCACCGTGCGGGGATGACCGCTCGACCGCCGAACGGGCCACCTCCCGCCCATCGCGCGGCCGGCCGGCCGTACCGCCCGTCTCATCACCGTGCACGACCGCTCGGCGGCCAGGACCAGCCCGGCCGTCACGGCGGCCCGGCCCGGGCCTGCGCCGTGGCGGTACCGAAGCCGACGAGCGAGTCCGGCGGTCGCGCCTCCACCCGCACCAGCGCGTCCCAGCCGACCAACCGGCAGCCCCGGACCCTGGCGCCCATCCGGTCGGCGACGGTGCGTGCCCTGGCGCAGGCGGCCTCCTGGCCTCGCATCGCGTATCCGGCGGCGCCCAGCGCGGCCAGGTCGGCGGCGCCCGCCGCCCGGTGCCGGACCACGAGGGCGGCGCCGAGCCAGCAGACGACGGCCGCCAACACGAGCAGGGCCGCGATCGCACCGGCCGCCCAGACCACCGCCGCGCCTCGGTCGCCGTGGCTCGGTTCAGCGCAGGCCATCGGTACTCCCCCCGACCTCCGGGGGTGGCCTGACCCCCGGCTCCAGCAGGGCATAGGCCTCGGCGTGTGCTCGCACCCCTGGTAAGGAGCCGGTACCGGGTGCCTCGGCGACGGCGATGGTCACGCCCTCGCCCGCCGCGCGGATGGCCAGCCGCGCCCCGTCCGGCCCGATGGTGCGAACCGCTTCGGTGGCGAGGTGCCGCTGCCCCCGCGCCACCAACCGGGCCGCTTCCCTGGCCGCGTCGGTGCACCGCAGTTGGTCGACGATCGCACCGAGGCCGGCCAGGATCAGGCCGAACACGGCGAGCAGCGCGGACAGTGCGATCGCCGCCTCCACGGTGACCTGGCCGCCTTCCCTGCCGGTGACGGGACCGGCACGAATCCGCGCGGTGAACATCAGAACTCCGTCGTGAGGGCTTGCTGGACAAGGGAGGTCAGTTCGTTGAGCACGTTGTCGCCGGTCACCACCGTGTACAGCAGGGCCGCGAAGGCGGCGGCCGCGATGGTGCCGATGGCGTACTCGGCCGTGCTCATGCCCTCGTCGCGGACGGCGAGCCGACGGGGCCAGGCACGAAGCCTGCCGGGCAGGCGCGGCTGTGTTCTGTTGCTCATGGTCGAGTCCTTCCACGCCTGAACGGCGTCGATCGGTGGAAAGGTCGGGCTGGTCGATGCTGGTCAGGCCAGGATGCTGAGCCGGCTGGCGAGGCCGACCACAACCGGAACCACCCCCAAGCACAGGAACGCGGGCAGGAAGCACAGGCCAAGCGGGGCGGCCACCAGGACCCCCACCCGCTGCGCTCGTGCCTCGGCTCGATCGCCGAGCGAAGCGCGGATCCGGGCGGCAAGCCCCTCGGCCACCTCCGCCAGCGCGGTGCCTGACCGCGCGGTGCGGCAGGCGGCCCTGGCGAACTCGGCGGTGTCGGCACACGCCCTTGCCGGGGCCCATGCCTCCGCGGGATCCGCCCCGAGCACCAGCAGATCGGCGGTGTCGATCAGGGCCGTGGCCTGCCGTTGCGGCATCCCGGCAGCTACGGCACGCACGGCCGTCGGTACCGGTAGCCCGGCGCGCAGGCTCGCCGACAGCAGGTCCCAGCTCGCGGCGAGCCGGGCCGGTTCCTCGCCAGCCACCTGCCGAGCCCGGTCACCGTCCGACCGGTGCAGGAAGTATGCGACGGCGGCGCCGGCGGGGATCGCCGCGACGGCACCGAAAGGCCAGCCGCCGAGAACGGCCACCAGCACGGCAGGCGGTACGGCGAACACGGCGGGTCGCAGGTACCGCGACCGCGGGAGGTTCGGAGTGGCCGGGGCGGGCAGCACCCTGGCCAGCCGGGCCGTCGCCGTCTCGCGACCGGGCAGCAGGCAGGCGAGCGCCAGCAGGACAAGTGCGATGGCGTACTGCGTCATAGCACCACCCACCCCGTCAACCGGACGGTCCATGCCATGCCCAGGCAGATCAGGCCGGCGCCGGCGACCGAGAGCAGCTGTCCCAGCGCGGTGCCGGTCAGCACATGCAGCGGACCGGCACCCATCGCCTCGCCGAGCAGGATCCCGCAAGCGGGCAACGCCGCGAGCACCGCGGCACCGGCCCGTGGGCCGGCCATCCGCGCCTCGGCCTGACCGGCGAACCGGACGGTCGCGTCCAGGTCACGCCGTACCGCATCGAGTACCTCGGCGACCGGGACACCATGCCGCCGCGCGAGTTCCCAGGCACCACGCAACTGGCCCAACACCTTGCCGGGGATCCGCTGTGCCGCCGGACCGACCTCGGCCGGCATCACGAGCTCGCCGCCCATCCGCACCGCCCCGGCAAGCGCCCGCAGCACGGCGGCGGCTCCAGCGGACGCCTCGGTCGCGACGGACTCGGCGGCCATGGCGGGATGCGTGCCCGCACGCAGCTCGGCCACCACCGCACGCAACGCCTCGGCCAGCGCGGCCAACGTGGCGGTACGGGCACGAAACCTGCTCCTGGACCGGCGCGCCAGCCAGGCCGCGGTGCCCAGCAGGGCGGCCGCGAGCACGGGACCCGGGCCGAGCAGGGCCACGCCCGCGCCGAGCGCGGGAACCGCGGCCAGTACGGCCAACGTCCCGGGACGAGTGCCTCGCGCGCTTCTGACGTACGCACTCGGCGTGCGGAGGTTTCGGCACGGCCGGTCAGGAACTCCCGGCAGCACGCGCAACCGGGACGCCGCCGTACTTCCCGGCCAGCACAGCAGCGCGCAACCGGCGGCCAGGGCGGACCAGCTCAGCATGGTGGCCTCCCGGCACGTTGGGCGAGTTGGTCGGCCAGCAACGGCCGGTGTTCGGTCCACCGGCCCGCGCGCCACACCGGGCACACCTCGGCGGCCGCCTCGGCGCGTCGCACCACCCCGATCTCGGCGAGGGTGCGGGTGTTGCCTTCCCTGCGCATGTGCAACACCACCTGAACCGCCGCGGCGAGCTGGCTGTGCAACGCGGGGCGGGACAGCCCGCCGAGGGCGGCCAGCGCCTCCAGCCGGGCCGGAACCTCCCCAGGAGAATTGGCATGCAGGGTGCCGGCACCGCCGTCGTGCCCGGTGTTCAACGCGTTGAGCAGCTCGCACACCTCGCGCCCACGGACCTCGCCGACCACCAGCCGGTCCGGGCGCATGCGCAGCGCCTGCCGGACGAGGTCGCGCAGTGTCACCTCCCCCGCACCCTCCACATTGGGTGGTCGCGCGGTGAGCCGTACGAACTGTGGATGGGCAGGCAGTAGCTCTCCGGCGTCCTCGACGCACACGATGCGTTCCGTGGGAACCACCCGGCCGAGCAAGGCCGCCAGCATGGTCGTCTTGCCCGCGCCGGTCGCGCCGGTGACCAGGAAGGCCATCCTGGTGTCCACAATCGCCTCGAGAACGGCGAGGCCGTTACCCGCGAAGGTTTTCAACTTCGCCAGGCTCGGCAGGTCGTGGGTGGCTGGACGGAGTACGCGTAGCGAGATGCACGTACCGCAGGACGCGATCGGCGGGAGCACGGCATGCAGGCGCACATGCCCGTGCGGCCCGGCACCCGGCAGCCAACCGTCCACATACGGTTGTGCGTCGTCGAGCCTGCGACCGGCCGCGAGCGCGAGCCGCTGGGCCAGCCGGCGCACCGACTCCTCCCCCGCGAACCGGATCTCGGTGCGGCGCAACCCGTTCCGCCCGTCCACCCACACCTCGTGCGGACCGGTGACCAGGATGTCGGTGGTATCCGGATCATCGAGAAGCGGTTCGAGTGGCCCGACGCCGACCAGTTCGTGCCGCACGAGACGCAGCGCGTCGAGGACGTCGGTGTGTGCGGCGACCCCACCCACCTCGGCTCGTACCGCGTCGGCCAGGACCGAGGGGCCGATCTCACCGGCGCCGGCTCCACTACCGATCAGCCGACGCCGGACACGTTCGACCAGTTCGACGCTCATGGCTGCTCCTCCACAGCTCGAGATTCCGAGTTCCAGCGTCACGCGCTCGGCCGTGCCGGCACAACGACGGTCTCCTCAACCTGTGGACAACCCGGTTGATGTGGACAACGTGACGCGGGAGCGGCAAGCCATCCCGGATCGTGCACGTACACGAACGGCAAACTCGTGCGCGTGAGCGGCAAACTCGTGCGCGTGGAGAGCAAACACGCTTACGTGGGCGGCAAACACGATGGGAGCCGGTGGCGCGCCGGAACCGCCCGAAGCGGGCAATCTATTGTAGGCAGATCAGGCTGGCGGGAGACGGCTCAGCTGAGCAGCAGCACCGCGTAGCACGCCAGCCAGTGTTCCACCGCGTAGTCGCTACCGGTGGCGTGGCCGAGCGCGGCCTCGGCGTGCTCCTCGGCGGCCGCGAACATGAGCTCGGCGCGCGGATCCCCGCCGGGCAACGACTCCGCGAGGCGCCGCCAGCACCACGCCCTGGACAGGTTCAGCCCGTGCAGGTGGGCGATGTACCCGTCGGTCAAGTCACTGACGAACGCCGGGGTGAACAGCGTGGCCGGCTCACCCGCGGCGATACCGGGCAGGAACGAGTCCAGCCAGGAGGCGTACCTCTCCGCGGGCAGCAGGCCCGCCATCAGCTCCGCTTCCACCAGAGCCGGCGAGAGGAAGTCGGCTCCGGACGGCTCCCAGCCCGCCGGATAGTCCCGATCGTCGCCGAACCACCGGTGCGCGGCCGCGGTGACGGCGTCGAGAAGCCTGCCGTCACCGCTTTCCGCCAGCATGCGGGCATACGGCAGGGCGAGGGAAAGCCCGAAGGCGCTGTTGCCATGCACGCCGTACCGCACGGGGTACGTGGCCAGCGGCAGCCACTCCAGGTAGCGATGGACGAACACACTCGCCAGCGTCGTCAGACTCTCGGTCCACCGCGCGGCCGCGGGGTCGCGGCAGGTGGCGGCCTCGTGGGTCAACATCAGCGCCCACCCCCAGCCGTAGGGGCGCTCGTTCGCGCGCTGGTCCACCCGAGCGAAGTAGTCGGCTTCCGCCGCGAGGGCGGCCGGGCCGAGGTGCTCGTCGAGCGCGGCTCGGACCTCCTCCCGCGGCACCGCGTCCGGTACCAGCCGCAGCAGCCGCAACAGCAGCCAGTGCATCTCCACGCACGAATGCCAGTCGTAGCTACCGAAGAAGGCCGGATGCAGGTCGCGGGGCCGGGGAACCCGATCCACCGCACTGGTCTGCAGATGCGATTCGTGGTGCGGGTACTCGCGGGCGATGTTGGTCAACGCCGTCCGCGCGAACGTCGGCGCCAGCGAACGCAGCTCGCTCTCGCGCCGCTCCCCGCGTGTGGTCATGCCGATCCCTCCCGACTCGGGTCGAACCGTACCGTCTCCAGTACCGCCCGTGCCGCCCCGGAAAGCGAACCCCCGCGCCGCTCGAGCAGTGCGCGAGCGGGTGCCCGCTCCGCACGCACGGAAGCTACCGCGGGCACCCCGACCGCGGCGGCGACCTGGTCGACCCCGAGGCCTTCGGCGGATGGTCCACGGACCAGCACCCGCACCCGCTCACGGACCTGGAACAGACCGCGCAGGACCTGTGCCGCCGCGGCACAGGCTCGCAGCTCGGCGGGGACCACGAGGATCACGAGATCGGCGAGTTCCAGCACGGGCCTGGCCGCACCCGGCAAGTGCCGGGGAAGGTCGCAGACCACAAGCTGCCCCGCCCTGCGCCCGGCCCGCACCACCGCGGCGACCGCATGCCCGGACGGGCCCGCGCCGTCCGCACCGTCTCGACCACAGGACAGCACGGAGAGCCGGGCCGCACCGTGCCGGGTGCCCGGCAACGCCGGCTGCAGCGCGGCCATCGAGACCCGGCCGGAGTTCACCCGCAGTTCCGGCCAGCGCAGCCCGGGTTCGTCCTCGACACCGAGCAACAGATCGACTCCGCCCCCGAGGGGATCGCAGTCCACGAGTAATGCATTACCCCCGGCGCGTACCGCACCAAGGCCGAGACCGGCCGCGAATACCGACGCGCCGGCACCTCCTCGACCCCCGAGCACGGCGAGCACCCTGCCGTCCAGCACGGGTCCCTCGACGGCATCGGCGAGCGCGGAGACCAACTCCCCCTCGTCGTCCGGGAGCATGACCAACCGCTCCACCCCGTTACGCAACGCACGTCGCAATGACTCGGGCGCGACGGTTCCCTTGCAGACAAGCAGAATCCCGGGGCGCCGCGGCGGGGGATCGCCGTACCGCACGGCTTCCTCGTCGAGGATGACCAGTGGTGCCGCGGTCCACTGCGGACGGGCACCGGGCAGATCCGCAGCGCGATCGACCTCGCAGCCGACCGCCGCGGCGAGCCGCAGCACTTCGTCCAGGACGGTTTCGTCATTAATAACGGCAAGTGGGCGTTGCTCGCCCATCGTGCACCCCCAACGGGCCTCGCTCGGTCACCACCGACCGGGGCCGGGCCCGCAACACCGGTCGGAACTCCAGCGTCGTCCAGCAGACCGCCCGGGACAACGACGAAGAATCGCGGCTGTGGACAGCAAGGCTGATGTGGACAACCTGGAGAACCCGAGGGATGCGGAAGATTGAGGGGCGGCCCCCGCCAGGGGGGAGGAGCGGGGGCCGCCGAGGGTTCAGCCCCGGGGGGTCGGACTGAACCGGTCCGATCGACACCGGACCCTTCAACTGTAACTCGCTTGGCGCAGTGGTGGGTGACGGGCGGGTACCCACAATTCGGTAACGGCACGTTCAACCGGGCGCCGTAATATGTCATCTATTTTCCGGCGGCCGGGGAGTACAGTGACCAGCTCACCGGCGACTGGCGGCCACTTCTATTGTGGAGGGGTGCCCGAACCCACCAGGTCTCCCGCCGAGCAGTCAGCCGAACCCACCGTGCCGACCCGGACCACGCCCGCATCCGACACCGAGGTCGCGGCGTTCTTCGATCTCGACAAGACGATCATCGCATCCTCGAGTGCGCTTGCCTTCAGCAAGCCCCTGCTGCGCCAGGGTCTGATCAACCGCAGGGCGGCGTTGAAGAGCGCGTACGCCCAACTGGTCTTCTCCCTCGCCGGCGCGGACGCGGACAAGACGGAGCGGATGCGGGCGCAGATCTCGGCGTTGTGCGCGGGGTGGGATGTGGCACAGGTAAGCGCCATCGTCGCCGAGACGCTGCATGACGTGGTCGAGCCGCTCGTCTACGCGGAGGCCGCCGAACTCATCGCCCGGCACAAGGACGAAGGCCACGACGTGGTCGTGCTCTCCGCGACCGGCGAGGAGGTGGTCGCGCCGATCGCGGAGATGCTCGGCGCCACCCGCAGCGTGGCCACCCGGATGGAGATCGTCGAGGGCCGCTACTCGGGCCAGGTCGCCTTCTACTGCTACGGCGAGCAGAAGGCGGTGGCAGCCCGGCGCCTTGCCGACACCCATGGCTACGACCTCACCGCATGCCATGCCTACAGTGATTCCAGCACCGACGTGCCGCTGCTCGAAGTGGTCGGTCACCCACACGCGGTCAACCCGGACCGCGCCCTGCGCAGGCTCGCGGAATCCCGGAACTGGCCGGTGCTGGAGTTCTCCAAACCGGTCTCCCTGCGCGACCGCATCCCCACTCCGGCCACGATGATGGCGGTCGGGTTCGGCGCCGTCGCCGCGGCCGGTATGACGTGGTACGGGATTTCCCGCAGGCGACGCAAAGACTGAGCGAGGACCGAACCGTCCACTGTCGAGCGCGCCACGACGCTGGGTGCCCGCACCCCGAGCCCCGACACCCACACGGCGGCACGAACCGGCGAAACAGGCCAGGCGGGACCACTGATTCCACGACGCGGGGAAACCTCTCGTCACCGGATCGAGCCTCTGTACCGGTGCACCCGTCCGCACCCTTGAAGTGACGGCCGTCACTGGGTAGAAAGTAGGTGCGGACATCTTGTCGGCCAGGGGCCAGGCAGAAGAGAAGCCTCGTCCACCCCGAAAGATCTCCGTGCGCGGACTCCGGGCACCCACGCGCAGCACGCCGCGGGAGGCTTGTCGTCAAGGGACTGCGTACCGGGACGCCGGACGCCGAGTCCAGGTAGGTACGACCTGAGTTGCACGCTTGGTCACCCGAGTAGCCCGCGCGAGCAGGCGGCGCCCATCGGCAGCAATGCGGATGGGCGCCGCCAGCGTATGCTCGGTCGCCGTTCGGCAACCTCGCTCGGTCCGGTCTCTTTCCAGGGGCCGAGCCCCCGACCCCCCGGCCCCCACGATGCCTGCCCCTCGCGCCGGCGATGGCTGGGCACGTTCTCGTCCGGACCAGCCCAGGGACGTGGTACTGACCGGTGCCGCCAGTGGTCCGTTCGCATCGTGCGCTATGAAGTTGTTATGGGGCCTGACTAGGCCAAACGGCATAGCACGTCGTTGACCGTGCCACCGGCGGTGAGTAGCTTCCCGATACCGAAAGATTCGCGTGAGAAGATTTCGGACCTTCGGCCCGTTGACACCCGCGTGCCGCACCGCCGCGAGAACACAGGGAGGCTTGTCGTGACGACCCGCCGGAGGCCACAGATCGCCGCCGTTTCAGTCGCCGGCCTGCTCGCCGTCACCACCGTCGCCGGCGCCGGCCCGGCCACCGCGACGCACGAACACGAACCGGGGTCGAACGGTCCCGGCGTCCAGGCCGGGGCACAGGCATGGGCACAGCAGGCGATGCGCTGGATGACACTGGAACAGAAGGTGGGCCAACTCTTCGTCGCCGATGTCTGGGGCCAGTCCGCCGACGAGACCCACCCCGGGAACCAGGAGAAATACGGGGTGGACACCCCGGCCCAGGTGGTACGGCGCTACCACGTCGGCGGGGTCATCTACTTCAACCACGGCGGGACCGACAACATCGAGACGCCGCGACAGGTGGCCGGGCTTTCCAACGGGCTGCAGCGCGCCGCGCTGACCAGTGCACCCCACCTGCCGCTGACCATCTCGGTGGATCAGGAAGGCGGCCGGGTGACCCGGCTCGGCGAGCCGGCAACCGAGTACCCGAGCGCGATGGCGCTGGGCGCCACCCGTGACCAGGCCGCCGCTCGGGAGCTCGCCTCGATCAACGCCGAGGAACTGAGCGCGATCGGGATCAGGCAGAACTTCGCGCCGGTGGCCGACGTCAACTCCAACCCGCTGAACCCGATCATCGGCTCGCGCTCGTTCTCCGCACACCCGGACCTCGCCGCGCGCAATGTCGCCGCGCAGGTGGAGGGCTACCAGGAGGCGGAAAGGTACGGCCAGACCGTGTCCACCGCGGCGAAGCACTTCCCCGGCCACGGTGACGCGGCCACGGACAGCCACACCGGTCTACCCACGATCGACCGCACCGAACAGGAATGGCGGGAGACCGACCTGCCGCCGTTCCGGGCGGCCATCGAGGCCGGGGCCGACGCGATCATGACCGCGCACATCACGGTCCCCAGCCTCGATCCCTCGGGCGACCCGGCGACGCTGTCCAAACCGATCATGACCGGCCTGCTCCGTGCGGACCTCGGGTACCAGGGCGTCATCGTCACGGACTCGCTGCAGATGCAGGGAGTGCGCGAGATGTACTCGGACTCGGAGATCCCGGTGCGCGCCCTCGAGGCCGGCGTGGACCAGATGCTGATGCCGCCGGACCTGGATGTGGCCATCGACGGCGTGCTGGACGCCGTGCGCGGCGGCCGGATCAGCGAGGAGCGCATCGACCGGAGCGTGCGGCGCATTCTCGAGCAGAAGTTCAACCGGGGCATCCTGTTCCGGCCGTTCGTCAACGAGCGGCAGGTGCCGCACAAGGTCGGCACCCCTGAGCACAAGGAAGCCGTCCAGCGGGTCACCGATCGGGCCACCACAGTGCTGCGCAACGGCGCGGGCGTGCTCCCGCTCGAGGATCCCGGCAAGGTGCTGGTCACCGGCTGGAATCGCCCTTCCTACCCCGGTTACCCGGCGGAACCGGTGCGGGCGCTGGCCGAGGAGCTGGGCGGGACGGCGTTGCCCACCGGCTCCAGCCCCGATCCGGGCACGATCGAACGGACGGTCGCGGCGGCCGGCGAGGCGGACACCGTGGTCGTGCTGACCAACAACCTGCGCACCGGCGCGGCCCAGCGCGAGCTGGTGGACAGCCTGCTCGGCACCGGCAGGCCGGTGGTCGCGGTGGCCGTGCAGGAGCCATACGACCCCGGTTACGCGGACGTGCCGACCTGGGTGGCCACCTACGACTGGCGGGACGTCTCGATGACCGCGCTGGCCAAGGTGCTGCTCGGCACGAGCTCGCCGCGCGGGAAGCTGCCGGTGGACATCCCGTCCGGCAGCGACCCGGATACCGTGCTCTACCCCTTCGACCACGGTCTGAGCTGGTGAGGCCGGCATGTCGGTGAATCGTCGTCGCTTCCTGACCGCAACCGCGCTCACCCCGCCTACGCTGGCCCTTGGCACGCAGCTGACCGCCGGCGCCGCCGAGCGGACCACCGAGGAGACGGCCGAGGCAGCCAGGACACCGCACTGGGACACCGTTCCCGGCGCGGACGTCATGGCGCGGCTGCGATGGCGTCCCTTGAGTGGGCGCAAGGTCGGCGTGCTGTCCAACCCGACCGGAGTGCTGGCCGGAGGTGATCACATCGTGGACTCGATGGTCGCGTCCGGCGTGCGCCCGGTGGCGGCGTTCGGTCCCGAGCACGGCTTCCGCGGCAGTGCGCAGGCCGGCGGCTCGGAGGGTGACTACGTCGACCCGCGCACCGGCGTCCCGGTCTACGACGCCTACGGCGTGACCGCGGACGAGCTCGCCGGCATGTTCACCAAGGCGGGCGTGGACACCGTGGTGTTCGACATCGCCGATGTCGGCGCGCGCTTCTACACCTACATCTGGTCGATGTACACCGCGATGGTCGCCGCCCGGCGCACGGGTGCCTCGCTGGTGGTACTGGACCGGCCGAACCCGCTCGGGGGCGAGGCCGCCGGGCCGATGCTGGACCCGGAGTTCGCCTCCGGGGTCGGCCGCAAACCGATCGTGCAGCAGCACGGCATGACCGTGGGCGAGCTGGCCAGGTTCTTCGACGCCGAGTTCCTGCCCGAGGACGGCGGCAGCCTCGGCGATGCGCTGCACGTGGTCCGCATGCACGGCTGGCGGCGGAACACCTTCTTCGCGGGCACCGGCCTGCACTGGGTGCCGCCGAGCCCGAACATGCCCACCCCGGACACCGCGATGGTGTACCCGGGGACCTGCCTGTTCGAGGGCACCGTGTTCGCCGAGGGCCGGGGCACCACCCGCCCGTTCGAGATCATCGGTGCGCCCGGGCTCGACTGGCGGTGGCGGGAGGAGCTCGGCAAGCAGCACCTGCGCGGCGTCAGCTTCCGGGAGAACTACTTCGTCCCCACCTTCGGCAAGTTCGTCGGCGAGACCTGCGGCGGGGTGCAGCTGACGGTCACCGACCCCCGATCCTTCGACGCGATCCGCACCGCGGTCTCGATGATCGTCACGGCGAAACGCCTGCACCCGGATCTCTTCGACTGGCGGCCGGACCATTTCATCGACAAACTCAGCGGGTCCGACCGGCTGCGCACCATGGTCGACGCGGGCGCGGACGCGGACACCATCGTGGACGCCTGGCAGGCCGAGCTGCGCGGATTCGTCCGGCGCAGGCGGCCGTACCTGCTGTACCGCTGACGGGCTCGGGGCAGGATGATCATGCGAAACAGGGTCTTGGCGGTGGCGGCGATACTGACAGTCACCCTGGCGGGAGTGAGCACGAGCACGATGGCCGGCACCGAGGCGGGTGGGCACGACCCCGGCCGCTTCGACCGGCCGTGGCACGGGTTCGCGCCGGCGGACACGAGGCTGCGCGAGGCCACCCCGGAGCAGGCGGGCCTGGACCCGGAGCCGATCAGGGCAACCGAGCGGCGGCTGACCGGCTGGACGCGGGCGGACCCGCAGACCGGGCACCCGCTGTTCGCCGGCTCGGTCGGCACGCTGGTGCACGCCGGGATGGTGGTGGACACGCACACCGCGGGCAGCGCGGTGCGCTACGCCGACGGCGCGGGCACCGAACTGCCCGAGTCGGAACAGGTGCCGATGCGCACGGACACCATCTTCGACCTGGCCTCGATCTCCAAGCTGTTCACCTCGATCGCGGTACTACAGCTGGTCGAGGAGGGTCGGATCGAGCTGGACGCCCCCGCCGCCCGCTACCTGCCCGAGTTCGGGGTGAACGGCAAGGAGTCCATCACCGTCCAGCAGTTGCTCACGCACACCTCCGGGCTGGAGCCGTTCCTGCCGCTGTGGCGGGACTGGCCGGACGAGGAGTCCCGGATCAGGGCCGTCATGGAGGTGGCACCGAAGCAGCAGCCGGGCAGCGCCTACGAGTACTCCGACCTCAACCTGATCACCCTCGGGGTGCTGGTCGAGCGGCTGCGCGGGCGAGGGCTGGACGAGGTGGTCGCGGCCAGGATCACCGAACCGCTGGGTATGACCGACACCGGGTACAACCCGCCCGCGGCCAAGCTGGACCGGGTCGCGGCGACCGAGTACCAGGAGAACCCGCCGCGCGGCATGGTGCGTGGCGAGGTACACGACGAGAACGCCTGGTCACTGGGTGGAGTCGCCGGCCACGCCGGGGTGTTCGGCACCGCGCGGGACCTCGCCGTACTCGGCCAGGCGATCCTGAACGGCGGCAGCTACGGCGGCGAGCGAGTCCTGCGCCCGGACACGGTGCGCTCCATGCTCACCAACTACAACCAGGAGTTCCCGGGGGACGCGCACGGGCTGGGCTTCGAGCTGGATCAGCTGTGGTACATGGGCGGGCTGGCCTCGCCGGACACCGCGGGCCACACAGGCTACACCGGAACTTCGCTGGTCATCGACCCGAAGTCCCGGTCGATCGCGGTCCTGCTCACCAACCGGGTGCACCCCTCGCGGTCCTGGGGTTCGGTCAACCCGGCCCGGCGGGCCTGGGCCACCGGCCTGGCCCGTGCCCTCGCGGTGCGTCCCCTGCGCGGGGAGGACTCCTGGTTCACCGGGGTCGGGAGTTCCGGCACCGCGACCTTGACGACCCGGCCGTTCACCGTGCGTCGCGGGCCGGCGCTGGTCCGCTTCGACGCCTTCGTCGACTCCGAGGTGACCGACCGGCTGGTCCTGGAAGCGAGCGCGGACGGCGCCACCTGGGACACGGTTTCATTACGAGTTTTCGGGCATGGCGCTCCCGGTGGCCGGGTGGACGCACTCTCCGGTTATGGACACCGTGCGTGGTGGCACGCCTATGCAGTTGTCCCCCAAATGGGGGAACAGACCCTACGTTGGCGATTCACTACGGACCAGTACTACTCCGGACGTGGGATTCACATAGACACGATCCGGGTAGGTGATTTTCACGGCACGATTCTCGACGGCGAGCGCGAACCGGCGGCGTTCACCGAGGTCGGATGGGAGCTACGCACCCGGTGACAGTTGCGGAGTTGTTAGAATAATCTGGTTAACACTAACGGCTCGGTTGGCGACTTTCTGATCAACGAACCAGGCGCTAGCCGGGGCTGTGACAACACAGTCCGGTTGCGATTAATCGGAAAGGGGCGAGTAGCCTTGTCGTCGATGCCTACAGTTAGTAAATTTCTGGCGATGGACACGAATCCTGACGCTGAGCAACCCTCCGACGACGTTCGGCCAAACGTGGCGGAGCTCGACGAGTCGGCCCGGGAGTCCGACTCGTCACCGCTCGTGCGTATTCGTTCGCTGCTGCCCGGACTCGCCCGTGCCGAGCAGCGCGTCGCCAAGGTCGTGCTGGACGACCCCTCGGCGGTGGCTCGGCGCAGCATCACCGAAGTCGCGCTCGCCGCGAACACCAGTGAGACCACCGTCACCCGGTTCTGCAAGGCGATCGGCGTCGGCGGTTACCCGCAGTTACGAATCGCGCTCGCCGCGGACACGGCCCGGTCGGAAGCCCGGTCCAGCCGCAACCTCGGCGGCGAGATCGCGACCGACGACGACCTGCCCGCCGTGGTCAGCAAGGTCAGCTTCGCCGACGCCCGTGCGGTGGAGGAAACCGCGGAGCAACTCGACATCCCGGTGCTGGAACAGGTCATCAACGTGGTGGCCGGGGCGGGCAGGGTCGACGTGTACGGGGTCGGCGCCAGCGCCTTCGTCGCCGCCGACCTGCAGCAGAAGCTGCACCGGATCGGCAGGGTGAGCTTCGCCTGGTCGGACACGCACATCATGCTCACCTCGGCCGCGGTGCTGAACGGCGGTGATGTCGCGGTGGGCATCTCGCACACCGGTGCCACCACCGACACGGTGGAGGCACTGCGGGTCGCCCGCGAACACGGCGCGACCACCGTCGCACTGACGAACTTCCCTCGCTCCCCCATCACCGAGGTCGCCGACCACGTGCTCACCACGGCGGCACGGGAAACGACGTTCCGATCCGGCGCCACCGCCAGCCGGATCGCGCAACTCACTGTCATCGACTGCCTGTTCATCGGTGTCGCGCAACGGCACATGGACGCCGCGGTCAACGCGCTGGACGCCACCAGGGACGCCGTGGGCGCACACCGGCTCGGGGTCCGGCCGGATGGCAGGCGGCGACCGCGGGAAACCGGAAAATGACAGAAACAGTGAGGCGCCTGATGACCGTGCCGCGCCAGGTTGTGCACGTCGACTCCCCGACAGAACAACGCAACCCACGGACCGTCGACATCGACCAGATGTCGACCACCGGCATCCTCGCGGCGATCAACGCCGAGGACCGGCTGGTTCCGGACGCGGTGCAGGCGGTGCTGCCGCAGTTGGCGACCGCGGTCGACTACGCGACCGAGGCGCTGCGCGGCGGGCACCGCGTGCACTACGTCGGCGCGGGCACCTCCGGCAGGCTGGCCACCCTGGACGCGGCGGAGCTGGTGCCGACGTTCAACGTGCCGCCGGACTGGTTCGTGGCGCATCACGCGGGCGGCGAGCGTGCGCTGCGGCACGCCGTCGAGAACGCCGAGGACGACACCAAGGCCGGAGCCGCGGAGGTGAGCACCTCCGTGGCCGACGGCGACTTCGTGCTCGGCCTCACCGCCTCCGGGCGGACGCCGTTCGTCCTCGGCGCGCTGCGCGAGGCGAAACGGAACGGGGCGCGCACCGCGCTGGTGTCCGGCAACCCGAACGCCGTCCGGCCACCCGAGCTGGACGTGCTGATCGCGGTGGACACCGGGCCGGAGGCGATCGCGGGCTCCACCCGGATGAAGGCGGGCACGGCGCAGAAGATCGTGCTGACCGCGTTCTCCACCGCCACGATGATCAAGCTCGGCCGGACGTACTCGAACCTGATGGTCAGCATGCGGGCCACCAACGCCAAGCTGCGCGGCCGCACGCTGCGCATCCTGCGCGAGGCCACCGGGATGAGCTCGCAGGACTGCTCGGACGCGCTGCACGAGGCGGGTGGCGACCTGAAGACCGCGCTGGTCCAGTTACTGTCCGGCGTGGCCACGGTGGAGGCGGCGGACGCGCTCACCGATCACGGTGGGCATGTCCGGGACGCGCTGGACGCCGTGCGGGTGCGTGCGGGCTGATTCACTCCGGAACCAGGTCGATCCCACGAGAGGGAAATCACACCAGATCGAAGTCGGGCAAATAACGCGCCGTACGCATTCGAGCACGCGGCCGGTGCCACAGTTGGTTGTATAAGCTAAGCAATCGACCAGCTGGAGTAAGCATGTGCGCCGTCTTCGAACAGTGGGACATCACCTCGAGCGTCGGCTTGACGGCGCTGGGGGTCGCCTCCGCCCGCGCGGTCGAGACCGACCGCGCCGATCCACTGGTGTCCGATCCCTACGCGGCCGCGTTCGTCCGTGCCGCCGACTCCCCCCGACCGCTGCCCGCCCGCCTCGAGGACACCTCCGTCGCCGGCGACGGCTGGTTCCGTCATTCCCGCTACCTGGGCGTGCGGTCGAGGTTCTTCGACGAGTACTTCGCGGCGAGCACCGCGGCGGGTATCCACCAGGTCGTGCTGCTGGCGGCCGGGCTGGACACCCGGGCGTACCGGCTGGACTGGCCGGACGGCTGCGAGCTGTACGAGGTGGACCAGCCCAAGGTGTTGGCGTTCAAGCGGACGGTGCTCGACGAGCAGGCCGCGAGCGCACGCTGCCGCCGGCACGAGGTCGCAACCGACCTGCGCGACGACTGGGAGTCCGCGCTGCTCGGGGCCGGTTTCGACCCGCGGCGGCCGACGGCCTGGCTGGCCGAGGGGCTGCTGCCCTACCTGCCGGGGCGGGCCGAGGAAGGGCTGTTCGAGGTGATCCACCGGCTGTCCGCGGCGGGCAGCCGGCTGGCCGTCGAGCGGGCCAGCATCGACAGGCTGGCCACGCTGCGCGACCACCCGCTGTTCCGCGAGGCGTTCGAGGAGTTCGGCGCCGACGTCAGCCAGCTCTGGAACGCCGAACCGCGCCGCGACTGCGCCGACTGGCTGCGTTCCGCGGGCTGGACGGCCGCCGCCGAGTCCGCGCAGCAGGCAGGGCAACGGTACGGCCTACCGATGGACGACCCCTTCGACGAGGTGATGGGCACCGCCACCCTGCTGACCGCCACCCGGGAGCACGGTTAGCGGGCACACCGTAGCCGCCGGGGCCGCCCCGCGGTGCGGTTAGCCCGCGAAACGTAGTCCGGGGCCGCCCGCACGCCGCGGTTAGCGGGCTAACCGTCGTGTGGGGGCGGGTCAGCCGGTGGCGTCGGCGATGGTGGTGGCCTCCTTCGCGCCCGCGTGGAGCGACTCGAAGGCGAACAGCAGCCACTCCCGCACACCCTCCGGCTCGCCGGTGGCGAAGGCCGCGGCGGCGGCCCGGTAGCGGCGCACCCGACGGAAGCACGCGACCTCGGGCACGGTCAGCGCCTTCGGGTCCAGCCCCGTCGCGATCATGGTCAGCCGGCCCGCGGCCCTGGCCAGCACGCCGTCCGCCGTTCCGAACGCGTCCAGGGTGAGCAGTTCCCCGTGCACGACCGCGGTCAGTACCGGCCCTGGTACCGCGGTGGCGCCGGTGACCAACTGGGCGAGCAGTTCCAGCCGCCGCGCCATCCCCGGATCCGCGCCCGGCCTGCCCAGGCTGTCGGGATCGTCGACGAGGTCCGTCGCCGCCAGCACATGCATCCTGGCCAACGCCTGCAAGGGCGCACGCCGCCAGGTCGGCAGCAGGGACTCCGTCGCCTCCGCCACCCGCAGCGCACCGGCCAGCAGCGGGTCCCGCACCGCGCCCTCCGCGGGTAGTTCCGGATCGGCACCGTCGATGCCGGCCGAAGCCCGCGCCGCACGCACCGAGGCCTCCGCCGCGGTCGCCGAGCCGCCCCGCAGGTTGGCGCCGTGCCGGTGCACCGCGAACACCGCCTCCTGCGCCGACTGCGCGGCCTCGGCCACACCCTCCAGATCAAGCAGCGGTCGCAACGGATCCGTCATGCGTCCAGCACCTGCCCCTCCCTGCGGACCACCGGCGGCAGCGTGGACCACGGGAAGTTGATCCACCTGTCGGTGCGCCGCCACACGTACTCGCAGGACACCGTGGTCCACGGCTTCTCGTAGACCACCGCGCAGCGCACCTCGGCCACCTGCTCCGCGCAGAAGTCCCGGACCAGCTTCAGGGTGGCGCCGGTATCCGCGACGTCGTCCGCCACCAGTACCTTCGCACCCGCCAGGTCCACCGCGTTGGGTACCGGCGGCAGCACCACCGGCAGGTCGAGCCGCTGATCGACGCCGGTGTAGAACTCCACGTTCATCACGTGCAGGTTCTTGACGTCCAGCGCGTACCCGAGGGCTCCCGCGACGAACAACCCGCCCCGCGCGATCGACAGGATCAGGTCGGGTTCGAAACCGCCCTCCGCGACCTGCCGCGCCAGCTGCCTGCTCGCCGAACCGAACAGCTCCCAGGTGAGCTCGTCCCGCTCCACCGTCATCCGCCGTCCTTCCCGTACCAACGGCAGCCGGGCCCGGCGCCGAGTACCGCGAGCATAGGAGCCGCCCGGCGGGCACCGAGTGGCCTCTCTTGATCGTGCGTGACTGGCACTGGGAGATAACCACTTCCGGTCATAGCGTGAGCTGGTGAACGAGGAATGGCACCGACACCCCACCCTGACCGGCGACCGGGTCCGGTTGGAGCCACTCGGTACGCGGCACGCCGAGGGCCTCTACCGGGCGGGCCGCGACCCCGGCGTCTGGACCTGGCTCAGCAGCCACCAGCCCACCGACGTCGCGGGCTCCCGCGCGCAGATCGAGCACGTCCTCGCCGAGGCCGACCGGCTCGCCTGGGCGCAGATCGACACCCGTACCGGCCAGGTGGCCGGGACCACGTCGTATTACCAGATCGATCCGGCGCACCGGAACCTGCTCATCGGCCACACCTGGATCGGCGTGCCATGGCAGCGGACGCCGCTGAACACCGAGGCGAAGCTGCTGTTGCTCCGCCGTGCCTTCGAGGTACTCGGGGCGACCAGGGTCGCCTGGGAAACCGATATCCGCAACGAGCGCTCGCAGCGGGCGATCGCGCGACTCGGCGCCACCCGCGAGGGCCTCCTGCGCGCGCACCGGATCCGCAAGGACGGCAGCCTGCGCGACACCGTGGTCTACTCGGTGACCGCGGGCGAGTGGCCCGCCGTGCGTGACCACCTGTTGTCCAGGACGGCATAGCCACCGACGTACCAGTGCGGCGTGTTGTGTGGCGTACTACCGTCGTCACCGCGCCCGCGAAGCAGCAGTAGCGCAGGTAGTGCACCCACCGGAACCAGGAGGCTTACCACCATGACAGAGCAGTCCCCGGCTCTCGACAACCTACTGTCCGAGACTCGGACGTTTCCACCGGATGGGGAATTCGCCGCGCAGGCGAATGCGGGCGCGGGGATGTATGCCGAAGCGCAGTCCGACCGCGAGGGTTTCTGGGCCGAACAAGCGGAGAAACTGGACTGGGAATCGCGCTGGGATCAGGTGGTCGACTGGTCGAACGCACCATTTGCGCGATGGTTTGTCGGTGGCCGGCTGAATGTTGCCTTCAATTGTGTTGACCGGCATGTGGCAGCCGGTTTCGGGGATCAGGTCGCGATTCACTGGGTCGGCGAGCCCGGGGACACAAGGGAGATCACCTACGCGCAGCTGCAGGAGGAGGTCTGCCGGGCCGCGAACGGTCTCGCGTCCCTCGGAGTGGTCGCGGGCGACCGGGTGGCGATCCAGCTCCAGATGATTCCGGAGGCGATCGTCGCGATGCTGGCGTGCGCGCGGATCGGCGCGCTGCACAGCGTGGTGTTCGGTGGATTCTCCCCGACCGCCCTGCGGGCCCGGGTGGACGACGCCGAGGCCAAGGTGGTGATCACCTCCGACGGGCAGTACCGGCGTGGCAAGGCCGCGGCGATGAAGGCACAGGTGGATGAGGCCCTCGTCGGCGCGGAGAGCGTGCAACGGGTGCTGGTGGTGCGCCGTACCGGCGCGGAGACCCCGGAAGAGGTGCCGTGGACCGAGTCCAGGGACATCTGGTGGCACGAGCTGATGGCCACGCAGCCGGCCGAGCACGAGGCGGAGGCCTTCGACTCCGAACACCCGCTGTTCATTCTGTACACCAGCGGCACGACCGGGAAACCGAAGGGGATTCTGCACACCTCGGGCGGATACCTGACTCAGGCCGCCTACACGCACCGGGTGGTTTTCGACCACAAGCCAGGGCAGGACGTGTACTGGTGCACCGCGGACATCGGCTGGGTGACCGGACATTCCTACATCGTGTACGGACCGCTGGCGAACCGGGCGACGCAGGTGGTTTACGAGGGCACGCCGAACACCCCGCACGAGGGGCGGCACTGGGAAATCGTGCAGAACTACAAGGTGTCGATCTACTACACCGCGCCGACGTTGATCCGGACGTTCATGAAATGGGGCTCGGATATTCCGGCGAAGTACGACCTTTCCTCGCTGCGGGTGCTGGGCAGCGTCGGTGAGCCGATCAACCCGGAGGCGTGGATGTGGTACCGGGAGCACATCGGCGGCGGCCGGGCACCCATCGTGGACACCTGGTGGCAGACCGAGACCGGGGCGATCATGATCTCCCCGTTGCCTGGCGTCACGCACACCAAGCCGGGGTCGGCGCAGGCGCCGCTGCCGGGGATCTCGGCGAAGGTGGTCGATGACAACGGCGCCGAGGTGCCCGCGGGTGGCGGCGGCTACCTGGTACTGGACAAGCCCTGGCCGGCCATGCTGCGCGGCATCTGGGGCGACGACGAGCGGTACCGGGAGACCTACTGGTCCCGGTTCGCCGACCAGGGTTTCTACTTCGCCGGGGACGGCGCCAAGTACGACAGCGACGGGGACATCTGGCTGCTCGGGCGGGTGGACGACGTGATGAACGTGTCCGGGCACCGGATCTCCACCACCGAGGTCGAGTCCGCGCTGGTCTCCCACCCCGCGGTGGCCGAGGCCGCGGTGGTCGGCGCCAGCGACGCCACCACCGGGCAGGGCATCGTCGCCTTCGTCATCCTGCGGGGCAGCTCCACCGACGCCGGCGAGCAGACCGTGCAGGACCTGCGCAACCACGTGGCAGGGGAGATCGGCCCGATCGCCAAGCCCCGGCAGATCATGGTCGTGTCGGAGCTGCCCAAGACCCGCTCCGGCAAGATCATGCGCCGCCTGCTGCGCGATGTCGCGGAGAACCGGGACGTCGGTGACGTGACCACCCTGGCCGATGCCAGCGTCATGGACCAGATCGCCAGCGGCCTGAAGTCCGGCTCCGACGAGGACTGACCCGTCCTCACCCCGGTTCTCCTGAGCGAGCCGACCCCGACGCGGAGTAATCGAACGGGTGTTCTACGCTGTCGCGCGGGAGAACCCATCCATCCGGCAAGGAGACGACACCGACGATGACCGTGGATTCCTTGACAGAGCAGCAGGAAGAAACCTCGGAGAACCAGGCGAACGGCGAGGTCTCCGACTCGTCCTCCGACGCTGACGACACCACCGGTAACGACCCGACCAGCAACGACTCCGAAGGCAACCAGGACGCCGCTACCGCCGACGAGCAGGCCAAGCCCAAGCGCGGCAGGCCCAAGGGCGCCAACGCGAAGAAGACCCGGACCGTCGAGCTGACCCTCACCGTCACCGGCACGGCCGACGGCGAGTGGCAGGCCGAGCTCAAGCACGGCAGCAAGTGGGTCACCCGCGGGCTCGAGATCCCCGCCGCGGCCGTCTCCCGCGCGGCGAAGGAGCTGCACATCGAGCTGTCCGGCCCGATCGACGAAGTGATCAACGCGGCCCGCGAGCAGCAGCAGGCCAAGGTCGCCCAGCTCGAGGCCGAGCTCGAGCAGGCGAAGCAGGCACTGGCCGAGCTGGAGAGCTGAACAGGACGTCCGTGCCACCCGGGTGGGTGCCGATCGAACCGGCACCCACCCGGGGTGCCCGTGTTTCACTTGAACGGTGACCGACACGCCGGAGCCCGCGCATTCCGATGAGGCGCACCACGACGATGTCGGCGGCAAGCTCAACTGGCTGCGCGCGGGGGTACTCGGCGCGAACGACGGCATCGTGTCCGTCGCCGGTCTCGTCGTCGGCGTCGCCGGGGCCACCGCGGACCGGATGGCCATCCTCACCGCCGGCATCGCCGGCCTGGTCGCCGGCGCCCTGTCCATGGCGGGCGGCGAGTACGTCTCGGTCAGCAGCCAGCGCGATTCCGAGCGGGCCATGCTGCGGCTCGAACGGCGGGAGCTGGCCACGATGCCGGAGGCCGAGGAACGCGAGCTGGCCGAGATCTACCAGCACAAGGGGTTGTCCCCGGAGCTGGCCGCGCGGGTCGCGAAGGAACTCACCGCGAAGGACGCGCTGCAGGCACACGCCGAGGCCGAGTTGCGGATCGACCCGAAGCACCTGACCAGCCCATGGCAGGCGGCCTGGGCCTCGCTGCTCGCGTTCTCGATCGGCGCGCTGCTCCCGCTGGTCGCGATCACCGTGCCGCCGACACCGGCCCGGGTGTGGGCCTGCGCCGCGGCGGTGGTGCTCAGCCTCGCGCTGACCGGCCTGGTGAGCGCGTGGCTCGGCGGGGCCAGGATCGCCCACGCCATCACCCGCAACGTCGGGGTGGGCGCCCTGACGATGGCGGTCACCTATCTGGTCGGCACCCTGTTCGGTGCGGCGGTGTGAGTGTTCCGCGCGGCCGGAAAGCCGCGCGGAACACCGGGGACCACCGGGCGCGAACTAACGCACCCCGCTCATCAGCTTCTTGATGAACGGCGTCATCAGCACCAGCAGCAGGCCGAACGCGATCGAGGCGCCGCCGACCAGCGCGAAATACGGCGTCTCGTTGTCCACGCTGTAGTAGCCGGCCAGCCATCCCGCCATGGTCGAACCCAGCGCGATGGACAGGAAGTTCAAGGCCACCATCTGGGTACGGAACGCGGCCGGGGCCAGCTTGGTGGACAGGGAGAGGCCCACCGGGGACAGCATCAGCTCACCGACGGTGAAGATGAGCATGATCAGCACCAGGATCAGCAACGGCGTGCTGTTCCCCGTTCCGCCGGCGAACAGCAGGAACACCAGGTACGCGATGCCGATGGTGATCGTGCCGAGGGCGAACTTGATCGGGGTGGACGGCTGGCGCGAGCCCAGCTTGGTCCACATCGCCGCGAACACCCCGGCCAGCAGGATGATGAACACCGGGTTGAACGAGTTCGCCCAGGCCACCGGCATCTCCCAGCCGAAGATGCCTCGGTCGACCCGCTGGTCGGCGTAAATGATCACCAGGGTGTACTGCTGCTGGAACAGCGAGAAGAACACGAAGCTGGCCAGGAACATCGGGATGAAGCTGAACACCCGCTTGCGCTCGACCGCGGTGATCCGCTTGCTGGTCAGGATGACCGTGAAGTAGGCGATCACCGCGACGATGATCACCACGAGCGTGACATCGGCCAGGTTCGCCGGGGTGATCGCCCCGGCCACCACCAGCAGCACAATTGCCGCGACCACGACCAGCGCCCCGGCGATCGCCAGTGGCCGCCGTGCCGCGGGCAGCGGGTTCGACACCACATCGGCGTCCGCGCTGAGGTTCTTCCGCCCGAGGGTGTACTGGACCAGGCCGATGGCCATGCCGAGCGCGGCCAGCCCGAACCCGTAGTGGAAGCCGACCTCCTCCTGCACCAGTCCGGTCAGGATCTGCCCGACGAAGGCACCGAGGTTGATACCAAGATAGAAGATGGAGAAGGCGGCGTCTCGCCGCTCGTCCTCCTTCGCATACAGCGACCCGACCAGCGAGGTCGCGTTACCCTTGAGGCCACCGCTGCCGAGCCCGACCGCGGCGAGGCCGACCCCGACACCGGCCATTCCGGGCAGCACGGCCAGCGAGATATGACCGAACATGATCAGTACCGCGCTGTAGAACAGCGTGCGCTGCCTGCCGAGCAGCCGGTCCGCGAACCAGGCGCCGACGATGGTGGATAGGTAGACCAGCCCGCCGTATGCGCCGACCACACTGGTCGCGCTGTCCTTGGGTAGCGCAAGGCCGCCCTCGGCCACCTCGTAGTAGAGGTAAATAGTGAGGATCGCCTGCATCCCGTAGAAGGAGAAGCGCTCCCACATCTCGATGCCGAACAGGTTCGCCAGCCCTCGTGGGTGCCCGAAGAACGACCTGTCCGGCTGGCCCTGTCCGACCTCGGTAGAGGTACTCACAACTCGCCCATCCTCATGGTTTAGACATCGTTGTCAGCAGCATCGTAGATTGGACGGACTTTGACCCGATAGGGCGCATCGTCGTACCAAAGCACCATGCCGGATATGCCCGGTATCGAGCCACCTACCCGGAGTGCATACAGGATGCAACCAAGTGGGCATTCCCACGATGACGATCACGGCGACCGCTCGCACGCTAAAATTTCGTGAAGGTGTGCCGGGAAGTCTGGTCGGCGTAGAGGCCATCGACCGCACTATTGGGAGTTTCGCCTGTGAACACACCGGAACCGCGTCGCCCGGGTCAGGCCGTCGCCGAGTTCGCCCGCTACCTGCGCACCGAGACCACCGGCGGGATCATCCTGCTCGTGGCGACCGCGGTCGCGCTCATCTGGGCCAACTCACCACTCGGTGACATCTACCGCTCGATCCGGGAATTCGAGATCGGTCCCGAGCTGCTGCACCTGAACCTCTCCATCGGTGACTGGGCCAAGGACGGCCTGCTCGCGCTGTTCTTCTTCGTCGTGGGGCTCGAGCTCAAACGCGAGATGGTGGTCGGCGAGCTGTCCAACCTGAAGGCGGCGACGTTGCCGATCGTGGCGGCGATCGGCGGCATGGTCATCCCCGCGGGGATCGCGCTGTCCATCGGCTGGGGTGAGCCAGGGATGGACCAGGCCTGGGCCATCCCGGTGGCCACCGACATCGCCTTCGCGCTCGGCGTGCTCGCGGTGACCGGCTCCAACCTGCCCAGCAGCGCGCGGGTCTTCCTGCTCTCCCTCGCCGTGGTCGATGACCTCGGCGCGATCATCGTCATCGCGGTGCTGTTCACCACCAAGTTCGACCTGCTCGCGGGCGGGATCGCGGTGGCATCCCTGCTGCTCTACTCCTGGCTGCAGCACAAACGCATCCGGACACCCTGGCTGTACGTACCGCTGGCAGTGATCACCTGGGTCGCGGTGCACTCCGCTGGTATCCACGCCACGATCGCCGGGGTGGCACTCGGCCTGCTGACCAGGGTGCGCCCCGATCCGGAGGAGCACGAGGCACCCGCGATCCGGCTGGAACACCTGCTGCAACCGTGGTCGGCCGCGCTCGCGGTGCCGGTGTTCGCCCTGTTCGCGGCGGGGATCGAGGTCAGCGGCGAGTCGCTGGGCGAGGTGTTCACCGGTGCCCTCCCGCTGGCCGTGATGATCGGTCTGGTCGGCGGCAAGTTCATCGGTATCTTCGGCGCGAGTGTGTTCGCCGTGCGGACCCGGCTGGCCACCCTGCCTCGCGGCGTCGGGTGGCGAGATATCGCGGCACTGGCGATGCTCGGCGGGGTCGGGTTCACGGTGAGCCTGCTGATCGCCGACCTGTCGCTGACCGGGGAGACGACCGAGCTGGCCAAGGCCGCCGTGCTGCTCGCCTCGGCCGTCGCCTCGCTCACCGCAGCCGCCCTGCTGGTGCGGCGCAGCCGCGCACACAGCGCGGAGAACAACGTCTGACCAAGCCCGCCGGGTCGCTGACCGCGGCCCGGGCCGCGGTATACCGACCGGTATGTATACTTGATAGGCATGAACACGTTGCCCGACCCGAACCTGCGGCAGGCCGTGGCGCGCGCCCCGCGCGCGGAGGACGGCACCCTGCGGGCATTGGACGCCAGCCGGTCCGGCATCACCGACCTGAGTGGGATCGAGCGGTACCCGCAGTTGCGGGTGCTGCGCCTGGACCACAACGAGATCACCGACCTGGGCCCGCTGGCCGGGTTGCCGAACCTGACCGGGCTGTTTCTGAGCTTCAACCGACTCACCGACCTGCGGCCGCTGGCGGGGTTGGATCGGCTACCCGCGCTCAGCCTGCGCGGCAACCGGGTCAGCGATGCCACCCCGCTGGCCGGAATGACCAGCCTGACCTGGCTCGATCTGTACGACAACGCACTCGGCGAACTACGGTTCGCCCGCGAACTGCGCTACCTGACCCGGCTCGACCTGGGCGCCAACTCGCTGACCGCGGCGCCGGAGCTGCGCGGGCACGGCAGGCTGCGCTCACTCGAACTCGCCGACAATCGGATCGGGTCGCTTGCCGGTCTGGACGAGTTGTCGGCCCTGGAGCACCTGGATGCCGCCCAGAACCGGATCACCGACCTGGCGCCACTCGCCGGCCTCACCACGCTGGCTTCGGTGAACCTGCGCGCCAACCGGATCGGCTCGCTCGCGCCGCTGCGCGGGCTCAGTGGCCTGCGCAGCCTCGACCTCTCGGAGAACCCACTGCACGACCTCGAACCACTCGCCGGCCTCACCGAGCTGCGCAGCCTTTACCTGTGGGCCAGCGGCATCACGGATCTGGCCCCGCTGGCCGGCCTGGTGCGGCTGCGCCAGCTCGGGCTCGCCGACAACGCCGTCCGAGACACCCGTCCGCTGGCCGACCTGCCCGAGCTGGATCTGCTGTTCCTCGGCGGCAACGAGGGCATCGACGCCGGTCAGCTGGCCGGCCTGCGCCAGCGGCCGGGCACCGACCTGCGCGGGCCGGACTGGAAAACGCACCGGCCATGACCAGCGCCCCTGCGCGCCCTGCGCGCCCGCCGGAGGGGCGCATGGCACGATGTGGCTCGTGAGCAGCCCCAAGCACCAATTCAACGACAAGGACGGCGGTGGCTGGGTGCCCTACGTTCCGCTCTCCGAAGACCCTGACGGCGGCGCGGCCGACGGTGACCGCTCGGTCGGCAACCTGGTCCGGGACGCGACGGAGCACCTCTCGACCCTGGTGCGCGCCGAGGTCGAGCTCGCCAAGTCCGAGGTGGCCAGGGAGGCGAAGAAGGGCCTCAAAGGCAGCATCTTCTTCATCATCGCCCTGGTCGTCGCCCTGTACAGCTCGTTCTTCTTCTTTTTCTTCCTCGGTGAGCTGCTGTCCGAGTGGCTGCAGCGCTGGGCGGCCTTCGCCATCGTGTTCGGGCTGATGCTCGTGACCGTGGCGTTCTTCCTGCTGCTCGGATACCGGAAGGTGAAGAAGCTGCGCGCCCCGGAACGCACGATCAGCAGCGTCCGGGAGACCGCGGCCGCGCTGCGACCACGCCGCGACACGGGTGACGAGCTGGCGACCACCCCGGAGCGGGCCGCGGCGGCACCCGGCGCGCCACGCGGCTAGACAGAGCGTCCGAGAACCGCTGGTGCGAGCACCCGACCCGTCCAGCGTCCGGATCGACGGTCCGTGGACACATCGCGACGTCTCCGCGAACGGGATCCGGTTGCACGTCGCGGAAGCGGGCTCCGGACCGATGGTGCTGCTGCTGCACGGCTTCGCGGGGTTCTGGTGGGTCTGGCGGCACCAGCTGCTCACGCTGGCCGACGCCGGATACCGCGCGGTCGCCGTCGACCTGCGCGGCTACGGGGACTCGGACAAACCGCCCCGCGGCTACGACGCCTGGACACTGTCCGGGGACGTGGCCGGGCTGGTCCGCGCGCTCGGTGAGCCGAGGGCGCACCTGGTCGGGCATGCCTGGGGCGGCCTGCTCGCCTGGACGGTGGCGACCCTGCATCCCAGGGTGGTCGGCTCGGTGAGCGTGCTGGCCGGCGCACACCCCCTCGCGCTGCGGGCCGCGATCCCGCGTACCGCCCTGCGCAGGCACCCGCGCAACCAGGCCCGCGCGCTCGGCCAGCTCTTCCGTGCCCAGCTCCCACTCCTCCCGGAGCGCGGGCTGGTCCGCGCGGAGGCGGCCGCGGTGGAGCGGTGGCTGCGGGAGCTCGCCCACCCGCGGTGGGCCGCGACCCCCGACTTCGCCGACACCGCGCGCAGACTGCGCGCGGCCATGCTGGTGCCGCATGTCGCGCACAGCGCGCTGGAGTACTACCGCTGGGCCTTCCGCGCCCAGTTCCGCGGCGAGGGCAGGCGGTTCACCGGGGCGGTCGACGCGCGCGTGCGGGTGCCCGTACTGCAGTTGCACGGCGAGGCGGACCCCTGCGTGCTGCCGGCCACCGCCCGCGACTCGGCGCCGTGGCTGGGGCCGCGCTCGCGGTTCGAGACCCTGCCCGATGTGGGGCACTTTCCACAGCTCGAGGCCGCGAGCCGGACCGGGGCCACCCTGACGGCCTTCCTCGCCGGGCTGCCGGACTGATCCCGCAAGCCCGTCACGCGGTACAGGGGCCGGTGCTCACCCGCGCCCCGTAGCCGGGCGCGGCCCGCACCTCGGGGCGAACCTCCTCGGCGGTCAGCACGAACCCGGTGTCCTGGTCGTCGACCGCGGCACCGAACACCACCCCGATCACGCGGCCGTTCGGATCGATCATCGGTCCGCCGGAGTTGCCGCTGCGCACCTCGCCGCGCACGGTGAACACCTGGCGCTGCACGGTCTGCTCGTCGTAGATGTCCGGGCCGCGCAGGTTGATCTGCGCCCGCACCCGTGCCTCCTTCGCCGTGTACGGGCCGTCCAGCGGGTAGCCGAGCACGATCGCGTCGTCCCCGGCCCGGGCAGGGGACGAGGCGAACCGCATCGCCGGCGCCTCGAGCGCGGGCGCGGCGAGGATCGCGACATCGGTCTCCGGATCGAAGTACACCACCCGGGCGGGCACCCGACCCCGGTCCGTCTCCAGCGCGACCTCGTTGGTGCCCGCCACCACGTGCGCGTTCGTCATCACCCGCCGCGGTGCGATCACGAAGCCGGTGCCCTCCAGCGCCCGGGAGCAGGACGGCGCCGCGCCCCGCACCTTCACCACGCTGCCCCGCAACTGCTGCACGACCGGCCTGTTCTGCAGGCTCGGGTCAGGGGGTTCGATCTCGTTGATCGGCGCCTTGTCGAAGGGATCGAGGATGAACGGGAAACCGGACTCGTCGATCAGCAGCTTGCGCAGCTCGTTGGGCAGGTTCTGCGCCGCGTTCGGCATCACCGAGTTGACGCCGCCGAGCACCTTCGAGTTGTTGATCGCCGAGGCCAGGCCCGGCAACCCGGCCACGCTGGTCAGCGGCAACGCGATCAGCCAGGCGACCACGAAGACCACAGCGCCCTGCACGATCGCGCCGAGCGTGTTGTCCGCCCCGGACAGCTTGGGGGACCTGATCCGGCGTTTGATCTTGTTGCCGATCCAGACGCCGAGGGTCTCCCCCAGCGCGATCAGGAAGACCACCGTGGCCACCGCGAACGCCACCCTGGCGACCACGCTCTCGAACAGGTCGACGATCAGCGGCGCGACCCGGATGCCGACGACCGCCCCGAGCACCACCCCGAGAAAGGCGGGCAACGCGATCACCACACCCTGCCGCGCGCCGGACACCGCCGCCAGCACGGCCAGCAGCACGACCAGCACGTCGACCCAGTTCACGCCCGCTCCCTACCCACTGTTGTCCCGACCGGCCCCGGTACGGGCCTCGTGCTCGGCCAACGCTACGTCAACGTCCCGCACGTCCGAGCGATCCCAGTCGCGTTCCCACCCGCCCAGGGTGAGCAGCACGGAGAGCAGGCCCGCGGTGAAGCCCCAGACGAACAGGCCGTTGACCTCGAAGGCGGGACCGCGCCACCCCGAACCGGGCTTGTGTACCTGGAAACGGTTCGCCGGGGCGACCAGTTCGGCGATCGGCACCCGCGCCACCGCGGCGGTCTCCCCCGGATCCACCGCCCGCACCGGGGACGGGGTGTCCCAGCTCGCCAGCACCGGGGTGACGGCGAACCCGGAAACCGGAACGTACAACTCCGGCAGCAGGGCGACCGGCCGCACCCCGGAGGGCTCGACACCGGTCTCCTCCTCGGCCTCGCGCAGCGCGGTGGCCACCGGCCCGCCGTCGCCGTCCTCGGCCCCGCCCCCGGGGAAGGCAACCTGGCCGGCATGCGATCCGAGGGTGTCGGCCCTGCGCAGCAGCAGCACATCCGGCTCGCCGCCCTGCTCGCCGAACAGCACCAGCACCGAGGCGGGGCGGCTGGCCGTACCGCGCGGTGGGCGGAAGGCGGTGAAGGTCTGCGTGTCCAGCTCGCCGCTGACCTCCACCAGCGGGCGCAGCCAGCCGGGTACCGAACCGGGTCGCACCAGCGCACCGGTCACGTGGCACCGCCGTAGGACTCGACCGCCGAGCGCACCGCGGCGACGTCGTCGAACAGCCGCGGGTCGGTGACGAACCGCACCGCGCCCTCCGCGGTGACCAGGTACGAGGCCGGCAGGGCCCGCGGGACGCGCAGCGCCGAGCGCACCGGCCCGGCGGTCATGTCCTCGCCGTCGTGCACGCTCGGCAGCCGCACGTCCAGCTCGGCGAGCAGGTCGAGGCCGTCCGCCTGGCCGCTGGCCACCTGCACGCCCAGCACCGGCACCGAGCCGGGCTGCTCGGCATAGGCGGCCAGCACGGGTAGCTCGGCCCGGCAGGGCGCGCACCAGGTGGCCCAGACGTTCACCAGGGTGGTCCGGCCGGCGAGGGCGGCGCCGAGATCGACCGGGGAGCCGTCGGCGAGGCAGATGGCCGACACCCCGGCCAGCCGGTCGACCTCGCCGCGCCCACCACCGGGGCAGGGCGGCAAAGCCGCCCGCGCCCTGGCCTGGGTCAGGTCGGCCGCCACGGGCTGGGGATGTTGCCGAGAGGGAGCCTCCTCCTCGCCGCGCGGCAGCACCGCGACCACCACCGCCAGCGCAAGTACCGCGGCGAGGAGCCCCCATCTGAGGACCGTGGCCCTGGTGCCGGACGTCCGGGAGGTCAGTGCTTGCCGGGAAGCGGGCGACACGGTCGGCTCGGCGGGGCTCGGACTCCGGTCGCGGCCGTCACGTCCGCGGGTCATGCGCCCCGCCTCCCCGCTCGTGGGCTCCTCGCCGCTGAGCACTGCGGCGGGAGCGCCTCCGTTCGGGTGGTGGTGGGAGAAGGGTGGGCGCGTTCCTCCGCTCGCCACCACAGGTCCCAGCGGTTCTCGGACGCCCGGTCACCGCTGCACCATCGCCAGCAGGTGCTCGCGTTCCGGTCCCTTCACCAACTTGGCCGCCTCGGCGAACTCGGTCGGCCCCGCGCCGAAGGCCGGGCAGTCCCTGGCCAGCGGGCAGGCACCGCAGGCGGGCTTGCGGGCGTGGCAGACCCGGCGGCCGTGGAAGATCACCCGGTGCGAGAGCATCGTCCACTCCTTGCGCGGGATCAGCTCACCGACCGCGTGCTCGACCTTGACCGGGTCCTCCTCCGCGGTCCAGCCCCAGCGCCGGACCAGCCGGCCGAAGTGGGTATCCACTGTGATCCCCGGCACGTCGAAGGCGTTGCCGAGCACCACGTTCGCGGTCTTGCGGCCGACCCCGGGCAGGGTGACCAGTTCCTCGATGGTGCGCGGCACCTCGCCGTCGAACCGCTCGACCAGCTCCGCGCCCAGCCGCAGCAACGACCTGGCCTTGGCCCGGAAGAACCCGGTCGGGCGCAGTAGTTCCTCCAACTCGGTCGGGTCGGCCCCGGCGTAGTCGGCGGCGGTGCGGTACCTGGCGAACAGGGCGGGGGTCACCTCGTTGACCCGCACGTCCGTGGTCTGCGCGGACAGCACCACGGCCACGATCAGTTCCAGCGGCGTACCGAAATCCAGCTCGCAATGCGCGTCCGGATATGCCTCGTCGAGGCAACGTTTCATACGCCTGGCACGTCTCACTAACGCAAGCCGGCTCTCTCCCTCGAAAGAGCGACTACTGGCGCCACCCTTTCGGGGGGCACTTCGAGCGACGGATGACACCCCGATAGCCTACGGGCGCCATCCGACCTTCGAGGTAGCGCCCACCGCCCGAGAAGGTGCCTTCCCGAGGGAACTGGCCGGCCGACACACCACAACACACACCTGGCGCACAGACCGAGCCGCCATCAGCGAGGATCTGGAGACTCTGGAGTCCATGACTGTCTGGTTCGTCATCGCGGTTCCCCTCGTGGTCATGTTCTTCGCGCTGGCCATGGAACGGGTGGAAAACCGGCTGCGCAACGTGACGGTACGCGAGGAAGACGTCGAAGAGTTCCTGGAACAGGCGCAGCCGAACGAGGTCAGGGCACTGTACGGGCACGGCATCGGCCGGGCGCTGGAGCTGTTCCGGCTACGCAGGCTCGGCGGAAGGACGGCCAAGCTGCGCCCTCGTCGTGCCCGCAGTTAGGCTCCCTCGTTGGGCGTGATCGTTTCGGTAGCCGCCGCCACACGGACGGTGTCCGGACGATCGCACGCCGGAGCCGTACTCACCCGCTCGGGCGGGTTTGTCGCTCCGGCGGCGAGCCACGGACCGATGTCCACGGCACGCCCTAGACTGCATGTGAGTGGCAGGCGACACGCTCCTCTGCCCGAGGATCACGGCTCGCCACACGATGAGGAGGCACGAGGTGGACGAAACCCTGGCCCGCGCGGGCATCTTCCAGGGCGTGGAACCCGCGGCGGCCGAGGCGCTCGCCCAAACCTTGGAGAGTGTGGAGTTCCCGCGGGGCCACGTGATCTTCAACGAGGGCGAGCCTGGTGACAAGCTGTACATCATCCAGTCCGGCAAGGTGAAGATCGGCCGCAAGTCCCCGGACGGCAGGGAGAACCTGCTCGGGATCTTCGGCCCCTCGGACATGTTCGGTGAGCTGTCCATCTTCGACCCGGGTCCGCGGACCTCGAGCGCCACCACGGTGACCGAGGTGCGCTCGGTCACCATGGACCGGGCCGCACTGCGCCAGTGGATCTCGACCCGGCCGGAGATCGCCGAGCAGCTGCTGCGAGTGGTCGCCCGCAGGCTGCGCCGCACCAACAACATGGTCGCCGAGTTGATCTTCACCGACGTCCCCGGCCGGGTGGCGCGGGCGCTGCTGCAGCTTGCGCAGCGTTTCGGCAGCCAGGAGGCCGGGCTACTGCGGGTCACCCACGACCTGACCCAGGAGGAGATCGCCCAGTTCGTCGGCGCGTCCCGGGAGACGGTGAACAAGGCGCTGGCCGACTTCGCGCACCGCGGTTGGCTGCGCCTCGAGGGCAAGAGCGTGCTGATCCTGGACCCGGAGCGGCTGGCACGGCGGGCTCGCTGACCAACCCCGCCGAACCGGTCCCAGCCGAGCTGGGACCGCGCATCGACCCGTGACATGACAAGAGGCCGGGCGCCACCCCCGACGTGGCGCACCGGCCTCTTGCCGTGCGCGGACCATCCCCCGACAGCCCGCGCTCCCCGCCCTCCGGTGTAGGCCCCGACCTGATTCCGGAGGGAAACTCGTTCAGTTGGTCAACCATCGCACGACCCCTACCCACCAACTCAAGGCCGTTCACTCTCAAGGACGCCTTCTCGATCGATTCGTTGCGCGAATCTCGCGAAAAGCCGGACTCCGTTATCCAACCGAGACCGAAACCTCCGCCGGGTGAGCCAACACACCGGAAAATCAGTGGTACCCCCGTACCATTTTTCGGCACACTGATACACGTGTCCCAGCCTGCTGACTCCGCGGAAGGCCGCGCGTCCCTCGCCGACTACCGCGCCGCACTGACCACGCCCGGAGCGCGTGGGCCGGCGGCGGCGTCCGTGCTGGCCAGGCTGCCCATCGCGATGATCGGGATCTCCGCATTGCTCTACGTGCAACGCACAACCGGCTCGTTCGCGATCGCCGGGCTGGTATCCGCAAGCGCCCTGATCGGGGTCGCGGTGGGTGCGGTCATCCAGGGCAGGCTGATGGACCGGTTCGGCCCAACCCGGCCGTTGCTGATCGTGATCGGATTGTTTCTCACCGCGATGACCGCGTTGATCGTCGCGATCGAGGCCCGGGCGCCGACCCCGATGCTGATCACCCTCGCGGCCTGCATCGGTCTGACCGAACCGATGACCGGTTCCGCCTCCCGGGCGCTGTGGAGCAGGCTGCTGCCGCCCGGCCCGACCCGCAATGCCGCCTTCTCCTACGAGGCGATCAGCATGGAGATGTTCTTCATCCTCGGGCCGGGTATCGCCGGGCTGCTGATCGCCGCCCCGTGGCCGGGCACCGGAATGGCGCTCGGCGCCGCCTGCATGGTCGCCGGAGCCACCTGCTTCGCGTTCAGCCCGGCCGTGCGGGCCTGGGGCCCGGCCGAGCGGGCCGGCGGCACCTTGCTCGGCGCGCTGGCCAGCCCGGGGATGCGCACCCTGGCGATCGCCGTGTTCGGCTTCGGGGTGGTGCTCGGGTTCGTGGAGGTCGCCGTACCGGCAGCGGCGACCCAGGCCGGGCACGCCGCGGTCGGCGGGCTGTTGCTCTCGGCCTGGTCGATCAGCTCGGTCGGTTTCGGGGTCGCCTACAGCCTGCGCCCCTGGCCGCGCACCATGCCGGTGCGGCTGCCGGTGCTGCTCGGCGGGTTCGGTGCGCTGGTGGCCCTGCTGGCGCTACCGGGCACGCTGTGGGGGCTGGCGCTGGCGATGCTGGCCGCGGGGGCACTGATCACCCCGCAGTCGACGACGCACTCCGCGGTGATCGAGGTGGTCGCCCCGAGGGGAACCGCCGCGGAGGCGTTCGGCTGGGTGCTCACCGCCGCCACCCTCGGTCTGGCCGCGGGCCAGTCGGTCAGCGGCTACCTGGTCGAGCACGGCGGACCGCCCACCGCGTTCCTCACCGCGGCCGCGGCCGCGGTGCTGCTGGCCGGGGTGGTCTGGCTGCTGCGCGGGACCGTGCGGTCCGGCACGCGGGACGCCCCCGAGCCGGTCCGGGTGGCCGCGACCTAGCGTGGTTCGTTCGGGAATGGATCCCTACCGGCGCAGGTACTCCAGCTGGGCGGTGACGCTGGCCTCGGCGGGGCCCCACAGCGAGCGGTCGACGTCGGCGTAGACCACCTCCACCACCTGCCGCGGGGTGGCGTCCGGCCCGAGCTCGCGCACGGCCGCCCGCACCTGGTCCAGCCGCTGCCTGCGGTGCTCGCGGTACTCCCTGGCCACCGCGCCGAGGTCGGCCAGCTCCGGTCCGTGTCCCGGCAGCCCGAGGGTGTCCGGCGGCAGCTCGCACAGTACGTCCAGCGAGTCCAGGTAGTCGCCGAGGTCGGTCAGCACGGTGGTGCCGCGGCCCAGCACCGTGTCACCGGTCAGCACGTGCGGGCGCCCGGCGTGCTCCAGCCGCAGGGACACCGAGTCCCTGGTGTGCCCCGGGGTGTGCAGCACCTCGATTCGCAGCCCGCCAGCCACCAGCTCCTCGCCGGGGCGCAGCCGGCCCGAGCCACGGCACAGCCCCGGGTCGAACGCGCGCACCGGCGCGCCCACCCGCTCCGCGAACCGGGAGGCGCCCTCGGCGTGATCGGGATGGTGATGGGTGAGCACCACCAGCTCCACCAGGCCGACCCCGGCGAGCCGGTCCAGGTGCTCCGGGTCGTCGTACCCGGGATCGACCACCACGCAGCCACGCGCGCCTGGCGCCCGCAGCACCCAGCTGTTCGTGCCGTCCAGGGTCATCACCGATGGGTTGTCCTCGAGCAGCACCGAGGCCACCGGGGACACCTCGCGCAACACACCGGGCGCGGGATGCTGTGCCGACCTGTCTCGACTCACGCCTGCTCCCATACCACTCGCACCTTGTCCCCTTCCCTGACCAGGTTCGGGATGATCTTCTCGATCGACCGGGGCGCGGCGAGCACCGCATCCGTGGCATCGAACTCGCCGAGCTCGGACAGTGTGATCCAGGTCGGCGGCATCAGGGCACTGCGACCCGCGCGGGCGTCGGTCAGCGCGTCCGCGGGCCGCCACCAGCCCGAACTCTCCGCCTCCGTGGTGGCACCGTCGGCCCGCTGCCCCGCGGGCAGCGCCGCGACGAAGAACCGGGTGTCGTAACGGCGCGCCTCCGACGCCGGTGTCACCCAGTTCGCCCACGGGCGCAGCAGGTCGGCGCGCAGGGTGAAGCCGGTCTCTGCCAGGAAGGTGGCCAGGGACAGCTCCCTGGAGACCAGCGCGGCCCTTGCCCGCGCGTACCGAGCGGTGTCGGCGACCACTTCGGTAGGGCTGCCGGCGAGCAGGACCCCGGACTCCTCGAAGGTCTCCCGCACCGCCGCGCACACCAGTGCCCGCGCCATCGGTTCCGCGCAGCCGAACCATTGCGCCCAGCGTGCGGGCGGCGGGCCCGCCCAGCGCACCGAGGCATCGGCGTCCCGCTCGTCCACCCCGCCGCCGGGGAACACGGTCATCCCACCGGCGAAGGCCATCCCGGCGACCCTGCGCTGCAGGAACACCTCCACCCCGTCCGGAGTGTCCCGCAGGAGGATCACCGTGGCCGCGTCCTTGGGCACGGCCGGGGTCACCGCGGGTTCGGGGAGCAGGGACGCGTCGAAACTGAGGTCATCCGGTTGCCGCACACCTCGCAACATACGCCGCGGTGGCGCCGGCCCCGTGGGAGACGCTCGTCACGTCACGCGCCGGAGAAACCGTCCGCCCAGCCACGCGCGGGTGGCTCGGTACCGCGCTTGGCACCGTTGTTCGGCCTGCCCCCCGCGGCTTCGGCACGTTCCCGTTCGGCGAGCTCGGCATGCAACTCGCGGAGCAACTCGCGATCACGCTCGCTCAGCTGCGGGTCGTCCAGGTCCAACTCGGGCAGCTCGACGACCTCGTCGGTGCGCGTCCTGCCCTCGGCGATCGCCTTACCGGTCTCCGGGTCCTCGGCCAGCGCGGCGCGGAGCTGGGCCACGTCGGCCGAACTCATGTCGGTCGTGCTGGCCACGCCCTCCTGGTCCTCCTGCCGGGCAGGCGGGACGGCGAGCGGGTTCGGCGCCGGGGGCTGCTCCGGTCGCTCCGGTCGCTCCGGCTGTTCGGTCATGGCTGGCGCGCCGGCCTGCGCGGGTTCCCTCGGTGTCTCGGCCACCGGGGAGACGTGTCGGTTGCGCTTCTTCGGCCGCTGCTCGCCGGAGGACTGGCTACCGGAGCTCGCGGAGGAGGCGAGCCAGACCGCGGTCGCCGAACCGTAGGCACTCTCGTGGTAGCCGAACCGCTCCGCCCACGGCCCGGTCACCTCGACCACCGAGGGCAGGTTCGCGCGTCGCAGGGCGGCGTCCACCCGGTAGGCCACCGCGGGCGGGTGCGCCTCCGGACCGATCTCCACCAGCACCACCCGCTGTGGCAACGGACCCGGCACGCTGCCCGCCGGGGTGTTGCGCCAGACGGCATGCACCGAGCGCAGGTCCGGCAGCACCCGCAGGGTCTTCTCCAGCGCCTCGGCTACGCCCCGCTCCGGCTCGTTCTCACCGGTGAACCGGTGCGGCTGCGGGGTGTAGCCCTCGTCGACGAGCACCTGGTCCACCAGCGTCGGGTCCGACCTGCTCATCTCCAGCACCAGGGCCAGCTCGCGCTGCTCGGACCCGGCCGTCGGGATCCGGCCCGCGATCAGCGTGCCGGCCGCGAGCTCGGCGGCCTCGTCCAGATGCGAGCGAGCCACCAGCTCGCGCGCCTCGGAGAGGGCGCTGTCGTCCAGTCTGCCCGCCAGTGCCAGTAGCAGGTTGTGCAGCCGCAACGGCACGGCGAGACCGTCGCCGGCCGGGCCGTCGTGGACCTCCGCCATGGCCTAACTCCCTCCAGCCCGCCGCTGGAGGAGCAGCGGGCTCTACGCCGGGACGAGTCTGTGCCCGGTCTCCACGGCTCCCACGCACACGAGCCGCGAGTCGGCCAGCGCGGCGCGGTGGTAGTCCGGCAGCTCGAGCCGCTGCGGCAGCACCTCGACGCTGGGTGCCTCATCACCGAGCACGCGCAGCACCCGCTGGAGTTCCCCGGTCAGCCGCGTTACTCCGGACAACGCGGTGACCAGCAGCACCCGCTTCGGCTCGCGCTCGCCGGCACCCTCCGTGGCACCGCCGTGCCGCCAGCTTTCCCGCACCTCGCCGACATCCGGCCGGCCTCGCAACGTTGCGTGCACCAGCATGGACACCGAGTCGACGGAGTTCACCCAATCGGGTGCACCCGAGGTGAATGTGTACCGGTTCTCGGTGACGTCGTCCACCCCGAGCGTGGAACTGACCTGGTGCCAATCCCCGCCGTGCGGGATGACCCCCGCCACGAGCAGGCGATACTCCGGCTGCTCCAAATCAACATTGTGCTTTAGCAAAGACTTCGGGAGCGTCCGCGCGAGCGTGCCCATCGCACCCTCGCCGAGCCAGTCGCGGAACCGCCACAACACCTGATCGGGTAGCCGCCCCGCAAGGCGCAGCAGCAGTTCGTGACAGGACTGTTCGATATCCGGATCCATCAGGCCACCTCGACAACCAGCTCGACCTCGACCGGAGTGCCGAGCGGCAACTCCGCTACCCCCACCGCCGACCGGGCGTGCGTGCCCGCGTCGCCGAAAACCTCACCGAGCAGCTCCGACGCGCCGTTGATCACGGCGGGCTGGCCGGTGAACCCCTCCGCGGAGGCCACATAGCCGACGACCTTCACCACCCGGGTCACCGTGTCGATGCCGACCAGGTCGTGCACGGCGGCCAGCGCGTTCAGCATCGCGGTGCGCGCGTGCTGCTTGGCCTCCTCCGGGCTCACCTCGCCGCCGACCTTCCCGGTGGCCGGGAGCGCGCCGCCGACGAACGGCAGCTGGCCTGAGGTCAGTACCTGCGAGCCGCTGCGCACCGCCGGTACGTAGGCGGCCACCGGAGCGGCCACCGCGGGCAGTTCGATACCGAGCTCGGTGAGTCTGGCGCTCCAGCTCATGGCTCAGCCCTTCGGTCGCTTCAGGTACGCGACGTGCTGCTCGCCGCTCGGGTTGGGCAGCACCGTCACCAGCTCCCAGCCGTCCTCACCCCATTGGTCGAGGATCTGCTTGGTGGCGTGGATCAGCAGCGGGACGGTGGCGTACTCCCATGTGGTGGCACTCATGGGTCCCGAGCGTAGCGGGACTGCCAAGCGGGGCTGCCAAACGGACCACAGCCACGGGCCCCCGCGGAGCCAGCTGCCCTGAGTGACCGTAAGTAGCAAGTCGCAACCCGGAGTCCACCCTGTCGTGTCCTAGTCGTCAGGCGTTCTGTGCCCGAATGTCGAGGGAGGAGTCGTTTCGTCCGAGCAACTCGTCCGAGCAACCGGGGGTATCTCATGCGCCGAGCACGCCACGCGTTCACCGTTTCCGTCCTGGCCGCCCTGCTCGGCACCGTGCTCACCGGCCCGGCCGCGGCGAGCCCGGCCGCCGGCGGGCGCGGCGGCTTCAACGACTGGTCCTGCGAGCCCGGTGCGGACCACCCGAATCCGGTGGTGCTGGTGCACGGGACCAGGGACAACAAGGACACCACCTGGCGCGCGTTGGGCCCGAAGCTGGTCCGCGAGGGCTACTGTGCCTTCGCCCTGACCTACGGGGTCATCCCGGACGCCCCCGTGGTGGAAGAGGTGGTGGGCGGCCTGATGCCGATCGAGTACAGCGCGGCCGAGCTCGCCGGCTTCGTGGCCAGGGTCAGATCGGCGACCGGGGCGCGGCAGGTGGACATCGTCGGGTACTCGCAGGGCACGATCGTGCCGACGTACTACGCCAAGCTGCTCGACGGCCGGGGCAAGATCGACAGGTACGTGAGCCTCGCGCCGGGGTGGGACGGTACGAACGTCGCGGGCATGGCGAACCTCTACGGCCTGCTCCGCGCGCTCGGCCTGGGCTGGGTCAGCCGGCTGCTCACCGACTGCCGGGCGTGCACCCAGCTACTCAGCGACTCACCGACCCTGCGCACCCTGCACGAGGGCGGGATCTTCCTGCCGGAGATCACCTATACCAACATCGTCACCCGGTACGACGAGATCGCCGTCCCGTACACCACCGGGCTCGGCGAGGGACCCAACGTCACCAACATCGTGCTGCAGGACGGCTGCCCCGCCGACAGGGTCAACCACGTCGGCATCGTGATCGATCCGAACGCCCTCGGCCACGTGCTGAACGCCCTGGATCCGGCGAACGCCGCGCCGGTCCCCTGCGTGCCGATGCAACCGGTAAAACCGTCCGGATGAGGCATATGCCACCCGGCATGCTTGTGATTGGCTTCATACCTACTACTCAGTAGGTAAGGAGTTCATATGCGGACAGCGTTGTCCCGGCTGTCGTCCCTGCTGTCATGCCTGCTCGTCGCCGCCCTGGCCGTCCTGGTCACCCCGGCGATCGCACAGGCCGACACGGAGCCACTTCCGGTCCCGTGGAGCCTCGCGGCGGCCGTTCCCGCGCAGCTCGCGGCGCCGAACAGCCCACCACCGGGGGCCAACGACTGGGATTGCGAGCCCAGCGAGCAGCACCCGAACCCGGTGGTGCTGGTGCACGGCCTTGGCGCCAACCAGACGGTGAACTGGCAAACCTTCAGCCCGCTGCTGGCCAACGAGGGGTACTGCGTCTTCTCGCTGACCTACGGCGTTCCCGGCGACCCGTTACCGGTGTACCAGCCGGGCGGGCTGCTGCCGATGGAGCGCAGCGCCGAGGAGCTCGCCACCTTCGTCGACCGGGTGCTGGCCAGTACCGGCGCGGCCACAGTGGACATACTCGGCCACTCCGAAGGCACCCTCATGCCGAGCTACTACGTCCGGTTCCTCGGCGGAGAGTCCAAAGTAGACAAGTATGTGAGCCTGACACCGCTGTGGCAGGGCACCACGCTGCTCGGCCTGTCCGCGTTGTACCAGCACGCCAAGCTGTTCGGGCTGGACAAGGTGGTGGACGGGGTACTCGACCCGATCTGCGGCTCCTGCCGGCAGTTCCTCCAGGGTTCGGACTACCTGAAGAAGCTGCACGCGAAAGGCATTTTCGCGCCGGAAGTGCAGTACACCAACATCGTCACCCGCTACGACGAGGCGGTCATCCCCTACACCAGCGGTGTCGCCGAGGCACCGAACGTGCACAACGTCGTGCTGCAGGAGGAATGCGGGCTGGACTTCGCCGAGCACGCCGCGGTCGCGGCCGATCCGGTCGCCGCGGGGCACGTGCTGAACGCGCTCGATCCGGCCGATCCCGAACCGGTGCCGTGCGTCCTGGTCACCCCGCTCGGGGCGGCACGCTAGTTTGGCCTGATGGAGACGTGGCGGGTGATCGCGACCGCCCTGCTCGGCGTCGCGGGCGTCGTCGGCACGCTGATCGTGCTGGCCAAGGTCCGGGAACGGACCGGAAACGGCGGGCAGGTGGCCCTTTCCGGCGCGATGTGCTGCAGCGCACTCGGGGTACTCGGCGTGCTCACCCTCACCGTGCTACCGGCGGCGGTGACCTGGGTGCTCGTGGGGTTGCTCGCGATCACCGTCACCGTCGCGCTGGCGGCCAGTTAACAGTGACATACGCTGCGAAGGTGACCTCTGGGCTAGCCGGCTGGACCGAAGAACTCGCGCGCACCCGCCTGCATTTCGTCACCGGCAAGGGTGGAACCGGCAAGACCACGCTTGCCGCCTCGCTCGGGCTGGCGCTGGCCAGCGGGGGTAGGCGGGTCCTGCTGATCGAGGTCGAGGGCAGGCAGGGATTCGCCCAGCTGTTCGACACCGAGCCGCTGCCCTATGCCGAGCAGCGCATCGCGTCCGCACCCGGCGGCGGCGAGCTGCGCGCCTTGCACATCGACGTCGAGGCGGCCCTGCTCGAGTACTTCGAGATGTTCTACAACCTCGGGTTCGCCGGCCGGACACTGCGCCGGATGGGGGCGATCGAGTTCGCCACCACCCTCGCGCCCGGCCTGCGGGACGTGCTGCTCACCGGCAAGATCAAGGAGTGCGTCGGCCGCACCGACGCCGACGGCAGGTACGCCTACGACGCCGTGGTGGTGGACGCCCCGCCGACCGGGCGGGTGGTCAAGTTCCTCGATGTGACCAAGGCGCTCACCGACCTGGCCAAGACCGGCCCGATCCGCGGGCAGGCCGAGGGCGTGGTGCGCCTGCTGCATTCCGGGGAAACCGCCGTGCACCTGGTAACCCTGCTGGAGGAGATGCCGGTCCGGGAGACCGTGGAAGCCGTGTCCGAACTGGACGGCGCGGACCTGCGGCCCGGTTCGGTGCTGGTCAACCGGGTTCGGCCGCCGCGGCTGCCGGGGCGTTCGGTCACCGCGGCCGCGGACGGCAGGGTGGACGCCTCCAGGGTACGCACCGGGCTCACCGCGGCCGGGCTGGACCTGCCGGTGAGCACAGTGGACGCGCTGGTGGAGGAGACCGTCGAGCACGCCATCCGGGTGGCCGCCGAGCAGCGGGCGCGGGAACAGCTCGCCGAGGCGGACCTGCCCACCCTGGAACTGCCGGAGATCACCGACGGGGTGGACGTCGCCGCGCTCTACGAACTCGCGGACGTGCTGGTGGACCAGGGGGTGGGCCAACGATGAGCCGCGAAGGCGACGACGAGCGAGCATCGCAGGTCCGGCCAACGGGCCGAGGAGCGCAGGGCGGAGGAGTCAAGCAGCCCGGCACCGAAGGCGACGACGAGCGAGCATCGCAGGCCCGGCCAACGGGCCGAGGAGCGCAGCAAGAAGGAGTCGAGCCATGAGCAGCCCGCTCGACATCGACGCACTGATCGACGACCAGCAGACCAGGGTGATCGTGTGCTGCGGCTCCGGCGGGGTCGGCAAGACCACCACCGCCGCGGCGCTGGCACTGCGGGCCGCCCAGCGCGGCAGGCAGACCGTGGTACTGACCATCGACCCCGCCCGCAGGCTGGCACAGGCGCTGGGCCTGCGGGAGCTCGGCAACCACCCGCGGAAGGTGTCGGTCGAGGGTTTCGATCCCCGGGGTGAACTCTGGGCGATGATGCTGGACATGCGGCGCACCTTCGACGACATGGTGCGGGTGCACGCCGGGCCGGAGCGCGCCGAGCAGTTGCTGGCCAATCCCTTCTACCAGACCATCTCCACCTCGTTCTCCGGAACGCAGGAGTACATGGCGATGGAGAAGCTCGGCCAGCTCGCCGCGACCGGCGACTGGGACCTGATCATCGTGGACACCCCGCCCAGCCGCTCGGCGCTGGACTTCCTGGACGCGCCGAGCCGGCTGTCCACCGCGCTGGATGGTCGAATGATCCGGCTGCTCACCGGTCCGGCGAAGGCGAGCGGCTGGGGCCTGCGCAAGGTGGTCAGCGCCGGGTTCTCGATGTTCGCCAAGGCGGTGTCCACCATCCTCGGCGGGCAGCTGCTCGCCGACGCCTCCGCGTTCATGCAGGCCTTCGACACCATGTTCGGCGGCTTCCGGGAGCGGGCCCGCAAGACCGCCGAGCTGCTGCGCTCGGCGGGCACGGCGTTCCTGGTGGTGGCCGCGCCCGAACCGGATGCCCTGCGCGAGGCCAGCTACTTCGTGGAGCGGCTGTCCGAGGAGTCGATGCCACTGTCCGGCCTGGTGGCGAACCGGACCCACCCGGTGCTCGCCGAGCTCTCCGCCACCGACGCGCTGGCGGCGGCGGACGCGCTGGACCGCGGTGGCCAGCACGCGCCCCTGGCCGCCGCGGTGCTCCGGCTGCACGCCGACCGGGTCGCCCTCGCCGAGCGGGAGAAGCGGCTACTCGCCCGGTTCACCAGGGCGCACCCGGGGGTCCCGGTGGCCGCCGTTCCCGCCCTGCCGAGCGACGTGCACGACCTGCACGGCCTGCGCGATATCGGCGAGCGCCTCGCGGGCTCCTGAGCGCGGGAAGAGCTCAGGAAACCCGCGCGGTGCGGTCCGCCTCGTCCGGGTCGAACTCGCGCTTGGCGGACTCCAGCAGGTCCCACCAGCTCACCACCTCGGGTCGCCTGCGCAGCAGGGCGCGGCGCTCCCGTTCGGTCATTCCTCCCCAGACGCCGAAGTCGATCCTGTTGTCCAGCGCCTCCGCGAGACATTCGGTGCGCACCGGACACCCCATGCACACCAACTTGGCCCTGTTCTGCTCGGCACCCCGGACGAAGAGGCCGTCCGGATCGGTGTCCCGGCAGGCTGCACTGAGTCGCCAGTCCGACTGGTTGGGTTCCATACCCCCAGCTCCCTAAACCTGTTGCGACCTCCCGCACGGGCGGCAAGATCACCTCGTCCCCCGCGAGCAGGTCTCCCTGTGCTCACGCCCCTCCACCGGCGCCTCCCCGGCACCGGTGCCATTCGATCACCGCGCGAGCCGAAACCACCCTCGCCCACACGGTAACCGTGTTGTTTTCGTGAGATGTGACGGACTGTAGGGGGCTGTGGTTCCGTCGCCAAGACCCCGGGGTGTTTTTGTTACCTGATGTCGCCGGAATGGCGTCACGCGTCACGGCGGACACACCACGTCCGCGTACCCTGGTTCCCGTGCGTAAGAGCGATGGTCTGCTGAAGCTGCTCGGACTCTGCCTGCTCGCCGGTGTGCTGGTCGCGGGGCTGTTGTTCCCGATCGTCGGCGCCGCCGGGGTGGTGTCGAACCAGGCGAGCGAAACGGTCGACGACATGTCCTCGGAACTGGCGGACGTACCCCCGCCGCTGGTCACGAACGTGACCGATGCGCAGGGCAACCGGATCGCCACCCTGTACGAGCAGTACCGGATACCTACCGCCAGTGACGAGATCTCCGAGGCGATGAAGTGGGCGATGATCTCGGTCGAGGACCGGCGCTTCTACCAACACCGCGGTGTCGACTGGAAGGGCACCTTGCGCGCGGCCATCAGCACCAGCACCGGCAATACGCAAGGCGCCTCCACGCTCACCCAGCAGTATGTGAAGAATTACCTGATCAACGTCATCTACCGGGGCGATGAGCTCGGGCAGCAGAAGGCGCAGGAAGTCTCGATCGCTCGCAAGCTCAAGGAAGCGCGGATCGCGATCCAGCTCGAGACGAAGATGCCCAAGGACCAGATTCTCACCGGCTACCTGAATGTGGTCGAGTTCTCCCGGAAGATCTACGGCATCGGCGCCGCGGCTCGAGCCTATTTCGGCACCACACCGGACAAACTGAACGCCGCACAGGCCGCGTTGCTCGCGGGCATGGTGAACAACCCGCCGAAGTTCGACCCGTGGAACCACCCGGAGGCCGCCACCGAGCGGCGCAACTGGGTGCTGGAGAAGATGGTGGAGAACCGCAAGCTCGCGCCGGAGGACGCGAAGCGGATCATGGGCCAGGATCTCGGCGTCCTGCCCGACGGGCCGGACAAGCCGGCATCCAACTGCGTGGGCGCGGGCCCCGGCAACGGTTTCTTCTGCCAGTACGTCGAGGACTACCTACTCCAGTCCGGGCTCACCGAGGACGAGATCTACACCGGCGGTTGGACCATCCGCACCACCATGGACCAGAAGGCCAACAACGAGGCCAAGCGGGCCGCCGAGGAACAGGTCGACAAGAACGAGGACAACGTGGCGAACACGCTGTCCCTCGTCCGGCCCGGTAAGGACCGGCACGAGGTGGTCGCCCTCGCCGCCAACCGGGACTACGGCACCGACAAAGACAAGGGACAGACGGTCTACGCGCTCCCATCCGGGGTGTGGAACGTCACAGGGGCCGGGTCCAGCTACAAGATCTTCACGGCCGCCGCCGCCATGGAGGAAGGCAAGGTAGGGATCTACGACACCATCCAGACGCCGAAAAACCACCTCTCACGCGTGTTCAGCGGCAGCCCGGCACCGTGTCCCTACATCGCTCCTTACACCCGCGGCTACTGCGTGAAGAACTCCGGCGACCATTACCCATCCTCGATGACCTTGCAGCAGGCCCTGGCGACCTCGCCCAACACCGGCTTTGTCATCCTCGAGGAAAAGGTGGGGATGGGGCCGGTCGTGGACATGACCAGCAAGCTCGGCATGCGCAAGTCCATGGCCGGGAACGCAGCCACCGGCGGGGAGCCGGATCCCGATGCCGAGCAAAGGGAAGCCCAGGTCGATCAGAAGACCTGGTTCGGGCCGAAGGAGAACTCGCCGGGTCTCGGTTCCTTCACCCTCGGGGTGAGCCCGACGAGCGGTCTCGAGCTGGCGAATGTCGCGGCCACGATCATCAGCGGCGGCACCTGGTGCCCGCCGACGCCGATCGCGGAGATCACCGACCGCAACGGCGAGAAGATCCCGTTCAAGGACAAGCCCTGCGAGCAGGTCATCGACGAAGGTCTTGCCAACACGCTCGCGGTCGGGATGAGCAAGGACGACGTCGCCGGTGGCACTTCGGCCCGGGCCGCCAGTGCGGTCGACTGGACCCGGCCGATGATCGGAAAGACCGGCACCACCCAGCACAACGGTTCCGCCTCGTTCGTCGGCGCCACGCCACAACTGGCCGGCGCCGCGATGGTGTTCCGGCCGGACTCACCCAACGGTGGCCTGCACTACGGCAGCCCCGGCAACGTCACGGCCGTTCCGCAAGGCAGCAGTCTTTCCACCATGTTCGGCGGTAAGACTCCGGCGCAGACCTGGTTCAGCGCCATGAGCAAGCTCATGGAAGGCGAACCGGTCGAGCCCCTGCCGCCGTCCGACCCGCGTTACGAGCACATGTAACCATTCAAGAACACCCGATCGAGTGACATTCATCCGCTCAAACGGAAAGAGCCTTTACTGCCACGGGTAGTCACATTTCGAGCACATGGTGTAGGAGTTCGTGTGGATCCGGTGGTCTCCCCCGGGAAGAGCAGTGCCGTGGGCACCCTCCGGGAGGGCACCGAACGCACCGCACGGCTGATCGCCGGGCATGCGGCGGATCATCCCCTCGAGCACGTATCCTGGATGACGTGAGCACGCTCGGTAACACCACTGCGGTCGGGGCGCGGGTCAAGCGCCTCGTCGCGGGGACGGTCGCCCTCGGTGCCGCGACAGTCGGTTATGCCGCGGCCATCGAGCGGCGGCACTGGACCCTGCGCACCGCCGAGGTGCCGGTACTCGCCCCCGGTACTCACCCGCTGAAGATCCTGCACATCTCCGACCTGCACATGCTTCCCGGCCAGGTCTCCAAGCAGCGGTGGGTGGCGGCACTGGACGATCTCGAACCCGATCTGGTGGTGAACACCGGAGACAACCTCGCGCACCGGCAGGCCGTCCCCGCCGTGTTGCGCGCGCTCGGCCCACTGCTGGACCGGCCGGGCGTCTTCGTCTTCGGCAGCAACGACTACTACGGGCCGAAGCCGAAGAACCCCGTCCGCTACCTGATGCCGCGCGGCCGCAAGCGGCGGATCTACGGTATCCGGCTGCCCTGGCGCGACCTGCGGGCCGCGCTGATCGAGCGCGGCTGGCTCGACCTGACCCACGTGCGGCGGACCTTCACCGCCGCGGGGCAGACCGTGTTCGCCGCCGGGGTCGACGATCCACACCTGCAACGAGATCGATATGTCGACATCTCGGGCCGGGCGGATCGGTCCGCGGCACTGCGGCTGGGCATCACCCACTCCCCCGAACCCCGGGTACTGGACACCTTCGCCGCCGACGGCTACGACCTCGTGCTCGCCGGGCACACCCACGGCGGCCAGCTCCGGCTACCCGGCCTCGGCGCCCTGGTCACCAACTGCGAGCTGGACCGTTCCAGGGCTCGCGGGGTCTCCCGGTGGGGCGCCACCATGTGGCTGCACGTATCCGCGGGCCTCGGCACCTCGCCTTACGCACCCGTGCGGTTCGCCTGCCCGCCGGAAGCCACCCTGCTCACCCTCGTGCCCAGGCCTTCCGGCGGCCGGCAGAGCCACCGGGAAACCCCGTTCAAGGTGTCGAGCGACGTCCGCTAGACTCTTCATCGGCCCGTTAAGCAGTACCTCGGGGTGTGGCGCAGCTTGGTAGCGTGCCTCGTTCGGGTCGAGGAGGTCGTGGGTTCAAATCCCGCCACCCCGACGTGGGATCTGGAAGGTCCCTGTTCGCGGAGAGCGCGAGCAGGGACCTTCTTCTGTATCGGCCCAGAGGCCGAGCCCCGGCGCGGTGAGCTGGCGTGGCTCGGCCCGGTGGTGCTCGGCGCGAACGAGCGGGACGGTCGGTGCCACTACGTAATTCTGGTCCGCGGAATTCCTGGTCACTCGAGGATGTTGCTACAGCTCAGGCCGTAAACGAACAGAATCGCAATTCCACTTCGCAATGATCATTATCCACCAAATCACCATCGCCGGACGGCGGTTCATGGCGAGAAGTGCGGTCCCACCGGCAAGATCCTTGGCCGTGCGTCAATTATTGGCGACATGACGGCGAGAATCTGGCAAAATGCCAGGTCGTCAGGCATTTCGTAGGGTTCCCGCGAGACAAGATGCCGGTATTCGCTACTCTGTTCGGCCTCACCGCCATGCGGACCGAGGGGGAAGCAATGATGCTCAGACTCGACAGTGGCACCGACATCGACAATGACATATGGCGCGGTGCCGCGAACCGGCTCGAGTCACTACACAAAGGTCTTGGGCTGCGACATCGCGACCTGCGCAACCGGCTCGGGCCGGAGTTGCGGCGGATCTGGCACATCACCGAGAACGACACCCTGGAACAGCTCAGGGCCAAGGTGGTCCTGCGGCTGGAGGCCGTGCTGGAGAGATTCACCGAACCGACCTTCCCGCTCGTCGTGGCCGCCTGCTACAACGTCGGGCTGGAGCCGCCCATGTCCGAGAAAATGCTGGGCGAGCGGCTGCGGGAGTTACACCGGCACGAGGGCGAGGGCTTCTCGAAACGGCAGGCGGAGCGGTTGCGGCAGCGTTTCTGCGACGAGTTGGTGGTCAGCCTCGGCCATACGCAACCGGTACTCCCGCCGGAAATCGTTCGTGCCAGGGTGATCCGGGAGCAGCGGACCGACCAACTCTGCCGCGCCATCCGCGAGCTGAGTGGCCCCGCCGATCTCGAAGAACTCGTCCTCCGGCATTTCCTGCTCGCCGAGGTGCACGTGCCGCGGTCGGTCACCAGCGGCCCGGCCATCGCGCACACCGCCACCCAGGGCGACTGGCTGTGCGTGTTCACCAGCGCGCCCCGGCTGGCAAGGTACCGGCACGCCACCGGCGTCCCGTGGGGCGGCCAGCACTGGACCCGGCCGGGCGCGCAGGTACTACGCGAAGCGGCCCGGCGCGGGCCGCATGTCGGCGTTCTGATCAACCCGAATCCGCGCCGGGAGAACCCGTCACCGCCCCCGCTGCCGCTCGTCCCCGCACTGGTGCACAAGGTCGCGGCCCGGTTGTGACTCCACCGGCAGGTGTGACCGACCTCAGCCGCAGGCGCCCATCTCGGCGGCCTCCAGCGCGAAGTCGGCCACCCGGCCCGCCTCATCGAAGGCGAACCGGTATCTGGCGTCCTCGTTACCCGGAACCGCTGCCGTGTACACCCAGGTCAACGGCGGCAGCCGCCGCATGTCCGGATAAGCGGCCCGAACCTCGCCGAACCGCGAACCGAGGGTGACTCCCTTCGGCGTATGGGATTTCACCGTCCCGCCGATCATCATCACGCCCCGGCCGGGGTCGACGAACACCCCACTGCCCACGTTGGTCTGGCCCTCACTCGGGCGCAGGTAGTAGTAGTGGCACTCCTCGCCGGCCTGCTTGTCCACCAGCAGCCCGGTCGCCCGGGCCGCGGGCTCCGGCTGGCCGAGATGCAAGGACTTGTAGCCTCGCGGCCCGAGCACCCGTTCGTCCCCGGCCACGGAGGCACCGGACGCTCCCGCCGAACCGAACGTCAGGCCGAGCACGATCGAACCGATGATCGCCGCGCTGCGTGCACTCATGGTTCACTCCCCGACTTGCCGCGACGCCGGCGTATCCGGCGCCGTCACCTGGAAGACGTGAGCGAACGGCCACGGGTTGCGCCGTCCCCTACGTGGGGGACGCTACGGGGGACGTCGCGAGGATCTCGACCCAGCACTGGCTGAACTCGCCACCCCCACCGCGAGCCCACACCCAGGCCGAACGCGCCGCGCTGGCCAGCAGCGCGCGATCGCTGCCCGCGGACTCCAGCGCCACGGCCAGCTCCGCCTCCACCGCACGCCCGAGCTCGCGGTAGTCCCGATCCGGCAGGTACCGCGTCCTGGAACGGACATCGGTGAACCCGGCCCGCTGCACCTGCTCGGCGACCCGCCTTCCGGCGAACGGGTTGCCGCCGTCCCGCCGCCGCAAGAGCTGGTAACCGCGCAGTGCGGCATCCACGTTCGCCGTCCTCGGCCGGATCCTCGCCCGGCTCCAGTCCGAAGTAGACAGCGCGAGTGCGCCACCGGGGCGGAGCACCCTGCCGAACTCGCCGAGCACGGCCGCCGGGTCGGCGACCCGCTCGAGCAGGGCATGCGCGAACACCACGTCCATCGAGTCGGCCGGAAACGGCAACGAATCCGCCGCGGCCGCCAGGAAGTCCACAGTAGATGAATCGGGTGCCGCGGGTGCCGTCTCGCCGAGCGCCCTGTCGACCCCGAGCAGCCGAACTCCACGCGTAGCCGCTTCGAGACCGAGCGTGATCGCCCCGCTCCCGCAGCCGGCGTCGAGTACCCGCATCCCCGGCCGCAGCAGCGGCAGCACGAAACCGGCGACGCCGGGCGAGTAACCCTCCTGCACGCCGATAACCCTACGGACTGGCAGGATCGGGGGGTGAACACGCAGCCGACCGCCCAGCACCCAGCAGCCATCGTGCCCGAGCGCCTGTTCGACGACGCGGCCACCGAGGACCGCTGGCGTGCGCGTTTCCGCGCCGCCCGCATGTCGGTTCCGGACTGGGCGCTGGATGCCCCCGGCCGCAACCTCTACGTCTCCAATGCCAGCGGGGTCTGGGAGGTCTACGCCTGGGACCGGGGCGGCGACGAACACCGGCGGGTGACCGACCGGCCGAACGGCACGCTGCACGCCACGCTCGCGCCGGACGGCGCGTGGATCTGGTGGTTCAACGACACCGACGGGGACGAGTTCGGCTCCTGGGTGCGCGAACCCTTCGGCGGGGGCGGCACGCCGGAGCCGGCGGTGGACGGGGTTCCGGACGGCTACCCGGCCGGGTTGGAGATCGGCCACCGGATCGTCGCGCTCGGGGTGTCCACCGACGAGGGCAGCTCGCTGTACGCCAGCACCGGCGGGCCGGCCACCCGGTTCTACACCAGCGAGGACGACGCCGGCGTCGCGGCGCTGTCCAGGGACGAGCGGCTGCTGGCCATCTCGCACTCCGAACACGGCGACTCCCGGCACCCGGCCTTGCGGGTGCTGTCCTGCGCGGAGTTCGAGCCGGTCGCCGAGAAGTGGGACGGCGAGGGCAAGGGGCTCGCCGCGCTCGAGTTCTCCCCGGTGCGCGGGGACTCCCGGCTGCTGGTGCTGCACGAGCGGCACGGCAGGGAGGAACTGCTGATCTGGGACGTGGCGGCGGACACCGAGACCGAGCTGGCGCTGGACCTGCCGGGCGAGGTCGCCGCGACCTGGTACCCGCGGGCCGATGCACTGCTCGTGGTGCATTTTCACCATGGCCGCAGCTCGCTGTACCGGTACGACCTGACCACCGCCGAGTTGTCCTCGTTGGACACCCCGGCCGGGCGGATCGGCGGTGCGGGCGTCCGCCCGGACGGCACCGTGGAGTACTCCTGGTCCAGCGCGGCCGAGCCCGCCGTGATCAGGGCGCGCACGGCCGGCGGTGGCGACCGGGTGCTGCTCAGCCCGCCCGGCGAGCGGGCGCCCGGATCCGCCCCGGTCACCGACGCCTTCGTGGAGGGCGAGGCCGGCACGATCCACGCGCTGGTCGCCCGGCCCGGCGGTGCGGCGGACGGCCCGCTGCCCACGGTGTTCACCCTGCACGGCGGCCCGCACGCCGCCGACGAGGACCGGTTCTCCGCCTACCGCGCCACCTGGCTCGACGCCGGCTTCGCCGTCGTGGAGGTGAACTATCGCGGCTCGACCGGGTACGGCTCGGCCTGGCGGGACGCGATCGAGGGTAGGCCGGGACTCACCGAGCTGGAGGACGTCGCCGCCGTGCACGACTGGGCGGTGCGCAGCGGGCTGGCGGACCCGGACCGCTGCGTGGTGAACGGCGCCTCCTGGGGCGGTTACCTGGCCCTGCTCGCGCTGGGCACCCAGCCGGACCGCTGGGCGGTGGGCGTCGCCGGCGTACCGGTCGCCGACTACCTCGCGGCCTACGAGGACGAGATGGAGCAGCTACGCTCGTTCGACCGCGCGCTCTTCGGCGGCTCCCCCGAGGAGAAGCCGCGGGTGTACACCGAGTGCTCACCGCTGACCTACGTCGACGCGGTACGCGCCCCGGTCCTCGTGCTCGCGGGCGACAACGATCCGCGCTGCCCGATCCGGCAGATCGAGAACTACCTCGACCGGCTGGCGGCCCGCGACGTGCCGTACGAGTTCTACCGCTACGACGCGGGCCACGGCTCCCTGGTGGTCGCCGAGACGGTCAAGCAGACCGCGATCGAGGTCTACTTCGCGCTACGCAGGCTCGGGCTGAGGTAGCGGGCACTCAGCTTGGTCTTTGGCCTCCGGGTCAAAGACCAAGCTCAGGCCTGCTGGGCCTGCCACATCCAGTGCGCCTCCTCGAGCTTGGCTGCGATCTCGATCAGCAGGTCCTGGGTCACCAGGTCGCTCTTGTCGGTCTCGTCGATCCGCGCCCGTAGCCGCTGGATCAGCTCGGCGAGGATGCCCACGATGGCGTCCACCGTGGCGGCGTCGGACTGCCAGTTGTCCGGGTACTCCGGCAGCCCGGAGCTCTCCAGGACGGTGCGCGCCTTGCCGTTGGGCGACACCCCGATGGCGTTGGCCCGCTCGGCCACCTCGTCGGTGTAGGTGCGCGCCGTGTTCACCAGCTCGTCCAACTGCAGGTGGACGCTACGGAAGTTCTTGCCGACGACGTTCCAGTGCGCCTGCTTCGCGGTCAGCGACAGGTCGATCAGGTCCACCAGCGTGGCCTGCAGCGCGTTGCCGGTGACCTCCTTCTCGCTTTCGGCCAGCGGGCTCTTGATCGGTGAGTGAGCCATGCCTCGCAGTCCTCCCTGCTCGCACAACGTTGCGACCTAGTGTCTATTCCGCGGTCGGGTTATTCAGGTCGGCAAGGCGCCTCGCCAGTGCGGTGACCTGCAACGACCTCCCGCCCGTCGCCCACCGCCACCCAATCGGTGGCGCTGCGCGCCGCGGTGACCACGGGCCTGGCGGCCCGCGGTCGCTGGGTCGTTCCGAATAACCCTCCTGGGGAGTACCCACGATCGCTGAGATCAAATCGTGGCGGCCGCCCTGCGGGCACGGGCGAACTCGACCACCTGGTCGCCGATGACGCGCAGGTTGCGCACGGTTCGCTCCTCCGAGGCACCACCGGCCTCGTCGAACTTCACCTCGGCGGTGTTCACCGCCCCGCCGAGCGGCGTGGGCCAGCCACGCAGGGCGTGCGCGATCGTGCGCAGTTGATCGAGGGTGGTGACCGCGGCCTGCCAGCCGAAGGCGACCGCGACCAGCCCGATGCCGCGCCCGTCCAGGTACGGCCTGCTGTCCGGCCGGAGGTCCTCCACGTAGTCCAGCGCGTTCTTCACCAGGCCGGACAGCCCACCGTGGTAGCCGGGTGAGACCACGATCAGCCCGTCGGCCGCCCGAATGGCCTCCACCAGCGCCGTCGCCTCCGGCGTGCGTTCGGTGGCGGTCGCGTCGTAGAACGGCAGCACCAGGTCGCTGCCGGTGATGGCCTTGGTCTCCGCGCCCGCCTCGGCCGCGCCGTCCAGCGCTATGCCGAGTGCGCGTTCGGACTGGGACCCGTCGCGCAACGAGCCGCCGATGCCGAGCACTGTGATCGCGTTGGAAGAACTCACGACTCCGAGGCTAGACCCTCGAGTTTGGTTGAGAGCCAGCTTTTCGTGCGGAGTCCTACCTCACATCGAATCTTGTACGAAGAGCGTGATGCGCAGCGGTAGGTACGGCCACCGTCCGCGCCGCACCCGTATCCGGGCGCCACGAGCCACCCTCCGCGAGCTCCGCCCGGATTGTGCACAACCCTCCCCTGGCGCCCGTAGCTACTCGTAAGTAACCTCAAGCGAGTACATCGCGAGGAGGAAAGATGGCGATACCCCTGCAGGTCCGGATCCAGGCCCTCGGGGCCCAGTTGCTGTATGCCCTGCCCCGGCCGGCGCGCAGGCTGATCGCGGGCAAGCCGATCCGCCTTGACGGGCAGGAGCTGGCGTTGGACGCGCAGTTGCTGCTGCGCCTGCAGCAACTCTCCGGCACCGAGCTGGTCGGCCGGAGCGTGCGCGGCTCGCGGACCGCGATCGACGAGGCGCGGCACCTGGTCAGTGGTAAGCCGATCCAGCCGGTCAGCGGCAGGGAGCTCACGATCCCCGCGGAGCACGGCGATCTTCCGGCGACCCTGTACACGCCGGAAGGCCTGCCGGAGGGGTCCGGGCTGCTGGTCTTCTACCACGGCGGCGGCTGGGTGATCGGTTCCCGGACCAGCCACGAGAACACGGCGCGTTTCCTCGCCAAGCACGCGCAGGTGCGGGTGCTGTCGGTGGAGTACCGGCTGGCTCCCGAGCACCCGTTCCCCGCCGCCACCGAGGATGCGCTGACCGCCTTCGACTACGCCCACGCCAAGGCGAGCGAGCTCGGCGCCGAGCCGAGCCGGATCGCCGTCGGCGGGGACAGCGCGGGCGGGAACCTCGCCGCCGTGGTCGCCCTGCGGACCACCCGCAGGGGTGGCCCGGCGCCCGCCTTCCAACTGCTGATCTACCCGGCGGTGGACGCCAGCGTGCGCCGGCGTTCGCGGGAGCTGTTCGGCGACGGCTTCTTCCTCACCGACGAGGCCATGACCTGGTTCATGGACCACTACGTCCCGGACCCGGACCGGCGCACCGACCCCCTGGTGTCCCCGCTGCTGGCCGAGGACGTGAGCGGGCTGCCACCCGCCTACATCGCCACCGCCGGGTTCGATCCGTTGCGGGACGAGGGCGAGGCCTACGCGGAGCGGCTGGCCGCGGCGGGGGTGCGGGTGGCGCTGTCCCGGCAGTCGGACCTGATCCACGGGTACGCGAACTTCCTCGGCATCGGGCGCCGCTGCACCGAGGCCACCGCCGAGGCGGCCGGGGCGTTGCAGGTCGGCCTCAGCCGGAACGCGGGTCACTGAATGACGGAATCCGGTGTGGATTTGCGTCCACACCGGATTCCGGCTCCCCTCTCCCATTCAGTTGGTCGTTCTTCAGGGCGCTGGTACCTCGGGAACCGGCAATTCCGGAACGCCGCCACCAAGCAGCCCACCGAGCAGATCGGTGAGCAGCGTCAGCAGGCTCTGCAGCAGGCCGGTGATCATGCTCAGCGGGTCGGGCAGTTCGGGCAGCCCCGGTACCGGTGGCACCTGGCGCGGCTGCGCCTTACCGGACAGCGCGTCGGACGTCTCGGTGCGCCACTGCTGCGCCGTGCCCGCCGTCTCCATCGCATCGGCCTGGATCTCGTAGCGCTGACCGGCGGAAATGTCGGTCAGCAACGGGTCGAGGTCGTCCAGCGCCCGCTGGGTGGCCTGGACATCGCCCGCGTACGCCACCTTGGTCAACTCATCCCGCAGCTCGAGGACCTGCGCTCCGGCCGCCTCGGTGCTGGACGAGCCCTTCCCGTTGTCGAGGACGCTCGCCGCGGCTACTCCGCCCGAAACCACCGCGAGCAGGCTGCCCACGGCAACCGCCGCTATTGAGCGGGCAATTTTGCCTTTCATTTCGTACCTCCTGGGCCCTTTAAAGACCTGACAGGTGTAATGCGTACCAACCGTGTCCATCGGCCACCAGCCGGTCACTTGGTCGGACGCATTCCTCACCCTTTACGTGATGAATTCGGCGAGCCGGCAAATACCCGCAAGTGATGAACACCCGACCATGACCCTCGCCCAGATGATCATGGATTCTCGATCAACAGATACGCAAAGTGACTTTTTCACCCAAAAGAACAAACAGGTAACCCACACGACGGTATTCGGTGATCGTTTCCCTTAGTCACCCGGTGGTGTTGGCGTGTCATATGGACCCCGCCGTGGTTCAGTCCCCCACGTTTGTCGCAACGACCCCTCCCGTCACAGCGGGGTCCCGCGAAAAGGACGGCGGCCCGGCGAGCGTTACCGCCCGCCGGGCCGCCGTCACCTCGTGGTGGGAGCGAGGTCTACCTGGTGAAGGCGCCCGCGACCTTGTCGCCGAGCGTCTTGTCCACGTTGCGCCAGTATTCGAAGACCCGCTCGAGCACGGGCTGGGATACGCCCTTACCGGCGTGCCCGATGATGTTGTTCGCGAGGCGCTCCCGCTGCTCGTCGTTCAGCACCGTGCGCACCATCGTGCCCGCCTGGCCGAAGTCGTCGTCCTCGGCGTGCTGCTTGTACGCCGAACGCAGCACCTCGCCGGTGGCACCGTAGGCCGAGGCCGTCTCACCGGCGAGCGCGGGGTCGGCGTGCGGGCCGCCGTAGGAGTTCGGCGCGTACACCGGGTCGGCCGGGTTGCTGTACCGCATCGGGCCGTCCTTGGAGTAGGTGTGCACCGGCGACTTCGCCGCGTTCACCGGCAGCTGCGTGTAGTTCGGGCCGATCCGGTAGCGGTGCGTGTCCGGGTAGGCGAACAGCCTGCCGAGCAGCATCTTGTCCGGCGAGGGCCCGATGCCGGGCACCAGGTTGGTCGGCTCGAACGCGGCCTGCTCGATCTCGGCGAAGTAGTTCTCCGGGTTGCGGTTCAGCACCAGCCTGCCGACCTTGATCAGCGGGTAGTCACCGTGCGGCCAGACCTTGGTCAGGTCGAACGGGTTGAACCGGTAGTCCGCGGCCTCGTCGTGCGGCATGACCTGCACGTACAGCGTCCAGCTCGGCTCGTTGCCGCGCTTGATGCTGTCGTGGAGGTCGCGGATGTGGTGGTCGGAGTCCGCACCGGCCAGCCGGTCCGCCTCGTCCTGCGGCAGGTAGTCGATGCCCTGGTCGGTCTTGAAGTGGTACTTGACCCAGAACTTCTCCCCCGCGGCGTTCTGCCACAGGTAGGTGTGCGAGGAGTACCCGTTCATGTGCCGCCAGGTCTTCGGGATACCCCGGTCACCCATCAGCCAGGTCACCTGGTGGGCCGACTCCGGACGCAGGGTCCAGAAGTCCCACTGCATGTCGTGGTCCCGCAGGTGGTTGTCCGCGCGGCGCTTCTGCGAGCGGATGAAGTCCGGGAACTTGATCGGATCCCGGATGAAGAACACCGGGGTGTTGTTCCCGACCATGTCGTAGTTGCCCTGCTCGGTGTAGAACTTGAGCGCGAACCCGCGCGGGTCCCGCCAGGTGTCCGGCGAGCCGAGCTCCCCGGCGACGGTGGAGAACCGCAGCAGCGTGTCGGTGCGCTTACCGGGCTGGAACACGTCGGCCTTGGTGAACTGGCTGACGTCCTCGGTGACCTCGAAGAACCCGAAGGCGCCGCCACCCTTCGCGTGCACCACCCGCTCGGGCACGCGCTCCCGGTTGAACTGCGCGTTCTTCTCGATGAGGTAGTGGTCCTGCAACAGGATCGGGCCGTTGGCTCCCAGGGTCAGTGAATCGTCGTCACTGGCAACCGGGATACCCACATTGTTGGTGGTCGGTTTGGTCACGCCGTGCCTCCTAGTCGTGGTGGACGCTCGCGGGCCGCCTGGTCGGCGGCTACGCGGTCAGAACAGTCGGAACACAGACCCCAGAACACCACTTCCGCCGCCTCCACCTCGAAGCCCGCCGCGTCCGACGGGTCGAGGCAGGGTGCCGAGCCGTGCACGCAGTCGACGTCCTCGGTACGCCCACAGCTACGGCAGACCAGGTGGTGATGGTTGTCTCCGGTCCTCGTCTCGAACCGCGCCGGATGCCCGGCCGGCTCGATCTTGCGCACCAGTCCAGCACCCGCGCAGGCACCGAGCACGTCGTAGACGGCCTGGGTGGAGACCGATCCGAGTAACTCTCGCGCACCGACCGCGACCTGCTCGGCCGTGGTGTGGGGATGGTCGGCGAGCCATTCGAGCACGGCGACCCGCGGCGCGGTGACGCGTAACCCGGCCGCTCTGAGGCGCTCCCGCACGGGATGGTCCTGGTATGGCATGACACGCACAGCCTGCCGAGTTTTCTGGAATGAGTCAAGAAAGCTCGCCGGGTCGGGGGATACCGCCCAGCTCCGGCTACGCTTACCGGGTAGTAGGTAGTCTCGGAAGAGCGTCCCGAAAGGGTGGTGCCCGTGGACCGGACCGAGGTCACGTTCCCCTCCGCCGGCCTCGACTGCGCGGCCTGGCTGTACCGGCCCGACGGGCCGGGTCCACACCCGCTGGTCGTCATGGCGCACGGGTTCTCCGGCACCAGGGAGCTGCGGCTGGACGCCTATGCCGAGCGGTTCCAGGCGGCCGGGCTCGGGGCGCTGCTGTTCGACTACCGGTTCTTCGGCGCGAGCGCCGGGCAGCCGCGCCAGCTACTGGACATCACCTGCCAGCTGCACGACTGGCACCACGCCGTGGCCTACGCCCGCGGCCTGGACTGGGTGGACCCGGCACGGATCGGGCTGTTCGGCTCCTCCTACTCCGGCGGCCACGTGGTGACCGTCGCCGCCGAGGACCCGCGGATCGCCGCGCTGGTCGCGCAGTGCCCGTTCGCCGACGGCCTGGCCACCGTGCGCCGGATCGGGCCGCTGCCCGCGTTGCGGCTGACCGGGCACGCGTTGCTGGACCAGCTCGGTGCGCTGGCCGGCCGGGAGCCGCACTACGTTCCCGCGGTGGCCGCGCCGGGCGCCGCCGGGATGATGACCACCCCGGACGCGAAGCCGGGCATGGAGGCGCTGGTGCCGGCCGAGACGAACTGGCGCAACCGGGTGGCCGCCAGGGTCGGGTTGCGGGTGCCGTTCTACCGGCCGGGGCGCAAGGCTGGCGCGGTGCGCTGCCCCGCGCTGTGGTGCGTCACCGACCGGGACAGCCTGTGCCCCGCGGAGAACACCGTGCGGCACGCGCGCAAGGCACCGCGGGGCGAGATCCAGCGGTACCCGATCGGGCACTTCGACATCTACCTCGGCGAGTGGTTCGAGCGGGCGGTGGCGGACCAGACCGAGTTCCTGCGCAGGCACCTGCTCGCGGGGTCGCCCGGCGAGGAAACGTAGCAGCTCCGCGGTGCCGAACCGGGGGTCTCCTCGACGAGCCGGTGCCCCGCGTTCGGCACATCCACCGTTCGGCCCGCGGGGGGTACGTGCGCGCCGGAGGCAGGACAAATTAGTTGCACGCTCGTACCATGTTGCGATTGTCTCGGGACGTGCAGTCGTTCCGCCACGTCCTCGGCACGCCCCGGGTGCCGACCACGATGCTGCTGATGTTCTTCGCCAGGGTGCCGATGACGGCGATGGGCATCACGCTGACGCTGCACGTGGTCAGCGACCTCGGGCGCGGGTACGGCGCAGCAGGCCTGGTGGGCACCATGACCATGGCGGGCAGCGCGCTGGGCGCCCCGCTGCTCGGCAGGCTGATCGACCGGCACGGGCTACGGCCGGTGGTCGCCGGCTGTGCCGTGGTCTCCTGCGCCTACTGGGTGAGCACCCCGCACCTGCCCTACCTGGCGTTGCTGGTCGCGGCGTTCCCGGCCGGGATGCTCGCCGTACCGGCCGGGTCGATCGCGCGGCAGATCCTCACCGCCCTGGTGCCACCGGAGCGCCGGCGCGCGGCGTTCTCCATGGACACCATCTCGGTGGAGACCTCGTTCATGATCGGCCCCGCCGCCGGGATCGCGCTGGCCACCCAGCTGTCCTCCGACCTGGCGCTGACCTCGATCGGGATGGCGTTCGCGCTGGTCGGGATCGCGCTGTACACGATGAACCCGCCGATCCGGGCGACGAACGAGGTGCAGGCGACCACCGGAGTCCGGCCGCCGATCCGTTCGTGGCTGAGCGCAAGGCTGATCGCCACCCTGCTCATCGCCTGCGGCGCGCTGTTCGTCCTGATCGGTACCGAACTCGCCGCGCTGGCCGCCCTGCGCGACTCCGGTGAGGTCGGCTGGACCGGCCTGGTGATCGCGGTGATGTGCGCGGCCTCCCTGGTCGGCGGGGTGATCCACGGGGCGGTGCGGCGCTCGCTTTCCCAACTCACCCTGATGATCCTGCTCGCCGTGCTGGTGCTGCCGGTCGGGCTGTTCGAAGGCTCCTGGTGGCTGCTTGCGCTCGCCCTGATCCCGACCAACCTGGCCTGCGCGCCCACGCTGGCCGCCACCACCGAGTCGGTCAGCTCGCTGGCGCCGGCCGCCGTGCGGGGCGAGGCCATGGGGATGCAGGACTCCGCGACCCGGCTGGGCATCGCCATCGGCAACCCGGTGGTCGGGTTCGTCATCGACCATTCCTCGCCGGCCATGGGTTTCGTGGCCTCCGGTCTCGGCGGGTTGGCTCTCGCCGCGTGCGGAGTGCTGCTGCAACGCGGCGCGGCGGCCGGAAAACCGGCCGCCCTCGCTTCCGCCGTGCGGGAGTGAGTCGCCGCTGGTCGAGATCGGCTACGGCGGCCGGGTGAGCCGGCACCCGGTCAGAGGCAGATCTGGCGCAGGTTCTCCAGGTTCTCCGACTGCTTGCGGATCCAGTCGTTCATATTGGCCAGCCGATCCGCCTTGGCCCGCTCGACCTCCACGTAGCCGTCCGCCATGGCGAGCAGGGACTCGCGCAGGCTGGCGTCCGCCACCTGGTTGCCCAACTCCTGCAACTGGTTGGCCTTCTCCCCGGCCTCGGCCTGCAGTTGCTGCGGATCCGGAACCTCGGGGTTGAAATCGGCGGTGATACCGAGTGCCTCGGAGCAGGCCCCGGCCTTGTCCATCGCACCCTGTGCCTGGTCGATGGCCTGGTCGGCGTCGTTGACCGCGTTGCCCAGGTCCTCACCGCAGCCGGCCAGCGGCAGGCACAGCAGCGCGAACAGGCCTGCCGCCGCCCGGATTTTCCTGTTTCGCCCCATCATGCGGCCAGATTACCGGGGTGGCTCATCCCTTGACACACACCACCTGCTTGAGGTGCGCGACCACCTCGACCAGGTCGCGCTGCGCGGCGATCACCGAGCCGATGTCCTTGTACGCCGACGGGATCTCGTCCACCACGCCCTTGTCCTTGCGGCACTCCACCCCGGTGGTCTGCTCGACGAGGTCCTCGGCGGTGAACGTCCTGCGCGCCTTGTTCCTGGACATCCGCCTGCCGGCCCCGTGCGCGGCGGACCGGAACGAGCGCTCGTTACCGAGCCCGCGCACGACGTAGGAACCGGTGCCCATGCTGCCCGGGATGATCCCGAGCTCGCCCGCGCCTGCCCGGATCGCGCCCTTGCGGGTGACCAGCAGATCCACGCCGTCGTAGGTCTCCTCGGCGACGTAGTTGTGGTGGCAGCTGATCGCGTCGTCGAACCGGGTGCCGGGCACGGTGTCCGCCAGCGCCTGCTTGATCAGCGCCACCATGGTCGCCCGGTTGCGTGCGGCGTACTCCTGCGCCCAGAACAGGTCCCTGCGGTAGGCCGCCATCTCCGGGGTCCCGGCCACGAACACGGCGAGGTCGCGGTCCGGCAGGTCGGCATTGTGTGGCAGCCCGCGCGCCACGTCGATGTGCCGCTCGGCCAGCTCCTTGCCGATGTTGCGGGAACCGGAGTGCAGCATCAGCCAGACCCGGCCCGCGTCGCCCTGCTCGAGGCAGACCTCGATGAAGTGGTTGCCGCCGCCGAGGCTGCCCAGCTGCGCACGCGCCCTGCCACGCAGCCCGCGCACGCCCTCGTGCAGGTGGTCGAAGCCACGCCAGAACTGGTCCCAGCCGCCGACCCCGTGGACCCGCGCCGGGTTCACCGGGTTCTTGTGCATCCGGAACCCCACCGGAACCCGCTGCTCGATCCGGCCGCGCAGCGTCCCGAGGTCGTCCGGAAGATCCGCGGCGTACAGCGAGGTCCGCACCGCGCTCATCCCGCAGCCGATGTCCACGCCGACCGCCGAGGGCGACACGGCGTCCCGCATCGCGATGACGCTGCCCACGGTCGCACCCTTGCCGTAGTGCACATCCGGCATCACCGCCAGCCCGCGCACCCACGGCAGGTTCGCGACGTTGTGCAGTTGGCGCATCGCGACGTCCTCGACCGAACGCGGATCGGCCCACATCCTGATCGGTACCCGTGCGCCCTCGACGGTGTACATGATCTCCCCTCGGTGGTTTCGTTTCAGGTCACCAGAGAATCCCGCGCCGCGGGCGGCGCCTCAACTGGTTTTGCCGGACTCCGCCCGCGCAGCAAGCCGATTCCGAGGGTGACCACGCCGGCCGCCAGGCTGGCTCCGCCGAGGAACAGCAGCACGATCAACCCGTTCGGTCCGGTGACCCCGGAACCCATGGCGGAGAAGAAGAATCCGGCCGGCATCAGGATCGCGGCGGCCGGAATGCCGGTGCGGGCCAGGATCCCGACGCGCCCGTGCAACCGGGCCGCGTCGGCCATGAGCAGGCCGACCAGCCCGAGCGTGACGAGCATGCCGGCATGCGCGTGCCCGGCACGGAAGAAGGACTGCTGGAACTCGGTGGTCGGCACGCCACCGGTGACCACCCTGGCCATGAACAGCCCGCCGAACTCGACGCCGACGAGACTGAGTAGCAGGATGCCCGCGATCCGGCGGGAATGCGGGCTGAGACTGAGCGTGTGCATGATCGGACCCTCTCCACGAGCGGCGCATCCGGGTGTTTCACAACAACGTTATGAAACACCCGGGTGCGCTCGCGGTCAAGCGGTACCCGATCGACCTCTCAGTAAACCCTCAGCAGGCGGGAAGCCCCTGCCCACACCGGGTCAGAACTCGGTGGCCAGGTTCTCGGCGACCTCGTAGGTGTTCAGCGCGGCACCCTTGCGCAGGTTGTCCCCGCACACGAAGAAGTCCAGCGTGTTCGGGAAGTCAAGGGCCTGCCGCACCCTGCCCACGTACGTCGGGTCGCCACCGACGACATCGGCCGGGGTCGGGAACCGGCCCCGCTCCGGCTCGTCGATGAGCACAATGGACTGTTGTGCCTCGAACACCTTGTGCGCGGACTCCACTGTCACCTCGCGGGCGAAGGTGGCGTGCACGGCAAGCGAGTGCGTGGTGACCACGGGGACCCGCACGCAGGTCGCCGACACCTTGAGGTCCGGGATCCCGAGGATCTTGCGGGACTCGTTGCGTACCTTGAGTTCCTCGGAGAACCAGCCGTCGCCCTTGTAGGAACCGGCCGAGGGAACCACGTTGAGGGCCAGCGGGGTCCCGGCGAACGGCGAGTCGGCGAGGGAAAGGCCCGCGGCCTCGACCGCGGCTCGGACGTCCCCCGCCCGGGCGCCGAGTCCCTTGCCGGCCACGGCGTCCAGCTCGCCGTACAGCTGGTCGATGCCCTCCTGGCCGGCGCCGGAGGCGGCCTGGTAGGAGGCGATCACCAGCTCGGTGAGCTGGAACTCGCGGTGCAACGCGCCGAGCGCGGCCATCATGGAAAGCGTGGTGCAGTTGGGGTTCGCGATGATCCCCTTAGGACGGTCCGCGACCTTGCCCGGGTTCACCTCGGGCACCACGAGCGGCACCTCGTCGTCCATCCGGAACGCTCCGGAGTTGTCCACCGCGACCGCGCCGCGGGCCACCGCGACCGGAGCCCACTCGGCGGAGACCTCGTCCGGCACGTCGAACATCGCGATGTCCACGCCGTCGAAGGCCTCGGGGGCGAGCGCGACCACGGTCCGCTCCTCGCCGCGCACGGTGATCTTCTTGCCGGCCGAGCGGGGCGAGGCGATCAACCGGATCTCGCCCCAGGGCACGGATTCACGGTTGTTGATGATGTCGATCATCACGGTGCCGACCGCGCCGGTCGCACCGACCAGAGCCAAAGTAGGGGCCATTGTCAGCGTCCACTCCCTGCGTAGACGACGGCTTCCTCGTCGCCGCCGAGTTCGAATGCCTCGTGGATCGCGCGCACGGCGTCGTCCACCTGCGCGTCCCTGATCAACACCGAGATCCGGATCTCCGAGGTGTTGATGATCTCGATGTTCACCCCCGCCTTCGCCAGCGCCTCGCAGAACGAGGCGGTCACCCCGGGGTGCGAGCGCATACCGGCACCGACAAGGGAAACCTTCCCGACGTGGTCGTCGTAGAGCACGGCGGTGAAGTCGAGGCTCTCCTTGATCGCCTCCAGCTCCTCCACCGCCTTCGGACCGTTGGCCTTGGACAGCGTGAAGGTGATGTCGGTGCGGCCGGAGCTGGTGTTGGAGATGTTCTGCAGCACCATGTCGATGTCGATCTCGGCATCGGCGACCACCCGGAAGATCTGCGCCGCGGCACCGGCGTGGTCCGGGACTCCGGTCACCGTGATCTTGGCTTCGGACCGGTCATGGGCAACACCGGTGATCAACGCTTGTTCCACGGGGATCTCCTCAATCGAGCCGGCAACCGTCGTACCCGGCTTGTCACTGTAGGAAGAGCGAACACGGATCGGCACTCCGTAGCGCCGGGCGTACTCCACGCAGCGCAGCATCAGCACCTTGGCGCCGGAGGCCGCGAGCTCGAGCATCTCCTCGTACGGAACGGTGTCCAGCTTGCGCGCGTTCGGCACGATCCGCGGATCGGCGGTGTAGACGCCATCGACGTCGGAGTAGATCTCGCAGACGTCGGCGTTCAGGGACGCGGCCAGCGCCACCGCGGTGGCGTCGGACCCGCCACGGCCGAGGGTGGTGATGTCCTTAGTGTCCTGTGCGACGCCCTGGAAACCGGCCACCAGCGCGATGTATCCCTGCTCCAGCGCCTCGGTGACCCGGCTCGGTGTCACATCGATGATCCGGGCGTTGCCGTGCACCGAGGTGGTGACCACGCCTGCCTGCGATCCGGTGAATGACCAGGCCTCCGCGCCGTGCGCCGAGATCGCCATGGCGACCAGCGCGTTCGAGATCCGCTCACCGGCGGTGAGCAGCATGTCCATCTCGCGCTCCGGCGGTACCGGGTTGACCTCCTCGGCCAGCTCCAGCAACTCGTCGGTCGTGTCGCCCATGGCCGAGCAGACCACGACCACCTCGTTACCGGCCTTCTTCGTGGCCACGATCCGTTCGGCCACGCGCTTGATGCGGTCAGCGCTCTCCAACGACGAACCGCCGTACTTCTGGACCACGAGCGCCACTTCGCTCGAACCTCCCTCACTGGGACGGGCCACTCCCAGCTGCCGGGGGCTTCGCGTCCCACTTGATTAGTCAGAAAGCCTACCCGCGGCAGGTTTCGGCACCATCTCACCGTGTGGCGTCGGCCACTTCCGGGGGATGGAATCATGCGGGCATGGACAAGATCGCCGAAACCAGCGTGGCGGTGCACGACCTGATCGCCCGGCGGTGGAGCCCCCGCGCCCTCGACCCCGCGGCGGAGATCGACGACCGCCGGGTGCGCGCCCTGCTCGAGGCGGCCCGCTGGGCGCCGTCCTCGGGCAATACCCAGCCCGCCCGCTTCCTGCTCGGCCGCCGTTCCGAGGCCACCTTCACCCGGATCCTCGGCACCCTCGCCGAGGGCAACCAGGGCTGGGCGCACCGGGCGGGCGTGTTGCTGATCGGCTGCGCCGTCACCCGCAACGAGAAGGGTGAGATACCACTCAGCGAGTACGCGGTGGGGCTGGCCAGCCAGAACCTCGTGCTCCAGGCGGTGGCCGAGGGCCTGGTCGGGCACCAGATGGCCGGCTTCGACGCGGACGCGGTCCGGCGCGAGTTCGCCCTCCCCGAGGACGTGCGCCCGGTGGTCGCCATCGCGGTGGGTACGCAGGTTGAGCCGGAGATCCTGGCCGAGGACCGCAGGATAGAGCGGGAGCGGGCACCGCGCAGGCGCATCCCACTCGCGGAGTTCGCGTTCACCGGCGAGTGGGGCTCGCCGGCGTTCTGACCGGCCCGGCTACAGCGAGGAGCCGCCGACCCGCCGGATGATCCTGGCCAGGATCGCGGAGACGACCAGCCAGAACACCGCGGCGATGCCGTAGTTGACCAGCGCCCGCAGCTGGGCGCCCTCGGGCGTGAACATGTCCTTGAACCCGACCACGAGGGTGTCGGACACGTCGTTCACGAAGGACACGATGCCGTTGTCCGGGTTACCTTCGCCGATCACGAAGACCACGTGCAGCACCAGCACCAGCGCGAAGAGCAGGCCGACCCAGCGCACGACGCCGGCGGTCAGGCCGGCCGCCCGCTCCCGGACCGCGCGCCAGTCGACCTTGCGCGGCGGGGCGGGCTCGGGCTCCGGCCTGCGCTGGGTGGACGGCTGGGTGGAGGGCTGGGTGGAGGGCTGGGTGGAGGGCACAGCCCTGGTGGCCTCGTCCTCGTCGTCGGGCTGCTGAGCGTGCTCGGCCATGGAGGGAGTCTCGCATGTGACAACGGGCAACGCTACGGGCGAGTAACCCTCTCGGGCCAGCGCGGGTAACGGTTTGGTCGCAGCCGGGCTTCCCCTACCCGGGAGGCCGTGGTTAGAGTGGCCTCGTGGCACGTGCTCTCCTGCTTCGCTGCCGCGACGGGGCCTGACCAGACCGGCTCCTCGTCGCGGGGCTTTGTGGTGCCGCCGGTCGGTTGTCGACCTCCAAACCCAGCAGGAGCCTTCCTCACCATGAGCACGCCCGAAACGCCTTCCCACCGGATCCACACGCCGTCCAGGCCGCCGGCCGATGGCCAGCCGAGCTGGAACCCGCAGCGCGGTAGTTCGATGCCGGTGCACCGCTACCAGCCGTGGTACCGCCTGGTCGAGGACATCGACCTGCCCGATCGCACCTGGCCCGCCAAGCGCATCGAGCGCGCCCCGCTGTGGTGCGCGGTCGACCTGCGGGACGGCAACCAGGCGCTGATCGACCCGATGTCGCCCGCCCGCAAGCGCAAGTTCTTCGAGTTGCTGGTGCGCATGGGCTACAAGGAGATCGAGGTCGGTTTCCCCGCGGCCAGCCAGACCGACTTCGACTTCGTCCGGGAGGTCATCGAGGACGGGGCGATCCCGGAGGACGTCCGCATCCAGGTGCTGACCCAGTGCCGGCCCGAGCTGATCGAGCGGACCTTCGCCGCGCTGGAGGGTGCGCCGCAGGCGGTCGTGCACGTCTACAACTCCACCTCGATCCTGCAGCGGCGGGTGGTGTTCCGCGAGGAGCGCGAGGGCATCAAGAAGATCGCCACCCAGGCCGCTGACCTGGTGCTGGAGTACGCGGCGAAGTACTCCGACACCGACTTCCGGTTCCAGTACTCGCCGGAGTCCTACACCGGGACGGAGCTGAGCTACGCCGCCGAGGTGTGCAACGCCGTCACCGAGATCTGGCAGCCGACCCCGCAGCGGCCGGTGATCCTGAACCTGCCCGCCACGGTGGAGATGGCCACGCCGAACGTGTACGCCGACTCGATCGAGTGGATGCACCGGAACCTGGAGCGGCGGGACGGGGTAATCCTGTCGCTGCACCCGCACAACGACCGCGGCACCGGGATCGCCGCGGCCGAGCTGGGATACCAGGCCGGCGGGGACCGGATCGAGGGCTGCCTGTTCGGCAACGGCGAGCGCACCGGCAACGTCGACCTGGTCGCGCTGGGGATGAACCTGTTCAGCCAGGGCATCGACCCGCAGATCGACTTCTCCGATATGGACGAGATCAAGCGGACGGTCGAGTACTGCAACCAGCTGCCGGTGCCCGAGCGCAGCCCGTGGGGCGGAGACCTGGTGTTCACCGCGTTCTCCGGCAGCCACCAGGACGCGATCAACAAGGGTTTCGACGCGCTGCGCCACGAGGCCGAGCGGGCCGGGGTCCCGCTGGAGCAGTACCGGTGGGAGGTCCCGTACCTGCCGATCGACCCCAAGGACGTCGGCCGCACCTACGAGGCCGTGATCCGGGTGAACTCGCAGTCCGGTAAGGGCGGCATCGCCTACATCATGAAGAGCGAGCACCAGCTCGACCTGCCGCGGCGGCTGCAGATCGAGTTCTCGCAGACGATCCAGAAGCACACCGACTCCTCCGGCGGCGAGGTGGACCCGGACACCATGTGGCAGGCGTTCTCCGCGGAGTACCTGCGGCCGGGCAACACGCTCGAGCTGGTGCGCCAGCACGTCACCGACAACGGCGGCGGCGAGTACGAGATCGCGGCCACCGTGCGGGTGGACGGGGACGACAACGAGGTGCGCGGGCGGGGCAACGGGCCGATCGCGGCCTTCTTCGACGCCCTGTCCACCGTCGGCTTCGACCTGCGGCTGCTGGACTACAGCGAGCACACGCTCACTCCCGGCGACGACGCCAAGGCGGCCTCCTACATCGAGTGCGCCATCGACGACCGGGTCTACTGGGGCGTCGGCATCGATCCGTCCATCGTGGTCGCCTCGCTGCGTGCCGTGATCTCCGCCGTCAACCGCGCCCACCGCTGATCGGGCGAGTTGCGCCCCTGGCAAGGGCGCATCTCTTCCGGTGAACCGGCCGCGCCGTGCCGGACCCCTGCTGACCTGGCGTTCTAGGTTGGTCGGATGACGGCGAAGGCGAAGCGGGACTCCACCGCGCGGGCAAGGGAACTCGGTGCCGAGCTACGGCGGATCCGCCAGCGATCCGGGTTGAGCGGGCACGACCTGGCGCGCACCCTCGGCTGGTCACCGAGCAAGGTGTCCCGGATGGAGAGCGGGCAACGCGGCGCCTCCGAAGTGGACGTTGCGGTCTACCTGGTCAGCTGCGGCCTGGTGGTGCGGTCGGAGTTGAACCGGCTGGTCACCCTCGCCCGGGAGGCGGACAGCCGCTACTGGCTCCGGCCGCACAGCCGGGAGCTGCCCGAGGAGCTGCGCTCGCTGATCCTGCAGGAGGGCACGGCGAACGCGATCACCAGCTACGACCCGCTGATCGTGCCGGGGCTGCTGCAGACCGAGCAGTACATCCGCGAGCTGTTCCGCTGGGGATCGAACCGCCCACCCGAGGACATCGAGCTGCGAGTCGACGCCCGGCTGGCCAGGCAGCACGTGCTGAAGCGGGCACGGTCGCCGTGGTGCAAGTTCTTCCTGCACGAGCGAGCGCTGCGGGCGGTGGTCGGCGGGCCGGAGGTGATGCACGAGCAACTGGTCAGCCTGCTGCTGGTGGACTCCTGGCCACGCTGCTCCATCCGGGTGGTGCCGGATGCGGCGGGGCCGTACGGCATCGTCGGTGGCGCGTTCAAGGTGATGGGGTACGCCGAGCACCCGCCGGTCACCTACGTGGACTCCTGGGCCGCGGGGCTGTTCCTGGAGGAGCCCGAGGACGTCGCGATGTACCGGGAGATACTGGCGCGACTCGATCGGGATGCGCTGGATGCGGGACAATCGCGGGAGTGGCTTGCCTGGCTGGCAAGCGAGTACGACCAGATGGAGGCCGGACGTCATGACCACCCCCGAGCACGCCGAGCTGACCTGGCGCAAGAGCAGCCACAGCAACGCCAACAACGGTGACTGTGTCGAGGTGGCGACCACCGCGCGGGCGGCGGCCGTGCGCGACTCGAAGGACCCCGCCGCCGGCCACCTCACCCTGGAACCCGCCGCCTGGCGAGCCTTCCTCGGCACGGTGCGCCGCTGAGCACGGAACTCGGTACGCCGAGCGACGGCCTCGCTGCACCGGAACGGCCAACTCGCGTGCACGAGTGGCCAGGCGGATTCTCCACTCAGGTTGTTTCGCATGGCATGAACCTTGGTGGGAACCCGCCTCGACCTGCGGTTCTACGGGCGCGGACACGGTCAAGGCCCGGCGACCGCGCGATGCTGCGCCGCTGACGCCATCGAACCGGACCGAAGCTTCAGACCGATCGGCCGAGGAAGGCCAGAAAGCGGGTCTGCTTGTCGGCGTCCGGTGGCGGGGCCAGTTTGGGACCGAAGGTGCTCGGCGTGCGGCTGATGATCAAGCGGGCAAGGGAGAACGACCGCGCGACGAGATCGGGCTCCAGACGCACGTCCATGCCGAGCGCGGACCCGATATCCCAGGTATGGACCAAGGTGTCGAAGGTCAACATTTCCAGGTGGTCCGTGACCTTCACGCCGGGGCGCAGGGCCTCGTACCACGGGGCGGCGGGCAGATCGAGTACCTCATCGGTGAGGGCGGCGGCAGTCGCTTCGCGGGTCGCGCGCCACCCGGCCAATGGGTCGTCGCCGGCGAGCTCACCGGGATTCTCGGAGCCCGGTGGGCCGGTTCGTTCCGTGTACTCCTGGCCCGTCACGTGATGGCGCAGGACCTCCAGCCCCCAGATGACGTGGCCTACCACGTCACGCACAGTCCAGAGTTCGCACGCTGACGCCGCGTTCCACCGTTGCGACGGGACGGCGGCAAGGACGGCGTCGAAGGCGTCCTGCGTCCGCCGGTAGCCATCCACGATGTCGTTTGTCTCCATTATTCTCCCTTGGCGCTGCGGAGGAATTTCCTGGTGCGGGGCGTCCGCTCTCTTACATCAACGCCGCTCTGATGGCCTTCGTCAGTCGTTCAGTACCGGATACCAACTCCTGATCGAGCGCAAGAGCGTACGGGATGACCGCACCATCGGGCCTGCTGACACGCTTCGGCGGCGCCAGCAGATCGAACTCTTCGGCCGCTGTCGCAATTATCTCCGCCCCCAACCCGCACATACGGTTCGAGTCATCGATCACGACAAGGCGCCCGGTCTTGTTGACCGATTTACCGAGGCGCTGCCAATCGAACGGGTAAACCGTTCTCGGATCAATAACCTCGACTTCGACCTGATCGGCAAGACTCTCGGCAACCTCAAGTGCTGTACCGACATGCTGCCCCACCGCCACTACCGTCAGGTCATCGCCCTCCCGCAGGACGTTCGCTTCTCCCAGTGGCACGACCTCCTCTTCTCCCGAGTCGGCGACATCCGCTGCCTCCATCAACGCGGAAGGGGCAAACACCGCTACCGGGTCGGGATCCCGAACCGCCGACCGCAACAGTCCATAAGCGTCCTCCGGCCTGCTTGGAACCAGCGTCTTGATCCCCGCATGTGCGAGCAGACTGTACGGGCTGTCCGAATGTTGGCCTGCCCATCCACATCTCGAACCCGAGCCCGAAACCATGTACGTGACAGGTACATGAACTTGCCCGCCGGTCATCAACGAGAACTTGTGAGCCTGGTTCACTATCTGCTCAAACACCAGGTACAGCAGCGAGGATATCTGAAACTCGATCACGGGCCTTCTGCCGACCATCGCGGCACCGGTCCCGAAACTGGTAAAAGATTGCTCGGACAACGGCGTGTCCAGCACTCGCTCCGTGCCAAACTGGGGTACCAGACCCGCGGTGACTCCACTCGCTCCGACCCGCACGTCTTCACCGATCACGAAAACGCTGTCGTCCGCCGCCATCTCGGCATGCAGTGCGCGGTTCAGCGCACGCACATACCCGGGGAGCGACACGGATTGCAGATCACTCACAGGATCACCCCTGGCCGGACCGCGACCTCTCCTGAGTACAGATACATAAGTGCGTCCTTCGGGTCGGGCGGCGCGGCGTTCCTTGCAAAATCAACCGCTTCATCGATTTTTCCCTTTACATCTTCATCGATCTCGGCGACAGCGGCATCGCTCAACTGCTTACCCAATGAGAGGATCGGATCCCGCTTGCGCCAACTGGCTATTTCGTCAGGATCACGAAACCCGACCCCCAATTGTTCGAGTATGGAGTGATGCTCAAAGAACCGGTAGGTCGAGCATTCCAAGAACGCCGGGCCTTTGTTCTCGCGACACCGTTCGATCAGTTCCCCCGCCGTGGACGCCACGGACTCGACGTCCATGCCGTCGACCGTACGTGCAACCAGCCCGAAGCCTTCGGCGCGCCGCGCCGCGTTGCCCGCGAGTCCGGACTCAACCTTGAGACTCGTCGCGTACATGTTGTTCTCGCAGACAAACAGCACCGGCAAGGACCAGATTGCGGCCAGGTTGAATGCTTCCAACAGTACGCCTTGGCTCATTGCTCCGTCGCCGAAGAAGCTGATGACGACATCCGAGCTTCCGCGGTCCTTGGCGACCCAGGCGGCGCCGGTCCCTATTGCTCCCCCCGCTCCGACGATACCGTTGGCACCCAGGATACCCAGCTCGATGTCCGCAGCATGCATCGATCCGCCACGACCCTTGTTGAAACCTTCGAGGGTGCCAAGGAGCTCGGCAAGCAGACGGCGGGGGTCCGCACCCTTTGCCAGCACATGCCCGTGTCCCCGGTGAGTGCTCGTGATGAAATCTCGCTCCGTCAGGTTCGAACATACGCCTACGGCAACAGCCTCCTGCCCGATGTACGGGTGAATACCCCCGATGATCTCACCAGCAATTGCCATCTCCAGGCATCGTTCTTCGAACTCCCGGATCAGTTTCATAGACCGATACAGAGTCATCTGATGTTCACGAGTCATGTTTGCAATGACCTTTCGTATTCTCCGGACTTCGCGGCTTGAGGAGACCGGACAAGCATTCTGTCGACGTAGCGAAGTATCGCGTTGTCGTCGGGGCTCCGAACGACGATCGGAACGAACTCACGACTTGGCCCACCGTTGCCGCTGGCGCCAGGAGGGGACTCGAAGAGCAGTTTCAGGATGGCGTGTTCCTCAGGAGAGTGGGCCTCGAGCATCGCGAGCCAGTCGACTACCGGCCGGGTGTCGATCGCCGTGCCGGTGCTCCGCAGTAGCTCCAGCACGTGCGTGAGACGTACAGGTCGCCGACTCGTCAGCACGAAGCGGCTGCCGTCCGGCGGCTGCTCCGCACCGATCCGGGCGAGCAGACCGGCTGTCTCGTCCACCTCGAGCCAGGGTTCCTCCAGCTCGGTGTCGGGTGCGGCGCCGAGTTCGAGAATGATCCGCAGCACCCGCAACATGATGTCCCGCGTGTTCCCCTGTCCGGTCTGCGAGTCTCCGACGATCCGGGGCAGCCGGTAGATCGCTGCCGGCATTCCGCGCTCGTGTGCGGCGATGACCAGCCGCTCGGCATGCGACTTGGTCTCCGCGTACCCGCTGCGCGCGTCACCTTCATCGGCAGCGGAAATGGTCGACACGAACTGTAGTTGCTTGAGCCAGGTGGTGGCCGCCAGCCGGATGAGTTCACGGGTACCACCCACGTTGGTCTCCTCGAGCTGCTCGTAGCTCGAGAGCGCATCGACCCGAGCGCCGTTGTGGCAGATCAGGTCGATCTCGTCCGCGAGGCGACCGAAGGTCGCGGTGGTGAGCCCGAGTCCGGACGCGGCGAGATCGCCGGGAACGACCGCGATCCGCTCGTGGTCGATGTCGTGCCACAGGCCGTAATGGTCGAGATTCGCGCGCAGCCGATGCCACGCCGCGTCCTCGTCCGCCGCCCGGACGAGGCAGTGGACGCGCGCGCTGGTCCGTGCCAGCAACTCGCGGACCAAGTACGCCCCGACGAAGCCCGTGGCTCCGGTGAGCAGGACGTCCGAGATCTCGTCGAGCTTGCGTGGTGGCAGCGGGTCCGGGACAACGCTGCGCAGTATGGGCTGGGGGTCGAACGAGCGCACGTGGCCTGTGCTTGTCCGCCGCTCGCTGTTCATCTCTTCGGCCAGCTTCGCGATCGTGGGCCGTTCGAACACCGTCCGCAACGGTAGTTGGATGTCGAACGTCTCACTGATCCGGACGGCGAGCTGTGCGGCTTTCAGAGAGTGTCCGCCAACGTCGAAGAAGCTTTCGTTCCTGCCGACGGTATCGACGTCGAGAACGTGGGCCCAGATCGCAGCCAAGGCTTCTTCGGTCTGGTTACGTGGTCGGACGAACGTCGCGGCCGTGTCCGTTCGGGTGCCGCTGTCGGGTGCCGGAAGCGCGCTGGAATCCAGTTTTCCGTTGATGGTCAACGGTAGTTCGGGAAGTGCCACGAACGCCTCGGGCACCATGTACTCCGGCAGCTCGCTTCGCAGATGGGCACGCAGGGCGGCGTCGTCAGGAACGTCATCACCCGGGACCTTGAGATAGGCGACGAGTCTCTTCTGGCCGGGCGTGTCTTCGCGCGCGACAACGGCGGCCTGCGGAATGTCCGGATGGGCCTGGAGGCTGGCTTCGATCTCCTGAGGTTCGATGCGGTAGCCGCGGATCTTGATCTGGTCGTCGAGGCGCCCGAGGAACTCGATGTCGCCGTTGGCGTTGTGACGGACGAGGTCCCCTGTCCGGTAAAGCCGGCCGCTCGTGGTGTCGTAGAGATTGCGGACGAACTTCTCCGCGGTGAGTTCCGGTTGCCCTCGGTAGCCTCTTGCGACACCGGGTCCGGCCACGTGGAGTTCTCCCGGTACTCCGGTCGGCGCGAGCCGGCCCTGGTCGTCCAGGACATACACGCGGGTGTTGCCGATCGGGCGGCCGATGGGGATGCCGCTGGTGTCGGCGGGAACAGGAGAGGCGATGGGGTGGCAGGTGGCGAACGTGGTGCATTCGGTAGGGCCGTAACCGTTGAAGACCCGCGTGCCGGGCAGAGCGGTGACAGCGCGGCGAACATGGGCGACGGACAGCGCCTCGCCGCCGACGAGCAGATGACGGAGCCCGGTCAGCGCCGTGGTGTCCTCGTCGACGATGTGGTTGAACAACGACGAGGTCAGCCAGAGCGTGCTGATCCGGTGGCGAGCGATCGCGTTGGCGAGCGGTCGGGCGGTGAGGACTCGCTCAGTGGAAATGGCGCACGTGGCGCCGGCGAGGAGGGCACCCCAGATCTCGAAAGTAGCGGCGTCGAAGGAGATTGCTGATGCGTGTAGCAGTACCTCGCGAGGGCCGAGGATGCCCTCCGGCATTCCGGTGACAAGGCGGATGATTGCCTGGTGCTCGATTTCGACGCCCTTGGGGCGTCCGGTTGAACCGGACGTGTAGATGACGTAGGCCAGGTCCTGCGGCCGCACTACGGACTCGAGCGCGGTCGATGGTTCCTCATCGATGGTGGGATCGCCCACCAGGTCGGTGGTGACCACGAGTCGGGCGTCGCCATCGGTGAGGAGGAGCCGTTGGCGCTCCTCGGGGTACTCCGGGTCGATCGGCAGGTACGCGGCGCCGGTCTTGAGAATCGCGAGCAATGCGGTGATCAGTTCGGTGGAGCGTGGCAGGCACACTCCGATGAGGGCCCCGGGTTCGGCGCCCAGGGTTCGCAGCCGGTGCGCGAGCTGGTTGGACCGGGCGTCGAGCTCGGCGTAGGTCAGGGAGTCCTCGTCGCATACCAGGGCTGTCGCGTGAGGTCGGTGGCGGACCTGTTCGGCGAACGCCGCGGGCACCGTCGCCGGGTTCGGCAACGTCGCGGTGGTGTCGTTCCAGTCCTGCGCCAGCCGCCGGGTTTCGGAGTCGCTCATCATCGGCAGGGCGGACAGCGGTTGCTCCGGGTCCGCTCCGACGGATGCGAGTAGCTGCTGGAAGTGCTGGATGAATCGTTCGATCGTGACCCGGTCGAACACGCCGGCGTTGTAGTCGACCCGGGCCTCCAGCACGCCGTTCCGGTCCGCCACGTGACATTCGAGATCGAATGGTTGCGCTTCCGTACCGGCAGGCGGAACGTTCGACAACGGCACGTCCACCAGCTGGAGGGCGACCTGCGTGAGGGGGTTGCGGCTGAAGTCTCGTTGGGGTGCCAGCTCTGCTACGAGACGTTCGAAGGGGACGTCCTGGTGCGCGTGGGCGCCGAGCGTGGTCTCCCGCACGCGCCCCAGCAGTTCCGGGAAGGTGGGATCACCGGAAAGGTCGGTGAGCAGCACCAGTGTGTTGGCGTCGAACCCGGTCAGTGGTTCTGGTTCCGAGCTGGTTCCTCCGGTCGTGGGTACTCCGACCGTCACCTCGGTGGTGCGTGCGTAGCGGGACAGCACGAGGGAGAAGGTCGCCAGCAGGGCCATGAACGGAGTGACGCCGTGCCGACTGCTCAGCTCACGCAACTCCCCGGCAACACCGGGGTCCACTTCGAAGCGGACCGAGTCGCTGCGGTAGGACGCCACCGGCGGGCGCACGCGATCGGCTGGCAGGTCCAGTGCCGCGGGAGCATCAGCGAGCTGCTTCCGCCAGTAGTCGAGCTGCCCGCGTAGTGGTCCGAAGAGCGGCTCGTCCGGGTTCTCCAGCGCGTGTTCGACGAGCCAGACAAGCCGGCTGACGAGCCGCGTGGCGGTGGATCGGTGAAAGAGGCTGGAGCGGAACACCAGTGAGCCGTGCAGCTTGCCGTCCTGCAGGTGGGTGACCAGTTCCAGGTCGAACCGGGTCGCCACGCCTGCCCATGGCACGCTGGTGATCTCGCCTTCGCCGGGCGGGGGAATCTCCCCGTTGTGCACGACCACGACATCGAAGATCGCGTTGCGACCCGACTCCCGTTCGGGCCGGACCTCCGCGACCACCTGGTCGAACGGCGCCTGTTGATGGGCGTATGCCTCGACCATCTTGGTGCGTGCCACCTTGAGCAGCTCGCGGAACGACGTCGACGGGGTAATGTGAGTGCGCAAAACCACGGTGTTCACGAAAAAGCCGAGTACGTCGGCGAACCGGCGGTCGTCGCGGCCGGCCAGCACCGTTCCGATCGTGATGTCCTCTTGCCCGGAGTGGAGCGACATGAGCGCCTGTAGCACCGCGGCCACGGCGCTGGAGACCGCGCACCGATTCCGCAATGCGAATGCACAAAAGGCCTTGGTGAGCTCGGTTGGTAGTTCGAAATCGACGTGGTCGCCGGCGAACCCGGGGTTGGCCGGTCGCGGTCTGTCCGCCGGCAGCCGCAGTGGTTCGAATCCGTCGAGCTCCCGCCGCCAGTACTCGAGGTGTTCCGCCGCGGACTCGTTTTCGGTGCCGGAGCGCTGCCATGCGACGAAGTCCTCGTATGTCATGTCGATCGGCGTGGGCGTCGCCGACCGGTAGAAAGTCGGCAGATCCTCGGTCACGATCTGGATGGAACGACCGTCGGTGATGATGTGATGCATCACCAGGCACAGCACGGCCGATCCGTCAGCGCACTCGACAACCATTGCGCGCACGGGCGGCGCGGCCGCGAGGTCGAACGGTTCGATGGCCAAGTCGGCCGTGTGCGCCTGCCACTCGTTCTCGCCATCTCCGGCGGTACGTCGCTCCACCGGAATGCGAAAGTCCGCCATCGGTGTGGCGACCGGCGTCCCCGACTCGTCCGCGGCGAACGTCCAGCGGAGCACTGGGTGACGTTCGACGAGCCTGTCGAGCGCTCGGTCCAGTGCCTCGAAATCGACGCCGTCGCGGAACCGTAAAACGATCGGAATGTTGTACGCGGCGCTGGTCCGGTCGAGCTGCTGCAACAGCCACAAACGCTCCTGCCCGAGCGACAACCTCATCGAGCCCTCCTTCATTCAGGCGCTCACCGGGCGCATGTCGGTCCGGCTGTCCCGCGCGTAGCAGGGAGAGCCGTCGTTGGCAGCCGAACCGTGGGCGATGGTCCATCCACTGGGCACGGCGACTGGCGCCGACCACCGGCTGTATTGCTGTTCTTCGTTCACGACCACCACGAAATCGGCGTCATGGCCGTCGAGCGGCGAGGACATCGCGGTCTCCTCTGCTGGCGGGTACCGGCGGCGTCGCGGATTCGATCAGGACCTGTTCGTCGACCTTTCCGTTGCGGGTGAGCGGGATCTCGTCGACCACGACCCACAGGGCGGGTAAGGCGTAGCTGGGCAGCAGGTGTGACAGGAACGTCCGCAGTGATCGTGGGTCTGCATCGGTGCCGGGGCGCATGACGACGGCTGCTACGAGCTGCGGACCTCGGTTCGGTTGCCGAGCAACGAAGATCACGGCGTCCCGAACATCGGGATGACGAGCGAGGGTGGTGCTGATCTCCTCGGTTTCGATGCGGTGCCCGTCGAGTTTGATCTGCTTGTCCTCGCGGCCCAGGAATACCAGGTTGCCGTGCGGGTCGAGTCGGACCAGATCGCCGGTGCGGTACAGGCGTTCATTGACATCCGGAGAGAAGTGACCGAACCGGCTGCTTGTCTCGGTCTCGTCGTTGAGATAACCATCGGCTACACCTGATCCGGCCGCGTACAGTTCGCCGACCGCACCGGGCGGAACGAGACGGGCGTTCCGGTCGAGGACGAAAACCTTGGTGCCGGCGATCGGCCTGCCGATGGGAAGAGGCCCGTTGATCTCCGCGCTGTCGCGCACGGTGTGTGTGGTCGTGAAAGTCGTGTTCTCGGTGGGCCCGTATCCGTTCGTGATCACCAGCCCGGGGTGTAGCTCGAGCATGCGGGCCGCGGACTCGTGCGATACGACTTCTCCCCCGCTCACGAGCCAGCGGAGTCCGGCGAGCGCCCGCGGCCGAGAGTTGGCAAGCAGCCGGAACAGGCTGGCCGTCAGCCAGGCGACCGAGACCTTCCGCTCGGTGAAGAACTTTTCGAGCCTTCCGACCGACGGACGTTTCACCGGGAGGACCTCGAGCGTCGCGCCGTTGAGCAGGGTCACCCAGATTTCGTACGTCGACGCGTCGAAAGCCAGTGGCGCCATGCGTAGAACGCGGTCACCGGGGCGCACCTGGAGTTCGACCGTGAGCGCGAGTCGCGTGACTGCCTGATGCGGGACGACAACGCCCTTCGGTTCGCCGGTGGAACCGGAGGTGAACGCGATGTACGCCGTGCGGTGTGGATCCGGAGAGCCAGGTGGTCGGCTCAGCGGTTCGGGGTCTGTGTCGGTGTGCTGTCCGGGGTGCCACGAGTCGACCCGGGTGAGCTCGCGCAGGGCGGGATGGTCGGTCGTCGTGGTATCGGTCACCGCGACGGCGGGCGCCAGCTTGCCGACGATCGTCGCCAGCCGGGCTTCCGGTGCGTCGTCGTCGAATCCCGCGTATGCGGCGCCGAGGCGGGTGATCGCGAGTAGCGCCACCACCTCCCCGACCGATCTCCGGGTCGCGACGAGCACCGTGTCCCGGGGCCGGACCCCGGCACGCCGCAGAACGTCGGCGTAGTGATCGGCGACATGCGCGAGTTGCTCGTAGGTCAGCTCAACGCTCGCGTCACGGACCGCGACCTCCTGCGGGTGGCGCCGCACCTGTTCCAGGAACAGGGTTTCGATGTCCACCACGGGAACGTCCGCGCCGACCAGCGCATCGAGGATCCGGCGACGCTCCGGCGCGATGCAGCGCACGTCCTGGAGAGAACCGTCGAGGGACGTCATCTCGCTCACCGCGGCGGCGACGTCGGCGACGAACCCGTGCGCGGCGTAAGGTATTTCGGTGCTGAAGCGGACCTCCCCAGACCGAAGATCGTCGTGCTCGGAAGCGATCACGAGGTCCACCGGTCCGTCTTCAGCGACTCCGGTCGTGTGCACCGCCCGCAGGAAGTCATCGATGAGCGCCCGGTCGTCGACCTGGAGCCGGATCACCCTCCCGGCGACCGCGATCGCGGCTTCGCTCATCGCCGTCCACCGGCACAGAGTCACCGCGAACGCGGCCACCACCAGCGCTGCCCGGTCGCGCCCGGAGGACCCGGCCGCAAGTTCGGCCGTCAGATCGTATGGAGCGGTTTCCGCGTCAGGCATCGGCCTCGCTTCTCCCCGCGCGTCGGCGCTCCATTCGCACATAAAGATGATCGGGCCGGCGGAAGATGTGGCCTCGCTCCCGCAGCCGCCAGAAGCCACGCCGGATGCCGTCGAGCGACCCGCTGCGCTGGACGCCGCCGAACCGCAGCGACAACCGCTCGAACAGCGTGTCGAACTCCGCCAAGGCCAGCTGGATGCCCAGGCAGGTGTGCGGGCCGGACGAAAAGGCCAGCATCCGCTGGTCTGGTCGACCCGGACGCCACGTGTCCGGGTCGGAGAACGTGTTCTCGTCGCGACTGGCGCTACCGACCGACAGCAGAAGCGCGGACCGGCGCGGCACGTCCACGCCGTGAATGTTCAGGTCGGTGGACGCATATCTGAGGATAGTGTGACTCGGCGGTTCCCAGCGCAGCGTCTCGCGCACCACCTGGTCCCGGTACTCGGAGTCCGCCAACGCCGACAGTTCGACGTCATGCGCCAATATGGCATACATGATCTTGCCGATGGTGGCGACACTCGTTTCCGTTCCGGCCAGCAGAAACAGCGTGGCCGTTCCCAGCAGGGACTCGTCAACCGGTTCACCTGGGGGGAAGACGAGGTCGAGGAACGGCATCCGGTCGCCCTCTTGGCGACTGGCGAGCTTGTCTGTCAGATAGTCGACCAGTTCTGCCTTGCTCGCGACCGCCGTGTCCAGCGAGGTTGCCGGAAACTCGATAGCACCGGCCAGCGGAAGGACCCGGGGACGCAGCCAGGCCGCGTCTTCCGGCGGTAAACCGAACAGCCGGGTGACCATCGCATAGGGCACTCCGACCGCGACCCGTTCCATGAACTCGATCTCGACATCGTCCATGGACCCCATCTCGGCTTCGATCGAGTCGAGAACCTGGTCCACCGCGGGAATGAGTATCTCGGTGCGCAGCCGCTTCACCGAGGCGCCCGCGAACAGTGGCGTGAATAGCTTTCGCAACTCACGATGACGCGGTCCGTCGGCGTCCAGCAACGTCGGGCCGAACAACCGGCGACTGCTGCGCATCGGAAACCCGCTGACGACCTGCCGGTCCGCCAGCAGGGCGACAACGTCGTCGTACCTCGTGACCAGGAAGGCCCTGAACGCCTCCGACCAGTGCACCGGATCCGCTTGCCGGAGTTCCTTGTAGATATGCCAAGGGTCGGCGAGAAACTCGTCAGAGCTGAAGTCAAGACTCACTTCTGCAGAGCTCATTTGCTGCCTCCATTACCAATGGTCTCGGTTCGAAGCTTCATCTGACGTCCGGCCTCTTCCGAAGTGAGCTTCATGGACTCCGCGGTACCGTCGAACCCACCGAAGAGCCCGGGCACGACCTCGTCGGCGATCGCCGTCAGTTGATCGAAAGTCGCTTTGTACGATATCCACTGGGGAACGAAGAAATTCAACGACACCGGTTCGCCTAGCCGATCAAGGAGGTCGCGAATCATGCGGGTGCACGTCGCCGTGTCCCCGATAATGAACGCACCCGACTTGACAAGACTCTCCAACGTCTTGCGATGAGCGGCCGGGGAGTCCGGAATCGGCGTGCCCAGAATATTACGATACAAATCGCGCCGCAGTGCGGACCATCCATTTATGAGCTCGTCGATGCCCGCCTCCGTGGAGTCGGAGACGTGGACGAAAACGTTGCACCGGATCCGCGTCGAACCCGCGGACTTGTTCCGGTAGGATTCGACGCGCTCGACGAGCGAGCCGACCGGATCCGGGTCCATTCCAGGCCGGATGGCACCCCAGGGTGGCACCACGTGAACGGTCGGAGTAGTCGCGGTGTCGGTCAGTAGCTCGATCCCGGCATCGCTCAGCGATGACGCGACGACAGTCTCGATGGAACCCCTCAGCGGCCGGAGCTGCAGTACGGCTTTCTTCGCGGTGAACCACGGTGTCGTAGTGTCGACCGTCTCGCCGTTGATAAGCGCTTGCACGGTTTCCAATGCCGCTCGGAAGTGATCGCGGACAGTTCCTGGATCCACCCCGATCATTTCCATGTCGTGAACGTATGTTCCCGTTCCACAGCCCAAAATCGCTCGACCTGCCGTGAGATGATCAAGCAGCACCATCCGTTCCGCGACATGAAGAGGATGGTGATAGGGAAGCGGTATCACGCCAGTAGCAAATCGAATACGGCGAGTTTCACGGGCTAACGCTGCGATCAACATGTCAGGCGAGCTGAGTGTGCTCCAACCACTGGAATGGTGCTCACCAAGCCAGATCTCGTCGAAACCAAGGTCATCAGCCAGTCCACACAGTTCGATATCGTGCTTCAGCGCCGCCTGAGGGCTGACCGAAGGATCGTGGAATGGGGGCAAGAAGCAACCAAATGCCGTTGAGTCCATGATATCGAAGACCTCATAATCTTTTGTCAGAGGGCGTGGCCGAGCAGAGGGCGTGGCCGAGCTGGTACGGATGGGGGGTCAGCCGCGTTTGTTACCGTCGATCGCAATCGGCAGGCGGAAGTTGCCGTTTTAGGCTGATGGCACTTGATCCACGAGAAGATCGCAGAACTTGTCGACGGTGGTCAGGTCTTGGTTCTCTTCGAGGTCAATGAAGACATCGAGCTTTGTTTCGATCTTCTCGATAAGCGCCAGATATTCGATCGAACTCATCCCCGTCTCGGGAAACTCCGTATCCGATTCGATGGTTTGACTGTCTAAAACACCGCCGGCAACCTCGGCCAGTAGAGAGAAAATTTGCTGGCGCAATTCCGCTCGTGCATCTTCCGCAGTCATGTTTCCCCGTTTTGTCGAGTCATTGGACACAAATTTCAGCGCTTGCGATTCTGAACTAGTTCTGTGAACTGCCCGCCGGACTTCCGCATGCGTCTTGGCGGATCATGCCTGTTCCTGAACTGGCGAAACGGTCGACAAGGTCCAGTTTCGGAACAGGCCCCCAGAGATCTACCGGACGAGACCCGTTCAGTTTCCGTGTACGTACGGTGGGGTCCGACCGGAGTCGATGTACCGCTGCTTGATCAGCGGCGGTCTGTGTGGCGAGGTCGCTGACACCGACCTGTCGAGCGCGTGGTCTTGTCGAGGTGCGTGTCGGCGCAGTTTCTCGAATCGAGGTGGACGGGTTGTTCCTGGTCAGCTCGCGGGCGCGCTGACGGCCTTGTGTCAGTTCGGATGGGCGGACGCGGCCGGACCACCGGGGGTCGGGCATCGAGAATCCGGCGGGCGACGTTCTCACGGTCAGCCAGGGACAGCGGCAACCAGTGCGCGTTGCTCGACCTCAGTGCGAGGATAAAGGCGGCTTGCTCGTCCCTCTCGAAGAACTGCACTTTGATCGCAGTGACTTCTTTTATACTGGTTGCCGGCAGCCGATGTGTGCCGCCGGTCACCCGCGCCGTGGGACGGTGCACGAGAATCGGTGGAAGCGCGATATCCGTTTCGGCGAGCACTTGTGTATAGGCGAGATCCACCCCGGCCGCTCTCGGGGAGTCGGCGGCAGCTCGCTCACTTTCCGTGTCGATCGTGGAGAATTGCGCGTTGTCAGCGTTGCTTGGGCTCTGCCCATTTAGCACCATCTGCCCCCCAGGCCGCTTGGTACACGTCAAACTGCTTGTAGTATTCGTGCTGGCGTGAGGAACTGTCAAGGCCTGCGGATCATGATCTTCACAGTACGGCAGCCGCACTGTGATGATGGGCGGTGCGTGGAGGCCGGGACTCGAAGGAACGTGATCGCCGCGTCCGGCACAGTGTGAAGCGCCCGAGTTTCGTAGAGACTCGTTACTGGGTCAGGCAACCAGGTTGCTCAGGTCGCCTTGCTCGTGCGGGGTCTCGAACCCGGTCGGCGGCCGATGGCCGCAGACCTCCTGAAGTCCTCGATCATTGTACCAGTCCGCCGACGCGGCGGTGGCCTTTTCGACTTCTTTCCCATGAGGCCATGGCCCGGATTTAATCAACTCGGTTTTGTAAAGTCCGATGGTCGTTACCGCGAGGGCGTTGTCGAGCGCATCGCCGACGGTTCCGATCGAGGCATCTGTACCCACGTCGATCGGATTCTGGGTGAACCGGAATGACGTGTACTTCCCGGGTCCGACCGGTCGTCGCAACACCGGATTATCGAGCTGAGAGTAGTAGTTCGTGCGGCGCTTCGGTTGGATTGTTCCAATTGAGGGTTTTCGTGATGACACATTCACGGCGAGCGACACGTGCACGGTGCCGGACCAGGTCGTCATGCAGGTGAAGTCCGCCATCCACAAGGGATTCGACGCACCCGCCGTGATCTGGCGTTTCACCGGGCCGGCGGCGCGGGCACCATCGTCGTCCCGGACAGTGGGTGCACACGGCCTTCCCGCCCACTGTCCTGACCGGACCCATCCAGCGCATCGGCCGCTCCACCCGGACACGACCGACCTGCACGCACTCCCCCTTCGGCCGGCGTCACATTTTCCGGGCACCGTACACCTTGTACTTTTCGTCATACCCCCGCTGGATCTCCTCCATGAGGCCTTCATCTGGTCCCTCACGCGCCGATTTGGGTCGCGAAAAGGCGGCATCGTAGGTGGACGGGCGATCTTCACACCGAAGTCGGCAACACGGCACAGATCGGCTCGGCCCCGAGCCGATCTTTATGTTCCGCGATGAACGCTACAAACGTGACGATCGAAGGTCGCGCCCGACCCGGGGCGCTTCATGGTGAGGTGCGCTTGGCGCATCCGACCCGTTCGGTCGAGTGCGCCCCCAAGACGACCAACGACCAACCCGATCGAAAGTAGCCGACCTGTGCAGGTCGACGGCCCGGCTCCGTCCAGCTACTTTCGATCTCCTTGGTAAGTGCCCCAGTCACAACTTGACCCAACTCGCGGGCGAACGGCCAACTCGTACGCATGAGCGGCAAACTCGTACGCATGAGCGGCAAACTCGCGCGCGTGAGCGGCAAACTCGCGCACGCGAACAGCCAACACGCGCGCGTGCGCGGCCAACACGCGGGTGTCGGTGCGGGTGGGCATGATCAGGGGTATGCGATCCGAGCGGTTGGTGGCGTTGCTGTTCACCCTGCAGAACCGGCGAGGCGCGACGGCCGCCGAGCTGGCCGAGGCGCTGGGTGTCTCCGAGCGCACCATGCACCGGGACATCGCCGCGCTGCGCGAGGCGGGGGTGCCGGTCTGGGCTGAGCCCGGCAGGCACGGGGGCATCCGCCTGGTCGAGGGCTGGCGCAGCAGACTGGACGGGCTGACCTCGCGGGAAGCGGTGGCGCTTTTCGCGATGAGCACCCCGCGGGCGCTGGCCGGGCTGGGGCTGGGCACCGCCGTGTCGGCCGCGCACGCCAAGGTCTCGGCCAGCCTGCCCGGCCCGCTGCGCGAGCAGGCCCAGCAGGTCGCGCAGCGGTTCCACCTGGACGCGCCGGGCTGGTTCCGCGGCGAGGACGAGGCCGCCGAGCTGGCAGCCGTGGCCCGCGCCGTCTGGGAGCAGCACCGGCTCACCGTGCGCTACCGCCGGGGCGAGCGGCTGGCCGAACGCCTGCTCGAGCCGCTGGGCCTGGTGCTCAAGGCCGGCGTCTGGTACCTGGTCGCGCACGTGCCGGAAGCCGGTGCGGAGCACCGGACGATCCGCACCTACCGGGTGTCCCGGATCGCCGAGGCCGAGCCGCATCCGGAGCGGTTCGAGCGGCCGGAGGGCTTCGACCTCGTGGAGTGGTGGCGGGAGTCGTCGGCCCAGTTCGCCCGCGCCCTGCTGCGCGAGCGGATCCGGATCAAGCTGAGCCCGGCGGGGCTACGGGCACTGTCCCTGATCGCCGAACCCGATGTGTCGATCGAGGCCAGGAACCACGCGGGCCCACCGGACGCCGACGGCCGGGTCGAGGTGGACCTGCCGGTGGAGAGCCACGAGGTCGCCCTCGGGCAGATGCTCCGGCTCGGGGCCGAGGTGGAGATCCTCGATCCGCCGTCGTTGCGGGCCGCCTTCGCCGAGGTCGCCACCGCGATGGCGGCCCGCAACGGTTGAGCACGCGCTCAGCGGTAGCCGGTGGTGTCGGCGGGTTTGCCCGCGTCGGTCACCTCGACCATGTACCGCCACCCGTCCGGGCGGCTGCCGTCCATATCGGTGAACCCGTACACCTTCGCCAGTTGCCCGCTGGAGAGCGTCTGCCCGGTGTAGCGCGCGACCTCCGGGTCGGCGGCCAGCGCGGCCACCGCGCGGCCGACGAAGGCGGGCGACTCCGAGATCGCGAAGTGCGGCTGCTGCGCCAGCGCGTCCCGCCAGTTGTCCTCGGTGACGCCGAAGTGGTCCAGCATCCCCTCCGAACGCAGCCAGCCGGGGGTCAGCGCGACCGCCGTACAACCGTAAGGGCGCAGGTCCTCGGCCTGGCCGAGCGCGAGATGGTGCGCGGCGGCCTTGGCGACGTAGAACGGCACCGAGGTGCCCTTGCGGAACCGCGCGTTGTACTCCGCCGTGCCGTCGGTCAGCTCCACCACCAGCCCGCCCGGCAGGCGGATCAGCAGCGGCAGCAGGTGGTGGCTGGTGATCAGGTGCGCGTCGATGCCCAGCCGGATCTGCCGCAGTGCGGGCTCAAGGGTGTGCTCCCAGACCGGCTTTCCCCACTCGAGGTAGTCGTCCCCGCCCCAGAGCCCGTCGACCAGGATGTCCAGGCCGCCTCGCTCCTCTTCCACCCGCCGGGCCAGGGCCGCCACCTGTGCGGTGTCCAGGTGATCCACCCGGATCGCGATCCCCTGCCCACCAGCGGCGCTGACCAGCTCGGCGGTGTCCTCGATGGTCTCGGGACGGTTCATCTCCGAACGCTCGGCCCTGGTGGTCCGGCCGGTCACGTACACCGTGGCGCCGCCACGGCCGAGCTCGACCGCGATCGCCCGGCTCGCGCCCCGGGTACCGCCCGCGACCAGCGCGATCTTCCCCCGCAGATCCGTGTTCATCCCGCTCCTGTCCGTTGTGGGAAACCTGCACCGACCACGATCACGGACAACCCCGTCAGGACACGTCATGGTTTCGCCGGCCGGGTCACCCACAGCGATGACTACTCTGTGTCCGCCGGGCGCACGCGTTTAGTGTTGTGATGTCCAACACGACACACCCCAGGGAGCCAGCATGAACCGCACCATCGGCCGCCTCACCACGGTCGCCGCCGTCGCGGCCACCATCGGAATCGTGGGCGCGGGCACGGCAAGCGCCGAGCGAGAAGCCAGACATATCGGCGGAGACGCCGGCGTGCACACGGGAGTCGACGCCGACGCCACGATCAACCTCACCGGGCAGCCGATCAGGATCAGCGGCAACCTGCTCTCGCTGAACCTGCACACCTCACCGGCCGTCAACCTCGGCGGAATCCACATCGGACTGAATATCGGCGGCTGAACACCGTTCACCCGTGCGGATGCCCCGCGCCTCGGCGCGCAACTCGTCCAGCACGGCCTGCGCATGAGCCTGCGCTCCTCCGCGGTGTCCATGGTGTATCTCGGCAGCAGTGCTATCCCGTGCCCGGCGGCGACGAGTGCTTCGATGATGCGGAAGTCGTTGATCCGGTGCACCACCCGGGTGCGCACGCCGGTACGGACCGAGAGCGAGCGCAGCACGTCGTCGACCGGAAACCCGACACCGACCCGATCCAGGGTTCACCCGCGAACTCGGAGAGGTCCACCCGCTCCCGCGCACCGAGCGGATGTCCCGGCGGCAGCGCGACGTCCAGCGGCTCCCGTAGCAAGTGCGCGACCTCGAGTCGCTCGGACTCGAACGGCTCGGCGTACTCGTCGCGGTGCGTCACCACGATGTCGAAGTCGGCGACCAGGCCGGGAACCTGGAACGGCAACATGTCCACATCGGCCACCTCCACGTCCAGGTGCTCGCGGGCGGCGATCCGGTGCAGCAACCCGGGCAGCAACATCAGTGCCGCGGAAGGGAAACACGACCCGTACCCGCCCGCGCGGAGAGCTGCGATAGGTGTCCAGGTCGGACTCGGCACGCTCCAGGGCGGCAAGCACCTCGTCGGCCCGCGCCACCAGTGCCTGGCCGGCGTCGGTGAGCCGCAGCCCGCGGCCGGCTGGCTCGGTCAACGGCAGGCCCGCCTCGGCCTCCAGTGCGCGCAGCTGCTGGGAGACGGCGGAGGGCGTGCGGTGCAGCGCGCGGGCGGCCGCGGTCACACTGCCCCGGTCGGCGAACTCCCGCAGGATGCGCAGCCGGTCCACGTCCATGGCACGAGTATAAATGCAGTACAGCTACAAGGTATGTGCAGATTTTGTCGCTGGTGCTTCACGATCGGCTGGCGCAGGCTAGGGTCATGCCGACCCGGGACCGCCTGCTCGCCGCGCTGGTAGCGGTCATGTGGGGCTGCAACTTCCTCGCCATCCACGCGACGGTCGAGCACTTCCCACCGCTGTTCGCCGGTGCGCTGCGCTTCGCCGTGATCGCGGTGCCGACCATGCTGCTGGTCCCGCGCCCCGCCGTCCCCGCCCGCTGGCTGATCGGTTACGGCCTCGGTTTCGGCACCCTGCAGTTCGCCTTCCTGTTCGTCGGCCTCGACCTCGGCATGCCCACCGGCTTGGCCTCGCTGGTGTTGCAGGCCTCGGCACCGTTCACCGTGCTGCTCGGCGCGATCCTGCTGCGTGAACGGGTCACCGGCAGGCAGGTCGCCGGGATCCTGCTGGCCGTCGCCGGGATGAGCGCGATCGCCTGGCATCGTGCGGAGCACGCCGCGCTGCTGCCGGTGGTGCTCACCCTGCTCGGCGCGTTGAGCTGGGCGGTCGGCAACCTCTGCTCCCGCAAGGCGCTCAGCACCGCGCGGCACCCGGAGCGGGTGAACCCGCTGCACGTGACGTTGTGGATGTCGGTGGTGCCGCCGCTGCCGATGTTCGCCCTGTCCCTGCTCGCCGAGGGCCCTGGCGCGCAGTGGGAGTCGCTGGCCACGCTGGGTACCGCGGGCGGCTGGACCGGGCTTGCCGGGCTCGGCTACGTGGTGCTGATCGGCACGATCGCCGGCTCCGGCATCTGGACCACCCTGATGCGCCGCAACCCCGCCGGGGTGGTCGCGCCGTTCTCCCTGCTGGTACCGGTGGTCGGGATGACGATGGCGTTCCTGGTGCTGGACGAGCGACCGGCCACGGTCGAGATCCTCGCCGGCGTGGTGGTGGTCTGCGGGGTGCTGCTCGGCTCCCTTCAACGCGTACGGCGCAGCAGCACCACGGTCGCGCCCCCGGTCAGCACGGCGAGCAGCAGCGCGAGCCAGGAGAAACCGGACAACCAGCGCTCGGCGGCCACCCCGAGGTAGTACCCGAGCAGGGTCATCGCGCCGGCCCACACGATCCCACCCAGCGCGTTGGCCGCGAGGAAAGCCGGGTAGCGCATGCGCAGCGAACCCGCGAGCGGTCCGGCCAGGATGCGCAGCAGCGCGACGAACCGGCCGAGGAACACCGCCCACGCCCCGCGCCGGGCGAACAGTCGCTCGGCCCTGCCGAGCGGTTCCGGACCGAAATGGCGCGGGAACCGGCGGCCCGCCCGCTCGAACAACCGGCGACCGTACCGGCGGCCGATCGCGTAGCCGGCGCTGTCGCCTGCGATCGCCCCCGCGCCCGCGCACCCGCCGACCCACAGCGGGTCCACCCCGGTGTGCCGCCCGGCCAGCAGCGCGGCCGTGATCAGCACCAGCTCGCCCGGCAGGGGGATGCCGAGGCTTTCCAGGCCGACCACCCCGGCCACCACGAGGTAGACCCCGACCGCCGGGATGGTGGCCAACCAGTGGTCGAAGTGCACGGTCGGTTCCTCCACGGCCACGGTACGCCGGAGGTCACGTGCCGCACGTCACGTAGTTATGGACAACACGATTTATACGGATGTCTACTTCCGGTGAGTTCGGCACCGCACCGGGAGGAGGGACCGTGATGGCCCGGCACCAGCACGGAACCTTCGCCCGGCTCGGCAGGCTGGTCACCCGGTACGCCGGGGTGATCATCGTGTGCTGGGTAGCCGCGGCCGCCGGGCTGAACCTGGCGATTCCGCAGGTGGAGAAGGTCATCGCGGAACGGTCGGCGCCCTTCGTGCCGACCACGGCCGAGTCGGTACGCGCGGTGCAGGAGATGGCGAACCGCTTCCAGGAGAGCGGCTCGCAGGCTTTGGCCTTCGTGGTGATGTCGAACGACAACGGCCTCACCGACGTCGACCGGGAGTACTACCGGCTGCTGGTCGACCGGCTCCGCGCGGACACCGAACACGTCGCCGTGGTTCAGGACGTCATTTCCCGGCCCGCCCTGGCCGATTCGATGAACAGCGCGGACGGCAAGGCCGTCTACCTGCCGGTGGGTCTGCGCGGCAGCATCGGCACGCCCGAGGTGGGCGCGGGCGTCGCCGCGGTGCGGGCGGCCACCGAGGAACAGGTGCACTCCGAGCATCTCGAGGTGCACGTGACCGGCCCCTCGGCGACCATCGCGGACGAGTTGCACGAGACCGACTCCAGCATCGCGATGATCACCGTGGCCACCGTCGTGTTGATCACCATCATCCTGCTGTTGATCTACCGGTCGGTGCTGACCGCGCTGATCCCGATCGTGGCGATCGGAATCTCGCTCGCCGTGTCCAGGGCGGTGATCGCGCTGCTCGGCGGGAACTTCCTTCCGGTGTCCACCTTCACCACCGCGCTCACCACCGCGATCGTGCTCGGCGCGGGGACCGACTACGGCGTGTTCCTGATCAGCCGGTTCCACGAGCACCGGCGAGCCGGTCAGGCCCCGGACACCGCGATCGCGACGGCCACCTCCCGGGTGGCCGCGGTGATCGTCGCCTCCGGCGCCACCGTGGCGGCCGCCTGTGCCTGCCTGTTCCTCGCCGAGATCGGCATCTTCCGCACCACCGGGCCCGGGGTGTCGATCAGCATCGTGATCACCCTGCTGGTGGCACTGACCTTGATCCCCGCCATGCTGACCGTGGCCGCGCGGCGGGGACATGCCGAACCACGCCGGGCCCCGAGCGCCCGCTACTGGCGGTCCTCCGGCGCCAGGGTCGTCCGGAAACCGGTGCCGGTGCTGGCCTTGAGCCTGGTGCTGCTGATCGCGCTCGCCGCGTTCCTGCCCGGGCTGCGACTCAGCTTCGACGAGCGGGGCGTGCAACCCGCGGACACCGACAGCAACCTCGGCTACGCCGGCCTGCGCGAGCACTTCCCGGCCAACGAACTGCTCCCGGACTACCTGCTGATCGAGGCCGATCACGATCTGCGGAACCCGGAAAGCCTCGCCGCGCTGGAAACCGTGTCCGCCGCCGTGGCCAAAGTAGACGGTGTGAACACGGTACGCAGCGCGACGCGGCCGCTCGGCGAGACGATCACCGAGGCCTCCGTCGGCTACCAGTCCGGCGAGGTCGGCAAGCGGTTGGACGCCGCGGCGAACGAGCTCGCCGAGGGGCAGGGCGATGCCGACCGGCTCGCCGGTGGCGCGGCGGACCTCTCCGACGCGACCGGTGCGCTCGCCGAGGGCGCGGGTGGCCTCAGCGACGGCACCGCGCGGCTGGCCGAGGGCTCCCGTGCCGCGGTGGACGGGGCGGGGAAGCTGCTCGCCGGGCTGCGGGAGGCCGGCGGCGGGGTCGGCACCGCGGCCGAGGGCGCGGCCCGGCTGGAGCGGGGCGCCAAGCAGCTGGCCGAGGGGGCACGGGAGCTGGCCGGCACCCTGACCTCGGCCTACCAGCAGGCGAAGTCACTCGCGGACAGCATCGGACTCGCGCTGGAGGGGTTGAACGCCAGCCCGCTGTGCGGCGCCGACCCCTTCTGCCGCGAAGTCCGAAAAGGACTGAATGAGGTCTACCACGCCAACCGGGACACCCTGCTGTCCGGGCTGCGCAGGCTCGCCGAGGGTTCGCGGCAACTTGCCGAGGGCAACGGCCGGCTGGCCACCCAGATCGCGCGGCTGAACAGCGGGCTGCACGAGGCCGAGCAGGGAATCCAGGAACTCGCCACCGCGCAGCGACGATTCGAGCGCAAGCTCGGCGAGCTCGCGGCCGGCGCGGGCGAGGCGCACCGGGGGGCGACCGAGCTGGCCGAGGGAGCGGGCCGGACCGCGGACGGGGCCGAGCGGGTCGAGGACGGCACCGCCGAACTCACCGAGTCCACCGAGGAGCTGCGTGGTGGCCTGCGGGAGGCGGCCGACTTCCTGCTGAACCTCGGCACCGCGGCGAAGGACCCGGCGATCGGGGGCTTCTACCTGCCCGCGAACGCGTTCGACAACCCGGACCTCGCACTGGCCAGCGGGTACTTCCTCTCCCCCGACGGCCGCACCGCGCGGATGATCGTGCTCGGTGACAGCGACCCGTTCGGCACCGAGGCGATGCACCGGGCACGCGCCGTCCGGGCGGCCGCGGAGCGAGCGGTGCCCGAGACCCCGCTGGCCGGCAGCCGGATCGCGGCCACCGGGATGGCGGCCACCAACGCGGACCTGGACGACCTGGTGCAGGAGGATTTTCTGCTGGTCGCCCTGCTGGCGCTGGGCACCGTACTGGTGATCCTGTTCCTGCTGCTGCGCAGCGTGCTCGCCCCGCTGTACCTGCTGGTGTCGGTGGTGCTGTCCTACGCCTCGGCGATCGGGTTGTCGGTGGCCGTGTGGCAGCACCTGCTCGGCCAGAACCTGCACTGGTCGGTGGCGCCGATCTCGTTCATCGCGCTGGTCGCGGTCGGTGCCGACTACAACCTGCTGCTGATCAGCCGGATCCGGGACGAGTCGGCCCGCGGGACACGGTCCGGGGTGATCCGGGCGGTGGGCGCCACCGGCGGGGTGATCACCTCGGCCGGGGTCATCTTCGCCGCCAGCATGTTCGCGATGATGACCGGCAACGTGACCACCCTCGCCCAGATCGGCTTCACCGTCGGGGCCGGCCTGCTGATCGACACCTTCGTCGTCCGCACGCTGACCGTGCCGGCCACCGCAGCCCTCCTCGGCGAGGCCAACTGGTGGCCCCGTACCCGAGGTGGCTGATCAGTGGTCGAGGGTTTCGGTGACGGAGGCGGGGCCCATCAGTGGGGTGTCCGGGGAGATCGAGCCGTCGGAGTCGACGGGTTCCGGACTCACCGCGTGCGGCTTGATCCGGCCGGCCTGGATGTCCTCAGCCCAGTGGCAGGCCACCCGGTGCCCGCTACCCAGCTCGCGCAGTTCCGGACGCTCGGTGTCGCACCGGGTCGGCTGCCGCCACGGGCACCGGGTGTGGAACCGGCAGCCGGAAGGCGGGTTGGCGGGCGAGGGTAGGTCCCCGGTGAGCAGGATCTGCTCCCGGTCGTCCTCCACGGTCGGGTCCGGCACCGGAATCGCCGACAGCAGCGCCTTGGTGTACGGGTGCAGTGGCTCGTTGTAGAGGCCGTCCGAATCCGACTCCTCCACCAGCGAGCCGAGATACATCACCCCGATCCGGTCGGAGATGTGCCGTACCACGGCGAGGTCGTGCGCGATCACCAGGTAGGTGAGCCCGAACTCCTGCTGCAGGTTCTCCATCAGGTTCAGCACCTGCGCCTGCACCGAGACGTCCAATGCGGACACCGGCTCGTCCGCGACGATCAGGTCGGGGTCGACGGTGAGCGCCCTGGCGATCCCGATCCGCTGCCGCTGCCCACCGGAGAACTCGTGCGGGTACTTGCGCAGCGCGTTGCGCGGCAGGCCGACCGCGTCCAGCAGCTCCAGCAGCCGGTTGTGCGTGGAGTCCTTGTCCCTGTCCATGTCATGCGCCCGCATGCCCTCGACCAGGATCGACTCCACCGACTGCCGGGGATCCAAACTGGACAGCGGGTCCTGGAACACCATCTGCATCCTGCGGCGCAGCCGGCGTAGCCGTTCGCCCTTGAGGCCCGACATGTTCACGCCGTCGAAGACCATCGTGCCGCTGGTCGGTTCGACCAGCCGCAGTAACGCGCGGCCGAGGGTCGTCTTACCGCAACCGGACTCCCCGACCAGGCCGTAGGTCTCCCCGCGCTGGATCTCCAGGCTCACCCCGTCCACCGCGTACACGTACCCGACCGTCCGGTCGAGCACGATGCCGCGCTTGATCGGGAAGTGCACCTTCATGTCGTCCACGGTCACCAGTGGCTCGGTCATGCACGCACCTCCTCCGCCGCCGCGACCTCGACCGGGTTGTGGCAGCGCAGCATCCCGCCCCGATCCTCCACCAGTTCCGGAGTCACCTCGACGCAGCGGTCGATCGCGTTCGGGCAACGCGGCGCGAAGGCGCAACCGTGGTCCCACGGAATGTTGTCCGCCACCGAGCCCCTGATCGGCATCAGCTTGTTCCCCCGAGGCAGGTCCAGCCGCGGGATCGAGGCCAGCAGCCCGTGCGTGTAAGGATGCCGCGGCTCGGCGAACAGGCTGTGCCGGTCGGCCCGCTCCACGATCCGGCCGCCGTACATCACGTTCACCGTGTCGCACAGCCCGGCCACCACGCCGAGGTCGTGCGTGATCATAATCAGCGCGGTGTCGGTGCCGGAAACCAGTTCCGCGAGCAGGTTCAGGATCTGCGCCTGGATCGTCACGTCCAGCGCCGTGGTCGGCTCGTCGGCGATCAACAGCCTGGGCTTGCAGGCCAGCGCGATCGCGATCAACGCCCGCTGCCGCATCCCGCCGGAGAGCTGATGCGGGTACTCGCCGATCCGCCGGTCCGGGTCCGGGATGCCGACGCGGTTGAGCAGCTCCACCGCCTCCAGCCTGGCCTTCCGCCGCCGCATCCCCTGGTGCCGCTCGATCACCTCGGTGATCTGCAGTCCAATGGGGACGACCGGGTTCAGCGAGGAGAGCGGATCCTGGAACACCATGCCGAGATCGCTGCCTCGCCGCTCGTCCATCGCCCGCTGGGACAGCCCGAGCAGCTCGTCGCCCTCGAACGAGACCGAACCGGACACCTCGGCGCCCCTGGACGGCAGCAGCCCCATGATCGCCAGCGAGGTCACCGACTTGCCGCACCCGGACTCGCCGACGATACCGACGGTCTGCCCCGGGTCGACGTCGAAACTGATCCCGTCCACCGCGGCGGTCGGCGCCTCGCCCTTGCGCTGGAAAACGACGGAGAGGTCACGAACTTCCAGTAGTGCCATCGCCATCACCGCCGTTGCCGCGGGTCGAGCGCTTCCCGCATCGACTCGCCCATGAGGGTGAAGCCGAGCGCCACCACGATGATGCATCCCGCAGGCCAGAACGCCAGATGAGGCTGGCTGTCGAAGAAGTCCTGCGCGTTACCGAGCATCTGTCCCCATTCCGGAATCGCATCGTCCGCGGCGCCGAGGCCGAGGAACGACAGTGCCGCCGCATCGAGAATCGCGATCGCCAGTACCAGCGTGGACTGCACGATCACCGGGCCCAACGAGTTCGGCAGAATGTGCCGGAACACGATCGATCGCGACTTCACGCCCAGCGAACGCGCCGCCAGCACGTGGTCGCTTTCCCGCACGCCCAGCATGGTGCCGCGGAGTAGTCGCGCGAAGATCGGGATCTGCACGATCGCCACCGCGAGGATCACGGTGAACTGCGTCTGCTCCGCGAACAGCGCACCGATGGACACGGCGAGCAGCAGGGACGGGATGGACAGCATCACGTCCACGATCCGCATCACCAGGGTGTCCACCCAGCCGCCGAACGCGCCGGCCAGCGTGCCGAGCACCAGCCCGCCACCGAGCCCGATCACGGTGGCCAGCAGGGCCACCATCAGGGTTTGCTGGGAGCCGAGCAGCATCCGGGAGAAGAAGTCCCTGCCGTACTGGTCGCCACCCATCGGGTGGCCCGGCTGCCCCGGTGGGATCTCGTTGCGGGCACGGGAAACCTGGTCCTCCAGCAGCCGCAGCCCCGGATCGTGCGGGGCGATCAGCGGCGCGATCAGCGCCAGCAGCACGAACAGCCCGATCACCGTGGCGCCGGTGAGGAACACCGGGTTGCGCCGCAGCCGCCGCCATGCCGAGGCGGCGAGGCTCACGCCCGCGCTCGAACCGTCGTCCGAGTCGCCTTCCGGGTCCGGTGGCCGCACCGCCGTCTGGGCCAGCCTGTCTATCTTTGCCGCACGCGACGTCACCGCTCACTACCCTTTCTGCGCGGTACGGATGCGCGGATCGATCACCGCGTACGACAGGTCGACCAGCAGATTGACCAGCACGTAGGCCATCGCGGCCGCGATGATGACCACCTGCAGCACCGGGAAGTCCTTGCGTTCGAACCCGATCGCCAGCGCCTGCCCGACGCCCTGCCAGGCGAACACCGTCTCGGTCAGCACCGCCCCGGACAGCAACGCGCCGGTCTGCAGACCGACCGTGGTGACCACCGGAAGCATGGCGTTGCGCAGCACGTGCCGGTCCCGGATCACCCGCCGGGTGAGGCCCTTGGACCGGGCCGTGCGCACGTAGTCCTCGTCCATCACGTCCAGCACCGAGGCCCTGGTGATCCGGAAGATCACCGCGAACGGGATCGAGGACAGCGCCAGCGCGGGCAGGAACAGATGCCTGAGCGAGTCCAGCGCCGCGTCCCATTCCCTGGTGATCAGCCCGTCCAGCACGAAGAACCCGGTCACCCTGGTCGCGTCGATACCGACCGACTGCCTGCCGCCGGTCGGCAGCAGCCCGAGCTTGATCGACAGCAGGTACTTGAGCAGGAAAGCCAGGAAGAAGATCGGGATCGAGATGCCGATCATCGAACCGACGATGCCGACGTTGTCCAGCCAGCCACCACGCCGCCGTGCCGCCATGTAGCCGAGCGGGATCGCCGCGGCCAGCGCGAGCATGATCGCCGCGAGGCTCAGCTCCATGGTGGCCGGGAACCGCTCCAGGAACAGCTCCATCGCGGGCTTACCCGGCGACACCCCGGTGGAGGTACCGAAGTCACCCGACAGTGCCCTGCCGACGAAGTTGAAGTACTGGATGTAGATCGGCTGGTCGAGCCCGAGTGCCTCCTCGAGCTGGGCCCGTGTCTCGGCGGTGCCGCGGTCCCCCAGGAGGGCCGAGACCGGCCCTCCCGGGAGCGCCCGCAGCCAGGCGAAGAGCAGCACCGAGAGCACGGCGATCACCAGCAGGAGCTGCAGGACCCGCCGAATTGCGTATCGAAGCACCGCTGTCCGCTCAGCCGGAGACGCTGACCGGGGCGAACTCCTCCTGGGTCAACGGGCTGGCGACCAACCCCTTCACCTCGGGAGCCACCACCAGCGCCGGCGGCGAGTGCGAGATCGGGATCGCAGGCAGGTACTCCGCCTTCAGCTTGCGGTTGATCTCCGCGTACTTGGCGTTGCGCTCGGCGTCGTCCACCGTGGAGTCGGCCTCCTCGAGCTGCCTGGCCAGCTCCTCACCCCACGGCGAGCCCTGGGTCCAGAACTGGTTGTCCGGGTTGCCGAAGAAGGTGCCGATGAAGTTGTCCGGCGAGTTGTAGTCACCCGTCCAGCCGAGCAGGAACAGCTGCGCGTCGGCGACCTCGACCTGGTCGAGGTAACCACCGGCCCACGGCTTGCTGACCGGGGTCACGGTGAACCCGGCCGCTTCCAGGTCCTCCTGGATGGCACCGAAGATGCCCTGCGGGTTCGGCATGTACGGCCGGGTGACCTGGGTCGGCCACCAGAGTTCGACGTTCGCGTTCTCGTGGCCGGACTCGGCAAGCAGCTGCTTGGCCTTGGCCGGGTCGTACTCGTAGTTCACCGCGTCCTGGGCGTAGCCGTCGACCGTCTCCGGATAGAAGAGGTTGGCCGGCTGGGCGCCCTCCGGCAGCACCGAGGAGACCAGCGTCTCGCGGTCGATCGCGTGCGCGAGCGCCTGCCGCACCTTCAGGTCCTGCAGCGCCGGGTTGTTCTTCTGCGTGATGCCCAGGTACAGGATGTTGAAGGGCTTGCGGATCATCAGGTCGAACCCGGCCTCCTCCAACGAGTCCCAGTCGGCGGGGGCCGGCAGGTCGTAGCCGTCGATGTCCCCGGCCTCGAGTGCCTGCTTGCGCGCGGTCTCGTCGTCGATCACCCGGAAGATCAGCTTGTCCAGCTTGGCCTTCTCGCCGTGGTACTCCTCGTTGCGGGCCAGCTCGATGGCGCCGTTGGCCTCGTCGTAGGAGACGAACGTGAACGGGCCGGTGCCGGTCGGGTTCTCGATCGCGTACTCGGAGAAGACGAAGCTGTCGCCCTGCGCCTTCACGTTGTCCGCCTGGTACTTCTCCATCGCCGTCGGGCTCTGGATGGCGAAGGAGGACTGGGAGAGCATCGTCGGGAACCGGGCGGTGAACCGGCTCAGCTGCAGCTTGACCGTCGTCTCGTTCTCCGCGGTGCAGGACTCGTACAGCGAGGGCTTGCCGTCACCCTTGAACCCGCCGAAGTTCTCGATCCAGTAGTAGGACAGCGCGGCGGTGGCACCGGCGCCGGTCTGGTTGTACCAGCGCTCGAAGTTCGCGCATACGGCCTCGGCGTTGAACGGGGTGCCGTCGTGGAACTGCACACCCTCCTTCAGGGTGAAGGTCCAGGTCTTGCCGTCCTCGCTGGGATCCCAGTCGGTGGCCAGCTCCGGCTTGATGTCCGAGGTGCCGGGCTTGAGGCCGACCAGGCCCTCGTAGATCTGCCGGGTGACCCGGAAGGTCTCGCCGTCGGAGGCGTAGAACGGGTCGAAGTTCGACGGGGCACCCGCGGCCCCGAACACGAGCTGGCCTCCGGTCTGACCTTCGCCGCCGGAATCCCGTTCGGATTCGGCGCATGCGGACATCGAGACCGCGAGTGCACCGGCAAGCCCGATCAGGGCGATGCGGCGCCTTCCGGCCACGCGCGTCTGGAGCATGGTGACACCCCTTGAGATGTGTTTCAGTTCGGGCCGTGTGATCGACAGCACGACCACCCGGATGTTCCGTGTGGTCGCCGACACTAGCGGCTAACGGGCGCTCACTTAAGCACGCGAGGTTACGATCGCGCTACGTGGTCGGTGAACTAACCCCGCGGAGTCGGCAAACAGTCACTGAACGTGCTGAAATCTCGCACCACTGGGGCGGACGATCAAGACCACTAGTCCATCCAGCGGAACGCGGTCTCATCCGGCGCATCCACTACGAACCAACCCTTTTCGAAGGCCTGCCAGTCCTGGAGGTAGCCGCGGGAGCCCTCCCCCTCCCTGGCGACGGCACGCTCCAACCGGGTCGCCGGATCCGGCCCGGGCAACCACCAGAGCACGGACAGTGACGGGCGGATCGACGCGCGGCCCGCGGACACGCCTTCCAGGACGAGCACCTCGGGCACCGGGACCTCCACCCAGTCGCCGAGCCGGGGAGTTCCGGTGGCCCAGTCCATCCGCCGATAGCGGGCGGGCTCGCCCTCGGCCAGCCTGGCCAGCACTCCCTCGGCGAGTCGCGGCCACCAGGACACCGGGTCGGTCCAGGTGGCGAAGTCGTCCGTGCCGACCAGCGCGACCCGCACACCCCGCGCACGCAACTCGGCGCGCACCGCGGCGGCCAGGGTGGACTTGCCCGAGCCGGACGGCCCGTCGATGGCGAGCACCCGCACCGGCCCCAGCCGCGGCGGAGCCGCCAGCACGGCATCGGCCGGGCCGGTCACCTCAGTGGCTGGACTGGACGGGTGAGTCGGTGGAGGAGTCCTGCGCGGACTTCAGCTCGGTGATCCGGCGCTCCAGCTCGCGCCGGGTGTCCTCCAGCTCGCAGCGCAGCAGCGCGGTCTCCTCGACCGAGGTGCGGACCTCCTCCTCGAGGTGCCCGACCTCCACGCTCAGGTGCAGGCAGACCAGGGCGAGCACGACCCCGGCCAGCAGGAACACGAAGTTGGACGCCGTCTGCACGCCGGTGAGGCCGGCGAGGAACTCGGCGGCACCGGGCAGCGCGGCGAGCACCACCACGCCGACCGCGACGATCAGCCAGATGCCGGCGTACTTCTCGCGCAGCTTGCGCCGCCGCATCATCTCGACCACGACGAGCAGCACGATGCCGGCGATCACGATGCTGAGGATCTGCCACCCTGCCACCGCAACCCCTGCTCTCCTGTTCGGGTGCCTTCCTGCCTGTCAAGTGTGCTACGCGGAGTCCGAGGAGTCCGTGGCGGGTCGCCTCCGGACCAGCGCCAGCAGCAGGGCGAGCCCGGCCCGACCGAGGTAGATCGCCGCCCGAACGGGGGACTGGCTCGGCTTGCCGGAGGCCCGCTCCCGCATCACCACCGGCACCTCCCGCACGGTCAGCCCCGCGCGAATGGCCAGCACCAGTGACTCCACCGTGTCCCCGAGATACTCCGCGGGGTAGTAACGGGCGAACAGCCGTACCGCTCGCGGGCCCGCGGCCTTGAACCCGGAGGTGACGTCGCTCAACCGGGTCTTGGCCAGCCGGGAGAACACGAACCCGAGCACCCACATGGCGTACCGGCGCGGGCCGCGGGCCTTGTAGTTGCCCTTGCCCGCGAACCGGGACCCGATCACCACGTCCGCCTCGGCCAGCCCGTCCAGCAGGGCGCGCACCTCGTCCGCGTCGTGCTGGCCGTCCGCGTCCACCTGCACCACGACGTCGTAGCCGTGCGCCACCGCGTAACGGAAGCCGGTGCGCATCGCCCCACCGACGCCCAGGTTCACCGCCAGTTTCGCCACCTCGGCACCGGCCGCGCGGGCCTGCTGTGCGGTGCGATCCACGGACCCGTCGTCGACCACGAGCACCGCCGCGTCCGGCACGGTCGTCCTGACCTTGCCGACCACCGCGCCGACGCTGTCCTGCTCGTTCAGTGCGGGAAGCACGATCAGGATCCGACCGGCCTCCACCGCCGTATTCCGCACGGACCTCACTGTATCTGCCCGCCGTCCGCCCGGTGCGAGGAGACTCAGTTCGGGGAGACCGCGTCCCGCTGCCCCTCGATGGCATACACCACCGCACCGGGATTGCGGTAGACCTCGGTGAACCGGTCGTCGGTGTCCAGCCCGGTCAGCGCCTCCGCGCGTTCCTTGCTGTCCCGCACGAAGCCCTTGCCGAGCAGCACGTACCGGACGCCCAGGTCGTCCAGCACCTGACGCGCCCGGGCGTCGGTGTCCAGCTCGTTGAAATGGCGTTCGAGGTACGAGGTGTCGCTGCCCTCCTCGGGGCCGTAGTAGGTCCAGATCACCGGGCGAACCCCGGCGAGGGCGTACATCCACACCGAGCCGTCGTCGCTGTCGTTCATCACCGGCTCCTCCGGCCCCACCCGCTCGGCCAGCCATTCATAGGCGGCCCGCTCGTCGCTGCTGACCGTCGGGCCGTCGGTGTAGATCCGGGCCAGCCAGGAGTCGTTACGGCCGATGTAGCCGCCGTTGCCGAGCAGGCCGAGGACCAGACCGATCGCCACGGCCACGGCCACCGGCACCAGCGGCCGGTCCCAGCCGGACCGCCAGGAGGTCAGCTTGCCGGTCACCGCGCTCGCCGAGCTGGAAAGGAACTGGCCGAAGGCGACGGCGCCGGCCAGCGGCACCAGCGCCGCGATCCGCCAGTGGTCGTTGTAGAACGGGCCGGTCAGGGTGTGGATCAGGTCGGTCTCCATCGACACCGTCGCCGCGAACAGCCCACCGAACAGCAGGTAGGCGCCGACCACCCACATCATCCGCCGATGCTTGACCAGTAGGAAGACACCGGCCAGCGCCGGCAGTCCGATCCACCACTGCGGGAAGCTCGCCATCGGCGAGAAGGTGACCATCTGGCCGAAGCCCTCGGACACGCTCGCCTCGGACTTCCAGGTGGCGTCGGTGACCCCGCTGGCGCTGGTCAGCGCGGGCAACGCCACCGGGGCCGCCAGCGCACCGCCGAGCAACACGGTGGTCACCAGCCCGGGAGCCGCGCGGCGCCACTCGATGCGTTCCCAGCCCATCAGCACCGCCACCAGGATCAGCAGCAGGTAGGGCGTGACAACGAAGGCCAGGCTGGTGTGCAGCCCGACCAGGCCGGCGACGGCCAGCGCGATCCCCAGTGGCCCCGCGAGCCCGCGCGGGACGAGCAGGTGACGGGCGATCGCCAGTACGGCGGGAACGAGCGCCACCCCCGCCACGTACGGCCACAGTGGACCGCGGGCCAGCGAGTCGTACGGGAACGCGGTGAACCAGGTGGAGATCGCGGCGGCCCCGGCGACCGCCAGCGGCGGCATCCGCCAGGCCGCTGTCAGCGCGGCGATCCCCAGCGGCCAGGCCAGCACCACGGCCAGCGCCGCGATGTTGAGCAGCTGCGGCACATCCAGGCCCGCCATCCCGAACAGCGGTGCCAGCAGCGCGTGATAGGTGTCCGGGTAGAAGTAACCCGCGTTGTCCGGCTGGTTGGCGATGGTGCCGAGGTTCGAGGGCAGCGCCGAACCGGTCTCCGCGATCCAGCGGACCGCGTTGGCGTGGAAAGAGGCGTCCCATTCCTGGCTGATCCGGCCGAGGCCGCCGATGCCGCGCAGGAAGGCCACGGCACCGACCGCCATCCCGGCGAGAACGCCCGCGCCGATCAGCAGGTGGTCGGTGAGCGGGCGGGGCTGGTCTTCCTCCCCGCGGTCCGGGCGGCGCCGGTACAGCAGGTAGGAGATCGCACCGAGCAGCAGCGCGACGACCCCGGCCCACAGGGCGATGTTCAGCAGGTTCCAGGTGATGCCCAGCTTGCCGAGTACCAGGATGCCGATCGCCACGGTGCCGAAGGTCAGCGCGGGCGCCGCCGCGGCCAGTGTCCAGCCGCGCAGGCGGATCGCCGCGCCCACGGCCAGACCCGGCAGCCAGAACGCCAGCAGAACAAGCAGAACATTCATCGGGTAGCAGACCTATCCCGCACGCTCGTGCGTTGAGAAACGAAGACGAGTGCGACCACGAGCCCCACGGTCGGCCCGATCACCAGGCCCAGCACCGCCCGCAGCACGGTGTCGCCCGGCCAGAAGCTCAGCACCAGCGCGCTGCTCACCGCGATCACAGCCCAGGTGACCAGCATCCGGTTGGCCTGCGTTCGCGCCACCAGCACGGCGGACAGCAGTTGGATCATCGCGAGCAGTACCGAGGACCAGACCAGGCCGGCCACCGCGGGCCCGTCCACCTGGTAGTCCTGTCCGTAGAAAAGGCTGACCAGCCACGGGCCGACCAGCAGGCCGACCAGCGCGCCGACCGCGGCCAGCGCCAGCGCCCCGACGGTGCCGAGCGCGAGCAGCCTGCGCAGCCGGCGCACACCCTCCTCGCTGCCGGACAGCTTGACCACGGCGGGCACCGCAAGCGCCTGCACCGCGGCGAACATCAACAATGGGATCCGGGCGACCGTCAACGCGGCGAACAGCGCGCCCATCCGGTCCTCGTCGCCCTCCGGGGCGAGCAGGCGCGCCATCGCCGGGTATCCGGTGATCACGCTCGCGGTGAGTGCCGCGCTCAGCATCAGCGTGAGCACCCGGCGGGAGACCGGGCCCCACGGTTCGCCGGGCCGCGCGCCGTCGACCAGCCCGCGTGCCCGCCGGGCGAAGACCACCCAGGCGAAGGAACCCGCGCCGACCGCGAGCGCCAGCGGGATCATGCCGGTGAGCCCGGCCAGCGCGATCGCGGCGACCAGCAACGGCCGGACCCCGGCCTCCACGATGAGCAACCAGGAGTACGGCGTCACCTGCTCCTGCCCCATCAGCAGGCCGCGCACGGCGAACTGCACCGCGAAAGCGACCGCCGCGACCAGTACTACCACGGCCAGGCCGTAGTGTTCCTCGAACACCCGCTCGTTCACCGCGGGGATCAGCAAGACCAGCGCCGCGAGCACGACCACCGCCGCGCCGACGGCCAGCGAACGCAGCGCGTCCCTACCCGCCCGTCCGCCGTCCCGCGCGGCCACCGCGGACAGCCGGGACACCTCCTGTTCCAGCGGCGACAGCGCGCTGCCGAGGCCGAACACGATGCCCCAGAAGGTGATGAACACCGCGAACTCCGCGGGCGTGAGCAGCCTGCCCACCGCGACCGTAAGCGCATAGCCGAGCAGGGAACCGATGATCAGCGCCACGCCCACCTTGCCGACCGACCGGCGCGTCCCCTCCGTCGCGGTGGCCATCAGCGTGCGGTCCCTCTACGAAGCCGGGCCCGCAGCGCGAGCACCAGCCCACGCAGCACGCCCGCTCCGAACCCGGTAGCGAACAGGGGTAGTAGCCCGGCGACGGCCCGCGCTTCGGCGTTCGTCGCACCGCACCGTCTCACCACGGTGCCGGCCGCGGCCGAGCCGGCGACCCCGAGCGCCACCGTGGTCTTCGGCCGCTTGGCCAGTAGCCCGACACCGGCCGCGCCGAGTCCGAGCGCCGCGAACAGCGCGTTCCGCGCGGGGCCTGGCGAGGCCAGGTAGGAGTCGACGTAGGTGGTCCCCCGGAAGTAGGACTGCGCGGCGAACTTCCGCAGGCTGTCCCGGCCGTGGTAGGTGGCCGCGAATTCCGGCGCGATGTGGATGCGTTCCCGTTCCGCTATCCAGCGCAACATCCTGGTGTCGTCGCTGGCGAGGCGAACGTCGTCATAGAGCGATGCGAACGCCTCGGCGGAGCCCTCCAGCAGCTCTTTCGGGGCACAGAAGAACGTCGTCCCCTTCGGAAAGAGATCGAACTCCTCGATGCCGAACGAGGTCAGCTTCGGGTTGGCGAAGTAACGGCGCCACGGCACCGTCACCAGGCCCGCCATGAATCCGGCATAAGGATTCCGCTCGGACGCGACGTTGATATGACCGTTCCATACGATTCGGTCCGGATTGTCGGCGAATTGGGCCCGCAGAAACCGCAGCGAGTCGGTGTCCACGATCACCCTGCTGTCCAGCAGCAGCACCCGGTCCCCGCTCGCCTTGGCGAGCCCGGCCCTGCGCGCCTCGAACCGGCCCCGGTTCGGCTGGCTGAGCACCGTCACGCCGGTGCGCTGGGCCAGTACCTCCGGTGTCCGGTCGGTGCTGCCGTCGTCCACGACGATGATTTCCACCGGCCACTCCGCCCGCGCGGCGGCGCCGGCGAGCGCGTCGAGGCAACGGCCGATCCAGTCCTGCTCGTTGAAGACCGGGACGACCACACTCATGCTGGGCGTGTTCGGGTTCATCGCGAGCGAGGCTACCGCCCGCGGCCGTCCGGGCCGCACGCAGTATCCTGACCGCGTCCCGGCGCCCAGTAGAAAAGACTTGTCGTGATCGCGTTTCTCGTCGGCACAACCGCGGAGCTCATCAAGATCGCGCCCGTTTATCACGCGATCGCGGACCGTGGCACCACTCCGAAGATCTGGTTCACCGCGCAGCACGTGGACGAGGTCGCGGACACCCTCGCCGACCTGCGGCTGCCGGAGCCGGACGTCTGGCTGGTGCCCCGCGAGCGGGCACAGGGGTTGCGGACCCCGGCGCAGGTTCCCGGCTGGGCCAGCACGGTGGCCCGCACCGCGTGGTCGATGCGCTCGGAGCTGCGAGCTGCGCTGGCCGAGGACGGCAGGCCGCCGCTGGTGATGGTGCACGGCGACACGTTCACCACGCCGTACGGCGCGCTGATCGGCAAGCGGATGCTGGGTGCGCGGGTCGCGCATGTCGAGGCGGGGGCGCGCAGCGGCAGCCTGCTCAGCCCGCTGCCGGAGGAGCTGAACCGCAAGATCGCCGCGCGGCTCACCGACATCCATTTCGCGCCGACCGAGCGGGAGGTGCGCAACCTCGGCTCGGCCCGCGGGATCGTGGTGAACACCGAGGCGAACACGGCCATCGACGCGATGCGGCTCGCCATCGACGCCGAGCCGCCGGTGACCGGGGTGCCGGAGAAGTTCGGCCTGGCCACGCTGCACCGGTTCGAGCTGATCTCCCGGGGGGACAAGTACCGGGAAGTGCTCGAGATGCTGCGCGAGCACGCCTCGTCCCGGATGCCGGTGCTGTACCTCGCCGGTGGCCCGGAACGGGAGCGGATCGCCCGGCTCGGGCTGGAGGGCCTGTTCGACGACGAGCGGTTCATCATCCAGCCGAAGCTGCGCTACCTGCAGTTCCTGCCATTGATGGCGCGGGCCCAGTTCGTGGTGACCGACTCCGGTGGGCTGCAGGAGGAATGCGCCTACCTGGGGCTACCCTGCGCGATCCACCGGCAGCGCACCGAGCGGCTGCAGGGCATCGGGAGCAACATCGTGCTCACCGAGCTGCGCGCGGAGGTGCTTTCCGACTTCCTGAACACCTACGAGACGCGGCGCGTCGAGTCCACACTGGACCGCTACCACCCGAGCCGGATCATCGTGGACACCCTCACCCAGCTCGGCTACTGCTAGGAGCTGGTCAGAGGGCGCGGCGGCCGGAGAGGGCCCTGCCGAGGGTGAGCTCGTCGGCGAACTCCAGGTCGCCGCCCATCGGTAGGCCCGAAGCCAGGCGGGTGACGGTCAGCCCGGGGAAGTCGCGCAGCATCCGCACCAGGTACGTCGCGGTCGCCTCGCCCTCGGTGTTCGGATCGGTCGCGATGATCACCTCGGTGACCTCCTCCGCGCCGATCCGGGTCAGCAGCTCCCGCATCCGCAACTGGTCCGGCCCGATGCCGGACAGTGGATCCAGCGCGCCGCCGAGCACGTGGTACCGGCCGCGGAACTCCCTGGTGCGCTCCACCGCGAGCACGTCCTTCGGTTCCTCGACCACGCAGAGCAGGCCGGGGTCGCGTCGCTCGTCCCGGCAGATCCGGCACCGCTGCTGCTCGGAGACGTTGCCGCAGACCTCGCAGAACTGCACGCCCTCTTTGACCTTGCCCAGGATCTCCTGCAACCGGGCGATATCAGCCGGGTCGGTCGCGAGCAGGTGGAAGGCGATGCGCTGGGCGCCCTTCGGCCCGATGCCGGGCAGGCGCCCCAGCTCGTCGATGAGGTCCTGGACTACCCCCTCGTACAACCTATTGCCCCGGAAGGCCGAGGTTGCCCAGGTCGGGCATGCCACCTCCGCCACCGAGGCCGCCGGCCAGCGGACCCAGCTTCTCCTCGGTGAGCTTCTGCGCGCTGGCGGTCGCATCCCGCACCGCGGCCACCACCAGGTCGGCCAGGGTCTCGGTGTCCTCGGGATCAGCGACCTTCGGGTCGATCGAGAGACCCTTCAGCTCCATCCCTCCGGACACGGTCGCGGTCACCAGGCCACCGCCCGCGGTGCCGGTCACTTCGGTCGCCGCCAGTTCCTCCTGCGCCGCGACCAATTGCTCCTGCATCTGCTGAGCCTGCTGCAGGATTTGCTGCATGTCGGGCATGCCACCACCGGGTTGCGCCATGATTTCGGTTCCGATCCGCCTACTCGCTTGCACGTGCCTCCCAGCCTAGCCGCAGCCGGTATGGCAGCGTGGTCAGCCGTGGTCACCGTGCGCCGCTGCCTGTCGTTGCTGCTCGTGAGCCTGGTGTTGGGAGCCTGCTCCGCACCGGAGCCGGGCGGTCCCACCGCAACCCCGCAGGCGGCGAACTCGCCAACGGAAACGGACGACTCGCGCACGCGGGCGGCAAACTCACCGACGCGGGCGGCCAACACGACGACGCGGGCGGCCAACACGCCGGTGGTCGTGCTGGATCCGGGGCACAACGGCGGCAACGCGAGCCATCCGGCCGCGATCAACCGGCAGGTGCCGGCGGGGCGGGGCCGGAGCAAGGCGTGCAACACCACCGGAACCGCCACCGAGGACGGCTACCCCGAACACGCGTTCAACCTCGACGTCGCGCGCCGGGTCGGTGAGCAACTCGGCGAGCGCGGGATCGAGGTCGCCTACACCCGCACCGAGGACGACGGGGTCGGCCCGTGCGTGCACGAGCGGGCCCGGATCGGCAACGAGCACGACGCGGACGCGGTCGTGTCCATCCACGCCGACGGTGCCACCGACCCGGGCGCGCACGGCTTCCACCTCGCGTACTCCGCCCCACCGCTGAACGAGGCGCAGGGCGAACCCACCCTCCGGCTGGTGGAGGCGCTGCGGGAGGGGATGCGCGATGCCGGTTTCCCGGTCGCCGACTACCTCGGCGAGCACGGGCTCTCCGGCCGGGACGACCTCGCCGGGATGAACCTCTCCACCCGGCCCTCTGCCCTGGTGGAATGCGGCAACATGCGCAACCCGGAGGAGGCCGCCGCGATGTCCTCGGCCGAGGGCAGGCGGCGCTACGCCGCGGCGATCGCCGCCGGGATCCTGGCCTACCTGGGACGCTGAGTGCCGGCCGCGCGCCGGAACCGCTCCCCGGTGGCGCGCAGGAAGTCCGCCAGCTCCGGCGGGTCTATCACCTCGGCCTCGGCGGCCAGCGAGGCCAGCATGAACGCCGCCCACTCCAACTCGTCGACGTTCATCCGCAACCGGCAGGAGCCGTCCTCGCCCGCCTCGACCGTGCCGCCCACGTACCGCGCGAGCCGCTCCACCTCGGCGACCGAAGTCCAGACCCGTACCTCCACCCGGTACCGGGTGGGTAGCGAGGTGAGGCGTTGCCGCACGAACTCCGCGGCGTCCGGCGCGGGCAGCTCGCGCTGGCGGAAGGTGGCCCCGGTGACGACCGGGTCGGCCAGCCGGTCGACCCGGAAGGTACGCCAGTCGTGCCGCTCGGCGTCCCAGGCCACCAGGTACCAGCGCCTGCCGAGGGACACCAGGCGGTGCGGCTCGACCAGGCGGGTGGTGCGACTGCCGTCCCGGGCCGTGTAGTCGAATCGCAGCCGCTCGTCGTCCCGGCAGGCCTGGGCGAGCACGGTGAGCGCCACCGCGTCCACCGTCGGCCCGCCGCCGAGTACCGCGGGCACGGTGAACGACCGCAGCGCGTCCACCCGCCTGCGCAGCCGCGGCGGCATTACCTGGATCACCTTGGTCAGGGCGCGTACCGAGGTCTCCTCGATGCCGTCCACCGCGCCGCCGGCCGCCGTACGCAGGCCGACCGCGATGGCCACCGCCTCCTCGTCGTCCAGCAGCAGCGGCGGCATCGCGCCACCCGACCTGAGCTGGTACCCGCCGGCGACCCCGCGGCTGGCGTCGACCGGGTAGCCCAGGTCACGGAGCCGGTCGACATCGCGGCGCAGGGTCCGCTCGCTGACCTCCAGCCGACCGGCCAGTTCGCCGCCCGGCCAGTACCGGTGGGTCTGCAGCAGGGAGAGCAGTTGCAGCATGCGTGCGCTCGTGTTCGCCATGGAAGCCAGCCTGACTGCTAAACAGGTCACAAAGCGGCCGGAATCAACCTTAGCGTGGCCGCCATGAACGAACCGATGATCCGCACCAGCGGACCGACCAGGCACGTCACCGTGACGAGGCAGCGCGCGGACTGGATCCGCGGATGCTGCCCCGGATCAGTCCGCTGACCTCCGTGGTGGACGCCGAACGGGCGTTGGTTCAGGCGGCGAGATCCTCGCGCCTTCGTGGGCGGCGGGGGCACTCGCCGCACTCGTGTGGCCGCGCCATGCGGTGCGTCGCGGGCTGAGTACCTAGTTCAGCGGTCGCGCACCGAGCTGTTCGGAAAGCAGCCTGTGCGCGGCCGCTTCCGGGTCGGCCGAGGTGTCCGATCGGCTCGGCGACGTTTCCGGGGCGGGGCCTCCGTGCTCCGCGTAGGCGGTTTCGTCGTCGGTGGGCTCGGGGGGCAGCGGGATGTCCGGCTCGCCGGTGGCCGGCTTCGGCGGCGCGGGTCGCTCCGCCTCCGGTTCCGGTGGTGGCGTCTCCTTGCGCGGCTCGGGCTCGGGCTCGGGGCGTTGCGGGGCCGGTGGCTGGGGCGGCGGGTTGTTCCGCTGCGGTGCCGAGCGGGCCTGGCCACCGGCACTGCCCCCGCCGTGCACGCAGCGCACCTGCCAGGTCCCACCGAGCACGTCGTGCAGTGCGGCGGCGATGAACTCGGCGTTGCGCGGCTCGGAAAGGCGCCTGGCCAGCGGTTCGGCGGTGTGCGCGAGCACGACCGTGGAGCCGTCCACGCTCTGCACGGTCGCGTTGGTGAGCATGGCCTCGGTGCTGCGGCTGGTCTTGCGGATGGATGTCAGCAGGTCCGACCAGACCCGCCGCACGGCCGCCGCGTCCAGGCCGCCGGAGCCCGCGGCGGGTTCCGCGGACGCCGGCTCGGCGGGTTCCGGTTCGGGGGGTTGGGGAGTCTGCGCCGCGGGAGCCTGCGGCTCGGGCGCGGTCCGCGGCGGCGGGCTCGGGGCCGGTTCCGCCGCGGCGGCCCGCTGCGAGGGCCGCTGGAAGCGGTTCTCCGGCGGCGCCGGGGCCTCCTGGGCCGCCACCTGGGCCTGCGCGGCCTGGGCCTGCTGCGGCGCGGGCCCGGTCGCGCTCGCCCTGCGCTCGAGACGTTCCAGGCGCTGCAGGACCGCGGCCTCGCCCTCGGAGGCGGCGGGCAGCAGCATCCGGGCGCACAGCAGTTCGAGCAGCAGTCGCGGCGCGGTGGCCCCGCGCATCTCCAGCAGGCCTGCGTGCACGATCTCGGCGTAGCGCGACAGCGTGCCCAGCCCGATCCGTTCGGCCTGGCCGAGCATCCTGGTCAGCTGTTCCTCCGGCGCGGCCACCAGGCCACGGCTCGCCGCCTCCGGCACCGAGCGCAGCAGCACCAGATCGCGCAGCCGATCCAGCAGGTCGGAGGCGAACCGGCGAGGGTCGTGTCCGGCCTCGGCGAGTTGCTCCACCGTGCCGAACACCGCGCCCGCGTCATCGGCGGACAGCCCGTCGATCATGTCGTCGAGCAGCGCGGCATCGGTGACCCCGAGCAACGCGACCGCCCGGTCGTAGGTCACCCCCTGCGGGCCCGCCCCGGCGAGCAACTGGTCCAGCACCGACTGGGTGTCCCGCGCCGAGCCGCCACCGGCGCGCACGACCAGCGGGTAGACCGCGGGTTCCACCGCGATCCCCTCGGCGGCCACATTGCGCTCCAGCAGCTCACGCATGGAACTCGGCGGGATCAGCCGGAACGGGTAGTGGTGGGTCCGGGAGCGGATGGTGGTGAGCACCTTGTCCGGCTCGGTGGTGGCGAAGATGAAGATCAGGTGTTCCGGCGGCTCTTCGACGATCTTGAGCAGGGCGTTGAAACCCTGCGTGGTGACCATGTGTGCCTCGTCGATGATGAACACCCGGTAGCGCGACTCGGCAGGGGCGTAGAAGGCGCGGTCCCGGAGCTCGCGGGCGTCGTCCACCCCGCCGTGGCTGGCGGCGTCCAGCTCGGTGACGTCCACGCTGCCGGGGCCCTCCGGGGCCAGCGCCTTGCACGGGCCGCACTCGCCGCACGGGTCCGCGGTCGGTCCCTGCGCGCAGTTCAGCGAGCGCGCCATGATGCGCGCGCTGGAGGTCTTGCCGCAGCCGCGGGGGCCGGAGAACAGGTAGGCGTGGTTGATCCGCTGCGAGGCCAGTGCGGTGCGCAGCGGTTCGGTGACGTGCTCCTGCCCGACGACCTCGGCGAAGCTCGCCGGGCGGTACTTGCGGTACAGCGCTAATGCCACGCGCCGAGAGTACCGGCCGCCCCCGACACCGCCGGACCCGCGCCCACAAAGACAGTAGGGGACCCCGCGCACCCGTCAGAGCCTGCTTATCCTTGCTGCCTTCCGGCCCTGGGGAGGTTCACAGGGTGGACGCCGCGCGGGGTCCGTTGCTCAGTGTACTCATATGCGGCGGCGCCACCCGGCGGGGGACGTCCTGGCTACTTTCGGGTCATCCACCGTTCGCTCGGTACCGGTTGGATGGCGGGCCATGAGACTCGGTAAGGCATTGCTGGTCGCCGTCCTGCTGGCGGTGACCCTGACCCCGGTGGCGAGCGCGGGGCACGGACCCGGGATCCGGGTGCTGACCTGGAACATCTTCCATGGCGGGCGGGAGCCGGACGAGCGCAACCTGGCGAACCTGCTGGACCAGGTGGTCGCGCTGCGCCCGGACGTGTTCTTCAGCGTGGAGACCTACGGTTCCGGCGACGAGATCGAGCGGGCGCTGAGCAGGCGTGCCGGTAAGGGCCGCTACACCGGCGTGCGGGTCACCGATCGCCCGGACGGCCAGGACAACCTGTGGCTGTTCACCCGCTTCCCGGTGACCGAGGTCTACCCGAAGCCCTCTGGTGGGCAGGTCACCGACTTCCATTTCGGCGGCGCCCGGGTGTGGGTTCCGGGGCGCGGCGAGGTGAACCTGTTCTCGGTGTGGTTGCCGTACACCAACCCGTGGAACGGATACCTGATCGACGAGAACGCGGCGGGCATCCGGGCCGGGCTGGAGCCACGGCACCCGGCCGGGGAGGTGGCGCGGGCCGAACGGGCGCAGACCGAGTACGTCACCGACATCATCGAGCACCAGTTGCCGAGGATCCTGGCCGGGAACACCGACCCGGTGCTGATCGGTGGCGACTTCAACACCCTGCCCGCCGCCGACTGGCGTTCGCGCTGGGCGAACTGCCCGAACCACTTCGGGATGAGTTATCCGTTACGGGCCACCGAGGTCGTCACCGCGGCCGGGTTCGTGGACACCTACCGGGCGGCGAACCCGGACACCTGCGCCGCACCGGGCACGACCTGGAGCCCGTTGCCGGCCGAGCGGCTGATCACCGAGCAGCGGATCGACTTCACCTTCGCCCGCGGGCCGTTTGACGTGCGCGGGTCGTTGGTGGTGGACGAGCGGATGCGCGGGCACGGACCGGGTGCGTTCTACAGCGATCATGCCGCCGTGGTCAGTGATCTCACCTTGCGCCGCTGAATTGTCTTACCCCGGCGGCATAATCCTGGTATGCGAGTACTGGTGTTGGGCGGGTACGGCGCGGTCGGCGCCCGGGTGATGACGGAGCTGGCGGCACGCGAGGTGACCGCGATCGCCGCCGGCCGGGACCGCCTGCGCGCCGACCGCGTGGTGGACCTGACGGTCCCCGGGTCGCTCGGTCCGGCAGTGTCCGATGTGGATGTCGTGGTGAACGCGGCGGGATCGGAGGATCCGGCGCTGGCGAAGGCGGCCACGGATCGTGGGGTTGCCTTCGTCGAACTCACCGCGAGCACCGGGTACGTGGCCCGGCTGGAGCGAATGACGCCTGCCGCGCCGCTGCTGCTGAGCGTGGGCCTGGCACCGGGCCTGACCAACCTGCTGGCCGCCGACCTGCACACCACCGAACCGGGCCCGATCGACCTCGCGGTGCTGCTCGGCGCGGGCGAGCGGCACGGCGCCGCGGCGACGGAGTGGACCTACGGCCTGCTCGGCCGCCGTTTCGTGGATCCGGCCGGTGGCCTGGTGCGCAACTACTCCCGGCCCGCGGGATTCGAGCTACCCGGCCTCGGCAAACGCAGGCTCTACCGCACCGACTTCGCCGACCAGCACGTGCTGACCAGGCAGCTCGGCGTTCCGGTGCGCACCTACTTCGGGCTGGACTCGCGGCTGGCGACAGCGGCACTGGCCGGGC